>NZ_JBEPLU010000001.1:1200000-1800000 GCF_040545335.1 Phenylobacterium koreense
GGGTGGAGATCATCGACGCCAAGGCCGCAGCCCGGGCGCTGGCGCGGCTGGACGTCGACCAGGCCGGGCTGGATTCCCTAGACCGCCGCTACCTGCAGGCGATGATCGAGAACTACGGCGGCGGGCCGGTGGGGGTGGAGACCATCGCCTACGCCATCGCCGAGGCCAGGGACGCGGTCGAGGACGTGATCGAGCCGTTCCTGATGCAACAGGGCTTCATCCAGCGCACGCCGCGGGGGCGGATCGCCTGCGCCAAGGCCTATGCGCACCTGGGCCTGACCCCGCCGCCGCAGCCGACGCCCGGCGGCCAGCCGACGCTGTTCGACGAGTAGCTCAGGGCTGAGCCACGGCCAGGAAGCGGGCCAGGGTCGGGGTCGTGTCGGCGGCGCGCCAGACGACGCCGCTTTCGAGATAGGGCCCCTCGCCCGGCAGGCGCATGTAGCGGACGCCGGTGCGGGCGAGATTGCGCAAGGAGGCCGGGACCAGCGCCACGCCGAGGCCGGCCGAGACCAGGCTGATGATGGTCTGCATCTGGATCGCCTCCTGGACGATCCGCGCCCCGCCGCTGATGGCGGTGAGGGTCGACACCACCAGGTCGTAAAAGGCCGGCGCAGAGCGGCGCGGGAAGATGATGACCGGCGCGCCGTCCAGCGCCTCGGGCGCGAGGCGGTCGCCGGAATGGGCCAGGCGTCCCTCCTCGATCCAGCTTTCGGGCACGGCGGCGATCAGGGGCTCGACCAGCAGGCGGCGGTAGGCGAGTTCCTGCGGCAGGGCGGCGTCGGCCGGCGGGATGACGATGCCGGCATGGCCGCGGCCGTCCAGCAGGGTGGCGATCTGAACGTCGCTGGTCGCCTCGGTCAGGGCGATCTCGACCTCGGGATAGAGGGCCGAATAGCGGCGGACCAGGGTCGGCAGGATGCTGTAGTCGGCGGTGCTGACGAAGGAGAGTTCCAGCGCCCCGGCCTCGCCGTCGCGGAGCTGGCGGGCGATCTCCGGCAGGCGGCCCAGGCCGTCCAGGGCCGCGCGGACGTGGACCAGCCACTGGGCGCCGAATGGGGTCAGGGCGACGCTGCGCCGTGTACGGACGAAGAGGGGGGCGCCGAGTTCGCGCTCCAGCGCCATGATCGACTGGCTGAGCGGCGGCTGGGTCATGCCGAGCTGCTGCGCCGCCCGCCCGAAGTGCAGGGTGTCGGCCACCGCCTGGAAGTGCCGGAGCTGGCGGGTATCCATGACTTATATCCCGAGCGACTTAATCAGCACGCCCTAATATATTTCACCATGAGCCGGCGATTGGCTATCTGGTTGGCGAGATTTGCCTGAGGGTTCCGCCATGCCGACCTATCGTTCCCGCACCACCACCCATGGCCGCAACATGGCCGGCGCGCGCGGCCTGTGGCGCGCCACCGGCATGAAGGACAGCGACTTCGGCAAGCCGATCATCGCGGTGGTCAACTCGTTCACCCAGTTCGTGCCGGGCCACGTCCACCTGAAGGACCTGGGCCAACTGGTGGCGCGCGAGATCGAACGGGCCGGCGGCGTGGCCAAGGAATTCAACACCATCGCGGTGGACGACGGCATCGCCATGGGCCACGACGGCATGCTCTACAGCCTGCCCTCGCGCGAACTGATCGCCGACAGCGTCGAGTACATGGTCAACGCCCATTGCGCCGACGCGATGGTCTGCATCTCCAACTGCGACAAGATCACGCCCGGCATGCTGATGGCCTCGCTGCGGGTCAACATCCCGACGGTGTTCGTCTCCGGCGGGCCGATGGAAGCCGGCAAGGTGGTCCTGAAGGGCAAGGAAGTGGCGCTGGACCTGGTCGACGCCATGGTCGCGGCCGCCGACGACAAGATCAGCGACGAGGAGGTCGCGGCCATCGAACGCTCGGCCTGCCCGACCTGCGGCTCCTGCTCGGGGATGTTCACAGCCAATTCGATGAACTGCCTGACCGAGGCCCTGGGCCTGTCGCTGCCGGGCAACGGCTCGGTGCTGGCCACCCACGCCGACCGCGAGCGGCTGTTCCTGGAGGCCGGCCGGCTGATCGTGGACCTGGCCCAGAAGTACTACGAACAGGACGACGCCTCGGTGCTGCCGCGCTCGGTCGCCTCGTTCGAGGCCTTCGAGAACGCCATGAGCCTGGACATCGCCATGGGCGGCTCGACCAACACCGTGCTGCACCTGCTGGCCGCGGCCCACGAGGCGGGCGTCGACTTCACCATGGCCGACATCGACCGGCTGTCGCGCAAGGTGCCGTGCCTGTGCAAGGTCGCCCCGGCCAAGGCCGACGTGCACATGGAAGACGTCCACCGGGCCGGCGGCATCATGGCGATCCTCGGCCAGCTCGACCGGGCCGAACTGCTGCACACCGGCCTGCCCACCGTCCACAGCAAGACCCTGGGCGAGGCCTTGGAGCGCTGGGACATCAGCCGGACCAACAGCGAGACGGCGCAGACCTTCTTCAAGGCCGCGCCGGGCGGGGTTCCAAGCCAGATGGCGTTCAGCCAGGACCGCCGCTGGAAGGAGCTGGACCTCGACCGGCAGGGCGGCGTCATCCGCGAGGCCAAGCACGCCTTCTCGCAGGACGGCGGGCTGGCGGTGCTGGCGGGCAACCTGGCCGACGACGGCTGCATCGTGAAGACCGCGGGGGTCGACGAAGAGCTGCTGACCTTCGAGGGAACGGCGCGGGTGTTCGAGAGCCAGGACGCGGCGGTCAGCGCCATCCTGACCGGCAAGATCGTGGCCGGCGACGCGGTCATCATCCGCTACGAAGGCCCAAAGGGCGGGCCGGGCATGCAGGAGATGCTGTACCCGACCAGCTACCTGAAATCGAAAGGGCTTGGCAAAGCCTGCGCCCTGATCACCGACGGCCGCTTCTCCGGCGGGACCTCGGGCCTGTCGATCGGCCACGTCTCCCCCGAGGCGGCCGAGGGCGGCGCCATCGGCCTGGTGGAGGACGGCGACCGGATCGTCATCGACATCCCCAAGCGCGTGATCAAGCTGGACGTGCCGGACGCGGTGCTGGCGCAGCGCCGCGCGGCCATGGAGGCCAAGGGCGCCGCCGCCTGGAAGCCGGCCAGCCGGCAGCGGACGGTCTCCCCCGCCCTGCGCGCCTATGCGGCCCTGACCACCAACGCGGCCCGCGGCGCAGTGCGCGATGTCGGGCAGGTGGAGTAGGGGCTCGCGCCCTTCCCCTTGCGGGAGAAGGGCAACGAGATCCTCCCCCGACGGGGAGGGAGAAGGTGGGCGGCTGTTCAAGATGCGCCTGCGCCCGTAATGCTTGCGGGCATGCAGACCCCGATCCCCACCGCCGGCGTCATCGACGGGCGCGAGCATGTGTTGCCGGTGCGCGTCTACTACGAGGACACCGACTTCACCGGCGTCGTCTATCACGCCAACTACGTCCGCTATTTCGAGCGTGGGCGTTCGGACTTCCTGCGGGTGGCGGGCGTCCATCACGCCGACCTGCTGGACCGGGATGACCCGGCGGCCTTCGCCATCGTCCGCATGGAGCTGGAGTTCAAGCGGGCGGCGCGGATCGACGACGCCCTGGCGGTGCGGACCACCTATGACGCCGCCAAGGGGCCGCGGCTGTTCATCAGCCAGCGAATCACCCGTGACGAGGAGCTGGTCTGCGCGGCCAAGGTGGAAGCCGCCTGCATCGACCTGCAGGGCCGGCCGCGCAAACCGCCGGCGGGCATGCTGGAAACCCTCCGCCCCTTGTTTGCTTAAGGTTTCCGTAAAGGCGCCTTCACTATTTCGGCGTTAGAAGCCGGTTAACCAGACCGCACGGCCTTAAGTTCGCCACCGGGCGCGGCTTGAAAGTCGTGCGCCGCCACCAAACGGAGTCCCAGGAGAGCATGGAAGCCGCCCCGATCACCGCTGACAGCTTCAGCTTCATCAGCCTGTTCATCCGCGCCGACTGGGTCGTGAAGCTGGTGATGGTCGGGCTGATCCTCGCCTCGCTGTGGTCCTGGACCGTGATCATCGACAAGACCGTGCGGCTGACCAAACTGAACCGGCAGGCCAACGACTTCGAGGACAAGGTTTCGTCCGGCCGGCCGCTGGAGGACATCGCCGCCGAAGCCGGCGAGCGGCCCACCGCCGCCCTGCCCCGCATGCTGCAGGGCGCGCTGAAGGAATGGCGCGACGCGCGCCAGCGGGGCCTGATCAGCGAGAACCAGACCGCCTTCCTGATCCAGCGCATCGACCGTTCGCTGGACAACATCATCGCCCGTGAGAGCGCGCGGGTGGAGAACGGGCTCGGCTCGCTGGCCATCGTCGCCACCGCCTCGCCCTTCGTCGGACTGTTCGGCACCGTCTGGGGGATCATGAAGGCGTTCCAGGCCATCGCCGTCGAGAAGTCGACCAACCTGGCGGTCGTAGCGCCGTCGATCGCCGAGGCGCTGTTCGCCACCGCCATCGGCCTGATGGCCGCCATCCCGGCCTATATCGCCTACAACAAGTTCTCCACCGACGCGGGCCGCTACGCCGGCCGGCTGGAGGGCTTCGCCGACGACCTCTCGACCGCCATCCAGCGCCGCCTGGCCGAGCGGGGCTAAGGGCCATGGCGCTTTCCTCGCACGACGCCTTTTCCGCACCGGCCGCCTCGCGCCGCCGCCGCGGGCGGGCGCGCCGCGGCGCGCTGTCGGAGATCAACGTCACCCCGCTGGTGGACGTGATGCTGGTGCTGCTGATCATCTTCATGGTCTCGGCCCCGCTGCTGACCAGCGGCGTGGAGATCGAGCTGCCGAAGACCGAGGCCGGGGCCATGGAAGACCCCAAGGAGCCGCTGACGGTCTCGATCCGCCAGGACGGCTCGGTGTTCATCCAGGAGGACGCGGTGCCGTTCGGGAGCCTGGCGCCGCGGCTGCGGGCCATGGCCGGCGACGACCAGGCCAAGCCGATCTATGTGCGGGCCGACGGGCGCGCCTCCTATCAGGTCGTGGCCCAGGTGATGGCGGCGCTGTCGACCTCGGGCTTCACCAGCATCAACCTGATCACCGACACCGGCGGACCGTCGTCGGGCGGCGAACAGCGCTGAGGCGCCGATGGCCCGTGAACGGTCCGAATTTTCCGGGGCGATGGTCGCCTCCGCCCTGCTGCACGTGGGGATCTTCGCGGTCGCGCTGATCGGGTGGCCGTGGGGCAAGGAGCTTCCCATGGGCAGCGCCGTGCCGATCAACATCGTGGCCAACGCGCCCTCGACCAACCTCGCCCCCGCGGTCGAGGGTCCCGAGGAGCTGCCGGCCCAGACCGAGGAGCCGGTCCCGGACGCCCCGACCCCGCCGGCCGCGCCTGAGCCGCAGCCGGTCCCAACCCCGCCGCAGCCGACCCCGAAGGCCGCGCCCCAGCCAGCGCCGCAGGCCAAGCCCGCACCGGCCCCGACGCCGAAGCCCGCGCCCAAGCCAGCCGCCAAGACTCCGGCCAAGCCTGCGCCCAAGGCCGAGAAGGGCCTGGACCTGGACGCCCTGGCCGCCAGCGTCGCCAAGAGCGGAGGGCAGCGCTCCTCCGCCGCCAAGGGCCCTTCGCGCCCGGCCACGGCCCAGCAGGCGCGCCCTGACCTGGGCACCGGCCAGGCCGCCGCGGCCATCTCCGGCATGAGCGGCGAGATCGAGCGGCGCTGGAACCCGAACTGCGCGGTGGAGGGCGGCCGCGACGTCAAGCTGAAGCTCTCCGTGACGCTCGGGACCGGCGGCCGCGTGGTCGGCGAGGTGACCGCGGGCGGGGCCGAGCGCTCCAGCAACGCCGTGGTCCGCGCCGCCGCCGAGCGGGCGATCCGAGCGGTCTACGCCGCAGCGCCCTTTCCGAACGTGCCTCGCAGCTTTTACGGCGACCCGATCATTCTGAACTTCAACACCAGAGACGCCTGTTCCTAAATGGAGATCCGTCCCATGCGCCTGAAGACCCTGGCCCTGGCCATCGCGGCGACGCTCCTGTCGACCACAGCCCTGCCTCCTGCGGCCCACGCCCAGGTCGAGGTCGACATCAACCGCGGCGAGGTGCAGCCGATGCCGATCGCGATCCCTGCGTTCGGCGGCCAGCAGGGCGCCGAGATCGCTCAGGTGATCACCGGCAACCTCGAGCGGTCCGGCCTGTTCGCCCCGATCCCGCAGAGCGCCTATATCGAGCAGGGCATGGATGTGAACGTCCAGCCGCGCTTCCCCGACTGGAAGTCGATCAACGCCCAGGCCCTGGTGAACGGCCAGGTGACCGTCGAGGGCGGCCGGCTGACGGTGAACTTCCGCCTGTGGGACGTCTATTCCGAGCAGCAGCTCCTGGGCCTGCAGTTCACCTCGACGCCGGACAACTGGCGGCGGGTGGCGCACAAGATCTCCGATGCTGTCTATGAGCGGCTGACCGGGGAGAAGGGCTATTTCGACACCCGCGTGGTGTTCGTCTCCGAGAGCGGCGGCAAGCTGAACCGCCGCAAGCAACTGGCCATCATGGACCAGGACGGGGCCAATCCGAGCTATCTGACCGACGGCTCCTACATCGTCATGACGCCCAGGTTCTCCTCGACCAGCCAGGAGATCACCTACATGGCCCTGCGGCCGGACGGTTCGTCGATCTACCTGTTCAACCTGGAAACCGGGCGGCGCGAGACCCTGGGCAACTTCCCGGGCATGGTGTTCGCGCCGCGGTTCTCGCCGGACGGCGGCCGGGTGGCCTTCTCGGTCGAGCGGGCCGGCAACAGCGACATCTATGTGATGGACCTGCGCAGCCGCTCGTCCAGCCGCCTGACCACCGACGCCTCGATCGAGACCTCGCCTTCCTTCTCTCCGGACGGCTCGCAGATCGTCTACAACTCCGACCGCGGCGGCACGGCCCAGCTCTATGTGATGGGCGCCAGCGGCGGCGGAAGCCGGCGGATCTCCTTCGGCGAGGGCCGCTACACTACGCCGGTCTGGAGCCCGACCGGCGAATACATCGCCTTCACCAAGCAGACCGGCGGCGAATTCCATATCGGGATCATGCGCCCCGACGGGTCGGACGAGCGGATTCTGACCAGCAGCTACCTCGACGAAGGCCCCACCTGGGCGCCCAACGGCAGAGTTCTGATGTTCAGTCGTGAAACGCCTGGAGCTGGACCGCGTTTGTGGACTGTGGACGTGACGGGCCGGATTCTGCGGCCTGCGCCGTACCCGGGCTCAGGGACGGACCCGGCTTGGTCGCCGCTCCTGAATTAAAGTCTTGTTAGGTGTAATTTTCCCGCTTTCGCGGCCTTTTCAAATGTCCGGTGTCAAAAAACCCGGATAGAAGCTGAAACTGGCTGTGGGGACCCGCCGTCGTCGTAACTCTATGAATAGGAGAAGCCTCGTGCAGAGCTTCAGTATCAAGCACGCCCTTCGACTCGCGCTCGTCGCGACCGCCGCCGTTTCGGTGACGGCCTGCGCCTCGCGGCCGAAGCCGGCCGCGCCGGAACCGGCGCCGGCGCCGGCCCCTGCTCCGGCTCCGGAGCCTGCGCCCGCGCCGCCGCCCCCGACCTCGTCGGTCATTCCGGGCTCGACCCAGGACTTCGTCGTCAACGTCGGCGACCGCGTCTTCTTCGACTTCGACCAGTACGAAGTCCGCGCCGACGCCTCCCCGATCCTCGACGCCCAGGCCGCCTGGCTGGTGCGCTATCCCAACGTGCAGGTCCGCATCGAAGGCAACGCCGACGAACGCGGCACCCGCGAGTACAACCTGGCCCTCGGTTCACGTCGCGCCAACTCGGTGCGCGAGTACCTGGTCCAGCGCGGCGTCGCGCCCTCGCGCATCTCGACCGTCTCCTTCGGCAAGGAGCGTCCGATCGCTGAAGGCTCCGACGAGGAAGCGTTCCAAAAGAACCGGAACGCCCACACCGCGATCACCAGCGGCGCCCAGTAAGGCCCGTCTGGACATCGTGGGAGGGGGCCTTCGGGTCCCCTCTTCTGCATTCCTCCGCCGGCTGGCTCCATCCGCTGGCCTATGGGCGGGGAAGCCCCATTTTGGCCGTCCGTCCCACAGATGATGCCCTCCATGAAGCTCGCCCGCCTGGCTTTGCCGCTCGCCCTCGCCCTCGTCTCCACGACCGCCCTGGCCCAGACGCCGATCGACCCGCTGGACGCCCGCGACGCGCGCCGGGTCGACAAGATGGAGCAGGTGGTGCGCGAGTTGCGGTCGATCGTGTTCCAGGGCCGCGACTCCGGAAAGCCGGTGGTCGTGCAGCCGGCCGAGACCGACTACCAACTGCAGGAAGTGTCGCGCCGGATGGCGGACCTGGAGCAGGCGGTCACCCGCATGAACGGCGAGCTCGAGAACGCCGTCCGCCAGGCGGACCTCGCCAAGCGGGACGCCGAGACCCTGCGGGCTGAGAACAAGGCGCTGAACGACCGCATCGCCGGGCTGGAGAGCCGAGCCCTGGCCGACACCGTCGCGCCTGACGGCCTGGGCGGCGGACTGGCCGGCGGTCCTTCGCCGAGCGCGGGGCTGCCGGCGGGCGAGGCCTTCAGCCAGTCGCGGCAGGCCATGCTGGCCGGGGACTACGCCGCCGCCGAGGCCGGCTTCCGCGACTTCGTGGACCAGCATGGCGACAACGCCAAGGCGCCCGAGGCCCGCTACTGGCTGGGCAAGACGCTCAGCGCGCGCGGGGCGCACGCCGATGCGGCCGGGGTCTACATCGCCGCCATCCGTGGCTGGCCGAAGACGAGCTGGGCGCCGGACGCGGTGCTGGAGCTGTCACGCTCGCTGATCGCGCTGAAGAAGCCGAGCGACGCCTGCGCCACCCTGGCCGAGCTCTCCAAGCGCTATCCGAACGCGCCGGCCGGCGTGCAGAGCCGTGCGGCCCAGGCCCGCGGCCAGGCTAAGTGCGCGGCCTGACGGACGCGCTTTCCGAGCAAGTCCACGCCGTCCTCGACCGGCGCCTGAACGCCCGCTCGGCCGCACCGCTGGCGGTGGGCCTGTCCGGCGGCGGGGATTCCCGCGCCCTGACCCTGATGGCCGCGCAGTGGGCGGCCGCTCATGGCCGCAGGCTGCTGGTCCTCAGCGTGGACCACCAGATCAATCCGAAGAGCGCGGCCTGGACCCGGGATTGCGCGGCGCTGGCCCAACGGCTGGGGCTTGGCTTTCGAGCGCTGGCCTGGGAAGGCGAGAAACCGGCCCAGGGCCTGCAGGCCGCCGCAAGGGCCGCCCGGCACCGGTTGCTGGCCCAGGCCGCGCGGGAGGCCGGGGCAAGCGTCGTCCTGCTGGGCCACACGGCCGACGACCTGCGGGAGGCCGCCGCCATGCGGGCGGCGGGCTCGACCACGCCCTCGCCGCGGGAATGGGCGCCCTCCCCGGCCTGGCCCGAGGGGCGCGGGATGTTCCTGCTGCGCCCGATGCTGGAGATCGGCCGGACCGAACTGCGAGCCTGGCTGAGCGAACGGGGCGAGCGCTGGATAGATGATCCGTCTAATGACGATCTGCGCTTCGCGCGGGCCAGGGCGCGTGCGGCGGGGCGGGAAGGCGGAGCCGAGCCGGAAGCGCTGCCGGAGGATCTCGCCAGGCGCGCGCTGGAGGCGGCGGTCGATGCGGGGGGCGTCGTCAGCCTGCCGCGAGAGGGCCTGCCCGGCCGGCTGGTCGCGGCGGCCTGCCTGTGCGCCGGCGGGTCGAGCCGGCCGCCGCGGGGCGAGCGGCTGGCGCGGATCGCAAGCCTGATCGCGTCGAAAAAGGACGGCGTCGCCACCCTGGCCGGAGCGCGGATAGAGGCCGGCGAGGGCGTGGTGCGGTTCATGCGCGAGCTGGGACGCGGCGGCGGCGCGGAGCTGACGCTGGAGCCGGGGCGGCCGGCGGTGTGGGACGGCCGCTTCGAGTTGACGGCGGACTTTCCGATGAGCGTCGCGCCGCTGACCGGCCACGCCGCCCGGCTGGGCGAGGCGGAGAAGCGGGCCCTGGCGGCGATCCCGGCCAAGGCGCGGGGCGCCCTGCCCGCCGTGATCGAGCAGGACGCCGTGCGCTGCCCGATCCTGGCGCCGGTGGCGGGGCTGTCCGTCCGCGGACTGGTGCGCGAGCGGCTGCTGGCGGCCTGCGGGGCGGTGGCGCGCGAAGCCTAGAGCCCGCGGCCGGCCTTCTGCGCCGCGACGTAGGCGGCAAAGCCCCGCATGTAGTCGCGCAACTGCTCCTCGATGACCGGGTCGAGGATGGCGCCGGCGTCGTCGAACACCTTGTGGGCGCGCGAGACCATCAGCCGGCCGCCGAAATAGGGAGCGGTCCGAAGGGTGCGCAGGACCGGGAGCCACGCCTCCTGGCTGAGGATCGTGCCGAAGCCCCCCGGCGAGGCGCCGATGAACCCGACCGGCTTGCCCTCGAAGACGCGCGGAATGTCGGCCGGCGGGCGGCTGAGCCAGTCGATGGCGTTCTTGAACACGCCGGGGATGGAGTTGTTGTACTCCGGCGTCACCAGGAAGAGCCCGTCGGCGCCGGCGATGGCGTCCTTCAGCGCCTCGACCTCGGCAGGCATGCCCTGCGCCTCGACGTCGGCGTCGTAGAGCGGGACGCCGCGGATCGTCCCGATCTCGATCTGCAGCTCCGGCGGCGCCAGGCGCGCCGCGGCCCGCAGCAGGTGGGCGTTGAGGGAAGCTTGGCGGAGGCTTCCGGAGAGTCCGACGATGCGGAGGGGCTGGGTCATTCGCGTCCTGGGGGCGTGGAATCAAGCTTGGGCGAGGCTATCTCGGATCAAAGGCTCTTGCGTTCCGTAACGTCGGCCTTTGTCGTGTTGCTCAGCCGGCGACGAAGACCCCTCGCCGAACAACGACATTGGGGAGCCCATGCACTATCGCGAGCTGAAAGAGGCCTGGTCGGAACTGACGGCGCCCGGCGCGCCCTTCGAGGTCGTCGAGATCCCGGTGCGCGGAAACATGATCCGCATGTTCAAGAACGCGCCGCCGTCGGTGCGAGAACTTTGGCTTTCCACCGCCGCCTATGGCGACCGCGACTACCTGGTCTACGACCAGGATCGGCTGACCTATGCGCAGGCCCACGCGCAGGTGAACGCCATCGCCGCCTGGCTGTTCGAACAGGGCGTGAAGCCGGGCGACCGGGTGGCGATCGCCATGCGCAACTATCCCGAATGGCTGCTGATCTACTGGGCCTGCGTCTCCACCGGCGTCGCGGCGGTGGGCATGAACGCCTGGTGGGTGACCGACGAGATGGAGTACGCGCTGCAGGACTCCGCGCCCAAGGTCATCTTCGCCGACGCCGAGCGCCTGGCCCGCATCCTGGAGCGCCCGTCGATGACGGGAGGCGCCAAGGTGGTGGCCGTGCGGACCGAAGCGCCGACCGGTGTGATCCCCTATGCCGAGGTGATCGCCGGCGGCGGCGCCATGCCGGAGGTGAGCGTCGATCCGGACGCCGACGCCTGCATCTTCTACACCTCGGGCACGACCGGGGTTCCGAAGGGGGCGCAGCTCACCCATCGCGGCTGCATCGCCAACCTGCTGAACATGGGCTTCTCGGCCCAGGTGCAGGGACTGGCCGTGGCCAAGGCGACGGGGGTGGCTCCGAACCCGGCCGCCGCGCCGATCCCGGCAGGCCTGCTGACCACGCCGCTGTTCCACGTGACCGCCAACAACTGCGGAGCCTACGCCACCACGGCGGCGGGCGGCAAACTCGTCCTGATGTACCGCTGGGACGCCGGCGAGGCCCTGAGGCTGATCAAGCGGGAGAAGATCACCGCCATGAGCGGCGTGCCGACCATGGCCCGCGAGCTGATCAACCACCCCGACTTCGAAACCACCGACACCTCCAGCCTGATGACCCTCGGCGGAGGGGGCGCGCAATTGCCGCCGGACCTAGTCGGCAAGATCGACGGCCAGGTGAAGACCGCCCGGCCGAACACCGGATACGGCATGACCGAGACCAGCGGGATCATCACCGCAGTCTCGGCCGACTTCTTCGTGGACAAGCCAGAGAGCTGCGGCCCGGCCATGCCGAGCTTCGAGGTCAAGTGCGTCGACGACGACGGCGAGACCGTGCCGCCCGGCCAGGTCGGCGAGCTGTGGGTCAAGGGCGCGCCGGTCATCAAGGGCTATATCAACCGGCCCGAGGCGACGGCCGAATCCATCACCGACGGCTGGCTGCACACCGGCGACGTCGCCCGGATCGACGAGGACGGCTTCATCTTCATCGTCGACCGCAAGAAGGACATGGTCCTGCGCGGCGGCGAGAACGTCTATTGCGCCGAGGTCGAGGCGGCGATCTTTCGACATCCGTCGGTGGCCGAGGCCACGGTGTTCGGGGCGCCCGACGAGCGGCTGGGCGAAGAGGTCGGGGCGGCCGTGGTGCTGCGACCGGGCATGGAGCTGACCGCCGATGAGCTGCGCGACCACCTTGGCGGCTTGCTCGCCCGGCACAAGATCCCCCGGTACATCTGGTTCCTGAACGATCCGCTGCCGCGAAACGCCAGCGGCAAGTTCCTCAAGCGCCAGCTTCGGGAGACGCTGAAGCCGGAAGCGGCGGCCTGATGCAGCCTTGGATGGACAAGGCGCTGTCGGCGGACGAGCGGGCCAGGCTGCTGGTCGAGGCGCTGACCCTCGACGAGATGATCTCGCTGGTCCACGGGCCGATGCCGGCGATGCTGGACACCCCGCCGGGCGATGCGGCCATGGGCGCGGGCTACATTCCTGGCGTGCCGCGGGTGGGCATACCGCCCCTGAACGAGACCGACGCGAGCCTGGGGATCGCCAACCCCCGGAAGGTCCGGCCGGGAGACGGCGCGACGGGGTTGCCCTCCGGCCTGGCGCTGGCCTCCACATGGGATCCCGAACTCGCCTATCGGGCCGGGGCGATGGTCGGGTCCGAGGCGCGGGACAAGGGCTTCAACGTACTGCTGGGCGGCGGGGTCAACCTGACCCGAGAGCCGCGCTGCGGCCGCAATTTCGAGTACCTGGGCGAGGACCCGCTGCTGGCCGGGGTGCTGGCCGGCGAGGCGATCGCCGGGGCGCAATCGAACGACATCGTCTGCACGATCAAGCACTTCGCCCTGAACGACCAGGAGACCTGCCGGCACGTGGTCAACGCCGAGATCGACGAGGGAGCCCTGCGGGAGAGCGATCTGCTGGCTTTCCAGATCGCTATCGAGAGGGGCGATCCAGGCTCGGTCATGTGCGCCTACAACCGGGTGAACGGCGAGTGGGCGGGCGAGAACGACTTCCTGCTGAACCAGGTGCTCAAGCGCGACTGGGACTACCGCGGCTGGGTAATGAGCGACTGGGGCGCGGTGCATTCCACGGTCAAGGCGGCGCTGGCCGGCCTGGACCAGGAGAGCGGCGAGCAGCTCGACCGCGAGGTCTATTTCGGCGCAGCTCTGAAGGCCGCGGTTGAGCAGGGCGAAGTCCCGTTCGAGCGGTTGGCCGATATGGTCCACCGCATCCTGCGCAGCCTGATCGACAAGGGCGTGTTCGACCGCCCGGCCGAGCGGCGAGAGATCGACTACAAGGCCAATGGCGCCATCGCCCAGGCCGCGGCTGAGGCCGGGATCGTGATGCTGAAGAACGACGGCGCGCTGCCGATCGGAGAAGGCGTTCGAAAGATCGCGGTGATCGGCGCCCATGCGGACGTCGGGGTGTTGTCCGGCGGCGGGTCCTCGCAGGTGATCCCGGTCGGCGGAGCGGGGCTGGAACTCAAGGTGTCGATGGGGCCTTCCTCGGCCTTTTCGCAAGTCACCTACCATCCATCGGCGCCGCTGGCGGCCATTCAGGAGCGGGCGCAGAACCTGCAGGTGAGCTATAATCCGGGTACGGATCATAAGTCCGCCGCCGCGGCGGCGGCCGAGGCCGATCTCGCCATCGTCTTCGCCGACCAGTGGGCGACGGAGGCCGAGGACCTGCCAACGCTTTCGCTGCCGAACGGCCAGGACGAGCTGATCACGGCGGTGGCGGCGGTCAATCGCAAGATCGTCGTGGTGCTGGAGACCGGGACGCCGGTGCTCATGCCCTGGCTGGATCAGGTCTCCGCCGTGCTGCAGGCCTGGTATCCCGGCACGCGCGGCGGCGAGGCGATCGGGCGCATCCTGTTCGGCGTGACGAACCCCTCGGGTCGGCTGCCGATCAGCTTCCCGCGAGATGTGAGTGACCTGGTGCGGCCGGAGATCCCCAGCATGATCTTCGGCCCGCCGGTGGAGGGAAAGACCTTGCCGACCAGCTTCGAAGGCGTGCAGCAGCACAAGGGGCGGTTCTCGGTTCCGCATCCGGAGGGGGCGGACGTGGGCTATCGCTGGTTCGCCAAGACCGGGCGCAAGACGCTGTTCCCGTTCGGTTTCGGGCTTTCCTACACGAGCTTCTCGCATGGGCGGCCGACGGCGGAAGGCGGCGACGGCTTGAGCGTCAGCTTCGAGGTGACCAACACCGGCGCAGCGGCCGGGATCGACACGCCGCAGGTCTACGCGTTCGTCACCGGCGCGCACGGCCAGGAGAGCCAGCGGCTTGTCGGCTGGACGCGAGTGGCGTTGGCGCCGGGCGAGACCAGGACCGTAAGCGTGACCGCCGACCCGCGGCTGCTGGCCAGTTACGACGCCGCCCTGCCCGGCTGGCGCGTGGACGAGGGCGAGATCGCCGTGGCGGTCGGGGCTTCGGCCGAGGCGCTGGGGCCGCGAGTGAAGGTGAGGTTGAAGGGGACGACGCTGAGGCCGTAGCTCCTTTCCTCCCCTGCGGAGCGGGGGAGGCGGACCGGCGCAGCCGGTGGAGGGGGCAAGCCCCGAGCTCCGTGCGCGCCGCTCGCCCCCTCCACCACCCTATGGACGGTCCCCCTCCCCCATGAATGGGGGAGAAAATCGCATATGCGCCTTGACGCCGAGGCTGAAACCGCCTGGCGGCGGCTCCGTCTCGTCGCTTTGCGCCGAACCACCTCACCCAGCCGGGGAGGATCTAAGAGATCAGCGGCGTTCGCTGTCGAGCATGGCCATCTGCTCGGGATTGTAACGCTCGCCGGCCGCGGCGCCCTTGGGGACGATCGTTTCGAGTTCGGCCAGGTCGGCGGGCGTCAGGGTGAGGTCCAGGGCGCCGAGCGCCTCGGTCAGCCGGTCGGGGCGGCGGGCGCCGATCAGCGGAACGATGTCCTGCCCCTGGGCGGCGACCCAGGCGATGGCCAGTTGGGCCGGGGTCGCGCCGCGCGCGGCGGCGAAGGCCTTGAGCTTCTCGACGAGGCCCAGATTGTGCTCCAGGGCCTGACCCTGGAAGCGCGGGCTGTGGAGGCGGAAGTCGGTGGCCGCATCCTTGCCGCCCGACCAATGGCCGCTGATCAGGCCGCGGGAGAGCACGCCGTAGGCGGTGATCCCGATCCCCAGCTCGCGGCAGGTCTGCAAGACGCCATCTTCGATGCCCCGCGAGATCAGGGAGTATTCGATCTGCAGGTCGCTGATCGGATGGACAGCGGCGGCGCGCCGCAGGGTCTCCGAGCCGACCTCGGATAGGCCGATGTGCCGGACGTAGCCTGCCTGCACCATCTCGGCGATGGCGCCGACCGTGTCCTCGATGGGGACGTTGGGGTCCAGGCGAGCCGGGCGGTAGATGTCGACATAGTCCGTGCCGAGGCGCTTGAGGCTGTAGGCCAGGGCGGTCTTCACGGCGACCGGCCGAGCGTCGAAGCCGAGCCAAGCGCCGTCGGGGCCGCGCTGGGCGCCGAACTTGACGCTGACGATCGCCTGGTCGCGCGGGACCTGGCGCAGGGCCTCGCCCACCAGCAGCTCGTTGTGGCCCATGCCGTAGAAGTCGCCGGTGTCGAGGAGAGTGATCCCGGCCTCGCGGGCGACGGCGAAGGTCGCCTGGGCGGCCTCGCGGTCAGCGGGGCCATAGAGGTCGGACATGCCCATGCAGCCAAGGCCGAGGGCGGAAGAAACGGGGCCGGTGCGGCCAAGCTGGCGAGTGATCATGGCGGGTGCTCCTTCTGTTGACGCCAATCTAGGGCTGGCCCATTCATTGGATAATCCGCCCATTCACCCACAGGCCGTCCGGAAATCCGCACAATGCGAAATCTGAACCTGGCCGATCTGGAAGCCTTTGCCGCCGTCGCCCAGGAACGCAGCTTCCGCCGCGCCGCGCGTCTGCGCGGCGTGTCGGCCTCCACCCTGAGCCAGGCGGTCCGCGACCTGGAGGGCCAGCTTGGCGCGCGCCTGCTGAACCGCACGACCCGCAGCGTGCTGCCGACGGAGGCCGGGCAGAGGTTGCTGGAACGCCTGCTGCCGGCGCTGGGCGAGATCGGCGCGGCGGTGGAGGGCGTGCATGCCACGGGCGACGAGCCGGCGGGCCTGCTGCGCATCAATGCGCCGCTGCCGGCGATCGACCTGGTGCTGGCCCCGTTGGTGGCGCGCTTCCTCGAGCGCCATCCGCGCGTGCGGCTGGAGATCGTCAGCGAGTCCAGCCGCATCGACATCGTCGCCGGAGGGTTCGATGCGGGCGTCCGCTGGGAGGAGCATCTGGAGCAAGACATGATCGCCGTCCCCTTCGGGGGGACGCAGACCTATGCGCTGGTGGCCGCGCCGCAACTGATCGCGACCCACGGACGACCGCAGCACCCGCGCGACCTGGCCGGCGCGCCCGCGATCCGCCAGCGGTTCAGCAGCGGGATCATGTTCCCATGGGAGTTCGAGAAAGCCGGCGAGATCGTTCGGATCGACCCTCCGCCGCGCCTTGTCTCCACCGACATCGCGCTGCAACGGCGGGCGGCGCTGGACGGCGTTGGGTTCTGGGCGGCTTTCGACGGCTATGTGCGCGAGGACATCGCGGAGGGGCGGCTGGTGAGCCTGCTGGAGGACTGGCTGCCGAGCTTCCCCGGCCCGTCCCTCTACTATCCCAGCCGCCGCCATACGCCTGCGCCGCTGCGGGCGTTCATCGACTTCATCCAGGCCGAGCGGCAGCGGCAGAGCTGAGCGCCGGCGAGGCCGACGCCCAGGCGGAGCGACTAGCGCGGATAGGCGACCGGATAGGGCCCGGAGAGGTCCTTGTAGCGGTCGCGCAGCTCGATCTGGCGCGAGGTCAGGGGCTGGGCCTGGCCGCGGATCAGGACCGCGGTCGGCTGGGAGAGCGGTTCGAAGGGATCGCCGGTCCAGACCACGAGGTCGGCGTCCTTGCCCGGCTCCAGCGACCCGACCTGGTCGGCGACGCCGAAGATCCTGGCGGGGTTGATGGTCACCGCGGCCAGGGCCGCCTGGTAGGGCATGCCGTTGGCCACGGCGTTGCCGGCGTTGTAGCGCAGCTCGCGGATGCGGTGGGCGCCGCCGGTCCCTTCGAGCGCCACGGTCACCCCGGCGGCGGCGAGCTTGCCGGCGTTCTCCATGGTCGCGCCCAGGACCTGGAAGGTCTCGGGCCGGTCGCTGAGCGGGTCGAGGATGACCGGGACGCCGGCGGCGGCGATCTCCTGGGCGACCATCCAGCCTTCCTCGGCGCCGGAAAGGATCAGCTTCACCTTTTCCTCGCGGGCCAGCTTCAGGACCGCGCGGATGTCGGAGGCCTTGTGGACCCGGGCGATGATCGGCATGCGGCCCTCGACCACCGGGATCAGGGCGTCGAGGTCGGCCTTGGAGAGAGCCAGGTCGCGGACCCCGGCGCGCTCATAGGCGGCCTTGTTGCGCATGTAGTCGCGCACGTCGCGGAAGGCGGCCTTCAGCGCCACGATCTGGGCCCCGCGCGCGCCGCCGGCGACGCTGGCCCCGCCATCGCCGAAGGGCACGACCATGCCGACCTTGGGCTTGACCAGCGGGTCGGGCCCCTCGCCCAGGTGGATGACGGCGGCCTGGCCGGCGAACAGGGCCGCGGCTTCGGTCCCGCCGGTTCCGCCGGCCGTGAACACCTCCTCGCCGTCGTCGGCATGGAAGCTGGCCCCGCCGCCGCCGGCCGAGATCGGAGTGACGATGGCGCGGGTGATGCCGCCCATGCGGGCCACCGGGATCAGGGTGGAGGCTGGATCAAGGCCGTACTGGACATCGAACGCCGCGCCGATGTCGGGATTTACCACGGTGAGGTCGTTGCCGACGGCATGGACCTCGACCGCGCCGAGCAAGGCGTTGGGCGCGACGAAGCCGGGGGTGACCACTCCACCCTTGGCGTCGATCACCTGGGCGCCGGCTGGAGCTGCGCCCGCGCCCACCGAGACGATCTTCCCGTCGCGAACGACGACAGTTCCCTGGGCGATCTCGCCCGCCGGTCCGGCGGTGAGGATGCGGGCATTGGTGATCGCCACGGTCTGGGCGAAGGCCGGAGCGGCGATGGCGGCGGCGAGCGCCGCGAGACTGACTGCAAGCTTGCGCATCAGCGATACGCTCCCTGGCCGAGTTCGAAGTCCGACTTGGGCTGGTAGCGCGGGTCGCGGCGGTCGTAGGCGATGCCGCCGTCCAAATAGACCCGCTCGGCCTGGGCGTAGATCGAGAAAGGGTTCTTGTCCCAGACGACCACGTCGGCGCGCTTGCCGACCTCGAGGCTGCCGGTCTCCTTCTGCACGCCGATGGCCTTGGCGGGGTTGAGGGTGATCCACTTGATGGCGTCCGCCTCGGAGATGTCGAGACCGCCGGCGCGGCCGGCCGCGAGGGCCTCGGCCGCCTCCTGGTTCAGGCGCTGGATGACGTCGGGGTCGTCGGACTTGATGATCGCGCAGCCGCCGGCGGCGTGGATCAGCGGGGCGTTGGCCTCGACCGCGTCCCAGGCCTCCAGCTTGTTGCCCCACCAGTTGGCCCAGGTGGCGACGCAGATGTCCTCCTTGGCCAGGATGTCGGCGATCTTGTAGGCCTCCAGCGCGTGGTGGAAGGCGGTGATCTTGTAGCCGAACTCGTGGGAGATCCCGATCATCTGGGCCATCTCGTCGGCCCGGTAGCAGTGGTTCTCGACCAGGATCTCGCCATCGAGGACGGCGGCCAGGGTCTCGAGCTGCAGGTCGCGCTTGGGGGGATCGGCCTTTTCGCCCTTGTCCTGCTTGTCGCGATATACGTCCCACTTGCGGGCGTAGTCGGCGGCGTTGATCCAGGCGGAGCGATAGCCGGCGACGTTGCCCATGCGGGTGGAGGGCGCGCGGTTGCGGCTGCCGTAGACGCGCTTGGGGTTCTCGCCGCAGGCCATCTTCAGGCCGTAGGGCGCGCCGGGGAACTTCATGTCCTGGACGGTGCGGGCCGGGATGTTGCGCAGGGTCACCGAACGGCCGCCGATCAGGTTGCCGGAGCCGGGCAGCACCATGATGGTGGTCACGCCGCCGGCGCGGGCGCGGTTGAAGCCGGGGTCCTGCGGCCAGACCGAATGCTCGGCCCAGACGCCGGCGGTGTTGGGATCGGTGAGCTCGTTGCCGTCCGAATGGGCGTCGACCGAGGGCGAGGGATAGACGCCCAGGTGCGAGTGGGCGTCGATGAGGCCGGGGGTGACGAACTTGCCCTTGGCGTCGACGAGGTCATAGGCGGCCGGGGGAACGACGGCGGCGCCGACCGCCTCGATACGGCCGTCGCGAATCAGCACGGTCCCGTTCTCGATCCGCTCTCCGGTCCCGGTGAAGATGGTGGCGCCGACCAGGGCGGTCGGGCGGCTGGGCAGCGACCGGTAGGTCGAGGCGAAGGCCTCGGCGTTGCGGGACGAATCGAGCCCCTTAGGCAGGGCCTTGCCGCCTTGAGCGCTGTGCGAAGGCGCGGCGGCGGTGGCGCAGCCGCTCAAGGCTGCCGCCGCTGCGACGGCGAGCGCCGTCTCTAGCAATCTCATAAGTGGTCCCCCGGCGCCTGATCCCGATAAACGATAGGACGGAAACCGCATCGGCGGGAAGGGGGGACGGATTTTGTCGTCTTCGTCCGCGGCGCCCGCCTCCAGCTCGTCATCCTAGGCCTTGCGCCTAGGATCCCTTGGGCCGCTGGCATTGAGGCGGACGCGTTGGCGCTCGGTCTCGACGGCAGCAGGAGCCGAAAGAGAGGTCCTAGGCACAAGGCCTAGGATGACGACGAGGTGGTCAGCAATCTCCCAGCCGCTCGGCGGTGACGCGGATGGTGGTTTCCTTCATGGCCGGGGTCGGGGCCGGGTCCATGACGGTGCGGCTTTCCATCACGTAGCGGGTGTTGAAGTCGCCGGTGAAGCGGCTGTCGATGGTGGCCTTCATGCCGCCCGGATAGCTGCAGGCGGCGTGGGCGACGAAGTCGGCGCCTTCGCGGCGGAAGGTCTGTTCGGAGCAGGTGACGTCGGACTGCTGTTGGGCGGTCTGCATCTCCTTGAAGCTGGTCTTGGCGAGGCAGGTCTCGACCACCAGCGGCTGGGGCGCGGCGGCCAGCTCGGTGGTCATGCGCCACTTGCCGGGCTTGGGACCTTCGATGTCGGCCGCGGCGGTGGTCGCGGGCGCCGCCGGAGCCCGGGCCGTCTCGGCGGCGGGGGCGGCGGCGTCTTCCTTCTTCGAACAGGCGGCGGCCAGCAGGGCGGCCAAGGCCAGGCTCACGACGATGCGCATGCAAATTCTCCCTGAACAGCTATGCGCCGCCACCTTAACGGGTGGTCCCGCCGATAGGGAACTGGCGATCCGCGCTTGCCATTCTTCAAACGCCCGTTCATCTGCATGACGCCATGTCCGATGACCTCACAGAAGTTCAGGCCGCCGTCATTCCCGACGGCTTCGTTATCAATCTCTGGCAGCGGGGGTTCGGCCGTACGGTCGGGCCGTTCTACTCCAAGCGCGATCCCGTCACCCAGGACGAGGTGATGGCCTTCCGCGTCGAGGAGCACCACGCCAACGGCATGAACAACTGCCATGGCGGCATGCTGATGAGCTTCGCCGACATGGCCTGGGGGCGGGTGGTCTCCAACAAGCGCGAGGTCGGCTGGGTCACGGTCCGGCTGATGACCGACTTCCTGTCCGGCGCCCACATGGGCGACTGGGTCGAGGGGACCAGCGAGATCATCGGCGAGCAGGACGACCTGTTCACCGTGCGCGGGCGCATCTGGTGCGGTGACCGCACGCTGCTGACCGGCACCGCCGTCTACAAGGGCATTCGCTCGATGTCGCGCAAGCCGGGCTATCGGGAAGCGCGGGGGGGCGCTTAGGACATGGCTATGGATCCCGCGATCAAGGAAGGCGCGCCGGTCGGCTATTACGACGACGACCGCCCGGTCCACACCGCGCCCGGCGAACTGCCGCCGGAGGTCCAGGCCCCGCTGCTGCCGTTCCGCGGCCGCGAGCCCGACGCCCCGCAATGGTTCCTGGACGCCATCGCCGAGGAGCCGGAGCGCAGCCTCGTGGACTCCATGGGCAGCAAGCTCGAGCTGCTGACCTGGGGCGAGGTGGGCAAGCCCGGCCTGCTGCTGGTGCACGGCAATTCGGCCCACGCCGACTGGTGGAGCTTCATTGCGCCCTATCTGGCGGCGGACTTCCGCGTGGCCTCCATGTCGCTGGCCGGCATGGGCGCTTCGGAGTGGCGCCAGACCTACGCCTTCCAGGATTTCGCCGAGGACGCCGAGGCCTGCGCCCGGGCCGCGGGCCTCTATGAGGGCGGCAAGCCGATCTATGTGGGCCACTCGTTCGGCGGCTCGCAGGTGTTCTTCGCCGCGGCCGCGCACCCGGAGCGGATGCGCGCGGCGGTGCTGGTGGACGTCGGATTCGGCGGCCCGCCCCCGGACACCCCCGAGGGCAAGCGGATGGCCGAGGAGCAGCGCCAGCGGGTGCGCAACATTCCGACCGCCGATCGCGCCCAGCGGGTCTATCCGACCCTGGAAGCCGCACTGGCGCGCTTCCGGCTGATGCCGCCGCAGGTCGCGGGCAACCTGTTCATCGCCGACTTCATCGCCCGCCGCTCGCTGAAGCGCGCGCCCCTGGAGGACGGAGTGGGCGAGGGCTGGACCTGGCGGTTCGACCCGAACATGTGGAACAAGCTGGACCGCTCGGTGATGGAGGCCATGACCGCTGGCGGCAAGCCGAAGGTCGAGGTTCCGCTGGCGCACATCTATGGCGACCGCTCGGTGGTCATGACCCGCGGCGACGCGCACAGCCCGCTGCCGGCCGACACGCGGAAGATCGCCATTCCGGATTCGGCCCACCACGTGATGATCGACCAGCCGCTGGCGCTGGTGGCGGCCCTGCGCTCGCTGCTGAGCGTCTGGCCAGCCTGATCAAGACGAAAGCTTGAGGCGAGCCGGAGCTTCGTGTAGTCCGGCCATAACATCCTTCGAAGAGAGAGACGCCAGGACCATGGCTTCCGACTATCATCGCGGCGACATGGAAATCCAAGAGCAGGTCGCGACCTACCACCTGTTCGTGATGCTGGCGAAGTGGGGCTCGCTGGCCCTTGCCGCCCTGCTGGTCTTCCTGGTGCTGGTGTTCTGCACGCCGACCGGCTTCTTCGGCAGCCTGATCGTGGGCGCCGTGATCTCGGTGGCCGGCTGGTTCGTCCTGCGCGAACACGAGGGCGAAGCGGCCCACTAAGGGCCCCTCTTTCGGAAATCGGAGAAAGGGCGGGCGCCGTGAGGCCCCGCCCTTTTTCTTTCTGGCGGCCTGGACTCCCCCGCAGCGCCGCCAGGAACGCCGCCCATCAAACATTCGTTTGAATCGGGGTCGGCGTTCGCTGGACAACGATCGGCGGCGGCTCTTATGGTCAGCTCAAGGTTCGAATTCGAGTTGGGGGAAGCGGGCGTATGACGACCATCGCCGTCACCAAGGAACGGCGCTCGGGTGAGACGCGCGTCGCCGCCACGCCCGAGACGGTGAAGAAGCTGATCGGGGCCGGGTTCTCGGTGGTGGTCGAAGCCGCAGCCGGAACCTCCGCCGACTTCATCGACGCCGACTACCAGGCCGCCGGCGCGACCCTGGCGGCGAGCGCGGCCGAGGCGATCGGCAAGGCCGACATCCTCTTCAAGGTCCGTGCGCCCACCGACCAGGAGATCGCGGCCCTGAAGGCCGGCGCCATCGTGGTCGCCACCCTCAATCCTTACGTCGAGAAGGACGCCCTGAAGGCGCTGGCCGCCAAGGGCGCGACCGCCTTCGCCATGGAGTTCGTGCCGCGGATCACCCGGGCGCAGGTGATGGACGTGCTGTCCTCTCAGGCCAACCTTGCGGGCTATCGCGCCGTGATCGAGGCGGCCGAGGCCTATGGCAAGGCCATGCCGATGATGATGACCGCCGCCGGCACGGTGGCCGCGGCGAAGGTCTTCGTCATGGGCGTCGGCGTGGCCGGCCTGCAGGCGATCGCGACGGCCCGGCGGCTGGGGGCGGTGGTCACCGCCACCGACGTGCGTCCGGCGACCAAGGAGCAGGTGGAAAGCCTGGGCGCCAAGTTCCTGGCGGTCGAGGACGAGGAGTTCAAGAACGCCCAGACCGCCGGCGGCTACGCCAAGGAGATGAGCGCCGAGTACCAGGCCAAGCAGGCCGAACTGGTCTCCAGCCACATCGCCAAGCAGGACATCGTCATCACCACCGCCCTGATCCCCGGCCGGCCGGCGCCGCGGCTGGTGAGCGCGACCCAGGTCGCGTCCATGAGGCCGGGTTCGGTGCTGGTGGACCTGGCCATCGAGCAGGGCGGCAATGTCGAGGGGGGCCGGCTGAACGAGGTCGTGGAAACCCCCAACGGGGTGAAGATCCTGGGCAAGGCCAACCTGCCCGGCCGCATCGCCGCCGACGCCTCGGCGCTCTACGCCCGCAACCTCTTCGCGTTCGCGGGCCTGTTCCTCGACAAGGAAGGCAAGTTCGCGCCGGACTACGAGGACGAGATTCTCAAGGCCGCGCTGGTCACCAAGGGCGGGGCGGTCGTGCATCCGTCGCTGGGGGCGTGATGCCGACCGACGCAGCAAAACGAGCGTGTCATCCCGGTTTGCGCAGCAAGACCGGGACCCATATGCGCCTGAACGTGCAGGACGGCCCAGGACGCTTCCGCCGCCATCCGGTGTTCATGGGTCCCGGCCTTCGGCTTCGCCGAAACCGGGATGACACCTTCTGTGCAAAGCCCATACGAGAAAGCTGAAGAACCATGGAAGCCGTCGACCCTACAGTCTTCCGCCTGGCGATCTTCGTCCTGGCGATCTTCGTGGGCTACTACGTGGTCTGGAGCGTGACCCCGGCCCTGCACACGCCGCTGATGGCCGTCACCAACGCCATCTCCTCGGTGATCATCGTCGGCGCCCTGCTGGCCGCAGCGGCGAGCGGGACGGACGGGGAGCTGACCAAGAACGTGCTGATCTCCAAGGGCGCCGGCGCGGTCGCCGCGGCCTTCGCGGCGGTCAACATCTTCGGCGGGTTCCTCGTCACCCAGCGCATGCTGGCCATGTACAAGAAGAAGCAGAAGTAAGCGGGGTTCGGGGGAATGAACGCCAATCTCGCCGCCGTCGCCTATCTGGTTTCCGGCGTCCTCTTCATCCTGGCCCTGCGCGGCCTCTCCTCCCCGACCACCAGCCAGGCGGGCAACCGCAACGGCATGATCGGGATGGCCATCGCCGTGGGCACGGCGCTGCTGACCCTCTGGGGCCAGGGCAAGCTGGACGGCCTGACCCTGGCGCTGATCGGCGGAGGCGTGGCCATCGGCGGCGGCGTGGGCGCGGTGATCGCCCGCAAGGTCGCCATGACCTCGATGCCGCAACTGGTCGCCGCCTTCCACAGCCTGGTCGGCATGGCCGCCTGCCTGGTGGCGGTCGCCGCCATCCACACGCCGCAGGCCTATGGCATCGCAACCGCCGACGGGCACATCCACCTGAACTCGCTGATCGAGCTGTCGCTGGGCCTGGCTATCGGCGCCATCACCTTCACCGGCTCGGTGATCGCCTTCGCCAAGCTCAACGGCAACATGTCCGGCGCGCCGATACTGCTGCCTGCGCGGCACCTGCTGAACATCGTCATCGGCCTGGGCATCATCGCCCTGATCGTGGTGCTGGTGATGAGCGGCGGCCAGGCGCTGTGGGCCTTCTGGGCGATCTTCGCGCTGGCCCTGCTGATCGGCGTGACCCTGATCATCCCGATCGGCGGCGCGGACATGCCGGTCGTGGTCTCGATGCTCAACAGCTATTCGGGCTGGGCGGCGGCGGCCCTGGGCTTCACCCTGGAGAACGTCACCCTGATCATCACCGGGGCGCTGGTGGGCTCCTCCGGCGCGATCCTCTCCTACATCATGTGCAAGGGGATGAACCGGTCGTTCGTTTCGGTGATCCTGGGCGGCTTCGGCGCCGACGACAGCGCCGCGGCGGGCGGCGGCGGCAAGGTCGAGACCCGGCCGGTCAAGCAGGGCTCGGCCGACGATGCGGCCTTCATCATGAAGAACGCCAGCAAGGTGATCATCGTGCCGGGCTACGGCATGGCGGTCAGCCAGGCCCAGCACGCCCTGCGCGAAATGGCCGATACGCTGAAGGAGGAAGGCGTCGAGGTGAAGTACGCCATCCACCCGGTGGCCGGCCGGATGCCCGGGCACATGAACGTGCTGCTGGCCGAGGCCAACGTGCCCTATGACGAGGTGTTCGAGCTGGAGGACATCAACTCCGAGTTCTCGACGGCGGACGTGGCTTTCGTCATCGGCGCCAACGACGTCACCAACCCGGCGGCCAAGACCGATCCGCAAAGCCCGATCTTCGGCATGCCGATCCTGGACGTGGAAAAGGCGCGCACGGTGCTGTTCGTGAAGCGCGGCATGTCCTCGGGCTATGCCGGGGTCGAGAACGAGCTGTTCTTCCGCGACAACACCATGATGCTGTTCGGCGACGCCAAGAAGATGGTCGAGGGCATCCTCAAGGCGCTCTGAGGCCGCGGCCAAATCCCGAAATCAGCGAAGGGCGCGCGTTCATCTGCGCGCCCTTTTTTCGTCCCGAAGGCCGCCCATTAAGCTCGCCGCGGGTCGGGGGGCATCGTCGTAAGTTCGCTGGACGGGGTCGCTCAATTGATTCCGATGACTTTGGCCGCGCATGGCGGCATGCGCCATTTCTGGGCCGAGGGGCTGGTGGCCTTCGGGCTGACCCTGAGCCTCGCCGGCGCAGCCTACGGGACCGCCGTGATCTCGCCCAGGCTGGCCGACCACGCGGTTGCGCCGGCGCCCGTCGCCGCCCCTGCTCCGGCGGTCGCCGCACCACTCGAACCCGAACCTGCCTTCGACTTCGCCGAGCCCGTGCCCGGCCACGGCGTGAATTCCCCTTTCGGCCTGCGGCGAATGCCCTGGGAGAACCATGGGCGACTGCATGAGGGCGTCGACATCGCCGCCCCGTCGGGGGCCAGGGTGGTGGCGGTGGAAGATGGCATGATCACCCGCGCGGGGACCAGTTCGTCCTATGGCCGGTTCGTGGAGATCCGCCACGCCCACGGCCTCACCAGCCTCTATGCCCATCTCGGCCGCATCGATCCGGCGGCCCAGGCCGGAGCGCCCATCAAGGCCGGCGTAACCTTGGGCAGGATCGGATCGACCGGCGTCTCGACCGGCCCGCACCTGCACTTCGAGCTGCGCCGCGACGACAAGCCGCTCAACCCGACCGCCTTCATCGGCCGGGAGTTCGACACCCTGGCCGATCTGCCGCTGCGGGCGGCGAGCTATTATTCGCACAAGGTCCGCGTGGTCCATGGCTCGAAGATTCCCGCCAGCAAGACGCGGGCGATGGCGGCCAAGAAGGCGAACGACGGCGAGGTGAAGACGACCAAGGAAGGCCGCGTCATGGCGACCCTGCAGGTGGCCCGCTGCGACGAGGCCTGCGCCGCAGCGAAATCCGCGCCATCGGAAGTCGCCGCAAACTAGGCGCTCGGTGCTACAAGCTGAGCTTCCCTCGCCTCGCACACGGGAGCTCGCCTTGCTGTTCCACGGACTGTCGGCCTTTCCCATCACCCCCGCCGACGCGCAGGGGCGCGTGCTGGAAGGCGACCTGGCGCGCCTCGTCGGCCGCCTTGGCGGGGCCGGCGTGGACTCGGTCGGCCTGCTCGGCAGCACCGGCTCCTACATGTACCTCCCGCGCCAGGAACGTCGGCGGGCGGTGGAGGTCGCGGCGCAGGCCCTGGCCGGAGCGGCGCCGCTGATGGTCGGGGTCGCGGCGATGCGCACCGACGAGGCGATCGCCCTGGCGCAGGACGCCGCGGCGGCCGGGGCCGACGCCCTGCTGCTGGCGCCGGTGTCCTACACGCCGCTGGGCGAGAAGGAGGTCCATGAGCACTTCGTCGAGGTGGCCTCGGCGACCGACCTGCCGCTCTGCATCTACAACAACCCGACCACGACCCATTTCACCTTCAGCGACGTCTTGATCGCCAGGCTGGCGGCCCATCCGAAGATCGTGGCGGTGAAGAACCCGTCTGCGCCGGTCGCCGAGAACCCGGAGCGGCACGCCGCGCTCGCCGCCTTGCTGCCGGGCGGCTTCGCCCTTGGCTACAGCGGCGACTGGAACGCCGCCCGGGCGGTGCTGGCCGGCGGGGTCGGCTGGTACAGCGTGATCGCCGGGCTGCTGCCGGAGCCGGCGCTGAAGCTGATGCGGGCGGCGCAAGCCGGCGACGTCTCGGAGGTCGACCGGATCAATGCGGCGTTCGGGCCGCTCTGGGGCCTGTTCCGCGAACTGACCGGCTACCGGATCGTCTATGCCGTTGCCAACGCCATGGGGCTGACCGACGCCCAACCGCCGCGGCCGATTCTGCCTCTGGCCGCGGCCGACCAGCAGCGCGTGATGATGGCGACCCGGAAGCTCGCCGAGGTCTAGAGCCGCCGGCGGCCGAAGGCGCGCTCGGCCAGCACCCCGGCCGCCAGGATGGCGGCCACGGCCGCGACCATCATCCAGACCGGGTGGACGATGGTCGTCATGTTGAAGATCGACAGGGCCAGGACCAGCAGGGTCACGATACGGCCCGCCCAGGCGCGGCGCCCGGCGATCAGGTTGGCGCTGGAGGCGCCGGCCACCGTGCCGAACAGCCAGGCCAGCAGGATCGCAATCTTGGCCTGGAACGGGATGACCGACATGACGGTGGCCATCTGGGCCGGGTCGGTCAAATTCACGCCAGCCGGCGGCGGGAAGATCGTGTGACCGACCCCCTCGACCGCGAAGATGACGATCATGCCGACGATCAAGCCCACGATCACGCCAAGGATCAACCGCACCATCCGCCCAAAGAACTCCTGCCTCGACCGGGGCGCAACCTCGTCTAGATTGGCTCGATGCTCAAGGTTCTGAGATGACGACGGCCGGATTTCATCCGTCCCGGGGTCGGCTGGTGGACATCGGGGGACGCCGCCTGCGCGCGGTGGCGGCCGGTCCGGCCTCGAGCGCGCCGCTGATCCTGCTGGAGGCGGGCTCCTTCGGCTGCGCGGCCGATTGGGCGATCGTGCAGGAGAAGCTGGCGGCCAAGGGGCTGCGGAGCCTGGCCTATGACCGGGCCGGGTTGGGCTATTCCGATCCTGGGCCCTCGCCGCGCGACGGCCGCGCGATCGCGGCCGACCTCGAAGCTTTGCTGGCGGCACTGGGGGAGACCGGCCCGTTGGTGGCGGCGGGTCACTCGATGGCCGGGCTGATGCTGCGGGTGTTCGCGCCGCGCCACCGCGAGCAGATGCTCGGGCTGGTGCTGGTGGACGCCGTGACGCCGGAGATGATGGACGTCCGCGGGCCGGCGCTGGGATTCCACGCCTATCGCAGCGCCATGAAGCTGGTGGGGCCCTTATCCGGGGCCGGCTTCATGCGGCCGGTCTCCCTGGTGATCGGCGACCTGATCGGGCTGGAGGGCGAGGCGCGGAAGGAGAAGCGCCGGGTCTACGGCTCGGCCGTCCACGCGCGGTGGTCGGCCGACGAGGTGCAGAACTGGATGCGCACTGTCCGGCAGGCGCGCGAGCCGTTCGATCCCGACCTGCCGGTCGCGGTGGTCACGGCCGGCGATGGCGCCAAGGCCGTGCGGATGAAAGCGCTGCAGGTCGCGCCGGCCCAGGCCTCGAGGCTCGGCTATGTGGAGCATGCGCCGGGCGCCAACCATGCCAGCCTGCTGGGCAAGAGCTTCGCCGATCCGATCGTGCGGGGCGTCGAGCACGTGCTGGCCAGCGCCCTGAGCAAGGCGGCCTAGAGCCCGCTGGAAAGGGCTCTACTTTCTTAGCGTTGGAGCGCGCGGGGTTCTCCCGGCCGGCCGAAATCGCATTCGAGCTCGGCGCGCGGCCAATGACCCGCATCGGCCGCCGCCGCATAGGTCGAGGAGAGGAACGCCATCAGCGCCGCGGCGGGATCAGGCGCCGAGCGCACCGCCTCGTAGGACAGGACGAACTCGCCCAGCCCCTCATGGAAGAACGCGGCCGGCGGCTCGACGAGGCGGCCGCGGAAGCCCTCCGGTTCCGGATAGGCGTAGGAATAGAAGGCCGGATAGTCGATCGCGCCGCCCCCGGGCCAGAAGCCGGCGCTGGAGACCTCGTGCGAATAGGCCTCGCGGGCCACGGCGTCCGGCAGGTTCGGGATCCCGCCGGGATGCAGCGGGGCGGGACGGCCGGAAAAGCGGGTGACCGCCAGATCGAAGCTGCCCCAGAAGAGATGGACGGGACTGATCTTACCGAGGAAGCCGGTGCGGAACGACTCGAACACCTGGGCGATCTGGATGAGGGCGCGCCAGAGATGGAAGGCGGCGTCGGGATCGTAGGGCCGGTCCGCCACATCGGATCGGAAGAGGATGGCGCCCTCGATCTCGTTGGGCCGGCCGTCGATCCGGACCGGCAGGCCGGCGTCCGCCAGCAGGCCGCTCACGCCGTCATAGAAGCCGGCGATGGTCTGGCCGCCGAGGGGGATGGTCCCCGCAAAGCCGTTGCTGGCCCGGCAGCGCAGGACCTGGTCGATGAAGTCGAACTCCAGATCGAAGACGTCGCGACCATGCGGCACCGACGAGGTGGTGAACCCGCGCGGGGAGACATAGAGCGCCACCTGCCAGCCGTGGTTGATCCAAGGCGCGCAGGCGGTGCGCGCCTTGCCGACCACCTGGGTCATCAGGTGCAGGGTCTCGAAGGTCCCGTGGTCCTTCGCGTAGTCGAGCCGTGGCCAAAGATCCGAGACAGCGCTGGCCATGGCTCTCTCCTCCTCACACCAGGTCGTCGAACTCGTCGACGAGGCGTTCCAGTTGCGACATGCCGGCCGCCCAGAAGGCCTTTTCCCGCGGGTTGAGGCCGAAAGGCTTGAGCGCCTCGACATAGGTGCGGGTTCCACCAGCGGCGAGCAGATCCTCGTAGAGCGGCGCGAAGGCGACTGGATCCTCGCGGCGCGTCTCCATCAGGCCGCGCACCAGGAGGTCTCCGAAGGCGTAGGCGTAGACATAGAACGGCGCGTGTACGAAGTGGCTGACATAGGCCCAGTAGTGCTCGTAGCCGGGGTTCAGCTTCACCGCCGGGCCGAGGCTTTCAGCCATCACGTCCAGCCAGAGGGCGCTGATGTCCTCGGGCGCCAGCTCCCCTTGCTGCCGGGCGGCATGGAAGCGGGTCTCGAAGCGGTGGAAGGCGATCTGGCGCACGACGGTGTTGAGGCCGTCCTCGATCTTGCCGGCCAGCAGGCCCAGGCGCTCCTGCTTGGAGGCTCCGGCCAGTAGGCGTTCGAACACCAGGCCCTCGCCGAAGATCGAGGCGGTCTCGGCCAGGGTCAGGGGCGTGTCCGCCAGCAGAGTGCCGAGCGGCGAGCACAGGGTCTGATGCACGGCGTGGCCGAGTTCGTGGGCCAGGGTCAGGACATCCCGGCGCTCGCCCATATAGTTCATGAACACATAGGGATGCCGGTTGGCGGTGACCGGGTGCGAATAGGCGCCCGACTGCTTGCCGGCGCGCGGGCGCGCGTCGATCCAGGGGTGGGTGAAGAAGGTCTTGGCGGTCTCGGCGAACTTGGGCGCCAGGTCCGAGAAGCTTTCCAGCACCATGCCCTTGGCCTCGTCCCAGCCGTAGGTGCGCGGCTGGGCGGTGTCGAGCGGGGCGTTGCGGTCCCAGTAGTCGAGGGTCTTGCGGCCCATGACCTTGGCCTTCAGGGCGTAGTAGCGGTGGCTGACCGAGGGATAGGCCTCGACCACCGCGGCCTCCAGCGCCTCGACGGCGTCGGCGTCCACCTCGTTGGCGATGTGACGGGAGGCGGCCGGGTCGGGATATTTGCGCCAGCGGTCCTCGACCTGCTTCTCGAAGGCCAGGGTGTTCATCGAATGGGCGAGGATCGGGGTGCGTTCCTCCAGCGCCTTGGCCAGGCCCTGGGCGGCCTGCTTGCGGCGCGCGGCGTCGGGGTCGGAGAGCCGGTTCAGGGCTTCGGGCAGGGTCAGGCTCTCACGGCCGACCTTGGCGACCAGGCGGGCCAGGGTCTCGTCGAACAGGCGGGTCCAGTTGGCCACGGCCGGGCCGCGGTCGATGAGCATGCGCTCCAGGTCCGGGCTCAGTTCGTGCGGCCGCGACAGGCGCACGCGACGAATCCAGGGACGCCAGCGGGCGGCGGGCGGATGGGCCTTGAAGGCCTGCTCGATCTCGCTGTCCTCGAGCTGGTTGAGCTCCAGGGTGAAGAACAGGCTCTCGGCGGCGACCTGGGAGGCCCGGGCGCGCAGGTCGGCCTCGAACTTGGCCCAGGCTGCGTCGTCCCGGGCGACGGAGGCGGCGAGCGCGGCATAGGCGCCGACGCCCCAGAGGCCGTTGGTGGCGGTCTCGTAGAGATTGATCCCATGGTCTAGGACCTCGCCCAGATGCTGCGGGTCGCCGCGCAGGGCGATGAACCGGCCCTTCAGCTTGACCAGTTCGTCATTGGCGGCCTTGGCGGCGGCCAGATCGGTCTCGATCTTCGGGTCCTCGCGACCTGCATAGAGGTCGGCGAGGTTCCATTCGGGCAGGGCGTCGAGTTTGGCGGGAGCGTTCATGGAGCCAGAGATAGACCTTCGCGTGCGGGGTCGCCAGCGCGCTCCCCTCTTCGTCATCCTAGATCGCGGGGGCGCCTCCCCTGGCTTCGGAGAGAACATAGGCGCGCAGGTCCTCGGCGCCCTTGGGGTCGATGAAGCGGCTGAAGCTGGCCATGCCACGGTCGGCCAGGGCGCCGTCGATCAGGACCGACTTCCAGCTGTCGGCCGACAGCAGCATCTGCGAGCGGCGCAGGTCGGGCAGATAGGTTCCGGTGGCGTTGGGGCCGTGGCAGACTTGGCAGTTCTGGTGGAAGAGCGCGAAGCCGTGCCTGGCGTCGCCCGTGGAAGTCACGCCGCTCAGGTCGATATCGACGCGCTCGGGATGTTGATAGGCGGGGGCGACAGCCGTGCCGCCCAGCTTGAAGACCATCAGCCTGCCCGGCAGGCGCGGGCGGTCAGGCAGCATCATCGGCGCCGAGAGCGCGCCGGCCCCGCCATAGCCGACCATCTGGGCGACGTACTGCTCGCCGTCCAACTCATAGGTCATGGGGGCGGCGATGACGCCGTTGTCGGTCTTGTAGGACCAGAGCTTCTTGCCGTTGGCCGCGTCGTAGGCGGCGAACTGGCCCTCGGCCGCGCCCTGGAAGATCAGCCCGCCGCCGGTCGAGAGCACGCCCGCGTTCCAGAAATAGGGGTGCTGGATGGTGAAGCGGGCCTTCTGGGCCACCGGGTCCCAGGCGATCAGTTCGCCCTTCACCATGGCCTTGACGGCGGCGAGCTGGGCCTTGTCGCTGGGCAGGGCGTTGGCGAGGAAGTCCGTGCCGACGTTCCAGGCGCCGGGGCGATAGGTGTAGCCCTTGTCCGGGGTGTAGGCGAAGGGCACGACCTGGGCCGGGATGTAGACGAGGCCCTCCTTCGGATTGAAGGCCATGGGGTGCCAGTTGTGCGCGCCGAAGGGGGCCGGGATCTGCACGGAGGCGGCGTTTTCGTAGCGCACGCCGGGGTTTTCCATCGGTCGGCCGGTCTTTGGATCGACGCCCGAGGCCCAGGTGATCGGCACGTAGGGCTTGGCCGAGATCAGCTCGCCGGTGGCGCGGTCGAGGACGTAGAAGAAGCCGTTCTTGGGCGCCTGCATCAGCACCTTTCGCGCCGATCCGCCCACATTCATGTCAGCCAGGATGATGTGCTGGGTGGCGGTGTAGTCCCAGCTTTCGCCAGGGGTGGTCTGGTAGTGCCAGACGTACTCGCCGGTCTCGGGCTTCAGCGCCAGGATCGAGGACAGGAAGAGGTTGTCGCCCTTGCCTTCCGAGCGCTTCACATGGTTCCAGGGCGTGCCGTTGCCGACCCCGACATAGAGGATGTCGAGCTCGGGGTCGTAGGCCATGGCGTCCCAGACGGTGCCGCCGCCGCCGGTCGCCTTCCAGCCGTCGCCGAACCAGGTGGCCGCAGCCTTTTCCTTCATGACCTTGTCGGAAGCGGCGTTGTCGGGCCGGCCGTCGGGATTGGGCGTGGTGTAGAAGCGCCAGGCCAGCTTGCCGTCGGCCGCGTCATAGGCCGAGAGATAGCCGCGGACGCCGTACTCGCCGCCGCCGTTGCCGATCAGGACCTTGTCCTTGATGACCCGCGGCGCGCCGGTGATCGTATAGGGTCGCGAGGTGTCGGTGGTCTGGACCGACCAGGCTGGCGTTCCCGTCGCCGCATCGAGGGCGATCAGCCGGCCGTCGAGGGTTCCCACATAGACCCGCCCCTTCCAGACGGCGACGCCGCGGTTGACCACGTCACAGCAGGCGTCGAAGCCCTTCTTGCCCTCGACCTTCGGATCGAACGACCACTTCAGCGCGCCGGTCCTCGCGTCGAAGGCGTAGACCTTCGACCAGGCGGTGGTTGTGTAGAGCACGCCGTCGACCACCACGGGGGTCGCTTCCTGCCCGCGGTCGGTGTCGAACTCGTACATCCAGGCCAGGCCCAGCTTGCCGACGTTGGAGACGTTGATCTTGTCGAGCGGGCTGTGGCGCTGCTCGTCATAGGTCCGGCCGTAGGAGAGCCATTCGCCGTCGGTGGCCGCGGCGATGATGCGGGCGCCGTCGACATCGGCGCTCCCTTTGAGTCCGTCCTGGCCGCAGGCCGCAAGGACCATGGTCGCAGCGAGCGCCGCCGCCTGCCTCAAGCTCTTCACCGATGCGCCTCCCATTGGCCCGCTGAGCGGGGCCATTGGGTGGAACTATGCGCGGTTGGCGCGGGCCGGCAAGCGTGCCGTCAGGTCAGCTTGCGGGGACGGTCGAGCGCCCAGGCCGCAAGGGCGAGGACCAGATAGGCGGCCAGCGCCGAGACGGCGAAACCGGCGGGCTCCCCCTCCCCCGGCATCAGCATGGAGACGACCTGCACGGCTACCAGCAGGCCGGTGAAGACCAGCACCGGCGAGAGGGATCGCCCGTCACGCCCGCGCGTCCACGCCCAGGCCGAGGCGGCGAGGCCCAAGAGCCCGATCTCGACCGCCTGCTCCGGGACCGGGTAGTTCCAGAGGCCCAGCCCGACCTTGGGCCCGCCCGGCCAGAGCGCCAGGTCGGGGCGATGGACGACCAGATCCAGCAGCCAGTGGGAGAAGACCGTCAGGGCGATGGCGATACTCGCGCCCCAGGGGAATTTAGCCGCTCTAGCAAGAACGAGGCCAGTCAACGCCCACAGGACCGCGGCCGGCAGGCTGTGTGTAAAGGGCATGTGATAGAGGTCGAGGGTGCTGCCGGGCAGGGTCGGATCGATGCGGACCTTTTCTACTCCAGCGATAACCAGGGCGCTCCAGCCGATGTCCACGGCCTGGGCCGCGATCACGTAGCTCCACAAGGGCGCGCGCGGGACGACCGCCTTGGCGGCGAGGGAAGCGGCGTAGTGTCCAACGAACATGACCGGTCCTTATCCTGGGTTGAGGGCCATGGTCGGACCGGGGCGCGGCGGCCGCAACCGCCAGGGCCGAACCCCCTGCCATGCGGTTTCGTATGGTGACGCTCGTTAACCCCTGACTCAGGAGTCCGAAACCCTGCCTTTACCCAGAGGCTGTATCAAACCGGATCAACGAGAGCCTCGTCGGCCGTTCGGCGAAGACGAGCCGCGTTCCAGGTGGGTGTTTGAAATGACCAAGACAGTTCTGGTGGTGGACGACGATCCGACGCAACGGCGGCTGATTCAGGCCGTGCTGGAGCGCGAGGGCTTCGCCGTCGCCCATGCCGAGAACGGCGACGCCGCCATCAAGCACCTGCAGTCGGGAGCGTCCGCCGACGTGATCCTGCTGGACCTGGTGATGCCCGGCATCAGCGGCCAGGACACCCTGAAGGAACTGCGCGCGCGCAATTTCGCCCAGCCGGTGATCATGCTGACCGCGACAGGGGGGATCGACACCGTGGTCCAGGCCATGCAGGCCGGCGCCAGCGATTTCTTCGTCAAGCCGGCGAGCCCGGAACGGATCATCGTCTCGATCCGCAACGCGCTTTCGATGGGCGCGCTGAAGGGCGAGGTGGACCGCCTGAAGAAGCACGCCAGCGGGCGCACCAGCTTCTCGGACATGGTGGGCAATTCGCCGGCCATGACCATGGTCAAGCGCATGGGCGAGCGGGCGGCCAAGTCCTCGATCCCGATCCTGGTGACCGGCGAGAGCGGCGTCGGCAAGGAAGTCATCGCCCGGGCGGTTCACGGCTCCTCCGAGCGGGCGGGCAAACCGTTCGTCGCGGTGAACTGCGGCGCCCTGCCCGAGAACCTGGTGGAATCCATCCTGTTCGGCCACGAGAAGGGCAGCTTCACCGGCGCGACGGACAAGCACCTGGGCAAGTTCCAGGAGGCCAACGGCGGCACCCTGTTCCTCGATGAGGTGGGCGAATTGCCGCTGGACATGCAGGTCAAGCTGCTGCGGGCGCTGCAGGAGAGCGAGATCGACCCGATCGGCTCCAAGCGTTCGGTGAAGGTGGACGTGCGCATCGTCTCGGCCACCAACCGCGACCTGGCCCAGGCGGTCAACGAAGGCCGCTTCCGCGAGGACCTGTTCTATCGCCTGAACGTCTTTCCGATCGAGGCCCCGGCCCTGCGCGACCGCCGCGAGGACGTGCCGGCCCTGGTCGACCACTTCATCCGCCGGTTCAACGTCGAGGAAGGCAAGAGCGTCGTCGGGGCCTCGGCCGAGACCCTGGCCCTGCTGACCGGCTACGACTGGCCCGGCAACGTCCGCCAACTGGAGAACGCGGTCTATCGCGCCATCGTGCTGGCCGACGCGCCCTATCTGCAGGCCTACGACTTCCCGGCCATTTCCGGCGTCGCGGCCCCGCCGCCCGAGGTCGAGTCGGTGGCCAGTCAGCGGCCCCAGACCCTGCCGACCGCCGAACAACTGGTCGCCGAGATGCCGCACGACCCGCCGGTGCGGATCCTGGACGCCCGAGGCCATCTGCGGACCCTCGAGGAGATCGAGCGCGACCTTATCGCCCTGGCGATCGAGATCTATGCCGGCCACATGAGCGAGGTCGCCCGGCGCCTGGGCATCGGCCGCTCGACCCTCTACCGCAAGGTCCGCGAGCAGGGCCTGGAAGACGTGGTGAAGGGCGCCGGCGGCGAGGGCGACACGGCGGCGGCCTGAGGGGCTCGTCCGCCACCGGTTCCGAGCTAGACGCGCCCCCGTTGGGGGAGCTGTCGGCAGAAGGTCCGACTCAATCCTTCTGCGATCGTCGTCCTCGGCCGCTTGAGCGTGTCGGGGATCCACATGCACCGGCGCGCATCTGGGCCCCGGCCGTGCTTCGCAAACCGGGGCGACACGTTGTGTCTAATCTTCCGAGTAAGACTTGGGACGCCGTTTGAAGGGCTTTTTCTCGCCCTTGGCCTTGGCGGCGATCTCCCTGAGCTTCACGGCCTGCAGGACCGAGAGCGCCTCGCCCGCACCGCCCTTTTCCGGGTCGCCGAAGGCGCGGCCGTAGGTCTTTACGCGGTCCTCGACCGAGCCGAGGAACTCGCCTTCCCAGTCGGACAGCTTCACCTCGGCGCGCTCCGCCTGGCGGCGGACGCGCTTCAGTGCGTTCAGCGCGGCCCGCTTGGCCTGCGCCTTTCGATCGGGCGGGGCCCGCTTCAAATCTCTCCGATCGCCGAGAGATAGAGGTCGAGGATGGCTTCTTCCTCAAGCCGCTTGGCGCGGTCCTGCTTGCGGATGCGGACCACCTTGCGCAGCACCTTGACGTCGAAGCCGTTGCCCTTGGCCTCGGCGAAGACTTCCTTGATCTGCTCGGCGATCTCCGACTTTTCCTGCTCCAGGCGTTCGATGCGCTCGATGATGCTCTTGAGCTGGCCCTGGGCGGCCTGGTTCAGGATGTCGCCGTGGGCGTTGTCGTCGGACATGGGTTACGCGTCTCGTAAGGCTCGAGTTTGTAGGGAGGCGGCGGAAACTAGCGGGACGGCCGCCCGCTGTCATCCGCCGCGCTGAACCTTCGCCATGATCGGCCGTTCAGACGGACGACGCGGAGACGCCCACATGACCGAACCCAAAAGACCGCCGACCCAGGAAGACGCCGAGGCGGCGGTGCGGACCCTGATCGAATGGGCCGGCGACGACCCCGACCGCGAGGGCCTGCTGGACACCCCGGCGCGGGTGGCGAGGGCCTATAAGGAGCTGTTCTCGGGCTATGAGAGCGACCCGCGCGAATACCTGGAGCGCACCTTCGAGGAGGTGGGCGGCTATGACGAGCTGGTGGTGCTGCGCGACATCCGGGTGGTGAGCTTCTGCGAGCACCACATGCTGCCGTTCCTGGGCAAAGCGCATGTGGGCTACCTGCCGTCGAACCGGGTGGTGGGAATCTCGAAGCTGGCGCGGGTGGTGCACGGTTTCGCCCGGCGGCTGCAGATCCAGGAGAAGCTGACGGCGCAGATCGCCGAGTCCATCCAGGACATCCTGCAGCCCAAGGGGGTGGGCGTGGTCATCGTCTCCGAGCACAGCTGCATGACCATGCGCGGGGTGAACACGCCCGGCTCGCGCCTGACGACGAGCCACCTGCTGGGGGTGGTGCGCGACGACCCGCGCACGCGCCAGGAGTTCCTGGAGCTGGTCCGGAACGGCTGACTAGAGGAGGCCGCGGGCCTGAAGCGCGGGCCGCCTATTCGTGGCGCGGACATGCAAAAAGAACCGGTCGATTTCGGCCGGTTCCTTCAGACCTTGTCGTAGAGCGTGCGCCGGTTCCAGCGCACGCTGACCAGACATCTTAGCCTTGCTTGGCCTTGAAGCGCGGGTCGGTCTTGTTGATGACGTAGACGACGCCCTTGCGACGCACCAGCTTGCAGTCGCGGTGGCGAGTCTTGAGCGACTTGAGCGAGCTTCTGACCTTCATGGACCTATCTCGGGTACTCCGGACCAGGTCCGGTTGTTGTCTAAGAGCGGGCGCGTATACGGGCCGGGGCCAGAAGAGTCAACGCGAAAGCCATGACGGCCTTGTGATTGAGGGGTTTTACGGGCGCCGCTAGGCTGACCTTCATGGCACGTCGCGTTCTTATTGTCCTCCTGCTCGCCGGCTGCGCGAGCCCTGCCCCGTCCCCTGCGCCGCACGCCCCGCAACCGGCGCCGAGCGCCCAGGCGCCTGCACAGCCCAGCGCGCCGATCGCCCCGGCGACCTCCGGCGATGCGGGCTTCGACGCCTGGCGCGACGCCTTCCGCAGCAAGGCGGTCGCCGCAGGGCTTTCGACCATGGTCGTGGACCGCGAGCTGGCCGGCCTGACCCCGAACACGCGGGTGATCAGCCTGGACTCGGCCCAGCCGGAATTCTCCAAGCCGATCGGCGACTATATAAAGGGCGTGGTCAGCGACGAGCGCATCGCCCGCGGCCAGCGCTATCGGGTCGAGCTGCCGTTCTGGGACAGCGTGGAGCAGCAGTACGGCGTGCCCCGGGACATCCTGATGGCGGTCTGGGCCATGGAGAGCGCATTCGGGGCGGTCCAGGGCGACTTCGACGTGGTCCGTTCCATGTCGAGCCTGGCCTATCACGGCCGCCGGCGCGCCTGGGCCGAGGGCGAGCTGATCTCGGCCCTGCGGATCATCCAGTCGGGCGAGGCCACCAGGACGCAACTGAAAGGCTCCTGGGCGGGCGCCATGGGCCAGACCCAGTTCCTGCCCTCGAACTATCTCTCCACAGCGGTCGACGCGGACGGCGACAGCCGGCGCGACATCTGGCGTTCGCCCAACGACGCCCTGGCCTCGGCGGCCAACCTGCTGGCCAAGGGCGGCTGGCAACGCGGCGGCGCCTGGGCGCGGGAAGTCGCCCTGCCCCAGGGCTTCGACTACAGCCTGACGGAAGGCCCGAGGGAGCCGGTGAGCTACTGGGAAGGCCTGGGGGTGCGGACGGCGGACGGACAGGCCTGGAAGCCGTCAGAGCAGGGAGCGCCGGCCCAGCTCGTCGCGCCGGCCGGGGCGAGCGGGCCGGTCTTCCTGCTGTTCCCGAACCACTTCGCGATCCGCAAGTACAACAACTCCACCTCGTATGCGCTGGGCATCGGCCTGCTGGCCGACCGGTTCGCCGGCGGCGGGCCGCTGGTGGCGGCATGGCCGGTGGAGCAGCCGATGGCGATCGGCGACCGGATCGCGGCGCAGACGGCCTTGGCCAGGCTGGGCTTCAACCCCGGCGCGCCTGACGGGGTGGTGGGCGTCAACACCCGAACCGCCCTGCGCGCCTGGCAGAAGGCCCGTGGCCTAGTGGCCGACGGCTACCTCTCGGCGGAGATGGTGCGGCGGCTGAACGTCGAGGCCGGAGCGCTGCCGGCGCAGAACTGAGGCGCTCGTCAAAGAGAAGCCCCTCAGACGCCGCCCCCCGAAACGAAGGTGTCATCCCGGTTTGCGAAGCAAGACCGGGACCCATACGCGCCGTGCTCGACGAAGACGGCGCCGCTTAGCCGCATTTGAGAAATCTGGTGTTCATGGGTCCCGGTCTTCGGCCCGCGGCCGAAGCCGGGATGACGCGGGGGAATTAGACCCCAAGCGCTCAAACCCCGCCTTCGTCGCTCTTTTCCAGGGTCGCGATGGCCGCGTCGGCCCGGGTGGCGGGCATGGGGTCGGCGTTGCGGAGCTGTTGGTTGCGGAAGGCGAAGACCAGCATGCCGGCCAGCAGGGCCGCGCAGATCAGGAACGGAGCCGGGGCGACGTGCTCATAGAGCCAGACGAAGCCCGGGGCGAGCACGACATTGACCCCGTTGACCGCGGCGATGGCGCCGGCGACGCGGGCCTGCTCGTGCATGTCGACCGCCAGCGAGGAACCGGCGGTGAAGCCGGGCCGGGCCAGGCCGAAGCCGAGGCTGGCGATGGCGTAGCCGGCGACGACGGCCGCGTAGCTCGGCTGGAAAGCGACGATGAGGTTGCCGAGGGCGGCCACGCCGACGCCCCAACGCAGGAGCTGGCGCGGGGTCATATCGAACATGCGGATGATGCCCCACTGGGCCAGCAGGCCGGCCATCGCGCCGAACATCATGGCGATGGCGATGTAGCCCTGGGCCGCGGTCGGGCTGACGTGCAGCTTGTCGATGATCAGGAAGCCGAGGGTCTGGGCCTGGGCGGTCTGGCAGACCGCGACGATGAAGCCGTAGATCAGGAAGGGGCGCACCCGGCGGTCCAGCCACATGGGGCTTTCCTTGATGACCGCCTCGCCGGCCATGGTCCCGATGGCGGGCTCAGCCTTCACCGGCGCGGCGGGCATGTGGGTGCTTTCAGGCAGGAACTTCCAGACCACGAACAGCATGGCCGCCGCCAGCAGGGCGAAGCCGAACAAGGGGCCGGCCAGGTCGATCTTGACCCCAGGAATTACGAACAGGGGCGCGACGAAGGGGCCGATGACGGTGCCGAGGCCGAAGGCGCCGGCCAGGGCCGACATCGACTGGGTGCGCTGCTCGGGCGCGGTGTGCTCGGCCACATAGGCCTGGGTCGCGGGGTTCGAGGCCGAACCGAACAGGCCGAACAGCGCCCGCGCCAACAGGAACAGGCCGAAGATCACCATGGGCGTCGCCAGATGCAGCAGCCCCGCGCTGACCACCAGGCCGCAGGCGATCATCGAGGCCATGAACCCGGAGAGCCCGATGAGCATCAGGGGCTTGCGTCCGTAGCGGTCGGAAGCCTTGGCCCAGAAGGGCGAAGAGGCGGCCCAGAGCAAGGCCGAAAGCGAGAAGATCGCCGCCACCATCGGATCGGGAATGCCGATCGAACGGCCGATGGCCGGCAATACGGATATCATGCCGGTATTGCCCATGGCCGTGACCAGGGAGACGCCGAAAATGGTAGCGAAGACGCCTCTCGGCAGACCCGCGGGCGCTGAAACGAACTTGGGCATGCGAAGGCTGTTAAGCCGCCCCGAGCCGATGCGCAAACGCTCTCCGCAGGAACATACGGGCCATTAAGCATTAATCTGCATGGTGGCCGGCGACAGTCGCGGGGACGCTTTTTCCTATGTTTCAGATTATCGGCATCGTGCTGCTCTTCGCACTGGTGTTCGGGAGCTTTCTGATCTCCGGAGGCAACCTCGCGGTGATCTTGCATGCCCTTCCGCACGAGATGATGGCGATCGGCGGGGCGGGCGTCGCTTCGTTCCTGATCGCCAACTCGCTGCCGGTGATCAAGGGGACCGGGGCGGGCTTCGGGAAGGTGTTCAGCGGGCCGAGATGGAAGGCCAACGACTACCGCGACCTGCTCTCGCTGCTGTTCCTGCTGACCAAGACCATGAAATCCAAGGGCGTCATCGCCCTGGAGAGCCACATCGAGACGCCGCGGGAGAGCACGATCTTCGCGCGCTTCCCCAAGGTGATGAAGGACCACTTCGCCGTCGACTTCATCTGCGACACCCTGCGGATGATGACCATGAACCTCGAGGACCCGCATCAGGTCGAGGACGCCATGGAAAAGCAGCTCGAGAAGCACCATCACGAGGCGCTGGCGCCGGCGGCCGCCCTGCAGAGCCTGGCCGACGCCCTGCCCGCCCTGGGCATCGTCGCGGCCGTGCTGGGGGTCATCAAGACCATGGGCGCTATCACCGAGCCGCCGGAAGTGCTGGGCGGGATGATCGGCTCGGCCCTGGTCGGGACCTTCCTCGGGGTGTTCCTCGCCTACGGCCTGGTCGGACCGATGGCCAACCGCCTGCGCGAGGTCGTGGAGGAGGAAGGCTCCTACTACAAGATCATCCAGTCGGTGCTGGTGGCGCACCTGCACGGCAACGCCGCCCAGATCTCGGTGGAGATCGGCCGCGGCAGCGTGCCCTCCGGCGCGCAGCCGAGCTTCCTGGAACTGGAAGAGGCGCTGTCGGCGATCCCGGCGGAGGGGTAGACGCGCTCGGGGCGGACAGCCGTCAGGCCAGGCCGCTCCGATCTCAAACCCTACAAGGGCCGCAGGCGGTTGATGTGCCCCATCTTGCGGCCGGGGCGGGCTTCGTGCTTGCCGTAGAGGTGGATGCGGGTCTCGGGCTCGCCAGCGAGCTTGGCCCAGGCGGAGGCCTCGTCCCCCAGCAGGTTCAGCATCTCGACCCTGGCGTGGGCGTGGGTCGGGCCGAGCGGCCAGCCGGCGACGGCGCGGATGTGCTGTTCGAACTGGTCGACCTCGCAGCCGTCCATGGTCCAGTGGCCGGTGTTGTGGACCCGGGGCGCGATCTCGTTGACCAGCAGCTTGCCACCCTGCATCTCGAAGAGCTCGATGCCGATCACACCCACATAGTCGAGGGCGCCGAGGATCTGGGCGGCGATGCGCTCGGCCTGGGCGGCGGTGTCCTTGGAGACCTCGGCCGGGGCGAAGGAGCGGCGCAGGACGCCCTTCTCGTGGTGGTTCTCGGCCAGGGGATAGACGGCGATGCCGCCGTCGCGGCCGCGGGCGGCGATGATCGAGAGCTCGCGCACGAAGTCGGCGGGCGCTTCCAGGATCACCGGCTTGCCGCCCACCGCCTCGAAGGCGGCCGGCGCGTCGGCGATGTGCTCGACCCAGCGCTGGCCCTTGCCGTCATAGCCCTCGCGGCGGGTCTTCATCAGGACCGGCGCGCCCATGGCCGCGACCGCCTCGCGCGCAGCCTCGGCGCTGTCGGCGGCGGCGAAGGCGACGGTCGGGACGCCGGCGCCGTTGAGGAAGGTCTTCTCCGCCACGCGGTCCTGGGCGACGGCCAGGGCGAGCGCCCCCGGGGCGACCTGCACGCCGAGCGAGGTCAGGTGCTCGACCGCCGCGGCGGGGACGTTCTCGAATTCGTAGGTGACGACGCTGGCCAGCTTGGCCAGCTCGGCCAGGGCGGTCGGATCGTCATAGGCGCCGACCACCGTATGGGCGGCGACGCGGCTGGCCGGCGCATTGGGCTCGGGCTCGAGGATGGCGACGTCGAAGCCGAGACGCCCCGCAGCCAGGGCCAGCATGCGTCCAAGCTGCCCCCCACCGAGAATCCCGATCGTCGAGCCGGGGGGCAGAGGCAGGGCGGGCATGGTCGTGCTCAGTCTTCGACGGTTTCGGCGACGCTCGCCGTGTTGCGCGCGCGGAAGTCGGCAAGGCGCTGGGCCAGGGCCTCATCCGAAAGCGCCAGGATCTGGGCGGCAAGAAGGCCTGCGTTGCGGGCGCCAGGCTCGCCGATCGCCAGGGTGGCGACCGGAATCCCGCCTGGCATCTGGACGATGGAAAGCAAGGAATCCATGCCCTTGAGCGACTTGGACTCGACCGGAACGCCGAGCACCGGCAGCTCGGTCAGGGAGGCGGTCATGCCCGGCAGGTGCGCTGCGCCGCCGGCGCCGGCGATAATCACCTTGAAGCCGGCCGCCTTGGCGCCCTTGGCGAATTCGTACATGCGGTCGGGCGTGCGGTGGGCGGACACCACCTTGGCCTCGTAAGCCACCCCGAGGGCTTCGAGGCAGTCGGCTGCAGCCTTCATGGTGGGCCAATCCGAGCGGCTGCCCATGATGATGGCGACCGGCGCGTTTCCTGCGCTCATTCCCCAATGCCCCTTCGCGGAAAGGCGCGGAGTATAGGCGCCGCCCTTGCGCCCGCAAGCGAGGAGGTTCAATTTCCTAATCGATATGGTTAGCGCCGGGTTTACGGCTGGGCTTTGAAGGGCTGTCATGAAGGTCACCAGCGCGCGCACCGAGCCATTCTCGGCGATCCGCAAGCGAGCGCTTGTACACGCCGGCGCCCAGGCGGCCGCCCGGATGGCCGCTCAGGTGGACAGGACCGCGTTCCTTGGCCTGTCGGAGGCCGAGCTGACCCCGCAGGTTCAGGCCGCCCTGCTGACCCTGCTGTCGGAGATCGACGACCTGCGTGGCGAGGTGGCGCGGCTCAAGGTCAGGCTCGGCGAGATGGAGGAACTGGCCGATCGCGACCCGCTGACCCCCCTTCTCAACCGGCGCGCCTTCATGCGCGAGCTGGCGCGGGTCCGGACCTTCTCCCAGCGCTACGGATCGCCGGCGAGCCTGGTCTATTTCGACCTGGACGACTTCAAGGCGGTGAACGACCGCTACGGTCATGCCGCGGGCGACGCCTGCCTGTGCGCGGTCGCCGAGCGGCTGCTGTCCCATGTGCGCGAGAGCGACGTGGTCGGGCGGATGGGGGGCGACGAATTCGCGGTCATCCTGGCCCAGGCCGACCGTCCGACCGCCATGGCCAAGGCCGAGGCCCTGGCCGGCGCGATCGAGGCCACGCCGATCCGGTTCGGCGCCTGGACCGCCCCGCTGCATATCTCCTTCGGCGTGCGGGAGATCTCCCAGGAGCTGGCGGCGGACTCGCTGCTGTCGGAAGCCGACGCCTCGATGTTCATCAGCAAGCGCGAGCGGCGCGGCTCGATCGTCGGCCGCCAGGCAGAAGTCGCTTCCATGACGCACACGTCACCGCGCTAAAGGTCCCCGGCTCGAACAGAGCAGAAAAAGGGGAAACACCATGATCGGCTACATGACGGTCGGCGCCAACGACCTGGAGAAATCCAAGACCTTCTATGACGCCGTGCTCGCCCCGCTGGGCGCCAAGCGTTCCATGGCCAGCGACCGGATGCAGTTCTATGGCGCGCCAGGCGGCGCCGGGGCGATCGCCGTCTGCACGCCCTATGACGGCGGCCCGGCCTCGGCCGGCAACGGCGCCATGGTGGCGCTGGCCAGCCCGTCGCGCGAAGTGGTCGACCAGGTGCACGCCGCCGCCCTCGCCGCCGGCGGCGCCTGCGAAGGGACGCCCGGCGAGCGGATGCCCAACTTCTACGGCGCCTATTTCCGCGACCTGGACGGCAACAAGTTCTGCGTCTTCAAGATGGGCTAGGCCCCGTCAGGCGATGATATCGGGCGTCTGCTGATCCTTGAGGCGCTCGATCTCGTCCTTCAGGGAAAGCTTCTTCCGCTTCAGGCGGGCGATGACCATCATGTCGGGCACCGGCGACACGGCGATGGCGTCGACCGCCACGCCCAGGTCGGCATGCTCCTGGGTCAACGCATGGAGCCGGGCCTCGAGCCTGGCCTCAGGATCGTTGCTGTCGTCGTCGTTCATGCCATCACCCGCCCCAGCACTGACGCCATCATGCCACGCAGACCCACGCCGGCCTAGAGTACGATGCGATCGGACGGAATCGTCCGATCGCTGAATCGTGCTCTAGATTCAAAAGGTTGAGCGCGTTCTGATCGCAAAAGCCGGTTTCCACTTTTGCGGAACGCGCGCTAGCTCAGGGCGCGCGCCAGGCGAGCCAGGGCGTCGTCGGAAGCCGGTTTTCCCCAGGCGCGGGACGCCGCTCGAAGAGCCTCGAGGGCCGGCGTGCCCCCCGGCCTCTCGGTCATTTGCTCGAAGGTCTCCAGCAGCACCCGTTCGGCGCGCAGCTCGGCATCCTTGATGTCTTCGCGCAGGCCCTCACGGGCCCGCTCGTCGATGGGCGGAAAGGAGGGCTTGAGCCGCCGGCGGATTTCGCGGATCGGCGCGAGCACCCGGGCCTCCCAGGCCCGCGCCGTCTGGGCCGCGGAAGCGAGCAGCCTGGCGTCGGAGGTCTCGGCCCAGACGGCCCAGAGCAGGAGCGAGACGTTCTGGCCGTGATCGTCCTGCAGGGCCAGACAGGCCTCGGAGACATCGGGACGCGCATAAGCGCCCAGCGCCCACTCCCAGATCGCCAAGTCAGGCCTCCGTATCCGCGAGCGGCCCGAGGTCGACGCCCCATCTGCGCACCGGCCGCCAAGAGAGGCCGAAGATGTCGAGGGCTCGACCGACCGACTGGTCGACCATCTGCTCCAGGTTGGTCGGCCTGGCGTAGAAGGCCGGCAAAGGCGGGGCGATCACCGCCCCCATCTCCGCCAGCCGGACCATGGTGCGCAGGTGGCCCAGATGCAGCGGGCTTTCGCGCACCATCAGGACCAGGGGCCGCCGCTCCTTGAGGGTGACGTCAGCGGCGCGGGTCAGGAGGGACGAGGTCACGCCGGTGGCGATCTCGCTCATCGAGCGGACCGAGCAGGGAGCGATGACCATGCCCAGGGTCGGAAAGGAGCCCGAGGAGATCGAAGCCCCGATGTCGCCGACCTTGTGGACCACGTCCGCCCGGCCTTGCGCCTCGGCCAAGGTCAGGGACGTTTCCTGGGAAAGGGTCAGGGCTGCGGCCTTGGAGAAGATCAGGTGGCTCTCGACGCCCAGTTCGCGGCAGGCGTCCAAGACCCGCAGGCCGTAGACCACGCCGCTGGCGCCGGAGACACCGACCACCAGGCGCGAGCGCTCAGAACCGCTCATGCCCGGAACTGCCCATGACTGCTCATGACTTGTCACTCCGCGCCCGGTTTCAAGGCGTCCGCGGCCGATGCCGGACTGCAAACATATGTGATCTGACAGGCCAAACCAGCGGGTGTTCACTCCTTAGTCGAAGTAATTCGACAAGGAGATGACACGTCATGGCCGTCGAAGCCCGTATCCGTGAACTTGGCGCCCGGCATCAGAATCTCGAACAGGCGATCCGGGAAGAAACCATGAGACCGGCTGCGGACGCCATGCGGTTGAAGGAGCTGAAGCGCAAGAAGCTGAAGCTCAAGGAAGAGATGGAAGCCCTGGGCGCACAAGCCCACTAGCGACCTTCACTTCCAGTCCGCGAGGGTGGGGCCGGACGCCAGACGGCCCTGCTCGGTCGCTTCCACGGGTCCCCGGAGGCGACCGACAGGGTCGGCTGCGCTTGCCGCGCAGCCCCCTTTTCGGACCTAGTCCTCGTCGTCCTCGCCCTGGTCGAACAGCGGACGCTCCGCCTCGTAGGGCTGGTCGTCTTCGGCGAAGGCGGCGCCGGTCTCGGAGGCCGGCTCCAGGGTCGGGCCGTCGACGATCCCGCGACGGGCGTCGTCCTTGGCCTTCTTTTCGGCGGCCTTGCGCACCACGGCGTCCAGTTCGAGCTGGGTTGCGAGACCGAGGGTGACCGGATCGACCGGCTTGATGTTGGCCGCGTTCCAATGGCTGCGGTTGCGCACCTGGTCGATGGTGGCCTTGGTGGTGCCGAGCAGGCGGGCGATCTGGCTGTCGGCCACTTCCGGGTGGTTGCGGATGAACCAGGCGATGGCGTCCGGACGGTCCTGACGGCGCGACACGGGGGTGTAGCGCGGGGCCTTCTTCACCGGCTTCAGCAGTTCGGCGTGACGGCTCTTCTGAGCCTTCATGCGGTACTTCGAATTGTTCTGCGCCTTGTCCAACTCCTCGCGCGAAAGCTGGCCATTGGCGATCGGGTCGGCGCCGCGGATGTCGCGCGCCACTTCGCCGTCGGCGATGCCCTTTACTTCCAGCGGGTGCAGGCCGCAGAAGTCGGCGATCTGATCGAAGGTGAGGGACGTGTTGTCGACCAACCAGACGGCGGTCGCCTTCGGCATCAGAATGTCGGTCATAACGGTCTTTCCAAAATGACGGCGCCCGGCCTTTCGGCCGGGCGGTGCGATCAAGCAGAACGTCATATAGGCCCGTTCTGCCCGCAAGAAAACGACAATTGCTCCGGCTCAGCTTGCGATCAACTGCTTGAGAAGGGCCGCATCAGCCGGCGCCGCGCTTTTGATATCGTTGTCGAAGTAGGCGTAGACATCGGCCCCTTGCCGCCTCCAGCGCCGGATGCGGACCGCCCAGGACTTGAGCTCTGCTTGCGGATAGCGGTCGCGATACCGGCCGCCCGGCCCATGACCACGCACATAGACGAAGGGCGCGGTCTTCTCCCAGGGCGCGGGCGCATGATGATGGTCGGAAATGCAGAGGCTGACCCCACGGTCGGCCAGCAGGTCGAAGACCCTCTTCTCGAACCAACTGGAGTGGCGAAACTCGACCACATGACGGCCGCGTGGCAGCAGGTCCAGGAAATCGGCGAGACGCGCATCGTCCCGCCGCAGGCCGGGCGGCAACTGGATCAGCGACGGCCCCTCCCGGTCTCCCAGCCCGCTCATCCGATCGTAGACCAGATCGATGGAGTCCGCGCAGTCGCGGAGCTTCTTGTTGTGGGTGATGTAGCGGCTGACCTTCCAGGAAAAGCAGAAGTCCTTGGGAACCGAGGCCGCCCAGCCAGCCACGACCTTGGCGCTGGGCAGGCGATAGAAGCTGGCGTTGATCTCGGTGGTGTCGAACCGGCTGGCGTAGAAGGTCAGCAGGTCCTTGGACCTGGTCCCCTTCGGATAGAAGGGCCCCACCCAATCGCGGTAGGCCCAACCCGAGCAGCCGATCCTGAGCGCCGTCACCAGCCGCGCCTCCGTCAAGCACTCAAGGGAAAGCGATCGGCCGGCGGTTGTTCCCTGGCGACATCGGCGAAAGTCGTGCCAAGGTGGTGAAAACATCGACCCTTTAGGGAGGGCCTGGGAAATGAGAGCAGCGGTCCTGCCGATCGCCGCCGCAGCCGTGTTGTCGGCATGCGCCACGCCAAACGCGAAGGTCGCGGCCAGCGCCGCGCCCCAGGCCGATTTCAGCGCCTGGTCCTGTCGCGAGCTTGCGACCGAGTTGAGCCTCACGGAGCGGGCCTATTTCACGGCGGCGCGCCGGGAACGCCAGAGCCGCGAAGGGGCGAGCGCCCAGGCCTTCTATTCGCCCGCCTCCTATTACCCCGCTCCGCCCAAGAGCAGCGCCAAGCTGCGGGCGCGGCTGGACGACCTGCGCAAGGCCTCGCGAGCCAAGCGCTGCACGAGCCAGCAACTCATCGAGGCGACAACAGCATAACTCGTTCAACGAACTACGATTGCCGAATCGCGCAAGCCCGGTAGCAATGTCGCCATGACCGCCATCGCCCTCCCCGAAATCGGCACGCCCGCCCGCGTCGTGCGCGGCCGTTCGATCCATGACGGCTACCAGCGCGGCTGGGGCCTGATGCATGCGGGCCTGGCCGAGCAGGTGGCCCGCAGCCCGCTCTACCAGGCGGGGCTGGAGGCGTCCGGCGGGTGGTCGGTGATGGTCGAGGCCAAGCGGATGAACCTCTTCCTGATCCTGACGCGCTTCCTGGAGCGGCTCGAGGGCAAGGACGTGATCGAGTTCGGCTCCTATCGCGGAGGCAATGCGCTGTTCATGGCTCGGGTGATGTGGGAGATCGACCCGACCGCGAAGGTCTATTCCTGCGACACCTTCGCGGGCATGCCGGTGACCGACGCCGGGCGCGACCTGCACGCCAAGGGGGACTTCAGCGACACCTCCTACGAGGCGTTGCTGGATCGCCGCGACGCCCTGGGCCTGACGAACCTCGTGGTGGTGAAGGGCCTGTTCCAGGATACCTTTCCCGGGATCGCCAAGTCACGCCCGCGCTTCGGCCTCGCGCACATCGATTGCGACATCTATTCCGGCGTCAAGTACGCCCAGGACGCGGTCTGGCCGCGTATGGCGCGGGGCGGCTACCTCGTCTACGACGACGCCGACGCGCCCTCGTGCATCGGCGCCACCGAGGCCGTCGAGGACCTGATCATGAAGCGCAAGCTTCACGCCGAGCAGGTCTGGCCGCACTGGGTGTTCCGCGCGCGGCTGTGACCCGCGCTCAGTCGAACTGACGGCGCCCCACGATCCGCAGGCCATAGCCGCCGGAGCCCGGCAGGACGGTCTGGGAGTTGGACAGCAGCTCCATGTCGCGCACGCCGAGGTCCAGCAGGATCTGCGCCCCGACGCCATAGTCCCGCAGGACATTGGCCCCGTGGTCGGCGCCGGTCTCCGCGCCGTAGCGCTCGGAGAGCCAGGCCGGGTTGGAGTCGCGGATGAACACGGCGACGCCCGCGCCCTCGTAGGCGGAGATCGCCTCCAGGGCCTTCGGCACATAGTCCCGGCGCGTCTCGGCGTGGCCGAGCATGTCGGCGGCGATATCGACCCGGTGCATGCGCACGAGGGTGGCCTTGTCGGGGTCGATCTTGCCCTTGGTCAGGACTACGTGCTCGGTCTTGTCGAGGATGTTCCGGTAGATGATCATCCGGAAGCGGCCGCCGTAGGCGCTGTCGAAGGGCGTCTCCAGCACACGCTCGACCTGGCGCTCGGTGCGGCGACGATAGGCGATCAGGTCGGCGATGGTCCCGATCTTCAGGCCGTGAAGCTGGGCGAAGGAGATCAGATCCGGCAGGCGGGCCATCGACCCGTCGTCCTTCATGATCTCGCAGATGACGCCGGCCGGGTTGAGGCCGGCCATGCGGCTGATGTCCACCGCCGCCTCGGTGTGACCGGCGCGGACCAGGACGCCGCCGTCCTTGGCGACCAGCGGGAAGACGTGGCCGGGCGAGACGATGTCGTCGGCGCCCTTGGTCGGGTCCACCGCCACGGCGATGGTATGGGCCCGGTCGTGGGCGGAAATGCCGGTGGTGACCCCTTCCCGCGCCTCGATCGAGACGGTGAAGGCGGTGCCGTGGCCGGACTGATTGTCGACGGCCATCGGCGGCAGGCGCAGGGCGCGGGCGCGTTCGCCGGTGATCGACAGGCAGATCAGGCCGCGGGCGTGCTTGGCCATGAAGTTGATCTGTTCGGGCGTGGCGAACTGCGCCGGGATGATGACGTCGCCCTCGTTCTCCCGGTCCTCGGCGTCGACGAGGATGTAAGGACGGCCGTTGCGGGCGTCCTCGATGATGTCCTCGATCGGGGAGATCGCCGACTCGTGCGGCGCCTCGGCGTCGCTGGAACCGTTGGCGGGATTGACGAGGTGCGGGCGGGTCATAGTCCAGCTTTCATCTTGGCGAAGTCGAGCACCTGCTCGCCGACGGTCGCAAGCTGCCAAGCATCCTTGGCCTCGATGCAGGCGCCGTCGGCGTCGAAGAGGCCCGACGCCGCGTTCAGGGCCGCGCCGAACGGCGTCGGCCAGCCCCGCAGTGCATGTATGATCGATCGCAGCGCGGTCAAAGTGGTGCCGGCGGCCTGCCAGCCGTCGGCGGTGATGATGCAGCCCACGGCGCGATCGGTCAGATAAGGACGGGCGTCGTCGCGCAGGACTTCCAGCGAGTCCAGCGCATTCTTGATCATGCCCGAGATGGAGCCGTGATAGCCGGGGCTGGCGACGATCAGGCCGTCCGCGGCCCGCACGGCCTCGGCCAGCTCGAGCTGCGCCGGATCACGGGTGTGGTCGGACGGATTGAAGATCGGCAGGCGGGCGAGGAAGTCCCCGCCCAGCAGCCGCGTCTCGCCGCCGCCGGCCTCGACCGCGCGCAAGGCCACGGCCAGGGCGCGCTCAGATGTCGAGCCGGGACGGACGGTGCCGCCGATACCGACGATCAGCGGCTTTCGCGAACTCATTCCCTACCCCTCGAACAGTTTCTTCAGCTCGGTCTTCACGATCTTGCCGTTCGCGTTGCGCGGCAGCATTTCCGGCAGGAACACCACCTGGACCGGGACCTTGAAGGCCGCCAGCCGGCTGCGCACGAAGGCCTGGAGTTCGGCCTCGTCCGCGGTTCCGCCCGGCTTCAGGTGCACCACGGCCACGGGCTCCTCGCCCAGGGTCTTGTGGGGCTTGCCGACCAGGGCGGCGTCCATCACGTCCGGGTGGTCGTACAGCACGTTTTCCACCTCGACGCAGTAGATGTTTTCGCCGCCGCGGATGAGCATGTCCTTGGCCCGGTCGATGATATAGAGGAAGCCCTCCTCGTCGAGGCGCGCCAGGTCGCCGGTGCGCAGCCAGCCCTCGACGAAGGTTTCGGCCGTGGCCTCGGGCTTGTTCCAGTAGCCCCTCACCACCTGCGGCCCCTTCACCCACAGCTCACCCACCGCATTGGCCGGCAGGACGGTCTTGCCGTCGGCCGGATCGCGGATCTGCATCTCGCCGACCGGCGCGGCGGGCCCGGCGCTGGTGGGGCGATTCTCGTAGTCCCGGCCCATGTGCGAGGTGAAGGTGGCGGTGGTCTCGGTCATGCCCCAGCCGTTGCCGGGCTGCGAGGCGGGGAAGGTCTCGACGATCTTGCGGACCAGCTCCGGCGCCGAGGGCGCGCCGCCATAGGCCACCGAGGTCAGGGACGAGAGGTCGTACTTCTCCCGCGCCGGGTGCTCGATGAGCTGCCAGGCGATGGTCGGCACGCCGCCGGTGGAGCCGACCTTCTCGCGTTCGATGAGCTGCATGGCCTGCTCGGCGTCCCAGCGCCGCATCAGGACGATCTTGCCGCCGGAATTGAGGTTGGGCGACAGGTTGGCCGACAAGCCGGTGGCGTGGAACATCGGCACCACCAGCAGGCCGACGCGCTGGGGCAGCTTGTGCGGATCGGACTCCGGCAGGGGCAGGCCGGCGCGCAGGAAGTTGCGCGAGGCGGAAATCCCGCCGGCCATGATGTTCGAGGTCATGTTGCGATGGGTCCCGAGCGCGCCCTTGGGCTTCCCGGTGGTGCCCGAGGTGTAGAGGATGGTCGCGTCATCCTCCGGCGCCAGCGGCACGTCGGGCAGCGGGCGGTCGGGAAGTCGGCCCCAGTCGTTGACCTTGCCTATCACGTCCTCCAGGCGGCGCACCTTCGGATCGGCGGGCTCGCCCGGCAGGCGCGGGACATAGACCTTCTCCAGGCCCGGCAGCGCGCCGAAGGAATCCTGGATGCGTTCCAGGCGCTCGTCATCGACAATGGCGATCTTGGTTCCGGAATCGGCCAGCCCGTATTCCAGCTCCGGCCCGGTCCACCAGGCGTTCAGCGGCGTGACGATGGCGCCGGCGAGGATCCCGGCCCAGAAGGCCACCGGCCATTCGGGCAGATTGCGCATGATGACGGCGACCCGGTCGCCCTTCTTCACCCCATCGGCCTGGAGCTGGTGCGCCAGGGCGATGGTGGCGCGCGCGAAGCTCTCGAAGGTGGCGCGGTCGTTTTCGTAGACCAGGAACTCGCGATCCTTGAAGGTCCGGCCGTTGAGGAAGATGTCGCGGAGGGTCGGAGGCGCGTTCTTCCAGGTGCGGGTGGCGATCCCGCGGATCACCTTTTCCTCGATCTCGAAGCGCTCTCCCGGGGCGGTGAGGCGGGCATGAGCCTCGGCCACGGTCATCACAGGCCAAACGGGTACTGACGGGGCGGTCTGGGTCTCTACGTCGCTCACGAAATCCTCGATGTGAAAAACTCAAAGAAAAAAGGGCGACTCCGGAAGGAGCCGCCCACAGTAGACCGATGCTCGTCGGCTGGAAGTCCTATCAGGCGTTTTCGGACGCCTTGGCACGCTCCGCGCCCTGGGCCTTGTAGGCCTCGCGGAGTTCCTTCAGTTCCGTCGCGTACTTCTCCTCGGCCGCCTCTTTCAGGCGCGGGATGTGGTAGTTCGGGAACAGGTCGTTGTCGGCGCGGTAGTCCTTCAGGACCTGCTTGGCCAGGGTGACCTTGTGCACTTCGGTCGGGCCGTCGGCGATGCCCATGACCAGCGACGAGGTCACCATGTGCATGAAGGGCATTTCGTTGGAGACGCCCAGCGCGCCGTGCAGGTGGGCCGCCTTGGTCGCCACGTCGTTGTAGACCTTGGGCATCGCCACCTTGATGGCCGCGATGTCCTTGCGGACCAGGTTGTAGTCCTTGTGCTTGTCGATCAGCCAGGCGGTGCGCAGCACCAGCAGGCGGAACTGCTCGACCGCGATCCAGCTGTCGGCGATCTGCTCCTGGACCATCTGCAGGTCGGAGAGCTTGCCATCGCGCGTGGTGCGCGAGACGGCGCGGCGGCACATCAGGTCCAGAGCGTGCTTGCAGGCGCCGACGGTGCGCATGGCGTGGTGCACGCGGCCGCCGCCGAGACGGACCTGGGCGATCACGAACGCAGCGCCGCGCTCGCCCAGCAGGGCGTCGTAGGGCACGCGGACGTTGTTGTAGCGCACGTAGCCTTCGCTACCGCCGCCGATCTCGCCGGTGCCGACGCCGACGTTGCGGATGATCTCCACGCCGGGGGTGTCGGTGGGCACCAGGAAGATCGAGGTGCGGCGGTAGGGGTCCTTGGCGTCCGGGTCGGTGATCGCATAGAGCACCAGCACCTGCGAATAGCGGGCGTTGGTCGAGAACCACTTCTCACCGTTGATGACCCACTCGTCGCCGTCGAGCACGGCGCGGGTCTTGAAGGTCAGCGGATCGGAGCCACCGGTCGGTTCCGACATCGAGAAGGCCGAGCGGATATCGCCGTTCAGCAGCGGCCAGAGGTACTTTTCCTTCTGCTTGTCGGTGCCGTAGTGGGCGATGATCTCGGCGTTGCCGGTGTCCGGCGCCTGGCAACCGAACACGGTCGGGGCGAGGCTGTTGCGGCCCAGCTTCTCGTTCATGAGACCCAGCTTGAGCTGGCCATAGCCTTGGCCGCCGAGTTCGGGGCCGAGGTGGCAGGCCCACAGGCCCTGTTCCTTAACCTTCTCCTGCAGCGGCTTGATGAACTTCTCGCGGCCCAGCGAACCCCGGACAGCGAGGCCCAGTTGCGAGAGGGGTTCGACCTCTTCGCGCATGAAGTCCTCGATCCAGTCGAGCTTCTTCTGGAATTCGGGGTCGGTTTCGAAATCCCAAGCCATCTAACATCTCCCATTCATCCGCCCGAACGGCCGGATTTTCCAAAAATCGGTATGGTCGGCCGCGCAGCCGACGTCAAATCCTGCGCCCGGACAGCCCCTTAGCTGTCCGACCCTGTGGACATTATCAAACGCTTGTTTGCTTGACGCAACGTCCAGCAGGCGGCCGGGCCGCGTTTTTCTACGCCCTACCCTACTCGGCCGGCGCCTTGGCGGGAATCGTGACGTGCGCAGCCTCTTCCACCGCCTCGGTCTCCTCGGCGACCGCGGGGGTGGCCATGCCCGTGTCGGGCGCGGCGCCGCGCGGGATCCCGGCCATGAGCCGAGCCTTGCGCCAACCGCCGAAGCGGTAATAGCCGGCGGCCAGGACCAGCGACATGATCGAGCCCAGCGGGAAGCTCCACCAGACGGCGTCCTGGCCGAGGTGGGGTTCAAGATAGTGCGCGAACGGGACGCGCACGAACCACATGGAGATCAGCAGGCCGATCAGCGGCGGCCAGACCGAGCCTGTCGCCCGGATGATCCCGTTGAGGATGAAGGCCATGCCGAAGGGGATGAAGCCCCACAGCACGAAGGCGTTGATGTGGATGGCGATCGGGATCGAAGCGCTGCCCGCCGGCAGGAAGAGCAGCAGGACCCAGGGCTCCACCAAATAGATCAGGGCGACCGGAATGGCGGTCATCAGGGCGGCGATCATGACGCCCTTGCGCGCCACCTCGCTGACCCGGTCCATGCGGCCGGCGCCGACGTTCTGGGCGGCCATCGACGACACCGCCGCCCCCAGCGCCATGGCGGGCATCTGGATGTAGGTCCAGAGCTGGATGGCCGCGCCGTAGCCGGCCGCCGTCTGCGAGCCGTAGGCGTTGACGAAGCGGATCATGATCACCGCCGCACCTGAGATCACCAGCATCTGCAGGGCCATGGGGAAGCCCTTGACCACCAACGTCCTGATGATCGCGAACTCAGGCCAGAAAAGGCGCCAATCCTGGCGCTTGAGGATCAGGACGCTGTCGCTCCGGTAGAGGTGGATCAGCATCACCGTCAGGGTGACGGTCTGGGAGATCAGGGTGGCGGTCGCCGAGCCGGCGATCCCCAGGCGCGGGAACGGGCCGAAGCCCGTGATCAGCATCGGATTTAGGATCACGTCCATGCTGGTCGCGCAGACCGAGAACCAGAAGGGCGTGCGGCTGTCCCCCGCCCCCCGCTGCGCCATCATCACGAACGAGAAGAAGTACATGAACGGCATGGCGACGAAGATCACCCGCAGATAGGTGATCGCATCGCGTGTGGCGTCCGGCGGGGTGTTCATCACCCGCAGGATGCTCGGCGTCAGCAGGAAGCCCGCCACGCCGACCGTCAGCGAAAGAATGAAGAAGAAGGTGGTCGCCGAGCCGACCACCCGCTTGACCATGGCCAGGTCCTTGCCGCCCACCGACTGGGAGATCAACAGGTTGGCGGCCATGGTCATGCCGAACACAGCGCCCAGCATCAGGAAGAAGATGTTGTTGGCGTTGACCGTGGCGGTCAGGGCCGCCTCGCCCAGGACGTGGCTGACCCATATGGCGTTGGCCGACCCGTTCAGGGACTGGAGGATATTGGACCCCAGCACCGGCAGGGCGAAGATGATCAGCGTCTTGCCGATCGGTCCTTGGGTCAGGTCCTGCATGCCATGGGGAGCAGGTCCGCGGGCGCCGGGCGCCGGTTTCGTCGAAGAATTCATTCGCTCCCCAGTGCGCCGATGAATAGGCGCGGCCTACGTCCCGACCTCGCCCTTTGAAAAACGGACGATGTTCTGCTCACGCCCGGGAAGCAGGCGAAGCAAGTTTAGGTCGGGCGGGGGCGCGGCTTCAAGCGCCGGAAATCAGTCAGGCGTTCGCCAGCGCGCTCTGGGTCCGCCCATAGGCCAGATAGACCACCACGCCGACGCTGTTCCAGATGAGGAAATTGATCATGGTGCTGACCGGCAGGGTCGTGAAAAGATAGAGGCAGCCGATCACGGCGATCGGCCCCACCAGCCACCAGAGCGGCGTGCGGAACGGGCGCTGCGCGTCCGGAGCGCGGCGGCGCATCAGCATCATGGCGAGCGCCGTGGCGATGAAGGCCAGCAGGGTTCCGGCGTTGGCCAGGGCGGCGATCTCGTCCAGGGGCAGGAAACCGGCGATGCTGGCGGCTACGATGCCGGTCAGCACGATCACCGGCGCGGGCACGCCGCGGCGGCCGACCCTGGAAAGGCCGCGGGGCAGCAGTCCGTCGCGGGCCATGGCGAAGAAGATTCGGCTCTGGCCGAACATGAAGACCATGATCACGGTGGGCAGGGCGACCACGGCCGCGCCGGCCACCACCGCGGCCACCTGCGGATGGCCCATACCGCGCAGGATGAAGGCCAGCGGCTCGGGGCTTCTGGAAAAGACGTCATAGGGCGAGGCGCCCAGGGCCGCCGCGGCGACGATCATGTAGATCGCCGTGCAGGCGAACATCGAACCGACGATCCCGATGGTCAGGTCCTTGCCCGGGTTCTTGGTCTCCTCGGCGGCGGTCGAGATGGCGTCGAAGCCGTAGAAGGCGAAGAAGATGATCCCGGCCGCGGCGGCCACGCCCCGCTTGACGCCGTCGGCGCTCATGGCCGCTCCGAAGCCGTAGGGCGCGAAGGGCTCGAAATTCGCTGTGTCGAAGGCCGGCAGCGTCAGGGCGACGAAGGCGGCCAGGGCGAAGATCTTCACCAGCACCAGGATGAAGTTGACGGTGGCGCTCTCGCGAGTGCCGACCAGCAGCATGCCGGCGACGACGATGGTGATCAGGATGGCCGGCAGGTTGATGATCCCACCCGCATGCGGCCCGGCGAGCAGCGCTTCGGGCACGTTCCAGCCTGCCTGCAGCATCAACCCGCCCGCATAGCCGGACCAGCCGACCGCCACGGTGGAACAGACCACCGTGTATTCCAGGATCAGGCTCCAGCCGACGATCCAGGCGATCATCTCGCCCATGCCCACATAGGAATAGGCGTAGGCGCTGCCGGCCTGCGGCATCATGGTCGACATCTCCGCATAGCAGAGCGCCGCGAAGGCGCAGACCGCGCCGGCCAGGGCGAAGGAGAGGATCACCGCCGGCCCGGCCAGGCCCGCAGCGACGCCGGTCAGCGTGTAGATGCCGGTGCCGATGATCGCGCCGACGCCCAGCGCCACGAGATGAGGCCAGCTTAGGGTGCGGACGAGGGCGTGCCCGTCCTGCCTCGGCGGCTGCATCGGCTTGCGGCGCGTTGCGAAACTCATCGGCGATTCCCCCCGGAAAGAACCGCGAGCATGGACCGGGCGGCCGGCGACTTGAAGAGCGCCCTTGCCGTCAAATCCGCCCTTCAGGTTGAAAATGCCCTTGGCTGGCCGGTGGGGGGGGGCGCCAGCTTGGCTGTCCCCTTCACTTACTGGACCGATCATGCGCCCGGCTCTGCTCGCCCTCATTCTCGCGCTCGCCGCCTCGCCTGCGCTCGCGGACGACGCGGCCCTGAACCGGCTGATCTCCGAATACGAGGCCTATAGCCTCGCCGAGAACCCGATCGCCGCCGGCGACCAGGGCGATCGCGCAGCCCTGTCGCTGCTGCCGGACAACTCGCCGGCCGCCGATGCGCGGCGCGCGGCCAGCGTGAAGGACTTCCAGGCGCGGCTGAAGGCGGTGACGCCGGACGACCTCTCCGAGGAAGGCCGCATCAATCGTGAGTTTCTCGGTTGGACGCTGGAGCGGCAGGCGCGGAGCCTGGCCTTCGACGAGGCCCGGATGCCGTTCTCGTCGGACGGCGGCTTCCACTGGACCATGGGCTATATCGCCGCCTCGCTGCCGATGCGCAGCACGGCGGACGCGCGGGCCTGGATCGACCGGCTGAACGCCACGCCGGCCTATTATGACACCGAGATCGCCAACGCCCGGCGCGGCGCGGCGAGTGGCTTCACCCAGCCGCGATCCACGGTCGAACAGGTGATCTCGCGGGCGAGAGCTCAAGCGGGCGCGCCGCTCGAGACCGACCCCCTCCTGGCCCCCATCGACCGGCTGCCGGCGTCGATCCCGCAGGCCGAGCGCGCCGCCCTGCGCGCCGAGGCGCTGGCGGCGATCGCGGGCAAGGTGCGGCCGGCCCAGGTCCGCTTCGTGACCTTCCTGGAGACCGAGTACCTGCCCGAGGCCCGCAAGTCCCTGGCCGCGCGCAGCCTGCCGGGCGGCGATGACTATTATCCGTGGCTGGTGAATATCTACACGACCACCGACCTGACCCCGGACCAGGTCCATCAGAACGGGCTGGCCGAGGTGGCGCGGATCCGCAAGGAGATGGACGCGGCCATCGGCGAAACCGGCTTCAAGGGCGACTTCGCCGCCTTCCAGGCCTACCTGCGCAGCGATCCGCAGTTCTATGCCACCGACCGCCAGGACCTTCTGGAGAAGGCCTCGGAAATCGCCAAGCGCATCGACGACCAGCTTCCGGGCTGGTTCGCCACCCTGCCCCGCCTGACCTATGGCGTGCGGCCGGTCCCGGCGGACATCGAAAAGGTCTACACCACCGGCCGGTACTTCTCGGGCAATCCGAAGCTGGGGATCGCCGGCGGCTACATGGTCAATACCTATGACCTCGCCCAGCGGCCGCTCTACGAACTGCCTGCCCTGACCTTGCACGAGGCGGTCCCCGGCCACCACCTGCAGATCGCGCTGGGCCAGGAAGCCGAGGGCGTGCCGCTCTTCCGCCGCGAGGCGGACGTGGGCGCCTTCACCGAGGGCTGGGGCCTCTATGCCGAGAAGCTCGGCGGGGAGATGGGGATCTATCGCAACGCCTATGAGCGGTTCGGGCGGCTGTCCTACGAGATGTGGCGCGCCTGCCGGCTGGTGGCCGACACCGGCATCCACTGGAAGGGCTGGAGCCTGGACCAGGCGCGCGAGTGCTTCACCAGGAACACGGCGCTGTCACCGCTGAACATCGAGGTGGAGCTAGCCCGCTACGTCTCCTGGCCGGCCCAGGCGCTGGGCTACAAGACCGGCGAGATGAAGTTCGTCGAACAGCGCGAAAAGGCGCGCGCGGCCCTCGGCGACAGATTCGACATCCGCCGCTTCCACGACGCGGTGCTGCTGGCAGGCCCCATGCCGCTGAACATGCTGGAGGAGCGGGTGGACGCCTGGATCGCGGCGGAGAAGGGACGGTAACCGCCGCGGGGGCCTCGCTCGAACCATTACGCTGAAGCCGTCCTTGCGGGCGGCCTTCAGTGACTTCGCCGACAGCTCCCCCAGCGGGAAGCATCTGCAACTTACTCCGGCCAGAGTTCCTGGACGTCGCCCTTGCGGTTCAGGACGCGGACGGCGCGCTTCACGACGGTGAGGAGACGTTCCTTGCGGGCCTTCTCGTCATAGGTCAGCGCCCCCTTGGCCAGGCCTTCCAGCAGGAAGCGGCCGAGATCGCGGCTGGTCTGGAAGCGCGGATCGACGCCGGCCTGGGCCAGGGCCAGGAAGCGGTCGCCGACCTGGTTGCGGTCGAAGGCGCTTTGGGCGTTGGCCAGCCGCACGCGCAGCATGGTGTCGGTTCGCGCGGCGGCCTCGAGTTCGGCGAAGGCCACGAACGGGATCTCGTGCAGCAGCGCCCAGTAGGCGTCGATGGCGTGCTCGGCGGCGTCGACGCCGGCCGCTACCGGACCGGAGGCGGCCTGCTCGAACAGGCGCGCCCGCTCGATCTCGATATAGGCGATCGCCGCCTCGACCAGCTCTTCACGACTGGCGAAGTGATAGAGCATCGCGCCGCGCGTCAGGTTCGCGGCGTCGGCGATCATGGCGTTGGTGGCGGCGTGATAGCCGACCTCGGAGAACAGCCGCATGGCGGCGTCCAGGATACGCGCGCGAGTACGCCGAGACTTCGGCGTCTCCTTCGCAGGATAGGTTCGGGCGTCCATTGGGCCTTGGTTGACGGAAGACCTGGGGAGGGTAGGTCGTAGCAAACCAATAGTTCAAAAGGCCCTGTGACAAAAGAGGCGCTCACGGTTTCATGAGGATGACACGCAATCAGCCTAGCGGGTGTGCAGGCCTTTGCAGCCCGGAGGGCAGAGAGTGTCGGAGACGGCGACCCGCAAATACCGGAGCGTGTTTATTTCGGACGTTCACCTCGGCACCAAGGGATGCCAGGCCGAACTCCTGCTGGACTTCGTCCGGCACATCGAATGCGAGACGCTTTACCTTGTCGGCGACATCGTCGACGGGTGGAAGCTGCGCTCCGGCTGGCACTGGCCGCAGGCGCACAACGACGTCGTCCAGAAGATCCTGCGCATGGCCCGCAAGGGCGTGAAGGTGATCTACGTGCCCGGCAACCACGACGATCGGATCCGCGAGTTCGTCGGGGTCCATTTCGGCGGGGTGGTGGTGGCGCGCGACGCGATCCACGAAACCGCCGACGGCCGCCGGTTCCTGGTGCTGCACGGCGACGAGTTCGACGGGGTGGTGCAGCACGCCAAGTGGCTGGCCTTCGTCGGCGACTACGCCTACCGGGTGCTGATCGTCGCCAACACCCTCTTCAACCGCATCCGGCGACGGATGGGCTTCGGCTACTGGAGCCTCTCGGCTTTCCTCAAGACCAAGGTCAAGAACGCCTTGCAGTTCGTGGAGAACTTCGAGGCCGCGGTGGCCGACGAGGCCCGGCGGCGGGGCGTGGACGGGGTGATCTGCGGCCACATCCACAAGGCGGAGATGCGCGACATCGACGGGATCGCCTATATCAACGACGGCGATTGGGTGGAAAGCTGTTCAGCCCTGGTCGAGCACGAGGACGGGTCGCTGGAAATCCTGGAGTGGGCCAAGCTTCGCTCCTGGTCGGCGATCGACCGCACCATCCGCTTCCCCGAGCCGGCGCACGAGCCCGACCTGCTGCCGACGCCCGCCGCCGCCTGACGCGACCAATTGACAGCCAGACTGATTTGGTGACAGTTCCGCTGTCATGATGCCGCCGACCCGATACGCCTCGAGCCTGCGCGATCGACAGAAGCAGGCGACGCGCGACCAGATCATGCATGCGGTGGCCCGCAAGCTGGAATCCGGCCCGCTGGAAGACCTGAGCTTCGCCGAGATCGCGGCGGAAGCCGAAGTCGGCGAACGCACCGTCTACAGACATTTTCCGACCAAGGAAGCTCTTCTGGGCGCCTTCTGGGCCTGGCTGCAGGCCCAGGCCCTGGCCCCGACCCGCCCGGCGGCGCGGGGCCGGGAGGCCGTCGCCGCTCCGCACGAGAACGGCCACAAGCCGATGCGCATCCTGTTGGTGACGGACGCGTGGGAGCCGCAGGTGAACGGGGTGGTCCGCACCCTCACCCGCGTGGTCGGCGAGCTGAAAGGGCTGGGCCACCAGGTCGAGGTCATCAGCCCGGACCAGTTCAAGACCTTCCCCCTGCCGACCTATCCGGAGATCAAGGTCGCCTTGGCCGCCCACGAGCCGGTGCAGGAACGGTTCAAGGCCTTCGAGCCGGAGGCGATCCACATCGCCACCGAAGGGCCGCTGGGCCTGGCCGCGCGGCGGATCTGCGTGGAATGGAAGCTGCCCTTCACCACCAGCTATCACACGCGTTTTCCGGAATATGTCTCGGCCCGACTGCCTTTGCCGCTGGCGGCCGGCTACGCCTACATGAAGTGGTTCCACAAGCCGTCCGGCCGCATGATGGTGACCACGCCGACCATGCGCGACGAGCTGGAGCGGCACGGATTCGGCAATATCTCGGTCTGGTCGCGGGGCGTGGACACGGTGATGTTCCATCCCAAGCGCGAGGATGAGCCCGACGTCTATGCCGGCCTGGCGCGGCCGATCTTCCTTTCGGTCGGCCGGGTGGCGGTCGAGAAGAACATCGAGGCCTTCCTTGGCCTCGACCTGCCGGGCACCAAGGTCGTGGTGGGCGACGGGCCACAGCGCGAGGAGTTGCAGCAGCGCTATCCGGGCGTGGTCTTCACGGGGGCCAAGTTCGGGGAGGAACTGGCCGCGCATTTCGCCTGCGCAGACGTCTTCGTCTTCCCGTCCCTGACCGACACCTTCGGCCTGGTGATCCTGGAAGCCATGGCCGCAGGGGTTCCGGTGGCCGCCTATCCCGCGCCCGGCCCCATCGACATCATCCCAGGCTCCACCGCCGGCGTCCTGGCCCACAGCGCCACAGAGGGGCTGCGCGAGGCCTGCCTGGAAGCCCTGAAGCTCGATCGCAAGCAGGTGCGCGCCTTCGCCGAGGGCTTCTCATGGAAAGCCTGCGCCGAAGACTTCGTGAAGAACCTGCAACCCTATCCGGAGCCGGAAAAGACCCGGTTCTGGCGCAAGCTGCGGCGCCTGGCCCGCGTGCGCCGCCGGCGGCCCGAGGCGGCCTAGCCGGCCCTGGCGGAAGGCTCCATCCCGACAAATCCGGATGGCGCCTGGGCAATGTCGGTGGCCAATCTCTACATTGAGCCTAGCTTAAGGAGATCGCCATGGCCGAAGCCGTCCAGCACGTCGAGTTCCCCGGCCGCTCAGGTGCGACCCTGGCCGGACGCCTGGAGCTGCCGAACGGGCCGGTGCGGGGCTACGCGCTCTTCGTCCACTGCTTCACCTGCTCGAAGGACCAGATCGCCGCCAAGCGCATTTCGGCCGAGCTGGCGCGCGAGGGCCTGGCGGTGCTGCGGTTCGACTTCACCGGCCTGGGCTCCAGCGGCGGCGAGTTCGCCAGCACGAACTTCAGCTCCAACATCCAGGACATCTATTCGGCCGCGGACTATCTGCGCGACCACTACCAGGCGCCCGCGGTGCTGATCGGCCACTCCCTGGGCGGGGCGGCGGTGCTGGCGGCGGCCAAGGAGATCCCCGAGGCGCGGGCGGTCGTCACCATCGCCGCGCCGGCCGAGCCGCACCACGTCCTGAAGCATCTCGGCTCCAGCCTGGAGGAGATCAGGGCCAAGGGCGAGGCCGAGGTCGAGCTGGGCGGCCGCCGGTTCCGGGTCGCGCGGCGATTCGTGGAGGACGTGGAAAGCCATCGCCTGAGCGCGGCGATCAAGGCGATGCGCAAGCCGCTGCTGATCCTGCACTCTCCGCTCGACCACACGGTGGGCATCGAGAACGCCACCGAGATCTTCGTGGCCGCCCGCCACCCCAAGAGCTTCGTTTCGCTGGACAAGGCCGACCACCTGCTGACCGACCCGGCGGACGCGGCCTTCGCCGCCCAGGTGATCAGCGGCTGGACCAGCCGCTACCTGCCGCAGGACGAACCGCAGGGCGAGGAGCCCATCGAGCATGTGCGGGTCATGGAGACTGGCGTCGGCAAGTTCCAGAACGCTGTCCAGGCCGGCCGCCACCGGCTGTTCGCCGATGAGCCGGAGAGCGTGGGCGGCATGGATAGCGGCCCCTCGCCTTACGATTACCTGTCCATCGCCCTGGGCGCCTGCACCTCGATGACCATCAGGCTCTACGCCCAGATGAAGGGGCTGTCGCTCGGCCGGGTGCGGGTGGACGTCTCGCACGAGAAGATTCACGTCCGCGACAGCGATGCGGTCGGCGGCGGCCCGAAGAACAAGATCGACTGCTTCAGCCGGGTGATCACCGTCGAGGGCGAGGTCTCAGAGGACCTCGCCGCCAAGATCGAGGAGATCGCCGGCAAGTGCCCGGTCCATCGCACCCTTGAGGCGCGCTCCGAGGTGCGGACGGAGGTGAGGTCGGCGACGGCCGCCTGAGCCGCTCCACTGCGCCTTAGAGCAGGCGGCCGCGGATGGTCTGCGACAGCAGGTCGATCAGGGTCACGGCGACGACGATCACGATCGCGATGGCCGCGACGCGCGAATAGGCGAAGCTGTTCAGGCTGTCGAACAGGATCTGGCCGATGCCCCCCGCGCCGATCAGGCCGAGCACCGTGGCCGCCCGGCTGTTGGATTCGAAGCGGTAGAGCGCATAGGAGGTCCACAGCGGCGCGACCTGCGGGATGACGCCCCAGACCACCTCCTGCAGCGGCGCGGCGCCGGTGGCGCGCACGCCCTCGACCGGGCCTTTGTCGATGGACTCGACCGCCTCGGAGAACAGCTTGCCGAGCACCCCGCCGGTGTTCAGCGCCAGGGCCATGACCCCGGCGAACGGGCCAAGCCCCACGGCGACGACGAAGATGGTGCCGATGACCAGGTCGGGCACCGAGCGCAGGGCGTCCATCAACCGGCGGATCGGGAGCTGGACATAGGGCGGCGTGACGTTGCGCGCGCCCAGCAGCCCGAGCGGAATGGCCAGCAGGACGGCGATGGCCGTACCCCAGAGCGCGATCTGGATGGTCAGCCACATCTGGGCGATCAGGAACGTCCAGTCGGTGAAGTCCGGGCGCAGGAACTCCTGACCGAACTGGCGCATGTTCTCCGAGTTCTGGAACAGCAGCGGCAGCTTGGCCATCTCGGCCGGGCCGAAGCTGATCACCAGCAGGATGGCGATGCCGCCCCACAGGCCGAGGTCGAACAGGCGCTGGCCGAGCGGCCGCTCGGGCGGCTTCAGCAGGTCGGCTTGGGTCACGCTGGCGGTCACTTCGGATTCCTACTGGACGCTCACCGGCTCGCCGGTCTTGGCCTGGAGAGCGGCGCGCTCGGCCGCGATCCCGTCGAGCGTCTTCTGGGCCTGGGCTTCCTTGACCTTGTCACCGCTGTTGCGGGCCTCGAGCAGTTGCTCGGTCGCCTCCATCTCGCGCACTGGCAGCAGGTGGTTGTTGTCGGCGGGGCGGAAGCCGCCGATGGACAGGGCCGAGAGCAGCTTGCGCTGGCGCTCGGCCTCCGGGCCTTCGCCCTGGGCGTAGGTCAGGAAGAACTGGCGCAGCTTCTCCTTCAGGGCCGGATCGAGATCCTTGCGCCAGATGATCGGGTCCTCAGGCAGCTTGGGGCTCTCCCATATCACGCGGATCTGGTCGGCCACGGGCGACTTGCGCTCACGCTGCAGGCGGATGGCGGTTGAATTGTTGGTCGCCACGTCCAGGACGCCCTTGGCCACCGAGAACAGGTTGGCCTGATGGTTGGCGGTGCGCACCTGCTTGAAGCAGGCCTCGGGGCGGATGCCCTTGGGCGCGAAGAGGTAGGTCATCGGCGCCAGGGTGCCGGAGGTCGACTTGGCGTCGCCGATCCCGAAGGTCAGCGTCTTGTCGCACTTGAGCACGTCTTCCAGCGTGGTCTTGGAGTTGGCCGGCACGATCAGCACCGAGGTGTAGCCATCGGATCCGCTGGGATCGAAGGTCCGGGCGAACACCTCGCCGTTGGAACGGCGGACCGCTTCCAGGCCCGACTGGTTCGAGAACCATCCGGCGTCGGTCTGCTTGAAGCGCAGGGCCTCGATGAGCGCCGTGTAGTTCGAGGCGAAGAACGGCTTTACCGGAATGCCGATCGACTTTTCCATGTCGGCCAGGATCGGCTTCCAGAAGGTCTCCATGCTGGAGGAGTTCTCGGTCGCGAGGATCGAGAAGTTCAGCACCTTGGGCGGGCCGCTGGCGGGGGTCTGCTCGGACTTGCCGCAGGCCGACAGGCCAAGGGCCGCGAGGCTTGAGCCGATGAGGAGGCGGCGGTCGATCATTTCGGCGCTCCTTCCCAGAAGACGTCTTCGAATTCCGGGCCGTAGATGTCGATGAGCTGTTTGCGTTCGAGGCCGGCGGCAGGGCCGTCATAGACGATCTTGCCGGCCTTCAGGGCGACCACGCGATCGCAGTAGCGCATGGCGTAGTCGACCTGGTGCAGGGTGACGACGACCGTCAGGCCGTCCTGCTGGTTGAGCTCGCGCAGGATCTCCATGACCCGGCGGGCCGAGACGGGGTCGAGGGAGGCCACCGGCTCGTCGGCCAGGATGATCTTGGCCTTCTGGACCAGGGCGCGGGCGATGGCGCCGCGCTGCTGCTGGCCGCCGGAAAGGGTGTTGGCGCGCTGGCCGGCATATTCGGCCACGCCCACCCGGGCCAGGGCCGCCATCACCGCCTGCTTGGTCTCGGCCGGCCACAGCCCCAGCACGCCGCGCAGGAACGGGATGCGGCCGAGCGAGCCGAGGGCGACGTTGCTGAACAGGGTCAGGCGGCCGACCAGGTTGAACTGCTGGAAGATGAAGCCGATGCGGATGCGCGCCTCGCGCACCTTGCCGCTGATCTTGCCGTCCGACTGCACCACGCCGCCGAAGGCCTCGATCTTGCCGGCGCCGCCGTCGATGGTCTGCAGGCCGCTGATCGAGCGCAGCAGGGTCGACTTGCCCGAGCCCGAAGGCCCGATCAGGGCGATCATCTCGCCCTTGCCGACGTTCATCGACACGGAATCCAGGGCGCGACGAGAGCCGAAGCTCTTCGAGGCGTTCCGCACGGACAGTACGGCGGCTTCAGACATAGATGGCGATGTTTCCCGGATCAGCATGCGCAATGGTACGGAGATCGCCGACCCCTGCGACGGCTTCATGACACGAGGCTGCGCTTTTGGTCTAGCGCGAGATCGCGATCGGCTGGGCCAATCCCTCTCAATGCCTGGATAAGGCGGCCAGCGCGGACCGACCAAGCGCCTTGCTGCGCACGATCGCCGCGGGTGTAAACACTTCGGAAACCAAGTTCGCGCTTCCTCTGCAAACGCTGGCCGGGCCTGGGTTTCATGACAATTTCCAGGCGAGCGCACAAACCCCTTTACATCGAGGGTCAACGACCCTATTTCGCACGGCTCCGGCGGACCCGATGTCCTCAAAAGCGCTGCTAACGCCGGTCTAGGTTCAACAATCCGTTGGGGGTTGCGTGAGGTGCAAAGGTACCATACGCCCCTGGACCTGGTCCGTGAGCGGCCACCGGAACGCCCTGTCGCCATTGCGCGACCGGACGCGGTGGCGGTAGCGGCGCGCTGGTTCCAGGATAATTTCAAAGGCGACGTCTTCTACGCGGTGAAGGCCAATCCTTCGCCCTGGGTCATTCAGGCCCTCGTGCAGAACGGCGTGACGTCCTTCGATGTGGCCTCGGTCCCCGAGATCGAGCTGGTCGCGCAGCACGCGCCGGGTTCCCGCATGGCCTTCATGCACCCGGTGAAGAGCCGCGCGGCGATTGCGGCCGCCTATTTCGATCACGGGGTGAAGACCTTCTCGCTGGATACCCACGAGGAGCTCGAGAAGATCCTCGCGGCGACCCAGGGCGCGAAGGATCTGAACCTCATCGTCCGTCTCGGCGTCTCCGCCGAGGGCGCGGCCTATTCGCTGGCCGGCAAGTTCGGCGTCGATCCGCATCAGGCTCCGGGCCTGCTGCTGGCCGCCCGCCGCGCGACCCAGGACCTGATGGGCGTCTCGTTCCACGTGGGCAGCCAGTGCATGCGTCCGACCGCCTACCAGGCGGCGATGACCCAGGCGTCCCGCGCCCTGGTCCGCGCCGGCGTGTTCGCCGACGTGGTGGACGTGGGCGGCGGCTTCCCGTCGGTCTATCCCGGCATGGTTCCGCCGGACCTGGCCGACTACATGGACTCCATCGACCGCGGCTTCGCCGAGATGATGGTGCACGAGACGACCGAGCTGTGGTGCGAACCGGGCCGGGCGCTGGTGGCCGAGGGCTCCTCGATCCTCACCAAGGTCGAACTCAAGAAGGGCGACGCGCTCTATCTGAACGACGGTTCCTATGGGTCGCTGTTCGACGCCGCACACACCAAATGGCCCTTTCCGGTCAAGCTGCTTCGCGGCGAGAACGGCGAGGCCCACGAGGTGAAGGGCCCGCTGAAGCCCTACCGCTTCTGGGGTCCGACCTGCGACTCGCTCGACCACATGCCCGGCCCGTTCTGGCTGCCGGAGGATGTGCGCGAGGGCGACTATGTCGAGATCGGCATGCTCGGCGCCTATGGCGTGGCCATGAACACCCGCTTCAACGGCTTCGGCGATGCCGAGACCGTGGAGACGGCCGACGCGCCCATGGCCTCGATGTTCGGCCTGGCGCGGCGTTCGATCCCGGTTCCCCGCCAGGAGAGCCAGAACGTCGTGAAACTGTCGCGAGCTCGCGGAAAGAAGCGTCGGCGGAAATAAGCCGGCTGCTCGAGTGTTATAGGCGCGGCCGGTCGCTCCGTCCCGGCCGCGCCTCTTCCATTTGGACGGGCGCTCAAACTCTGAGGATTTAAGAGAATGAACGCTGACGTTCAGAAGTCGAACCGCAAGGCCGAACTGCTGGCCAACACCGTCGAGCACGTGGCGATCGACCAGTACGACGCCCGTCCGGTCATCGACGCCATGCGCAAGATGAGCTTCACCAGCCGCGACACCGCGCGCGCGGCGGACATCTGGTCGATGTCGCTGGAAGACAAGGACTGCTCGACCTGGCTGACCCTGGCAGGGTCGACCAGCGCCGGCGGCTGCATGCACATCTATCGCGACATGGTGAAGTACGGGATGATCGACACGATCGTCTCGACCGGCGCCTCGATCATCGACATGGACTTCTTCGAGGCCCTCGGCTTCAAGCACTATCAGGCCCAGTCGAACGTCGACGACCGCGACCTGCGGGAACTCTATATCGACCGCATCTACGACACCTACATCGACGAGGAAGAGCTGCAGGCCTGCGACTCGACGATCTACGAGATCGCCAACGCCCTGGAGCCCCGCCCCTATTCGTCGCGCGAGTTCATCTACGAGATGGGCAAGTGGCTGGCCGAAGGCGGCGCCAAGAAGCCGGGCTCGCTGATCGAGACCTGCTATCACGAGGGCGTGCCGATCTTCTGCCCGGCCTTCACCGATAGCTCGGCCGGCTTCGGCCTGGTGAAGCATCAGGTCGAGCGGATGAAGGCGGGCAAGCCCTACCTGACCATCGACTCGGTCGCCGACTTCCGTGAACTGACGGACATCAAGCTGGCGGCCGGCACCACCGGCCTCTTCATGGTCGGCGGCGGCGTTCCGAAGAACTTCGCCCAGGACACCGTGGTCTGCGCCGAGATCCTCGGCCACGAGGCCGAGATGCACCGCTACGCGGTCCAGATCACCGTGGCCGACGTGCGCGACGGCGCCTGCTCGTCCTCGACGCTCAAGGAAGCCTGCTCCTGGGGCAAGGTCGACGTGACCTGGGAACAGATGGTCTTCGCCGAAGCCACCACCGTGGTCCCGCTGATCGCCTCCAACGCCTGGCACAAGGGATCGTGGAAGACCCGCACCAAGCCGCGCTGGAACAAGCTCTTCGAAAAGAAGGCCTAAGCGAAACGAGAATGGCCGGGGTTCACGCCCCGGCCATTTTTGTTTAGGCCGGAGGCGGAGCCGACAGCCGCAGGGGGATGAGATGAACCGCACGCTGACCAGCCTGAGCATCACGGGAATCCTCGTCGCAGCGGCAGGCGGCGCGGCGCTCGCCCAGCACCCGCCGACCGCGCCTCAGGGCTATCTCGGCGAGGCCGCGCCCGACACCTACAAGATCCTGCCGCCCGCGCCGACGCCCGGTACGATCCGCTATCAGGCCGACCGCGCCACCTTCCTGGCCACCCGGGCGATGAAGGACTCGCCGCGCTGGTCGCTGGCGGCCGGCGACGTCGACGAGGCCGCGATCCTCAAGGACATGAGCTGCGCCATCGGCCTGGAGCTGACGCCGGACAATGCGCCGACCGTGACCAGGATTCTCACCACCATGCGCCACGACGTGCGCCGCGCGGTGAACCGTCCCAAGGACATCTACAAGCGCGAGCGTCCCTATCTGGTCGACCAGGGCGACATCTGCGTGGCCAAGACGGACGGCCTGGCCCAGAGCCCGGACTATCCCTCCGGCCACACCACCTGGGGCTGGAGCGTCGGGCTGGTGCTGGCCGAACTCCTTCCCGAACACAGCACCGAGGTCCTGTCCCGGGCCCGCGCGTTCGGCGAGAGCCGGCTGATCTGCGGCGTCCACAACATGAGCGCGGTGGAGTCCGGGCGCACCAACGGCTCGATCGTGGTCGCCGGCCTGCACGCCTCGCCCCGGTTCCGCGCCGACATGGACAAGGCTCGCAAGGAGATCGCCGCGGCCCGCAAGTCGCCCAAGGTCCCCGACGCCGCCGCCTGCGCCGCCGAGGCCGAACTGATCGCCAAGTCGCCGTACAACTAGGCTCAGATCCCCGCGTACCATTCGTAGCCGCGGTCTTCCCAGAAGCCGCCCTTGCCGCCGGCGATGCCCGTCAGGTCGGCGACGGCCTCGATCCGCATGACGTACTTGGCGTGCTTGTAGCCGAGCTGGCGTTCGACCCGCAGGCGGACGGGCGCGCCATGGGCGACCGGCAGTGGGGCGCCGTTCATGTCGTAGGCGAGGATGGTCTGCGGGTGGTAGGCGTCGACGAGGTCGATGCTCTCGTAATAGCGGCCAAGGCCCTGCGGCGCATTGGGGTCGAGGGTGTCGGCGCAGTGGAAGACGACGTAGCGAGCGTCAGGCTTCAGCCCCGCCTTGTCCAGCAGGGCGCCGAGCCGCGCCCCGGTCCACTTGCCGATCGCCGACCATCCCTCGACGCAGTCGTGGCGGGTGACCTGGGTGCGGACCGGCTGCGCGCGGAGCTCGGCCAGGGAGAGCGCCAGCGGCCGCTCGACCAGGCCGTCCACGACCAGCCGCCAGTCCGCAAAGCCATTGTCGACCAGGGCGCGATAATCGGCGTCGCCGGGCGAGATCGATCCGTTCGCCCGGAAGTCCGGGGAAATCCGGCTTTCGGGAAACTCCTGCGCCAGGGCGGTGCGGTCGACCAGCAGGCGCTGGGCGCGGCGCGTCAGGCCTTCGGCCCGGGCCAGCCCCTTCTGGACGGACGGATTGAGGGTGAGCTGGTCGCAGGCGGCCAGGACCAGGCCGCTCGCCGCGGTCGCCAGGCCCGAGAGCCATTGCCGGCGCGTACCTCTCATCGGCCGCCCTCCTGCCGAATCGCAAACTGCCCGGTGACCATGGCGCGCAGGCTGTTCCAGGGGCTGGAGAGAAGCACCATCAGCACATGGACGAGCACGAACAGCACCAACAGGCTGGCGGTGAGGAAGTGGATCGTCCGCGCCGACTGCCGCCCGCCAAAGAGCTCCGGCAGCCAGGGAAATCCGGCGTTCATGCCTGGCGACATGGAAAGCCCGGTCAGCACCATCAGCGGCAGGAGAATCAGCACCACCGCCAGATAGCTCAGCTTCTGGAGCACGTTGTAGCGCCGCGCCGCCTCGCCCTTGGCGAACCGAAGGCGGCTATGGTCGACGACCTCGCGCCAGATGTGGCCGGGCGCAAGCTGGTCGCGGCCCGGCAGCAGGTCACGGCGCAGGTGGCCGCCGGCAAACGCGGCGAGCAGATAGACGAGGCCGTTCAGCGCGAAGATCCAGGCGAAGAAGAAGTGCCAGCGTCGGCCATCGGCCAGGCTGCGATAGCTCGGCAGGGTCGCCCAGGCGGGAAAGCCCCGGACCTCGCCGCCCGAAAAGCCGAACAGGCCGGTGGTCTCGAACATCGCCGATCCGATCCTGGTCACGCCGACGGCCTGATCGCCGCGCTCCCCGGCGACCATCGCCGCCCAAGGCTGGGCGAAGGTCGAGACGTCTCCCCAATAGAGCGCCGGATGGGCGTTGAAGATCTGCAAGCCGCTGGCCAGCAGCACCAGCAGGGCCAGGACATTGATCCAGTGGGTCAACCGCACGATCAGGCTGTGGCGTCGAACAAGGACGGCCGAGGACGGCATCCGGCTTCCTCCATGTCCCAGCGACTGTGCGCCAGGGCGCCGGCGCGGTCCAGGCTGGAACGTGACGCGGCCCTGCCGGTTTTGCTGTCAGAAGGAGGAGCGCCATGCCCCGACATCAGCAAGACAAGGAACTGCAGACACCCGGTCGCCGCGCCAACGCAGCCCAGCCGCTGGATGCGGCCAAGGACAACGCCGGCGCCGAACGATACCCCGACGAGGGCCGCAGCTTCGAGACCGAGAGCTCGTCCGGCGGGCATATGGGCCCCGGCGGCGATCCCGCCGAGGGCAAGCGCGACTAGAGCTTCTTGACGAACTCGGCGCGCAGCACGAGGCCCTTGATGGACTCGTGCCGACAGTCGATCTCCTGATCATCGCCGGTCAGACGGATCGAGCGGATGACCGTCCCGCGCTTCAGGGTCTGGCCCGCGCCCTTCACCTTCAGATCCTTGATCAGGGTGACGCTGTCACCATCCGCCAGGACGTTGCCGACGGAATCGCGCACCTCCACCACGCTGGCGGCCGCGTTCCGCGCCGCAAGATCGGCTGCGCTGACCCACTCGCCCGTGGCCTCGTCATAGACGAACTCGTCATTCCCGCTCATGAAACCGTCTCCGAAGCTTTGCCCCGCCTTAACGGGGCGAATCGCCGAGAGCCAGCGCAAAGCTGGCGCCCATGCGCAAGGCCCCCTAAGTTCCGCCCACCATATTCCCGGGGAGTGTCGAGCGTGTCTGACGGCGTGGAAGTCTGGAGCGGCGGCGTCAACACCTGGGAATGCGACGAGATGGGCCACCTGAACGTGCGGTTCTGGGGCGCCAAGGCGCAGGAGGGCCTGGCTGGCCTGGCCGCGCAGCTCGGCATGCCTCGCGCGTTCGCCGCCGACGGCGAAGCGACGGTGATCGTCCGCGAGCAGCACATCCGCTTCCTGCGCGAGGCGCATGCGGGCGCGGCGCTGAGCATGACCGGCGGCGTGGTCGAAATGGGCGAGACCGACGCGCGGCTGATCCTGGTCATCCGCCATCCCGACGGACGGCCCGCGGCCACCTTCCAATTGGTCGTCGAGCACGTCACGAGCAAGGAGATGCGCCCCTTCGCCTGGTCGGCGCCCATCCGCGAACGCGCGGCCGGCCTGATGACCAAGGTCCCCGACTTCGCAGCCGCCCGTAGCATCGACCTTTCGCCGGTGACCTCGACCGCCAGTCTGCAACGGGCGCTGGGGCTGGACCTGAAGCGCATCGGCCTCGGAGTGATCGGACCGGCGGAATGCGACGTGTTCGGACGCATGCGCCCGGAGATCTTCATCGGCCGGGTGTCGGACGGGGTGGGCCGGCTGTTCGGCGAGACCCGGCCTGGCCCGGCCAGCCTCGCCGAGGACGAGCCGCAGCCGCGGATCGGCGGGGCGGTGCTGGAATACCGGGTGCTGCACCTGGCCTGGCCGGAAGCCGGCGACGGCGTCGAACTGCGCTCCGGCTTTGCGGGCTGCGACGCCCGGACCCGCCGGGTGATCCACTGGATGGTCGATCCGCAAAGCGGCCGGCCATGGGCCAGCGCCGAGGCGGTGGTGATCTCCTTCGACCTCGACAAGCGCAAGGTCGTGGACATCTCGCAGGCGGCGCAGGAGGTCTACCGCGCCGCCTCCCCCAAGGGCCTGGCGCTTTAGCCGACCGCCTTGCGCAGGGCGGCCTGGACGAGGTCCGGCCGTTCCATGGGCACGAAGTGGGTCGTGCCCGGCACGGTCTCCATCTGGATACGGCCGGCGGCGACCAGGGCGTCCAGCCGCGGATCTTCGCGGCAGGTGGAGCCCTGGGCGGCGCGGAAGATGCGCATCGGGACCCTGGCGGCCTCGAAGGCGCCCCAGGTGTCGTGGGCGTGGGAGCTGAAATTCGACGCCTCCCAGGCCGGCGAGCATGAAAGCTCGACCTCGCCGTCAGGGCGCTCGCGGAAGCCGTCGGCCACATAGTCGGCGAGCATTTCGGGCGGCCAGGTCTTGAAGGCGCCGCGCCCCGTATAGGCGGCCACGACGGCCGCCCGGTCCGGGAACACCGACCGGCGCTTCAGAGCGCCCTGGACCATCGGCGAGTTGGCGAACTGGGCCGGATCGACCTTGCTCGGGCCCGGCGTCACGACGGGATCGAACAAGACCAGACTGCGGATGCGGCGCGAATCTTCGGCCTGGGCCAGGACGCAGGCGGTGCCGCCCATCGAGTGTCCCGAGAGGACGACATCGCCCAGGTCCAGGGTGTCGAGCAGCGCCAGCAGGTCGTCGCGCAGGCCGTTCCAGGAGGTCCGCCCCTCGGTCTCGGCCGGCAGGGTCGAACGGCCATGACCACGCTGGTCGACCGCCAGGATCCGATAGTCCCGGGCCAGCGGCTCAAGGATCGCGCGATAGGTCCGGGCGTTGAAACCGTTGGCGTGGACGAAAACGATGTCCACCGGGCGGGAGGCGTCCCCGAACTCGAGCGCCGCCATGGCCCCGCCGCGGCCCGCAAGTTCGAAAAGACGCGCCCGGGGCGCATCCGTCAAAGCCGAATCCATGTAGCAATCCTCCGACAACCGCCTATATGAAGCGCCCGCTAGCGGAACGCGCAATGACCGGCCGTTGGCGGATATTCCCTCGAAAGCCTTGGTTTTCCACACAATCTCGCCCTCGGGGCGAAATGTGATCACAGAGGCGTGAATTAAAGCCTTGCCCTTGGCGCTCAGCCGGGCATATTCCAGGGCAGCGCTCGCGACCGTTCCCACACGGGTTCGCCTCGTCAGGCGCTTCTAACCTCCGTTTCCAGGGGACCCAGGGACATGACCACCGAAATCCTTCGCAAGCTGCTCGTCGCCGGCGCCGCTGTCGCCGCTCTGTCCGTCGCCGCCTGCGGCAAGCCGGCTGAAAAGGCCGACGCCGCCGCCGCCGAAGCCACCACCGAAGCTTCGACCGCTGCTGAAGCCGCCACCACCGCGACCGACGCTGCGGCCACCGCCGCCGACGCCGCCGCCGACGCGACCAAGGCCGCTGGCGACGCCGCCGCTGCTGCTCCGGCCGCCGCCGCCGACGCCGCCGCTGCTCCGGCCGCCCCGGCTGCCGACGCCGCTGCCGCTCCGGCCGCGAAGTAAGTCTTACGAACGCATCAGCGTTCTAAGCGGAGGGCCGCCCTTTGGGGCGGCCCTTTTCTTTTGTCCGCTATGATACCGCCATGAGCACGCAATCGCCGCTGACCTGGACCGAGGACGGCCAGCCCAGATCCCGTCTCTATGGCGACGTGTACTTCTCGGCGGAGGACGGCCTGGCCGAATCGCGGGCCGTATTCCTGCAGGGCTGCGGCCTTCCCGGCGCCTGGCAGGGGCGGGGACGTTTCGTGGTCGGCGAGCTGGGTTTCGGCTCGGGCCTGAACATCCTGGCCCTGATGGAGCTGTGGCGACGCACTACGCAGCCCGACGCGAGGTTGCACGTCTTCAGCATCGAGGCCCACCCGATCACCGGGGCCGAGGCCGCCCAGGCCCTGGCTCGCTGGCCTGAGCTGTCGGACCTCGTGGAGCTGCTGGTCGCCCGTTGGCCGGGGCGCGCGCGCGGCTTCCACCGGATCGAGATTCCCGAGGCCCGAACGACCATCGACCTGGCGGTGATGGACGTCGAGGCGGCGCTCGGCGCCTGGACCGGCAAGGCAGACGCCTGGTTCCTCGACGGCTTTTCCCCCGCTCTCAACCCGGCCATGTGGCGCGAAGAGATCATGGCGCTGGTGGCGCAGCGGTCCGCGCCCGGCGCTCGGGCCGCGACCTTCACGGTCGCCGGCGCGGTTCGCCGAGGCCTGGCCGCCGCCGGCTTCGAGGTCGAGAAGCGCCCAGGTTTCGGCCGCAAGCGCGAGCGGCTGGAGGCGCGCCTACCCGGTCACGCGCCGCCGCCTTCGCCGCGCACCGCGGCGATCATCGGCGCCGGCGTCGCGGGCGCCTCCCTGGCGCGGGCCTTCAGGGCCCTGGGCGTCGAACCGATCCTGATCGACGCCGAAGGCGCGGGCGCAGGCGCGTCGGGGAATCCGGCCGGCCTGGTGACGCCGCGGCTGGACGCAGGGCTCGGTCCGATCGCCGAACTCTTCGCCCAATCGCTGCGGCGGGCCGGCGCGCTCTACGAGGCCACGCCCGACGTGGTGATCGCCCGTGGCGTGCTGCAATTGGCGCAGGACGATCGCGACCCGGCGCGCTTCGCCAAGATCGCGGCATCTGACCTCTTCGAACCAGGCGACCTGACGCCCCGCGAGGCTTCGTCGGACGCGCCGGCGGCGCTGGCGATGAGCCGCGCCCTGGTGGCGCAGCCGACCTCGATCCTCAAGGCCTGGACCGGCCAGGTTCTACGGGCCCGCGTCGTCGAAGTGCAGGCGAGCGGGAGCGGCTGGCGTCTCATAGGCGAGGAGGGCGAGACCCTGCTGGAGGCCGGCGTCGTGGTCCTGGCCGCCGGCGCGGGCCTGGGAGATTTCGGCTTGACGCCGACGGTCACGCCGGTCCGCGGCCAAGCAAGCTGGATGGCGAACGCACCGCCGCCGCCCGCGGCCATGGCCTGGGGCGGATATATCGTGCCGACCCGCGATGGACTGTTGTTCGGCGCGACCCACGACCGGGGTCAGACCTCCACGGAGGTTCGCCAGGATGATCACGAGCGCAACCTGGCCACCCTGGCCGAGCGGCTGCCGGCCACCGCCGCCAGCCTCGCGGGCGAACCGCTGGAAGGTCGCGCATCGATTCGGGCGACCACCAGCGACCACCTGCCGCTGGCCGGCGCCATAGGCGGGCGCGCCGGGCTTTACGTGCTGGGCGGGCTCGGCTCGCGCGGCCTTTGCCTGGCGCCGCTGCTGGCCGAGCACGTTGCGGCCCTGGCGCTCGATGCGCCCTCCCCGCTGCCGGAAGCCGTGGCCGCGATCGTCGATCCCGACCGATTTCGAAAGCGCGCGGAACGCAAAGGCCGCAATCCGGCTTAAGTTCGACGATGAGTTGCACCAGCCCGCAAAGGGAGCATGAGCGTGATCCGAGCATCCTTAGGGGCGGGCTGCGCCGCCCTTCTCCTGCTGGCGGCGTGCGCCACCAGGGACACCGACGGACGGCAGTCGGCGGCCGGCGATAACGCCAGACGACAGTGTTTCTGGGCTCAAAGCGTCAGCGGCTTCAGCGCCATCGACGACCAGACGGTCATTGTCACGGTCGGGGTGAACAACGCCTTCCGCCTCGACCTGTTCAGTCGCTGCCCGGACGTAGACTGGAACCAGCGTATCGCCCTGGTTTCGCGCGGGGGCTCGTCCATCTGCTCGGGCCTGGACGCGACCATCATAACCCGCGGCCCGGGCGGCATGCAGCAGCGGTGCCAGGTGCGGACGGTCACCAAGCTCACGCCCGAGGAGGCGGCGGCCCTGCGGGCCCGACCAAGGTCGAGATGAGGAAAAAAGAAGGCGCCGCCCTTCGAGGGGGGCGACGCCTTAGGTCGGCTAGAAGCGCGCTTTGAGTGACACGGCGTAGACGCGGCCGAGCGGGTTCCCGCTGCCCGGGTCGTAGTTGTACTGGGTGCCCAGCGCGAACGGCGGGTCCTCATCGAAGATGTTCTGGACCGTCAGGGTCGCGGTGACGTTCCGCGGAAGTTCGACCCGATAGGTCAGGTCGTGCTGCCAGTATTCCGGGATCTTGGTCCCATCGGTCTTGAGCGCCGCAGCCAGGGCGATCGGATTCGTCTCCACGTGGGTGGTCGAGGAGATGAACCGGGTCTGCCAACGCAGGTTGTGGATGCCACGCGACCAGTTCAGGAAGCCGTTGGCCCGCAGCCTGTTGTAGCCGGTGAACAGCGAGGCCCGGTAGGTGCCGGCCCGCTCCTGCACGCCCGCGCTGTTCGAGGGGAAGCCCTCGATCATGTAGGGCGCCTCGTCGTACTTCAGCAGGTAGGTCCCGTCGAAGCCGGCGGTGAAGTCACCCCCAAGCACTTCACCGACGTCCAGGTTGGCCTGGAAGTCGAGGCCCTTGGTCTTCACGTTGCCGCCGTTGATGTACTGGGTGCGGTACGAGAGGATGTTCGCCCGTCCACAAGAGCCGGAGAAGGTGAAGCGAGCCTCGACGGCCGCATAGGCCGGGTTGCCGCAGTTACCGGTCGCCGAACCACCGGGGAACATGACGTTCAGCAGGTCCGCCGTGGTTTCCGAGGTCATCGGGTCGTCGAAGTCGAAGCTCCAGTAGTCCAGGGTGGCCCGGAAGTTCGGGAAGTTGACCGCCGCGCCGACATTGTAGGTGAAGGCGGTTTCGGGCTTCAGGTCCGGGTTGCCGAACAGGTCGTTGGCTCGATAGGTGCCGTTGGCGTTGGTCAGGCCGCGCGAGAAGTTGTCGGTGGTGATGGTCGCCGCCGGAGCGCGATAGGTGGTGCCCAGCGATCCGCGGAGCGCCAGCCAGTCGAGGGCCTGCCAGCGGACGGCGGCCTTCGGATTGAAGGTCTCGTCCTGGCTCTCATAATATTCGTAGCGGCCGGCCAGGGTGAGCTCGAGGTCCTCGGTGATCGGCACCAGCACCTCGGCGAAGGTCGAGCTGATCTTCCGGTTCACGTCGAAGGGACGCAGGTTGGCGTTGAACAGGAAGGGCCCGTTCGCCGTCGTCGGACAGAAGGGCGAGCCGTCGCCGAAGGGCGGCGAGTCCACGCAGGGCGTGGCGTTGGCGTCGTAGAGCACGTCCGGGTTCGAGATCGTCCGGTCGTACCGGTACTGCGCGCCCCAGGCCCAGGAGATCTGGTCGCCGCCCCAGCCCAGGCCCCACGGCAGTTGACCGTTCAGGACCAGGTCGGCGACGAACAGCTCGGCGGAACGGTGGTTGCGCTGCTTCTCGTCCATCCAGGCGACCACGTCGCCGCGGGCGTCGGCGGCTTCGTTGAAGCCGGGGATGGTCGAGTTGGCGATGTAGAACGGGTTGGGGCCGACCTGGGCCAAGCTTTCGGCGAAGGCGTTGGTGAACGGGTTGAAGTAATAGCAACCCATCGACGCATTGCCGGCGTTGGTCGTGAAGTTGTTGGTTTCCGCCGCCGTACACTGGTTGGCCGCGCCATCGCGGCTGCCGAAGCCGCGCAGCGCGAGCTGCAGGCGGTTAACCGACAGGTCTTCCAGGTTATAGTTGTAGTCCTGCTTCTGATAGGTCAGCGACAGGTCGAAGCCGATACCGTTGTCGAACTTGCCCTTGAAGCCGCCGGCCACGCGGGCCGTATCGACCTTGTAGCTGTAGTGGGCATGCCTATCGTCGTTATACGGATTGCCGCCGAAGCCGATCGGGCGCCAGACGCTCTGGCTCGCCGCGACGCCGTAGGCGCCGGCGTTGGCGAGGCCGGCCTGCGCGAGCGCCAGACCCGCGGCGCAGCTCGCCGCATCGACGCCGTAAGGCAGCGCCGTGCCGGTGCAGTTGGCCGCGCTCACCTGCGAGATCAGCGCCAGGAGGCCGGGGTTGGTGTTGGGGATGAAGAAGCGCGACTGCTCGCCCGTACCCGTCGCCGGAATGGGCGAAACCCCGCCGCCCGGCGAAGCGCCGGAGGGCAGTTGCGGCGCCGGGAACTGGTTCGGCCCGGTGACCGCCCAGCTCTGCAACGGCGTATCGTGCATGGCGTAGAGCACTTCGATATTCGCCGAGATATTGTCGGTGACGTCGAAGTTGAACTTGCCGTAGGCCGAGTAGTGGTGCTCGTTCTCCACCAGGTTGTCGAAGGTCGTGTACTGGAAGTTACAGACCGAGGAATCGGGCCTGACCGTGCGCGTGCCGATAAGGGTGGTCAGGCTGTAGGGCGCGCCGCCATTGGCCGCGCAGCCGATATCCGGCAGGGTTCCGGTGAAGCTCGCGGAAGTGAAGCCGGAGTTCGGCGAGCCCACCGGAGCGGTGGTCGCATAGTTGTAGCCGCCGGGGTTGCCGGTGGCCGCCCATCCGCCCAGCGGATTTTCCAGGAAGCCGTCAACGCCGGTGCGGATCGCCCAGTCGCGCTCGAAGATCGGCAGTTCGGACCGCCGACGATAGCCCAGGGTGACCAGGGCGTCGGCGCGCTCCCACTTCTTGCCCCAGGCCGCCGACAGCTCGTAGTCGCCGTCCGAACCGTCGATGAACTGGTACTGACCGCTCAGCTCGAAGCCGTCGAGATCGTTCCGGGTGATGAAGTTGACGACGCCGGCGATGGCGTCGGAGCCGTAGGTCGCGGCCGCGCCGTCCTTAAGCACCTCGACCCGGCCGATCGCGGCCGAAGGCAGGAGGTTGATGTCGACCGAGCCGTTCCCCTGTTCGGAGACCGGGACCCGCCGTCCGTTGAAGAGCACCAGGGTGCGCGCGCCGGTGGCCGCGGAATTCAGGCTGCGCAGGTTGATGGTGGCCGCGCCCGAGCCCGAACCGAAACGGTTGTTCTCGCCGATCACCGCGCCCGACGACGGAATGGTCTTGATGAACTGGACCATCGTCGGCGAACCGCGGGCTTCCAGTTCCTTGGAGCCGATCACGTCGACCGGCACGGCCGCGTCTTCCGGCGTACCCGCGATGAACGACCCGGTGACGACCACCTCCTCGACGGTGGACGCTTGCTGGGCCTGCGCCGATGTGGCGGAAATCGCCAGGGCGACAGCCAATAGAGAGCCGCCGCAGAAATATCTGCTCTTCAACATTGGTTTCCTTCCCCCTCGAGAGCCGCCCCCGTCTGACGCGGGAGCTCTAGACTCTTGAGCAGAAGGATCATCCGACGCGGCGTAAGGCTGCGCCACCATTTTTCAGGGCCGCAACATACCGTTGTCTACAAATCCACGGCGCCATGTTGGCGCGACTGAACGCCGTTCACTCGACTATGGCGGGAGTATGAGAGCTTCGCCGTTATACACGGAAAGCCTTTGCTGGGTTGGGTTTCGCTGGGGAAAGCAGGTATTTGGCCGGCCGCGATCCGGACGGCGTTCGGTTTACCCGACGGACGGATGACGGTCCGTCATTGCGATAACGATGGTCGCAAACTGTTGCAGGAAAGCCTCGCTTTGGGCCGGCGGACGGCTTGAACCTACGCATACCGGGGCCAAGAAGGCCGGAAAACGGCAAAGGGCCGCCTCGAATGAGACGGCCCTCCCCGCAACCTTTAGAAGCGCTTCTTCGCGGCGATGGCGAAGACGCGGCCCAGGGGGTTCGCACTACCCGGGTCATAGCTGTACTGGGTGCCGATCGCGAACGGCGGATCTTCGTCGAAGATGTTCTGCACGGACGCGGTCAGGGTGGTGTCCCAGGGCAGTTCGACCCGATAGGTCAGGTCGTGCTGCCAGTATTCCGGGATCTTGGTGCTCTGCTTGGTGGCGATGGCCAGGCCGATCGAGTTGCTGTCGGTCTGGGTCGTCGAGCTGATGTAGCGCATCTGCCAACGCAGGTTGTGGATGCCACGCGCCCAGTTGACGTACGCATTGGCCCGGAGGCGGTTGTAGCCGGTGAAGATCGACGCGCGGAAGGTGCCCGCACGCTTCTGCACGCCCTTCGAGGTCGGAACCCCCTCGATCATGTACGGGCTTTCGTCGTACTCGAGCAGGTAGCTGCCGTCGAAGCCGGTGGTCAGGGCGCCCTCGAACACATCGCCGACATCCAGGTTCGCCTGGAAGTCGATGCCCGAAGTCTTCACCTTGCCGCCGTTGATGTACTTCGTGCGGTACGACTGCACGTTCGCACGGCCGCAGCCGGCGTCGGTGAAGGTGAACCGCGAGCGCAGCGCCACATAGGCCGGATCGGTGCTGGTGCACACGTTCGGACCCGAGGCCGGGAAGGCTGCCGCCAGCATTTCGCTCGCGTTTTCGAGGACCAGTTGGTCTTCGAAATCGAAGCTCCAGTAGTCGACCGTGGCGCGGAACGCGCCGAAGTCGGCCATGGCGCCGATGCTGTAGGTGAAGGCGGTTTCAGCATCCAGGTCGGGGTTGCCGTACTGGTCGTTGGCGCGCCAGGTGCCGTTGGCGTTGGTCAGGCCGCGGCTGAAGTTGTCGGTGGTGATGATCGCCGACGGAGCGCGGTAGGTGGTGCCCACCGAGCCACGGAGCGCCAGCCAGTCAACCGCCTGCCAACGGACCGAAGCCTTCGGATTGAAGGTTTCGCCCTGGTCGCCGTAGGTCTCGTAGCGGGCCGCGAGGGTCAGCTCGAGATCGTCGGTGATCGGCAGCAAGGTTTCGCCGAAGACCGAGATGATCTCACGCGAGACGTTGTACTGCTCGTTGTTGGCGTTGAAGAGGTAGGGACCGGTCGGAACCAGGCAGAAGGGCTGACCGTCGCCGAACGGCGGCGAGTCCACGCAAGGCGTCGCGTTGACGTCGTGCAGGACTTCCGGGTTCTGCTTGTACTGGTCGTAGCGGTATTGAGCGCCGCCGGCCCACTTGATCGAACCGCCGGCCAGTTCCAGGGGCAGTTCGCCGTTCAGGATCACATCGGCCACGAACAGGCGGTTCTGCATCCGGTTGACCAGACGCTCGTCCATCCAGTCGACCAGCTCGCCACGCGCAGCCGCGGCGTCGTTGAAGCCGGGGATGGTCGAGTTGGCGATGTAGAACGGGTTCGGACCGACCTGGGCCAGGCTTTCGGCGAAGGCGTTGGCGAACGGGTTGAAGTAGTAGCAGCCCATCGCCGCGTTGCCGGCGTTGGTGGTCCAGTTGGCGGTTTCCGCCGCGGTGCACTGGTCGGCGGCGCCGGCGCGGCTGCCGAAGCCGCTGAGGCCTTGCTGCAGGCGGTTGACCGAGATGTCTTCCTGGACGCGGGTGTAGTCCTGCTGCTGATAGGTCAGAGCAGTATCCCACTTGATGCCCAGCGGCGCTTCGCCCTTGAAGCCGCCCGACACGCGGAAGGTGTCGACCTTGTAGCTGTAGTGGGCGTGCTTGTCCTCGGTGTACGGGTTGCCGCCGAAGCCGATCGGACGCCAGGAGGTCTGGCTGGCCACGACGCCGTTCTGGGCGGCGATCGCAGCGGACGTCCGGGCCTGATTCAGCGCCGTGAGGCAGCTCGCCGCGTCGATGCCGTAGGGCAGGACCGCGCCGTTGCAGTTGGCCGCGTTGACCTGGCCGATCAGGGCGGCGAGGCCGGGGTTGGTGTTGGGGATATAGAAGCGGCCTTGGTCCGAAGACGGGGTCGCCGGCATCGGCGAGGTCCCGCCGACCGAGAGCGGCGTCGGGAACTGGTTCGGCCCGGTCACGGCCCAGCTCTGGTTGGGCGTGTCGTGCATCGCGTAGAGCACTTCGATATTGGCCGACAGGGTGTCGGTCACGTCGAAGTTGAACTTGCCGTACGCCTGGAAGTGATCTTCGTTTTCGACCAGGTTATCGAAGGTCGTGTACTGGAACTGGCAGGAATTGGCGTCCGGCGTAATCGTCCGCGCGCCGATGACGGTCGAGATGTTGAAGGGCGCGCCGCCGTTGGCCGCGCAGCCGATGTCCGGCAGGCCCGCGCCGAGCGTAGCGGTCTGGAAGCCGCCGTTCGGGTGCGGCGTGGTGGCCGTGATGACATTATACTGGCCGGGGTTGCCGGTGCTGGCCCAGCCGCCCAGCGGGTTTTCCCGGAAGCCGTCGACGCCGGTGCGGATCGCCCAGTCGCGCTCGAAGATCGGCAGCTTGGAACGGTGGCGATAGCCGACCGTGATCAAGGCGTCGGCGTTGTCCCACTTCTTGCCCCAGGCGGCGGAGACGTCGTAGTCGCCGTCGGAACCGTCGATCAGTTGGTACTGGCCGCTGAGCTCGAAGCCGTCGAGGTCGGTGCGGGTGATGAAGTTGACCACGCCGCCGATGGCGTCGGAGCCGTAGGTGGCGGCCGCGCCGTCCTTCAGCACCTCGACGCGGCCGATCGCGGCCGTCGGCAGCAGGTTGATGTCGACCGAGTTCAGGCTCTGCGGCGAGACCGGCACGCGGCGGCCGTTGAACAGCACCAGGGTGCGCGAGCCGGTGGACGGCGAGTTCAGGTTGCGGAGGTTGATGCTGGCGGCGCCCGAACCACCGCCGAAGCGGTTGTTTTCACCAATGACGGCGCCCGACGACGGAATGGTCTTAATCAATTGCACCATGGTCGGAGAGCCGCGGGCCTCCAGCTCCTTGGTCCCGATCACGTCGACCGGCAGGGCTGCGTCCTCAGGCGTGCCGGCGATGAATGAGCCGGTGACGACCACTTCCTCAACAGTGCCGCCGCTCTCTTGAGCCGCGGCGGCGCCCGAAACCCCCAGCGCCAAGGCGACGGCGAAAATCGACCCGCTGCAGAAATATCTGCTCTTCAACATAAGCGTTTCCTTTCCCACTCGGACGCCGCGCCTCGATTGAAATGTGGCGCCTGTCTAAGTCCGAGTATGGCGATCAATGGAGGACGCTCGCCGCGGGCGCTAGGCATATTTCTAGGGTTACGAAGTTGAAACTTGAGCCGGATCGGTCTAGATTTTTGACATAACAGTCAGATTAATACCTGGCGCGCATACCGCCGCTCCGAAAAATATACATACCGGACATATAAGTTTATAACTTCTTGGTTTTAAATAACTTTACAACCCTTGGATGGAAGAAAACGGCGTTTGGATCATTCCAGAACCTCAAACTTTTCGTACGCCGAGATTTTATTGTCGAAAATCACCCGCATAACGAGTGTGGCCGGAATGCAGCGCTCCCGGGAAAAAGGCGCCGGAGCGTCAACCTCGGGTCGTTCGCAGGAAGGAAAGAAGGCGCACCGGGCCTGGACGCGCCTGATTTCGGCCGAGATGGGAGCCCCATAGGCAACGCTTGCGATTCCGCGGGCGAGCGCGCCGACGCCCCGTCAGGCCGCTGGGCCCCTGGACGCATCTCGCCAGAGGCGTGCTTGTGGAGCCAATGGCCGGGCGATCACCGACCTTTTGGGCCGCGGCGTCACTTTTTTCAGCTCTGCAATAGAGCGCCCGGGCCGGGCCCGCTCTGCAAGCCCCTCATGCACAAGGCTTTTTTTTGCGCTCCGCAGCCAAAAATGGCTGACGGCGGCGCGTCAGGAACGGGAGAGCAACAGCCGGTCGCTGGTCGGGGTGAGCCCATAGGCGACGGAACTGAGGCCGGCGGCTTGCCGGGGCTGGCGGTGGAGGAGAAGCCCCTCGGCACAGAGGCTTTCGGCCCAGGCCATCGCACTGGCCGCTCCGGGCACCGGCAGCCCGCACCGGTGAGTGACGATCACCAGCCCGCCATAGGCTTGAATGCCCTTGAGGGTCTCGAAGTCTGAAGCGTCCAGCTCGACCATGCCGGGGGAAACCCCCAACCGGCGAATTCCGTTCCGACGCGGCGCGATATTCAGGATCGCCTCGCCATTGGCCGACCGCGCAGTTGGCCGATCCGCTCACCCCGCCTTCAGGCGTTCGGCCAGCACGACCGCCTGATTGTGGGCCTCGTCCTTGGCGGAATAGAGCAGCGTCGTCGGCCCCCGCGCCAGTCCGCGCAGCTCCGCAAAGGCGGCGTTGCCGTCGAGCTCGGCGCCATATCGCACGCGGAACTCGTCCCAGCGCTCCGGCTCGTGGCCGAACCAGCGGCGCAGTTCGTCGCTGGGCGCCACCTCCCTCAGCCAGACGTCGACATGCGCGTCGGCCTTGCGTACGCCGCGCGGCCACAGCCGGTCGACCAGGACGCGCAGCCCGTCAGCCTTATCCGACGGCTCGTAGATACGCTTGATCTTCACCGACATGACCGCCCTCCATCGGCGATGGCCGCCGGCCGACACGCCCAGCGGTAGCGCCTAGACGATCTCTAACGCCTGGATCGCCTCGATCGCCTCACGATTGGCGAGCGCTTGCGCCAGCTCCGATCGAAGATCGTCTCCGCGGCCGTACTATTTGACCCGTCGCCACTCATCGGAAGTCCGATGGATGAAGAGCCTGCGCAGCACCTCATCCGAATGGCGGCTCACCCGGCGCCCCCCGTCATCAGGCGCGATCTCTTCGATGTGGACCATGGCATCGTGCATAGCGCGCATGCCTCCGATCTCGTGGAGGCGCCTTCCAAGCTGGCGCACGGCGTAGCAGAGGGCTTCCCGCACAGGATCACAGCTCAGGCGGCTGGCGAACCGCTGAGGCTCAGTCATCGACAATTCAGCGTAAGCGCTGTCGATCAGCTCCGCGGCGTTCATGATGCGCGCCAGCGGCCGGCGCCGCGGTCGCGCATCAAGCTCGATGATGGCGTCGAAGAGGCCATCGAGCGAGCCGTAGATCTGCGTGATCTCCGTCGCCGCGGTGTCGGTGAGGGCATTCATTCGAAGAGCCCCCAGTGAAGATCGACCGGAGTGACTACCGGCGCAGGTTTGCCGCCTTCGTCGGTGAAGGTCACAACAAGCCCACTGCCGAGGCGGCGCTTTGCCTTTGCGGCGCCTGCGCGTCGGTCATCACGACCCCAGTGGCCATGATAGTCGACGAGGGGGTCGCCCCCTTCGTACCGGCGCTTCTCTGCCGCCAGATAAACTGCGCGCACTTTCCACGGGCACGACGCGAGGTCGTTCATCTGCCCGCGCCCTTTTGGGGTCTCGGGATGCAGCAGCAAGAGGCGGCCGTCGGAGGGATACGAGACGATACCACCCTCGCTCTCAAAGCCGGTGATCCATTCGCGAGGGGAGAAGTCCGCGAGTTCGAGAATGGGGTGCCCCATCCCGGCTGCGTGGAGCAGATCGACGAACTGCCAGACCACCCGGCGATCTTCGTAGTGCGAACTCAGCTTGAAGCTGACCCGCCCCGCGTCATCAAACCCGTAACCGTTCTCGTCGATATCCTTCTCTAAGAGCGCCGCCTTGAGCAGAGCCGTCTTCGCGTCCGGTGCAGGAGTGCCATACAGGGCCACCTCGGCGGCGTAGAAGGCGTCATCGAGCTCCTCGTCGTCCTCCTCAGTGTCGTTGGCGATCCGTTCGGAAATGATCGGCGACCACGTTTCAACCAAGTCGCCGATGCGTGCTCGCTCCGAGGGCGGGACGAGAAAGTCGCGGAGCACAGTCTCCTTGGAGCGCCACCGCAGATGCACCGGATAATGTACTGAGGACCGCTCGATGAGCTCCGCTGGCACATCAGCGAACATCACCCGCCACGGCGAGCCCGGCTCACCGCCTTCATCAGACGATGCGATGCCGTGGGCGAACGACTGCGCATTCGTCGATCGACGCTCTCAACAAAGCTTTTCAAGGATGGCAAACGCCTCGACGCGCTCGCGTCTGGCGGCAGCGATGTCGGAATCCTGACCCACGAGCAGACTGCGACCGACAACCTCTTCGGGATGGTCGAGCGCTATCACGAGAATTGTCCGGCGCTGGTGAAGCCGGCCACCGGCGCCTCGAACGCCAAGGAGCTCAGTTTCCCGCTTCTCGACAGCGGCTATCAGGTGGCGACCGCCGGCACAAAGGCCACGGGCCGCTCAAACACGATCCAGATGTATCACGGCTCGGAGGTCGCCTTCTGGCCCAATGCCGCCGATCACTTCGCCGGCTCGATCCAGGCCGTACCAGATGAGCCCGACACCGAGATCATTCTGGAGAGCACCGGCAACGGCCTAGCTGGAGAGTTCTACGAGCGCTCGATGGACGCCATGCGCGGCCTTGGCGACTACGAACTGATCTTCGTGCCGTGGTTCTGGGAAGACGGCTACCGCCGGCCCGTTCCCGAGGGCTTCAGCCTGGACGAGGAAGAGGCGGAATACGCCGACCTTCACGGCTGCGACCTTGAGCAAATGGCCTGGCGCCGCGCGAAGATCATCGCCCGACTACGTCATCATGTCCGACAAGGGCTATGGCTACGACAGCGGGGGCGACTGGTGGTGAAGGTCGTCGTTCCATCCTTCGGCAAGGCCGGAAGCGCCGTCGCGCCCCAGGTCCCGGGCACGAGCGCGGTTTCTCAGCCTCCGGGCCCGCCTGGGCCTCCGGGTGAGCCGGGCGCGCCGGGTGGCCCCGGCCCCGAAGGTCCGCCCGGCCAGGACGGCGACGCGGCGACCATCTCCATCGGCACCGTCGAGACAGTGGATCCCGGCCAGCCCGCCGAAGTGACCAACAGCGGCACGCCCGAGGCCGCCGTCTTCGACTTCAAGATCCCCAAGGGACCGCCCGGCGACATCGAGAACTTGACCGCCCAGCAGGTCACGGACGCGCTCGGCTTCATACCGGCCGACATTGCCGGCGACACCTTCTCCGGGCCTGTGGGAATCGCCGGGGCGGCCGGAAGCGCCCGCCAACTCGTCTTCCAGACCGGCGCGGCGGCGCGCTGGACCATCAGTGCGAACGCCACCGCTGAAACCGGCGCAGGCGCGGGCTCGGATTGGTCGCTTGGCCGCTATGACGACGCCGGCGCCTTGGTCGACACGCCGGTCATCGTCCGGCGCAGCAGCGGGCGCATGGAGCTCACCGCCCTTCCGACAGCCGGCGGCCGGACGCTGGGCTATCTCGGCATTCCCCAGGACAGCAAGGCGGCGAACTACACCCTTGCACTGGTCGATGTCGGAAAGCGCCTGCTGCACGATTCCAACGTCGCCGGGCACGTCATCACCATCCCGCCGGTCGCTGACGTGGCCTTCACGACCGAAACGGCGATCGTCATCGTCAACGGCCCTGCCTCAGCGGCGCTGGCGATCAACTGCGCGGCCGGCGTCAGCCTCTATTGGGCGGGCAAGACCCCGGCCTCGGCCAATCGCAATCTGGCGGCCAATGGCGTCGCGACCTTGATGATGGTGGCGGCCAACGTCTGGATGATCAGCGGGGCAGGGCTCACGTGACGGGCATTCTCGCAGCGCTCCTGGCCGAGGGGGCTGGCGGCGTGAACACCCTCCTGAGCACGACAGACAAGCACGCCGACCTAACGGTCGCGTCCTCGGGCCTTCAGGCCACCCGGACCGCGGCGAGCAATATGTGGCGCACCGGGCGCGCGACGGTCGGGCGCAATGAAGGCAAGTGGTACTTCGAGGCCAACTGCACGACGAACGCGACCGGCGGATACCTCTTCATGGGCCTCGCTAACGCCGCTGCGACGGTGACCAACTACCTGAACCTCGACGACAATAGCGTCGGCTATCTGAGCAGCGGGCAGGTGCGTATCGGCTACAACGTCACCGGGGCGACAGCCCAGGCCTGGACGACGCCGGCCGCGGTGGCGCGCCTCGCCGTCGATCTGGACGAAAACCGCTTCTGGTGCAGCGTCGGCGCCGGAAACTGGAACGGCCGCAGCTTCGCCGACCCCTCGACGAATGTTGGGGGCGAGGTGCTTCCCGCAACCATGGTCAGCGGTGAGGGCCTCATCTACCCGGCCTACTCGATCTATCAGAACGGTCTGACGCTGAACTTCAACTTCGGCGCATCAGCCTTCGCTGGCGCGGTCCCGGCCGGCTTCTCGGCCTGGAACGGCGGCTGACCTTCAGGAAAACGACATGCCTGCCATCCCGCTCGGTCTGAGCGCGTACAAGCGCGCCGACCTGCCGCCCTCGCGGCTGCGCAACATGTTCTACGAGAAGACACCTGCGAACCTGCGCGACCAGGTGGCGCTCATACCGCGTCCCCGGCTGATGCAGTTCGCCAAGGTGGGGGGCGGACCGGTGCGTGGCCTCTTCCGTCAGGGCGGCGTGATCCAAGATCGGATCCTCGCGCTTTCGGCCGGCGACCTCTATCGGGTCGAGCCGTCAGCCGATGGGATCGGCACGCCAACGCTGATCGGGGCGGTCACTGGCGCCGGGCGCATGTCGGCGGCGGGCAACCCTACGACCGTCGTCCTGGCCTGCGGGGAGAAGGTCTATTCGACGGACGGCGAGACCCTAACGGAGATCGCCACGCCGGACGATCAGCATGTCGTCGCGGTCGATACCCTCAACTCCTACTTCCTCTTCCAGATGGCGAACTCTGGCCGGTTCTACTGGTCGGCCATCGGCGGGACCACGATCGACCCGCTCGACTATGCGACGGCCGAGAGCCAGCCGGACAACACGACTACGCTGAAGGTGATCGGGGACGTTCTCTGGCTGGTCGGCCGGCTCTCCCTGGAGCCCTGGCAACCGACCGGCGACCTCGATCTGCCGTTCCAGCGGATCAACGGCCGCATCTTCGGGATCGGCTGCAAGGACATCGACACCTGCCAAAAGCTGACTGTCGCCGGCAATGAAACCATGTGCTGGGTCGGGGCCGACGGCGTCGTCTACCGCCTGGCGCCGAATCCCGTCCGCATCAGCGACTATGGGATCGAGGAGCTGATCAAGAAGGCCACGGGTGCGCTCTACGCCACCACGGCCAGGTGGATCGGCCGCGAGTTCTACGTCCTGCACCTACCCGGCCAAGGCTCCTACGCCTGCGATCTTTCCACCGGCTTTTGGGACGAGTGGACCAGCTACGAGCGGGAACTGTTCCGCGGCGCGGTCTCGACCATCGGGCCGTCCGATCAGCCGCTCTTCGGCGACGACGAGTTTGGGACGATCTGGGAGTTCTCGGACGCCATCAAGAAGGATGCTGGCGAGCTGATCGTCTTTCGCTGGTCGGGCGTGCTCGCCAATCCTGGCGCTGCGGTCCGCTGCAACAACGTCGTGCTGAACTGCAGCGTCGGCCAGGCCGTATCGCCCGATGACGATCCGACCGTCTGGATGGCGATCTCGGACGATGGGGGCTTCGAGTACGGCGACTGGCTTCCGGCCCAACTCGGCCGCCAGGGCGAGCGCACGCTTCAGGTCCAGTGGATGCAGCTTGGCATGATCCGGCGCCAGAACCGGCTGTTCCTCTGGGAGACCGCCGAGCCGGTGACCGTCCGCAACGCCGATTACAACGAGGCTTACCGCTGATGGCGCTCTTCAAGCAGGCCTTGGCCCATGATGTGCCGATCGTCGACGGCTTCGGCCGGCCGACACCGGAGTTTCAAAGGTTCGTCGCCGCTTTGGTCGGTGCGAGCGGCGGGAGCTCGCCGATTCCCCCCGACACCTACGTCCGAACCGGCCTTATGCCGGGCTGGGGAAGTCCAACCGGCACGGTCAGCCGCGCTACCTTCGCCACCTATGCCGCCCCCACGGCCAGCGCCACCTACAACCAGGCGCAGATCCAGGCGGCTCTCACCCATCTTCAGGTCCTCTCGCAGCACGTCGCCGCGCAGATCGCGGACCTGAAAACCCTCAAAGCCTTCACCTCCTAGGGGCCGACATGATCGCTGAACTCATTTCCGCCGGCTCGTCGTTATTGGGCGGCGTCATCAACTCCGGTGCGGCCGACCGAGCGAAGGACGCTCTAGAGACCTCCAACGAACAGGCGCAGCACGCGCGCGAGCGCGCCGTCAATCAGACCCAGCAGCTACAGGCCCCGGGCGTCGCCGCCTACAATGCCGGTCTCAACGCCCTAGCTCAGCGCTTCGGCCTACCGACAAACACCGGGATCGCCCCCCAGCAGACCCGAGGGGGCGCATTCAACGCTGACGAATATCTCGCCGCAAATCCCGACGTCCTGGCCGAGTTTCAGCGGCTCTCCCCGAACGCGATCAAGAACAACCTCGGCATCGACGCGACGCCGCAGGCCTTCGCGCAGTGGCACTACAACCAGCATGGTCAGTACGAGAAGCGACCGGGCTCGCCCTCCCAGGTGGTGGACGCGCCGGCACCTGACCCGGCGGCGTCCAGCGCTCCGGCGACTTCAGGGACCACGACCAACGCACTCAACGGCTACTTCGGGAACGTCGAAGATCCCACGTGGACGCCGCCGCCGGCCTTCTCCTTCGACATCGACGATTTCAAGGACAACCCCGCCTACCAGTTCGCGCAGGAGCAGGGCTCCGGCCAGGTCATGGCGAACGCCTCGGCGACGGGCGCCTTGCAGTCCGGCGCGGCGCTCAAGCGGCTTCAGGATCGCGGCCAGCAGACGGCCTATAATTTCTACGACCAAGAGCGCAACAACGCCTACCAGCAGTGGTTGGACACCTACAAGATCGCGCGCTCCGAGTACGAAGGCGACCGCGGCTACCTCACCGATCGCTACGACCGCGGGACGGATGACATCTTCCGCCTCACCGGAATCGGCCAAACCGCCCTCAACACCACGACGAACTCCATCAACGGCCTGGGCGCGGCGGAAGCGGCCGGCCTGGAGAACATCGGCGAGGCCCGGGCGGGCAACGCCCTGGCGCAGGGCAATATATGGAGCGGCGTGCTTCAGAACCTCGGCGGGCTGGCGAGCTCGTTCGGCGGCCAAACCGGCGTCGTGAACTCCCTCAAGACCAAAACCAATCGGAAGTCGTGATGATCAACATTGCGGACAACTACCGTCGTGACCCCGACGCCTTCACCAAGGGCTTCGAGACCGGCAACGCCCTTCGCACGAACCGGGCGAGGCTGCGGGCGGGAAACGCCCTGGCAGGCGGCGACTATGGCGCCAGCGCCGGGGAGCTTGCAGCAGCCGGCCTGAACGAGGAGGCCGCGCAGGTCTCCCGCTATGGGCAATTGCAGGAGAAGGATCGCCAGGAGGCTGACCGCACCAAGCGCGAGGCGGCGCTCACCTATTTCGGCGACATGGCGAACCGGCTCCTGACGCTGAACGACAAGGGCGATGACCCGGCGCGCACGGTCGCCAACTTCGACCAGTTCTTCGCGAAGGGCCTGGCCGAGCACGGCGAGACGCCCGAGGAGATCGAGCAGCTCCGCAGCCAACTCAGCACCAAGCCGCGCGAAACCCTGATGATGCTGGGCGCGGCCTCTGCGCGCGCACGTGGCCTGCAGATCATCGGCGACGGTCTCGGCGGCTATAAGGCGGTGGACACCTCGACTGGCGAGACTGTCAAGGAGGTCGCCGGCCGTCATCGTCCAGAGTGGAAGGAGCTGACCGACGAAAACGGCGGCACCCGCTGGGTAGACCTCAACAGTTGGGAAGACGGCGAGGCGCCCGCGCCGGAGGGCGAGCAGAATCCGTACACCAGCGGGTTAGATGGCCGCTCGGCGCCAAGCAAAGACCCCTCCGGCCTGCCGCGGGGAACCGGCATGCTCTCCATGGCTCCGACGAGCGCCGAAGAAGTCATGCCGGCGCTCATCAAGCAGGAGAGCGGCGGCAACGGCAACGCCATCGGGCCGCAGACAAAGTACGGCCGCGCCCTTGGCTCGACGCAGATGCTTCCGGAGACCGCCGAGGCGATGGCGCGCAAGCTGGGCGTTCCCTGGCGTCCGGACCTCATGCGCGGCGACACGGATACCGCCCTCGCGTACCAGCGCCGCCTTGGTCAGGCCTATCTGCAGGAAGGTCTCGACGAGTACGACGGTAACCTGCGCATGGCGCTGATGCGTTACCACGGCGGCCCCGACCAAAACCTTTGGGGGCCGAAGACCCGATCCTACGCCGACAACGTCCTGGCGCACATGGAGCGCGACGGCCAGTCCTACGAGGTCGCGGCCACCGGCGACACGCCCCCGCCGCCCTCTGGAAGTGGCCGCTATCGTCGCTCGCTCCCCGGAAGCGCTCCCAAGCCGGAGAAGAAGGGCTATCGCATGCTCTCGGCCGCCGAAAAGGCGGACATGGGCTTGCCGACCGACGGCCAATATCAGGTGAGCCCCGAGGGCCAGGTCAGCCGCCTCGCTGAGGGCAAGTCGGAGCGTCCGCCCACGGAAGGGCAGATCAACAACGCTTCGCTCACCTACGCGGCATTCGGCGGCAACGACCGCATGAACGATTTGGCCCGTCGCGGGATCTACAAGCCTCAGAGCCCTCTCGAAGACCTCGTGAAACCCGGTGAAAACGGGATGGTCGTCTTTGTCGGACGGAGCGATCAGGACCGACAATTCCTCCAAGCATCGTTGGAGTTCCTCGCGCCCATCCTCCGCAAGGATACCGGCGCGGCCGTAACCTACCAAGAGCTGATCACCTACGGCAACATGTACATCCCCAGCTTCAGGGATAGCCCGCAGGTGCTCTGGCAGAAGGCGAAAGCGCGCGATACCGCGTTGCGTCGCCTCTATGGCGCAGGGCGCCGAGCCTACGATCAGGAATATGGCGCGCCGGACAAATGGCAGGTCCTTACTGATCCGCGCGCGAATCCAAACCGCGCAAAGTCGGGCCCGCCCGCTTCCGCGGTCGAGTATCTGCGCGCCAATCCCAATCTTCGCGGCGCGTTCGATCGCAAGTACGGCGCCGGCGCAGCCGCAAAGGTCCTCGGCAAATGAGCAGCAACCCGTTCGATCAGTTCGACGAAGAACCGGCCGCGCCCGCCAAGCGTCCGTCGTCGCATGCCCGAGAAGCGCGTGCGGCGAACCCCTTCGACCAGTTCGATGAACCGGAGGTCGAGAGCGAGGGCGGGATCTCCGAGCGCATCGCCAAGCGCCGCAACATGAACCCGCCCCTCCGCCGCATCGACGCAGGGGTGCGCGGCGCGGCCGACATGATGACGGCGGGCTTTGCGGATGAACTCTCGGGCGTGGTGGGCGGCCTGCCTGCGCTCATGCCCGGAGGCGAGACTTACGGCGAGGCTCGGGACCGGATCATTGAAGAAGAGCGGGCGATCGACGACCTCGACCGCCTGGACGTGCCCTGGTCGCGCCGAGCGGGCCAGGTGGCCGGTTTCGGCGCTGGTCTCGCCCTTGGCCCTGTCGTCAATCTCGGCCGCGTCGCAGCGGGCGTCCCGAACGCCTTGAGGGCGATCGGCGCAGGCGCGACCTACGGCGCCCTTGGCGCCGCCGGCAACGCCGAAGGCACGGCCATGGAGCGACTTCCTGAAGCGGGTATAGGCGCGCTCGTGGGCGGGGCTGTGGGGGCCGCGGCGATACCTGTGGCCGCAGCCGCCGGAAGGGGCGTCAATACGCTCCGGACCCGCTTCGCCCAGCCCATCGAGCGCGCCGCCAGCGCGCTGCGCGGCCGCACCAACATGAACCAGCTTCGTGGCCGGTTGGCCGAGCTGCGCGAGGCTGGGGCCGATCCGAGCTTCGTCAACGTCACCGACGAGAGCGGCCGGGGCTTCGTGCGTGCCGCGGCCTCGCGGATGACACCGGCAAGAGAGACCGTGCAGCGTCGCGCCGAGGCGTCCGCGCTCGACCTTCCCGACCGCATGGGCCAGCAGGCGCGCCGCGTCATCTCCGAAGATCCCCGCACGCCCGCGCAGATCGCCGAGGCCACGACGCGCGGCCGCACGCTGCAGGGCAATCAGCAGTTCGGCGCGGTCCGCAACGATCGTGTGGCGCTGACGGAGGACGCCGTGATGGCGCTGCGCTCAGAGGACGGGCGCGCGGCCATCAGGGACGCCGCCGCGGCCTCGCTGCGGTCCTTGGACCCCGCTGAGCGCGAGGTGGGCGCCGAGCTGAACCGGCTGGCCGGCGAAGTGCTCGACAATCCGGGCGGCGTCGAGATCAGCGTCGGGATGGCCCAGAGCATCAGCGAGGCGCTGTTCGACGCGGCTGATGCGGCCTCTCGCGCCGGGCGCAACCGGATGGCCCGCAGCCTCGGCGACATGGCTCGGGCGGTTCGCAGCAACGCCGCCGACAACGTGCCGGGCTATCGCCAGGCGCTCGACGACTTCGGCTTGGAGAGCCGGCGCCTGGAAGCGGCCGAACGCGGTGAGGACTTCCTGGCCCGGAACACCGACGAGTTCGTCGCGGACATTCCCGGCCCCGGTCAGCCGGGCAACGACTTGGCCCGGGCGACTGCTCGACGCGCGATCGAACGGGCGTCGGGCGAGAACCCCAGCGCCGCCCCTGGCGTGGCCCGCAAGCTGGCCGATGCGCCCGAGCAGCGGATGCGTAACCGCGCGCTCCTCGGCCCTGAGGACGCCGAGCGCCTCGAAAGGGCCATGGCGGCCGAAGCGCGGGTCACACGCGACATGGCCGACGTCGCCCCGCGTACGGGCTCGCAGACCCAACTGCGCACGCAGGACGCCGAGAACGTTGGCAGGTTGGCGGGAGCGGTGCAGACGGCCGCTGGTGGCCGTCGGGCTATCGTCGGGGCGATCTTCAACCGGCTGAAGACCGCCGGCCTGAACGACGCCGACGCCCAGGCGGTGGCCGACCTTTCCACGGACCCGAGGATGCTAGACGCGCTGCTGGAGAGGATCGAGGCGCAGTCAGGGCCCGACACGGCCAACTGGCTGCTTCAGATCATCAACCAGGGTGGCGCCAGGACGGCCGGCGAGCGAACGGTCCCTCGGCGTGGCGTCGAGGCTTACATCGAAGGGCGGCCCGAGGCCTACGACGTCCTCAATTGATCGGATTGCGCCGGGCCTCTTCGAGCACGCGAAGGCGCTCGGCGCGATAGGGGTTCTCGTCCTTGGGGGTCTCAAGGAACATCCCCAAGATCCCCAGCGCCATCGCCAGGCAGAACAGCACGAGCGCCACCCGGCGCACCCACCTCGAGAAGGCCGACGGCGGCTTATACCAAAGCGTGTTGCCGTGACGGTCGACCTTGTCGGTCAGATACCAGCCCTTCTGCGTCGGATGCTCGTCACCGACCCGGAGCGGTCCCCCGACCACTTCAAACTCTGCGTCGATGACGCGCCGTCTCTCGCCCATGGGTCGCAATATGGCCGAGGCGGGCGGAATCCGAAATACGCGGCCCGCGTCTTCTGCGGGCGATTTCTTCCCCTTCACATCAGTCCAAGGAACGACGATGGCCGCTCGCCAGATAATCGTTGCCGGCGCCATGCCCTCGCGCGATGCGAACGGGCGTGCGCTCCCCGGCCTATTTCGGTTCTACATGCCGAGCAGCGGGGGCGTGCCGGCGACGGTCTACACCGACCCGGCCCTGACCATCCCTCACGAGTTCCCGATCCGCTCCGACAGCGGCGGGCGCTGGCCGCAAATCTGGGCCGACGAGGAGGACACGTTCGACGTCGGTTGGTCTGACCAGCTCCATGACGCCAACATCGCGACCTATACGAACGTCCAGACCGTCAAGGACGCGCTGATCTCGAGCGCCGACATCGCCAACACGGCGGCCGACGCGGCCATCGCTGCGCAGATCGCCTCGGAGGAGATCGCCCAGAAGTTCGGTGACATGGACGCGGCCATCGCAGCAGCGGTTGCGGCGCAAGAGGGCGCGGAAGAGGCCGAGGGCGGCGCAGAGATCGCTCTTGCCGCGGCGATCGACGCCCGCAATCTCGCCCTGCAGTACCGCGACCAGGCCAAGGAATACCGCGACCAGGCGCAGGAGATCGCCGGCTTCGACCCGTCGACCTATCTGAACACCGCCACGGCGCAGGCCTTCGCCGAGGCCGCCCAGAAGCAGGCCCGCGACAATATCGGCGCCCAGCCGGTGCTCGGCGTCGTCGATCGGCAGAAGGTGGCGACGGCGGCCATCGCAGCGGGCGTGCTGACGCTCAACGCCTCGCAGGCCTCAATCTGGGTCGTTCCGTGGGATCAGAACATCACTTCCCTGGTCATCACCGGCTGGTCGCCTGGAACTGACCAGCAGACGCTTTCGCTCTGGCTCGTCGCCGCAGGCGGCGCGACCTACGACTTCGGGGCGGCCTTCAAGGCGCTGAACAACATCGTGCCCTCCCTCTCCGACGACGTCGGCGCCGAAAACCTCCTGCACTTCACCACGCGCAACGCCGGTGGGCGCGTCTGCTACAGCTTCTCTGGGTTCTTCCCCGCATGAGCCTCGCCCGTCGCATGATGACCTCCGTGGGCGGGATCACCGCTCCCGGCCAGGTCGAATATGGCCCTACGGGCCCTGGCGTTTACCACTTCACGGTCCCCGATGGCGTGTTCGAGATCAACGCGGTTGGGATCGCCGCCGGCCTGCCTGGCTCGAACGTCTCCCCCTTCACGGGCGGCACGGCCGGGAACCTGCACTGGCGAAACAAGATCGCCGTCACGCCCGGCGAGATCCTTGAGGTGCTGGTTGGGTCCTCGGTCCGCAATGCATCGCCGATCATCCCAGGCCTTCCCGCGACGCAGACGCACATTCGGCGGGGCACGGATTATCTGATCCGAGCCGGTCGAGGGAGCACGCTCTACCATACGACCTTGGGCGGCGGCGGCGGTCAGGGAGGCTCTGGCGGGTCCGGTCGGGACGCCAACGGCGGCTGCGGAGGCGGCGGCCCCGGCTACATGGGCATGGGTGGTCGAGGCGGGAACTATCTCGACACGTCCAGCGGTCAGTTTCCCGAAACCGATAGCGGCGGCGGTCGTGGCGGGGACATGAATGGCGTCCCTACCGGCTGGGCCAGTTCCCAGGGCGAAGGCACCGGACTTCTTGGCCGCTCCGCCGACAAGACAACCTCGCTGGGCGCGAAGCTCTATGGCGCCGGCGCATTCGCCGACGCTAGTTACGCCTTGAACGGCGGGGTCCGGATCACCTGGGCCGGCGGGCGCGAGTACCCCGACCGCGTCCCTGATCTTCCGAGCTCGGAAGTCGCCTTGCTCATATCGGCCGCCGGTTACACGGGCAGTCTGCCAGCGGCCTTCACCGTCCATGGCGAAGGCGCTCTGCCTGGCGACCTTGCGCTCGTCTACATCCAGGCGAACGGCTCAGGCTCGATCGCCGGCATCACGGGCGGGGACGGCGGTTGGCTTTCGAGCGGGCAGTTCCGTTGGAAGCAGCTCACCGAGGGCGATCTGGACGCGTCAGAGGCCGGAACGCTCACGATCAGCGGTTCGGGCGCCAGCATGAGCTGGGCGGTCCTCGTCTACCACGGACCGCGCACGATCGAGCGCCGGACCACGGCATTCCAAGCCGCTGACGACGTTGTGGTCCCTGGCTTCAAGAAGCGGGTGGACTGCAAGTGCGTGATCGTGATCGGCACGGACCCCGACGCGGGGGCGGGAGCGATCCCCGCGCCCGCCGGCTTCACCTCGCGGGTCTCCCGCGCCGCAACGCCGCGCTACCTAATCGCCGATATCAAGCCCAAGGCGTACGTCGACGACACCCCCGTCACCCTGACGAACATGGTCGCGACGGCCGGCGGTTCCGGCGCGCTCTACGAACTCTACTGATCCCCAAACCCAGCGCGGAGTAAGCGCCCGATGCAAATCAACGAAATCGCGCCCGAGGTGGGCGCGATAAGCCTTCGCACGCTCCCAGGTGCGACGGGGACCGCAGGCCTGGCCGTGACGGGGGAGCAGATGCTCAGCCTGTTCGTGGGCGTCCTGACGGTCATCTTCCTCGCCCTTCAGATCGCGCACCTGATCTGGAAGTGGCGTCGCGACACTGGCCCGGCGAGGTGACCCATGAACACCGCACAGAAGGCCGGGGCGGCCGGCGCAAGCATTGCCGGGCTCTTCGCAGCGCTTTCGATCGCTGCGCCTGGCCTGGTCAGGGACGAGGGGTGGGTGACGGTCACCTATGACGACCCGGCGCATGGCGCGGCTCTGCCGACCGCCTGCGCCGGGGTCACCGGGGCCAAGTACGGCGTGAAGGCCGGGAAGCGCTATTCGCAGGCCGAATGCGAAGCGATGACGGCGCGCGCGATGCTTGATCATGCTTTGGCGATCCAACATTGCACGCCGGCCGGCCTTCCGACCAAGACCCACGCAGCCTTCATCCGGTTCACCTAAGCGAAAATGGTGGCAGTTCCGCAAGCCGGATAGCTGACGATGTTCTGGCTCTACATGACGGCGGTCAGCGTTGCGGCCGCTCTCGCGTTGTTGATCGCCCATAGGCTGGTTCAGCGCTGACAACCTGGGCTGTTTGGCCGAACGTGTAGTCGCCAAGAGCCCTCTGGCCCTTACGAAGCCCTGCTGGCCTTTGGCTGGCGGGGCTTTTTGTTTGGGTGGTCGGGAGTGTCGTTGGGTCAGCCTTTCGTGCGTATCCTCATAAGGGAAAAGCTAGGCGATATGCCGAAGGCCCAGCTCCTCCATTTCCAACATGAAGCCGATGCGCTGACGCACGTGTGGCGAACCCTGCGGGCGCACCGGGAGGCCGAGTGGCCCCAGCTATTGGATCTGAGCCTTCATCGTATCGACGGTTCGGAAGTCGGCTTTGACGAATTACGGTTCTGGGCTGATTTTCGAGATGAAGGCTGAGGGCGCGGTGCGGTCAGAGGAACGCCGCGGTTAGCGCTCTCGCGCTGTTGATCACGTTAAGGACGATCATACGCTGACAACACTTTCTCACCGAGTGCAGGGTGATCCCGCAAAGCCTGACTTCTCCCCCGCCGCCCTCGGTCGGTGGGGGTCTTTTCAGTTATCAGGCGTGGGGGACGTCGGGTCACCGTCTCCGGCGGACCTTGGCGAAGTGCCGGCGTTTCGTCGGCCTTTGAAGCGCGCCACCTTCGTTTTCCCATTCCTCGCTATCTAACCGCGGCCTGAGGCGGCGAATGACCGGCTCAAGGATCGCCTCCAGCCTATTTTCACCTTTGAACCATGCGCGATTGGCGCGGCTATCGCTCATTGCGCCGCCGGGAAACAGTTTCACATTCATCCTCGTTGGCTCGCGAAGGCCCCGCACATCACCAACCGGTCAGCTCTCTAGAATGTTCCTGAACAGCTTATGCGAGCCCCGTCGGCTTCGGCCGGCGGGGCTTTTGCGATTCTGCACAATCGAAAAAGTGGCCTCAAAAAGACCACGCAAAACGCCTATCTTCCTAGCATGCGGAATCGGGTGCTAACGTGACTGGTCAATCTCACCGGCCCTCATTGGGGGCGCTGGTCGAGTTCGTCGGGGGGCGTGACATGACCGCAGATTTGGAAGTCTTCCACTTTGAAGACGACCGCCCGAGTTTCGAGAGCTTGGGACGTCAGAACGGGTTTCGGTATTGGCTCGCGTCAGACCTGATGCAGATGCTTGACTACTCGACCATGCAGCCAATCCACAACGCCGTGAACAAGGCCATGGCGGCCTGCGCTCAGCTGGGCATTCCGATTAGCGAGAATTTCTCGGAGACGAAGACAGAGAGCGGCGGCAAGGACTGCAAGCTCTCGCGGTTTGCCTGCTACCTGACCGTAATGAACGGCGATCCTAAGAAGCCGAAGGTCGCACAGGCTCAGGCCTACTTCATCACTATGGCCGAAGCCTTCCGCCTCCATGTTCAGGAGGCGGAATCCATAGAGCGAGTTGTAATTCGCGGAGAGGTCAGTGACCGTGAGACGGCGCTTAGCGCAACGGTCCACGCGCGCGGGATCGAGACGATCCAGTTCTTTCAGAACGCGGGGTATCGAGGGATGTACAATCTCGACCTCAAGCAGATCCGCTCAAAGAAGGGCGTGCCCGATGGCCGCTCGGTCCTTGACTTCATGGGCAAGACAGAGCTCGCCGCGAACCTCTTCCGGATTACTCAGACCGAAGAGAAAATTCGTAACGAGGACATCACTGGGCAGAAGCCGTTGGAACGTGCTGCAGAGCACGTCGGCAAGGGCGTGCGAAAAACGATGATCGAGCTCAGCGGCGTGGCCCCGGAGCGCTTGCCTCCGTCCGAAGACATCAAAAAGGTCAAGAGCGCGCTCAAGCGAACCGGCAAGGAATACGCGAAGCTCGACGCTCCCAGAAAGAAGTAGGGCAGCCAATCCGTCAACGCACTCGGCCAAGGCCGAACAGCCCTCAACCCCGATCGAAGCCGCTCTCCGGCCAAGGCTTACGAACGAGCCCGTGCCGCCTGTTCATGTCGCGCTCGTCGAGCACGTAGGCGAGGAACCCCTGGGTGACCTCGCCGCCGCCCAGCACGGGGATGGTGTACTCGGTCCCCTCGTAGGAGCCGGTGCGGGCGAACATCAGATAGCCCCACCAGCGGGCTTCATGTTCGGTGATCTTGTGCTCAGCGTGCGCCGCCTGAAGGCTCTCGATCACCTCGGCCGGCATGTCCGTCATGATGGAGCGAATTTCGTCGCCGGTGTGCTGCTTCATGGGGCGAGGTGATAGCCGGGGCGAACTTTGATTCGCGAGCCGAGCCTGTGTCTGCGAAGCTCTTAAGCATGACAGATCCCGCCAACGACGATCGCGAGCCTGATTTCGCCGCTGCAGCGTCGGTCCACGATATCGACTACTGGCGCGAGCACCCGGATGTTCTCAGCGTCGAACTTGTCGACCTCGATGATGATCCAGCTGACCCGTCGATCGGGCTTGCCTTCTATTTGAGGGATGATGAACCCGACGTCGTGGAAACCGACTTCGCCGACATCAGAAGCCAGAAGCCTTCGCGACCGCCGGACATCGAGTTGAGCGGCGAGGGTTTGATGGACGACGACTTCTGGCTTCGCTCGCCCAGGCTAGAGTTCGTTCAGATGATGCAGGAGCCGCCCGACGAAGCGGTTCCGGACGGTTGGTGGATGGTCCAGCTCTGGTTGAAAACGGTCGTCAACTAGCATCTCTTCAGGGCAGCGGCGTAGGCGATCCCCGCTCGGGCAGATTGGGGCTTTCGCAATCGACGCATTGCGGACGCTGGCCAAGGTGATGCTAGTTTCTGTGGATGCTTGGATCGCTGGACACCTTCACGACGCGCTGGCGGCAATACCGCGCCGACCTGATCGCAAAGGCTGAAGCGCAAACCGGCTGGGTGCCCGTTGACGCGTTCATTATGATGCCGTGGTTTCCGGTGCTCTTCGCTGGCTGCGTCCTCTGCGCCGCCCTGGACGTGGCGTTCCATCTAGGCGTGATTGGACGGACCATCGTTCTCGCGCCCTTCGCTCTCGTAGGCATTGGCGGCATGATCTACGCCGGTGGAACATACGCGTATTACGGGCTCCGCGCCGACCTCCGCCGAAGGGAGGAGGCAAAGGCCAAGGGCCCCTAGCGACCCCATCAGCGAAGTTGGCTAAGTCTGCTGTCGGTGAAGCTGGTGAGGGTACGACAACTGCGTATGCCAGTGGCGGCCGCTGCAGTCGGGGCAGTCCATCTTGAACGACCGGGCGACGTCAGCCACCGGCGTCATGAACCCTCCATCGCCGCAGTCGAACAGCCGGCGCGTGATCTTCCAGACATCATAGCCCTTGCGATAACCGCAGATCTCGCAGCCCAGCATAAGGATGCAGCCTGGGAACTTCCGTGCGTCCTCCAGCCGGTGGTCGGCTACTGCCGGGAGCTCCGGCCGGGCATGGCCTAGCTCTTCTTCGGGGGCTCGACCTGTCGAAGCACTTTCCATGTCATCCAGACCTTGCCTCGCACGCGTTCCAGCTCGAACCAGGCTTCGTCTCCCTCGAAGTCCGGAACCTCCTCCGGGTCAAGGAAGTCGGGCCGGCCCGCCCCGTGAACTAAGAAAAAGAGCGTCCTTCCGCCCTCGACCTTTGGTGGCAGGGCGCGGCGTTCCAGCCGCGCGATCTTTCTATCTCCTCGCATACGAAACGAGAACAGAAACGGAACACGCGTGTCAACGCGCAATCGACAAGCGAAGCTCCTAGACAGTCCGCGCCCAGCCGCCAAACATGAGCATTCGGCGACGGAGGACACGTGTCGAAAGACAACATCATCCCCATGGCGGTCTGGAACGACCGATGGAAGCGGGAGGACCTTCTCACCACCCGACCCCGCATCCGTCGGCCGACCACGGTGCCGGACTGCTTCGCTCGCGAGCTCAGCCAGAAGCGGCGCTATCCCTATCGACTGACTGGCCTACCCCCCGGGTACGAGGCGATTTATCGCCGTGGCGGATGGGAAAAGATTGATACGCCGCAGATAGATGAGCCCGGCTTCGAGGACCTTTACGTGCGCCTCCGGACAACCTTTGCCTGGGTGCTGGAAGGTGACCGCAAAGTCGCTGCCGTCCAGTTGCGGGAGATCGATGCGGAGCTAGTTGCGGACTGGTGTTTCTGGGAGGCCATGGATGCCCATTCCCAGGATCTCACGCGCTGGGCTGAGGTGATCCTCTCTCTTTGGCCTCCGCTCTGGATTGAGCTGTTTGGCTACGGTCCCGTTCTGGAGATTGAGAACGTATGGGTCGAGCCAAGACATCCCCGCCCCGGCATTTGGAAGCCGGTGGCGCACGCATTAGCAGATCGCATCATGCGAAAGTCGTCGATCCTGACGGCTCACGTCTTCCCCGAAGAGTACAACGGTCGAGTGCCTCGCGGAGCTCGGACGGAGCCGGCATTTGACCGTCGCAGGGACGCAATGATGCGGGTTTGTGAGAGAGAGTTTGGCCTCAAGCCTATGCCGCACTGGGGCAAGGATGGCTTCATGTGGCGTCCGCGCGCAGGACTGGAACGGATCGTAGGCAAACCGGAGTACAGGCCCAATTGGGAGGAATAGGTCGCTCCGGTCCGGCACCCGTGCTTATCGAGAGGTCGTGGCTTGAACTTCCACAATCGTGAGATCTCGCTCAGGCGACGATCCACGTCGGACAATCCGCCACCGAGCAAAAATCAGCCTTCCTGCCCCAGGCGTACCCTCGCGGCCTAGCCTGAGATTGTAGTAGACCGGGCCCCTAAAGGTAATCGCGATCCAGGCTTCTCCAGCGCCATCCACCACCAAGGCGCCGTTCGGAGTTGCCCCCATCGGCCCACGCATTTTGGTTGGAAGTGCGAACGCTTCGTCGCATTCTGGAAGCGCCTCGATCTCCAACGCACCAGTCATCGCCAGCACGGACGCATGATCTTCCGGCCGGTCAATCGCGGGCAAGGCCCATTCAGATGTGCCGTCTACCGATGCGACAAGGATGGCGAAGTCTAGACCATCGGCCCCCTTGATGCTGAAAACCCAATGCCCGCCGACCTCGTGGAGGAAGAGATCCCCCTCACCTAGTTCCGCGAACGTGCTCATGCGGAGCTCGGGCCTAATCGTTAGTGACATGCTGTTTCCACCTCGCCAGAAACCCAGACTGAGGGCTACGGCAGTTCGCTCCACGCATCGGGCAGGCCGTTGAGCGCCGATGTCTCACCCCACGAGGTGCCGTCTCGTTTCACGATGCGATCAGTAGCTATGTCGTACCGTTCAACAGGGTGCCGCCAACGGCCTTTGGTGGGCGGCATTTCCGGCCCGTGGAGGATGATCCATGGGCCAAAGCCGACCCCAGCTTCTGTCGAGCCGAGGTCCTTAGGCGCTGTAGCGATGGGCCGGAGGCTCATCCTTTCAAGCCGCCTCTAGGGCTCGCTGTACAGCTTCGGGCTCCTTCGCAATGACAGTTAGGAGGACGCGCGCTGTCGCTTCAGGGCGACGGCGACGCTGCTCCCAGTCCCGCACCGCCGCGGCGCTAAAGCCGAAGCGAGCCGCGAACTCGGCCTGCGTCAAACCCATGTTCGTTCTGATCGCCTTCACATCGATCTCGGCGGGCACATGAACTTTGGCCGGCTGAGCGCGACCTTCGACAATATCCAGCACTTCGTGCAAGCCGGACATAATCCGGTTGAAGTTGGTGTCGTCGTTCTTCATTCCACCTCTCCCGTGGTTACTCACCCGACAGCCTTGGGGGTAAGGCGAGCCAGGATTGACTTTGCTACTTGCTGCATCGTCGCCACTTCCCTGTCCGAGAAGTTCTCGCGAGAGCCCTTCGACAGGATGGCGAAGACGTAGACCGGCATTGCGCGGCGCGCGAAAAACGTCACCACGCGATACCCGCCGGATTTACCCTTCCCGCGGCCGGCGAGCCGCACCTTGCGGCAGCCACCCGATCCTGGGATCAAATCACCCGCTTCCGGGTTCGCCGCCAGGAGCAGCGATAATGCTTCGAGCTCACTTTCGGTGAGGCCTTCATCCTTGGCCTGAGCCAGGAAGCCTTCCGTGTAAGCTACTTCGTTCAACGGCGTTTCCATAGCCAAGTTGTACGGCAATGCCGCACCGTTTTCAATTGGAAACTACGGCAATGCCGCATATGTTCCCGTCACCGCTTCAATGAGCGAATCAAAATGCGAGAGCACTGGATCAGCGTTTGGGATGAACCGCAGAAGGTTCAGACGGCGCAATTGTCGAAGTCAGTTTGGATTGCCGTCGGCCACTACATGGGCGTGCGCCTCGAAACCAAAGACCGATCCGAGCGGACGGCGTTGGCCAGATGGCGTGAGAGTGCGCGATATAAGGGCGGCTAACGCCCCAATCTGGGGGCATTTCTGGGGGCGGGTGTTCGAAACACACTAAGCCGCCGGATAAGTGTCAGATTATATTGGGAAAAATGGTGGACGCGACAGGGATTGAACCTGTGACCCCTACGATGTCAACGTAGTGCTCTCCCGCTGAGCTACGCGTCCGAACCAGTCGGCTCCCTGTTGGGAACGGGAGGCGGCGGTATAGCGGCGGCCGTCTGGATGCGCAAGCGCCCCGCGACGCAATTTCTCACTTCATGCCGCAGCCATCATCCGCTCCACCTCGGAGACGATCTCGCGAAGGTGGATGGGCTTGGAAAGCACCTTGGCGCCGGCCGGCGCGCTCTCGCCTGCAGCCAGGGCGACGGCGGCGAATCCGGTGATGAACATGATCCGCAGGCCCGGATGCTTCTCGGCGGCCAGGCGCGCCACTTCGATGCCGTCCATGCCGGGCATGACGATGTCGGTGAGCAGCAGGTCCCAGCTCTCGTCGAGGGCCGCAGCGGCTTCGTCGCCGTCGGCGCAGGAGGTGACCTCGTAGCCGGCGCGCTCCAGGGCGCGCGTCAGGAAGCCGCGCAGCGAGTCGTCGTCTTCGGCCAGGAGAATACGGGGCATGGGCGCTCCGGAAGGCAGATGGTTGACCCATACAATACCCGGGGAGACGTAAATTGCCGATGAACCTGCGATCCGTTTGACCGCGGGGAAGACGCATCGTCTTATGATCCCAATGAACGCCTGGGAGCCCATCGCCGCCGGCCGGACCGCGCCCGAAGCGCCCTTCGAGGTGCGGCGCGCGAACGGCGAGCGACCGCCCCCCACACCGCTGGTCTTCGCATCCCCCCATTCCGGGCGTTCTTATCCAGACGACATGATGGCGGCCGCGGCGCTGGACGCGCTGTCGATCCGGCGCTCCGAGGACGCCTTCGTCGACGAGCTGATCGCCGCAGGTCCCGCCCACGGAGCGGCGTTGATCTGCGCAACGCTGGCGCGGGCCTATATCGACGTGAACCGCGAGGCCTTCGAGCTCGATCCGGCCATGTTCGCCGACGAACTGCCCGACTTCGCACGCTCGCGCACGGCGCGGGTGGCCGCGGGCCTCGGGGCCATCGCGCGGGTCGTCTCGGAGGGCCAGGAGATTTACGCCCGCAAGCTGACCTTCGAAGAGGCCCGGCGGCGCATCGAGGGCGTGCACGCGCCGTATCACGCCGCCCTCGCCCGCCTGCTGGGCGAAGCGCATGCGGCCCACGGCTACGCGGTCCTGATCGACTGGCACTCCATGCCGGCGGCGGCGGCCAAGGCCTGCGGCCGGGGCGGTCCCTGCGACATGGTGCTGGGCGACCGCTTCGGGGCCTCCTGCTCAGGAATTGTGACGCAGAAGGTGGAGCGTGAACTGGTCGCCCGCGGCTATCGCGTCGCCCGCAATGCGCCCTATGCCGGCGGCTACACCACCGAGCACTACGGCCGCCCGACCCGGCGCACCCACGCCCTGCAGATCGAGATCAATCGCGGCCTCTATCTGAACGAAGGCACGCTGGAGCCGACCCGCAACTTCAGGCGGCTGCAGAAGGATCTTTCGGAGGTCATCGCCGCCCTTGGCGCCGCCGACTGGAGCGGGCTGCGCTAAGCGGCGTCAGGCCGGCCGGCGGGCCCGCATGGCCTGGTTGATGGTGCCGTCGTCCAGCCAGTCGAGCTCGCCCCCGACCGGCACCCCGCGCGCCAGCATGGTGACGGTCACGCCCGTCCCTTCCAGCCGCTCGGCGAGATAGTGCGCCGTGGTCTGACCATCGACCGTGGCCGGCAGGGCGAGAATCACTTCCTTGACGCCTGGCTCGGTCGCGCGGGCGATCAGCGGCCCAATGCGCAGGGCCTCGGGGCCGATCCCGTCCAGGGCCGAGAGCAGGCCGCCCAGCACGTGATAGCGGCCCTTGAACGCCGCGGCCCGTTCCATCGCCCACAGCGCCCCCACCTCCTCCACCACGCAGATCAACGAGGGGTCGCGCTGCGGATCGGTGCAGATCGCGCAGGGGTCCTGGGTGTCGAGGGAACCGCAGACGCTGCAGGTCTTCACGCGGTCGGCGGCGATGCTCAGCGCCTCCGACAACGGCAGCAGGAGCTGGTCGCGACGTTTCAGCAGCGCCAGCGCCGCGCGCCGGGCCGACCGGGGCCCCAGCCCCGGCAGCTTGGCGAGCAGCGAGATCAGCCGCTCGATTTCGGGTCCGGCGGAGGCGGCCACTCTAGACTCCGCTCATTCCCGCGCAGGCGGGAAGCCATAGGGCTTGCGCCACCCGCTCGGCTTGGATCCCCGCCTGCGCGGGGACGAGCGGAAAAGGATTCAAAGCTTGAGCCCAGGCAGGCCCATGCCCGCCAGCGGGCCGGCGGCCTCGCGCATCAGTTCGGCCTGCTGGGCGTCCAGCTTGCGCTTGGCGTCGGCGTGGGCGGCGACGATCAGGTCGGAGATCACCTCGCCCTCGCCCGGAGCCAACAGGCTTTCGTCCATCTCCACGCTGGCGAGGTCGCCCGTACCTTTCAGGGTCACCCTCACCATGCCGCCGCCGGAGGTGCCTTCGACCACCAGTTCGGCAATCCGCGCCTGGGCGTCGGCCAGCTTCTGCTGCATGGCCTGGGCCTGCTTCATGATGGAGCCAAGGTCTTTCATCGCGGTCTCACTCGTCGTCTTCTTCGTCTTCCGGCGGCTCGGCGGCTGGTGACGTCTCCGGCAACGGGATGTTGCGGATGCTGAGGATCTCAGTCCCCGGGAAGGCCTGCATGATGGCGGTCACGAAAGGATCGGCCTCGACCTCGGCGCGGACTTCCAGCGCCTCGCGCTTCTGGCGCTCCCAGGCGCTCTCGGCCCCGCCGCCGCCGCGGGCGGCCACCAGCCAAGGCTGGCCGGTCCATTCCTTCAGCCGGCCGACCAAGCGCTGGGCCAGGTTGTTCGGCGCGCCCGGGGCCGGTTCGTATTCGATCGCGCCCTGGCGGAAGCTGATCGGCCGGACGTAGCGCTCCACGTCGAGCTGCAGGACGATGTCCCGCTTGGCCTTGATCAGGTTCATCACGTCGGCGAAGGACTGCAGGGTGGGCGCAGCCTCCCCCTGCGGCTGGGCGACCGCCATCGGACGGGCCTGGGCGCTGACGCCGCCGCCCATGCTGGCGACCGCGCCGCCGCCTCCGCCACCGCCGCCGCTCGGGCCTGGGACGCCGGGAATCGGCTCGCCGGACTGCAGGCGCCTGAGGGCCTCTTCCGGTCCCGGGAGATCGGCCGCATAGGCGAGGCGGATCAGCGCCATGTCGCAGGCCGCGGCGGCGTCGGGCGCGCGGCGGACTTCCTCATGCGCCTTCAGCAGCAATTGCCAGATGCGCGACAGGCTGCCGGCCGAGACCGAGGCCCCGATCGCCGCCAGGCGGGCCGCCTGCTCCTTGGGCAGGGTCAGGGCCTGGACCCCGATCGCCTTGGCGACCGAGGCGCCGTGGGTGTGGTCCATCAGGTCGAGCATGACCTGGCCCGGCTCGGCGCCGAAATTGTAGAGCGTGCGGAAGGTCTCGACCGCAGGCCCCGCCTGCCCGCGCATGACCTGCTCGAACAGGCTGATGGTCTGGGCGCGGTCGGCCAGCCCCAGCATGTCGCGGATGGAGGCGGCGGTGACCGTCTCGCCGGCCTGGGCCTGGACGATGGCCTGGTCCAGCATCGACTGGGCGTCGCGCATCGAGCCCTCGGCCGCCCGGGCGATCAGCAGCATGCCCTCGGCCTCGACCCGCGCGCCTTCCTTGCCGGCGATCATGTCGAGGTTCTTCACGATCACGTCCGGCTCGACCCGACGCAGGTCGAATCGCTGGCAGCGGGACAGGATCGTCACCGGCACCTTGCGGATCTCGGTGGTGGCGAAGATGAACTTGGCGTGGGGCGGCGGTTCTTCGAGGGTCTTCAGGAGCGCGTTGAACGCCCCCGTCGAGAGCATGTGCACCTCGTCGATGATGTAGACCTTGTAGCGGGCCTCGACCGGCGCGTAGCGGACCCCGTCCAGCAGTTCGCGCATGTCGTTGACGCCGGTGCGGCTGGCGGCGTCCAGCTCCAGCACGTCCATGTGCCGGCCCTCGATGATGGCGCGGCAGTGCCGGCCCTCCTGCGAAAGGTCGAGGCTGGGCTCGTGGACCGTGTCGGTGTCGTAGTTCAGGGCCCGGGCCAGCAGGCGGGCGGTGGTGGTCTTCCCGACCCCGCGGACCCCGGTGAGCATGAAGGCGTGGGCGATTCGGCCGCTGGCGAAGGCGTTGCGCAGTGTGCGCACCATCGCCTCCTGGCCGTAGAGGTCGTCAAAGGTGCGCGGGCGGTACTTGCGCGCGATGACCGTGTAGGCGGCCGACTCCTCAGCGGGCGCAGCCGGCGGCGCAGCGGGCTCGCCGAACATGTCGCTCGTATTGGGATCGCGCTCTAGCGTCTCGGGTGCTTCGTCTTCGGCCATTGGAGCCCGAGGATAGGCCCTCGGCGCGACAGCCGGAAGTGGTCCCGGATGGGCGGCCGTCGTGCGTGGGGCTTGAATGGGTGGAGACCGAACGACGACCCGGAGCGAAACTCGTTACGGCTGCTTCCTTCCGGACCTGACCGGGTTGGCGAGGCGTCCGCCCGTCGCCGATCTCCGCCCCCTATATCGCGACCTTGACGCTCGCGCGCAAGCGTCAGCGAAGCTACAACTCCGCGCATGGCGCTTTCCCGTTATCAGAACACCTTCGCTGGCAACCCCCTCAACCGCGCCAGCGAGCGCCGTGGGGACGTCTCATGGCTGACCGAAAAGCTGCTGGCGCAGGATTCCCTGGCCATCGCCCTGTGGAACGGCCAGCCCTTCGTGGAAAAATCCCCCGACGGCGGCGTGCAGATCGCCTACCTGCCCTCGCGCATGGCCGAAGACCTGTCCGGCGGCCCTGAGCGGCTGCTGTTCATGGGCCTGTGGCAGGAGACGGCGGTGTTCGCGGTCGACCTGGAAGGCGGGATGGACCCGGCCGACGGGCCGCTGGCCGGGCTGGGACGATTCGAGGACCTGCGGGGCCTGGCCCTGAAGCTGCCGGCCGCGGATGCTGCGATCATGGCCACGGCCAAGTCGATGTTCGAATGGCGCCGCCGCCACCGCCACTGCCCCTCCTGCGGCGAGCACACCGACGTGGTCGACGGCGGCTGGAAGCGCGCCTGCCCGTCCTGCAAGGCCGAGCATTTCCCGCGCACCGACCCGGTGGTCATCATGCTGGCCCTGCACGGCGATCGCTGCATGCTGGGCCGCCAGGAGGCCTGGCCCAAGGGCATGTTCTCGGCGCTGGCCGGCTTCCTCGAGCCCGGCGAATCCATCGAGGAGGCCTGCGCCCGCGAGCTCGAGGAAGAGGCGGGCCTGAAGACCCTGTCGGTCTCCTATCACTCGACCCAGCCCTGGCCTTATCCCTCGTCGCTCATGATCGGGCTGATGGCGCAGGTGGAGACCGACGAGGCGACCCCCGACCAGACCGAGCTCTCCGAAGTGCGCTGGTTCACGAGACAGGAGACGCGCGACCTGCTGGCCGGCAAGCTCGAAGGAACCTTCGTCCCCGGCCCCCTGGCCATCGCCCACCAACTCATCAAGACCTGGGCGGAAAGCGAAGACTGAGGGAGAAGTCCTAGGCCAGCTTGACGATGACCTCGACGTCGTCGCCGCGGCGGGTGCGGCGCTCCAGCCGGGCCTGGCCGATCGCGTTGGAGAGGTCGGCGACAAAGGCCCGGACCTCGGGCTTCAAGTCGCCCGCGACCACGATCGTGTAGGGCGGCGAGAGCTCGCTCATCGTCCCGAAGACCATCGAATCGACGAAGGCCTCGATGCTGGAGCCGTGACCGGGGATCGCCTGGATGACGTCCTGCAACAGTCGGCCGAACTCCTTGGGGTTGCGGCAGGCGGAGGCGTCGATCTCGACGGTCTTCATCGGCTCGCCCGGCTGCGGAAGGGATCGGCCGGATAGACGCCCAGGATCTCGAATCGCTCGGAGAAGAAGCGCAGCTCCTCGAAGGCGAGCGCCAGGCCGCGATCCTCCGGACGGCCATCGACCTCGGCGTAGAAGAAGGTCGCGGTGAAGGCGCCGTTCTCCATGTAGCTTTCCAGCTTGGTCATGTTGACGCCGTTGGTCGCGAACCCGCCCATGGCCTTGTAGAGCGCCGCCGGAAGGTTGCGGACCCGGAAGACGAAGCTGGTCACGCAGGGCGCGGTGAACGGCGGCGGCGGCGGGTTCTTGTCGGCCGTCATCACCAGGAAGCGCGTGGTGTTGTTGTGCTCGTCCTCGATGTCGCGGGCGAGGATCTCCAGGCCGTAGAGCTCGGCCGCCAGGGCCGGCGAGATCGCCGCGCGGGTCGGGTCGGGCTCGGCGGCCAGCAGCTTGGCGGCCAGCGCCGTGTCGCCCACCGCCTCGGTCTTCAGCTTCAGCCGGCGGATGGTCTTGCGGCATTGGCCCAGCGCGATCGGCATGGAGGCCGCGGTCTTCACGTCCTCCAGCTTCACGCCCGGATTGGCCATAAGCTGGAAGTGGATCGGCTTGAACCGCTCGCCGATGATCTTCAGGCCCGAAGACGGCAGCAGGTGGTGCACGTCGGCGACGCGGCCTGCGATGGAGTTCTCCACGGGGATCATGCCGAGCTGGCAGTCGCCGCTCTTCACCGCGTCGAACGCCTCCTCGAAGGTGGCGTGCGGGACGGGCTCCATCTCCGGAAAGGCCGCCACGCAGGCCTCGTGGCTGTTGGCGCCAAGCTCGCCCTGGAAGGCGATCCGTCCCTTACTCATTGTTTTTCCTTGCGAATGCGCGGGCGCGTTCGAGGTCGGCGGGGTTGTCCACCGAGATCGGTGCCTCGTCTATGACCGCCGCCCAGATCGACATGCCGAGTTCCAGGGCGCGAAGCTGTTCCAGCCGCTCACGCAACTCCAGCGGCGAGGGCGGCGCGGCCGTGAACCGCATCAGGGCCTCTCGCCGGTAGCCGTAGACGCCGTGGTGCAGCCACACCGGCGCGTCGCCATAGAGCACCGAGCGGGTGAAATAGAGCGCGCGGGCGCTGCGGCCGTCCGGCTGCATCGAGGCCACGACCTTGGGAATGTCGGGGTTCGAGCGTTCGGCGACGTCCGACTCGGCGACCATCACGGTCGAGATGTCGCAACTCGGCTGGTCGGCCAGCAGGCGCGCCGTCGCCTCGACGACGCTGGGCGCCAGGAAGGGAATGTCGCCCTGCAGATTGATGACCACGTCGTGCTCCCCGGCCGGGTCCAGGGCCTGCAGGGCGGCGACGATTCGGTCCGAGCCGGAGGGCAGGTCGGGGTCGGTGAGGATCGCCTGGCCGCCGGCGGCGCGCACCGCCTCGACGATTTCGGCGTCGCCGGCGGCCACCGCCACCGGGCCGATCCCGGCCGCCTGCGCCTGGCGCAGGACACGGACGATCATCGGGATACCCTCGATATCCGCCAGCGGTTTGCCGGGCAGTCGAGTGGCGGCCATACGCGCCGGGATAAGAACGATCGGTTTCATGACGCCCGTAAGCCACCAAAGCCTGGGTTGCGCGGGCGGCGGTAGCGTGTAAGAGAGCCGGGCGCAATAAGGGGCGGGGGAATCCCGCGCTAAGGCCAGCTTGATTCGGCTGGCCATAGAGAGGGCCGATTAAGGGACTATGAGCGACCTGACGTTCAACAAAGTCGCGGGCGCCGTACTGGCGACCGGCCTGGCCATCGTCGGCCTTCGTGAAGTCTCCGCGGGCGTGTTCGCCAAGCATCCTGTCGAAAAGCCGGGCTATGCGATCGCGGTCGCCGAGACGGCCGGCGAAGGCGCCGCCGCGGCGGAAGCGCCGATCGACTGGGGCACCGTGCTGCCGACGGCCGACGTCAAGGCCGGCGAGGCCGTGTTCGCCAAGTGCAAGTCCTGCCACACCATCGAAGCCGGCGGCCCGAACGGCACCGGCCCGAACCTGCACGGGACCCTGGGCAAGAAGCCCGGCACCCACCCGGGCTTCGCCTACTCGCCGGCCATGATCGAGCACGGCAACAAGGTCGGCGTCTGGGGCTATGAGGAAATCTCCGAGTTCCTGACCGCGCCGCAAAAGCACGTCTCCGGCACCAAGATGACCTTCGTCGGCCTGAAGAAGCCGGAAGACCGCATCGCGGTGATCGCCTACCTGCACAGCCAGGGTTCGACCCTGCCCTTCCCGGCTCCGAACCCGGCGGTCGCCGCGGCTCCGGCCGCCGAAGGCGCTGCGGCCCCGGCGGCTGAAGGCGCGGCTGCTCCTGCGGCTCCGGCAGCGGCCCCGGCCGCCGCCGCTCCGGCGACGAAATAAACTTCTAGAACAACGAGATAGGGCGGCGATAGGCGGTGGGTTCGCCCACCCCCGCCGCCACGTAGCGAGCCCTGGTTTCGGCCAGGGGCTCGATGGCGACGGCCATGTGAAACGCGTTGGCGTGAATGATCCGCGTCGCGTCGAGCATCATGGCCACGTGCCCCTTCCAGAACACCAGATCACCGCGGGCAAGCTCGCCCTCGGCGACCTCCCGGCCGCAGGCCTGCTGCTGGTCGGTGTCGCGCGGGATCGCCACGCCGCAGGCCGCCAGGGCCTGCTGCGTCAGGCCCGAGCAGTCCAGGCCCAGGCTCTCGCGCCCGCCCCAGAGATAGGGCGCCCCAAGATAGCGCTCGGCCACGCCAGCCGGGTCGGCCTCCACGGTTCCGAGCGGAGCGAGGTGCTCCTCGACCATCCAGCCGGCGCCGGCGACCTTGGCGAAGCGACCCTCGCGCGCCTCCACCGCAACCAGCGATTCCAGCGAGTAGGGACCGCCCGCCGGCGCCTTTATGGAGGGTTCGGCGAAGGCGTAGGTGCGGATGGCGGAAACCTTGTGCGTCGGGGCGCTATCGGCAGGTTTTACTGCCAATATGTCCACAAACCCGACATAGCCGTCGCGGCGCGCCTGGCCCCAGAAGAAGCCGTCGACCTCGTCGAGCACCTCAAACCCTTCTCCGAAAAGGAGTTGGTCGAGTTGCTCGGCGCTCGCGTCCGGCGCCCGCCGCAGGGCCGTGGCCGGCGAAAAACAGACGTATCGGCGCGTATCGGCATAGCGATCGGCGGTGACGATGGATTCCAGGAACCTGGCGGCCAGGTCCGGCCGGGCCAGGGTGTTGCGCGGGTCACAGCTCACGCGGCGAACCGGTCCTTGAGCATCCGATAGAGCGCGCGGATCGCCTGGGCCTCGCCGCCCGAGGGCCAGCCCGGCCGGCCGCGCGGGTTCCAGGCGAAGATGTCGAGATGCACCCAGGGGCCGGACGGCGCGAACTTCTGCAGGAAGAGGGCGGCGGTGACCGAGCCGGCCTGCGCCCAGGCGTCCGAATCGTTCTTCACGTCGGCCACGTCGGAATCGAGGCTGTCGACATAGCCCTTCCACAGCGGCATCCGCCACAGCGGGTCGGAGGCCGCGGCCATGGCCGCCTCGATCTGGCCGGCCAGCTCCTCATCGTCGGTATAGAACGGCGGCAGTTGCGGCCCCAGGGCGGCGCGCGCCGCCCCGGTCAGGGTGGCCAGGTCGATGGTCAGGGCCGGCTCCAGCTCGCCGGCGCGGGTCAGGGCGTCGGCCAAGATCAGCCGCCCCTCCGCATCGGTGTTGCCGACCTCGATGGTCAGGCCCTTGCGGCTGTCGAGCACGTCGCCGGGCCGCATGGCGTCGCCGGAGATGGCGTTCTCCACCGCCGGCACCAGGATCGAGAGCCGCACCGGCAGGCGGGCGGCCATGACCATCCGGCCGAGCGCCAGGGCGTGGGCGGCGCCGCCCATGTCCTTCTTCATCAGCCGCATGCCGGCCGAGGGCTTGATGTCGAGGCCGCCGGTGTCGAAGACCACGCCCTTGCCGACCAGGGCGACAAGCGGACGACCGGCCTCGCCCCAGGAGAGCTCGATCATCCGCGGCGCGCGCTGCGCCGCCGCGGCGCGGCCGACGGCGTGGACGGCCGGATAGTTCGCCTCCAGCAGGCCATCGCCGGTGACGACGGTGATCTGCGCGCCGTACTGCTCGGCGATTTCGCGGGCGATGGTCTCGATCTGCAGCGGCCCCATGTCGTTGGGCGGGGTGTTGACCATGTCGCGGGCGAGCGCGCAGGCGTGGGCCACGTGGCGCACCTCATCCAGGTCGATCCCCTCGACCACCAGGCGCGGATGGGCCTCGCGCTTTTGCTTGTAGCGGTCGAAGCGATAGCTCCCGAGGGCGAAGGCGAGCGCCGCCTCGGCGAGGTCCAGGCCCGCCGGCGCCGGCTCCAGGCGATAGTCGCCGGCCGGCAGCTTGGCCGCCAGGGCGCGGAAGGCCTGGGGATCGCCCCCGGCTCCCAGCCCGAACAGCACCTGGCTCGCCGCGCCGTCCTCGCCCGGCACGATCAGGAGCTGGCCGGACTTGGCCTTGAAGTCGGCGGCGGCGGCCAGGCCCTGCACGAAGGCGGGCGCGGCCTCGAGGAAGCCGGGCAGGTCCTTTTCGAGGACGGCGCGGACCGGGACCGCCGGGCCTTGCGCGCGATCGACGATGACTTCGAACATCGCTGGGGAGATCGCTTGGGACATCGGTCAGGCCTCCGGAAATTATGCTTAACGCTTCCTTTATGGGCGCGCCGGATGCTGCGACGATCATCCGGAGACCCTCATGTCCATGTGTCGCATGTCGGCCCTCGCCGCAACCGCCCTGGCTCTCGTCGTGACGGCGCCGGCGACGGCGGCCCCGTGGAGCAAGAAGGCGCCCGCCGCCGATGCGGCCGCCCTGGCCGCGCCGGCCGCTCCGCCCGCCCCCGCCCCGCGGGTGAAGGCCAGCGCCCAGCAACGGGCGGAGATCGGCCGCATGGACCCGCTGGCCAGGGCCGCCTTCTGGGCGCGGGAGGCCGAGATCGACCCCGGCGACGCCGAGGCCGGCGTCCAGCTCTCGCGGGCGCTGCGGGCCATGGGAAAATATGACGACGCGGTGCAGGCCGCCGACCGGGCGCGCGTGGCCCGGCCCGCCGACGTCGAGGTGCTGCTGGAGCTTGCAAGAGCCCATGTGGGCCGCGGCCAGGGCTTCTACGCCATCGAGCCGGGCCGCGAGGCCCAGCGCCTGGCGCCGCGCGACTGGCGCGCCCCGGCCCTGCTGGCGGTGGCCTACGAGCAGGCTAAGCGCGACGAGGAGGCCCTGGCCGCCCACCGCCAGGCCCTGGCCCTCGCCCCCGAGAACCCCGCGGTGATCGGCAACCTCGCCCTCTACTACGCCGGCCACGGCGACACGAGAGAGGCCGAGACCCTGCTGCGCCAGGCCGCCGCCAAGCCCGGCGCCCCCATCGCCGTGCGCCAGAACCTCGCTTTGGTGCTCGGCCTGCAAGGCCGCCTGGACGAAGCCGAACGCCTCGCCCGCCATGACCTCCCCCCGGAGATGGTCGAGAACAACATGGCCTGGCTGCGCAGCGCAAAGGCGGCGCCGGGCGCGAGCCGGAGATGGGCGGATATGAAGGGGCCGGAGTGAGGGAGCTTTTCGAGGCTCGCCAAGCCCACAACGTTCGCGAGCAAGCTGGACTGTAACAGCCGAACGCCTAAAGTCGCCCCAGAGATCCGGGGGGTTGCCATGAACTTTCTGCGCACTGCGCCGTTCGGCACCTTGTTCACTGCCGCTTTTGCCATCGGCGCGGCCTGTCACCTGGCCTTCCTGATCATCGAGATCATCGTCGCCCTGGCCGCGCCTGGCGTTTTCACCCTGAACGGAAGCAAGGCGACCAACCCCGGCGAAGCGCTCGGCGCTGTCGCGATCATGTTCATTGTCATGATGTTCCTGAACGCCGGCGTCTCGGCGTTCGGCTCGCTCTGTTGGCTGGCCGTCCGGCGCTGGATGCCGAAGAAGGCAGCAGCCGGCGTTGGAGTCTGACAGCCGAGAACAGGCGGAAATCCGTCTCGATGCTGCGCATCGATCCACCTCCCCCAGTGGGCAGGTGAATCCCCTATGCCCTCATCCGACCCGCTGCGCGGGCCAGCTTCTCCCGCGAGGGGAGAAGGACGAGCTTCATATCGCCCCGCCCCAGTGGGGGAGGATCTAGGCTTGCGCCGTGACGGCGCGCTGGAGGCGGGCGGCGTCGAGGATGCGGATGCGGCCGTATTCGAGCTGGACGGCGCCTTCGTCGCGCAGGGCGGCCAGGTGCAGGTTCACGGTCTTGCGGGTGAGGCCGACCATCTCGGCCAGGGACTGCTGGCTGAGGTGGAAGACGTCGTTGGGCGCGCCGGCCTGCATCATCGAGAGCAGCCGGGTGGCGATCCGCTCGCGCGGGCCGAGCGCCAGCAGGTCGGCGGCCCACTGCATGGCGACGCCGAGCTGCAGGTAGAGCAGGCCGGTGACCGCCTGCCAGACGTCCGGACGGGCGTGGGCGATGCGGCGCAGGGTCTGGTCGGAGAGGTGCAGCACCAGGCAGGGCTCGGCGCAGATGACGGTGGCCAGGCGCGGGCCGCCGCCGAAGTCGGGCGTCTGGCCCCAGGCTGCGCCGCTCTTCAGATAGGCGAGGCAGACGTCCTTCTGGTTGGAGGCGCGGCCGTAGAGCTCGGCGGCGCCCTGGACCAGAACCATGACGCCGGCGGCCTCGTCGCCCTCGGCCTGCAGCCAGGAGCCGGGATCGTGGCGGCGCAAGGCGCCCTCGGCCGCCAGCAGTTCGGCCAGGCCCTGGGGCAGCGGGATCATCCAGCGGGAGGCGCGCAGGACGGTCAGGGCGAGTTCGCGATCATTCGCCATGGAAAGTAACTTAGGTGACAATCTTGCCGCGCGCCTTAAGTCTTAAATCGAGTTCCGGTTACTCGACAGGGAGGCGATCATGACCGCGTTGGTCCGCGACACTGATGGCTGCGGCGCCGAGATCACCCAGGTAGCGGTGGCGGACGCGACCGATAGCGAGATCGATTTGATTCGGGAGACGGTGTTTCGTCGCGGGGTGGCTTTCCTGCACGACCAGCACTTGACGCCGGAGGAGCACATCGCCTTCGCCGAGCGGATCGGGCCGATCGTGGTGAACCGCTATTTTCCGCCCTCGGAGCGCTATCCGCAGATCGCCAAGGTCGAGAAGACCGAGGCTCAGACGACCAATATCGGCGGCGGCTGGCACACTGACCACAGCTATGACCAGGCGCCGGCCATGGGCTCGGTGCTGCTGGCGATCGAGACCCCGCCGAGCGGAGGCGATACGCTGTTCGCCGACATGTACGGCGCCTACGAGGCGCTGTCGGACGGGCTGAAGGCGACGCTGGCGGGTTTGCGGGCGCTGCACGCCTCGGCGCACATCTACGGCAAGGACGGGGTGTTCGGACGGACCGACCAGGCGCACCTGGCCGGGCACGACGACACGCCTTCGGCGATCCACCCGGCGGTGATCACCCACCCGGGCAGCGGTCGCAAGGCGCTCTATGTGAACCCGGCCTTCACCCTGGGATTCGAGGGCTGGACGGCGGAGGAGAGCCGGGCGCTGCTGGGCTATCTCTACCAGCATGCGGTGCAGCCGCAGTTCGTGCATCGGTTCGCGTGGAAGCCGGGCTCGATGGCGATCTGGGACAACCGGGCGACCTGGCACCAGGCGATGAACGACTACCAGGGGCATCGGCGGCTGATGCACCGGATCACCATCGCCGGGGAGCCGCTGGGGGCTTGAGGGCGGACGGCCGCCCACCCTTCCCTTCGTAGGAAGGGAGCGGGCATGGCTGCTCAGCGGGCCGCATCCTGGCCGCTTCACGGCTTGGTCTCTCCCTGTGGAAAGGGAGGGAAAGAGCCCTCCGCCGGGGGAGGAAAAAAGGACGGAACTTCGGTCTTCGGGAGGGGTTGGCTTTGGGTGACCGAAAGGAGGCTCGATATGAACAAGCAGCCTACGCCCCGGCCGCAGGACGATCGCAAGGCGCCCCCGCAACACGTCCGCGAGGACGACGATCTCCTGAAGCCGACCCCGGTCGACCGCGCCAAGGACACCCGCGGCGGCCTTTCCACTGGCGTCGACACCGGTGCGATCCAGCCCGGCAAGACCGGCAACGCTCACATCTAACCTAGACGCCTACATCTCAGCGGCGGGCGGGACGTCACCCATTGGCTGGGGCGTCCCGCGCCCGCGCATCCTCATATGGCATGACCAGTTGCTGGCCGGTCGCCTCGGCCAGGAGAACGCCGGCCTGGTCGCGGAACTCGACGCGGGCGGTGATCAGGCGGCGCGAGCGGCTGACGACCCGGGCCTCGATGTTCAGGCCGTGATTGCGGCCCATGCGGACAAAGTTGAGGTTGAGGTTGATGGTGCGGAAGGCCGCGCCGTCCGGCACGACGGTCATGGCCGCGAAGGCCAGGGCCTGGTCGGCCAGGGCGGCGACGTAGCCGCCGAACAGCGAGCCGTCCTCGGTGGCGAGGTCGGGATGCGGCGCCCAGGTCTTGCGGACCCAGCCCTCGCCCCATTCGTCGAACAGGCCGAGCTTCAGGGTGCGGGTGACGGGGGGCGGGCTCGCCTCGCCGGCGGCGAGCGCTTCGAGCCGATCGGTGGCCCAGGTCATGGAGAACCTCTTTCGCAGTTGCTGGTGCGGCGAAGGTTAGGCGCGGCTGGAACACTCTGTTATTCGACTTCTCCCAGGCGGGAGCTGCGGCGGGAAGCAGGATGGAAGAGGCTGATAATATTCGCCAAGCCCCGCGGCAGAAGCGGGCGCGGGCGTCGGTGGACTTCATCCTGGACGCCGCAACTCAGGTTCTGGAGCGCGACGGCGAGGCCGGGTTCAACACCAATGCGGTGGCCGAGCGGGCCGGCGTCAGCATCGGCACGCTCTATCGCTACTTCCCCGACAAGCTGGCCATCCTGAAGGCCATGGGGATGCGCGAAACCGTGGCCTTCCGCAAGGTGGTGGCGCAGGCGATGGCCGGCGAGACCGAGGGCCTGGCGCGCGACCGGGCGGTGATCCGGGCCTTCCTGCGCGCTTTCCAGGGACGCACGCGGGCGCGGCAGATCGCGATGATGGCGATGCTGGCCCACGCCGACCATCGCAAGCTGGCCGAGGGGTTCGGGCCGGTGGAGACCTCGTTCACGGACGCGGCTGGCAAGGCGCTGTCGCCGATCGCCGGCTTCGTGCTGTCGCGGGCGGTGCAGGGGGCGATGCGGGCGGCCGTGCTGGAGGGCGCGGACTTCCTGCTGTGCCAGGAGTTCGAGGACGAGCTGGTGAAGCTGTCGCGGGCCTATCTCGGCTATGGGCCGAAGGCCTAACCGGCGCCGAGCATGTCCTTCACCCGCAGGGCGGCGGGGCCGAGGATGACGATGAAGAGGACCGGCAGGAAGAAGACGATCATCGGCACGGTCAGCTTGGCCGGGAGCTGGGCGGCCTTCTTCTCGGCGGCCGAGAGGCGCATGTCGCGGTTCTCCTTGGCCATGACCCGCAGGGCCGTTCCCAGCGGGGTGCCGTAGCGCTCGGCCTGGATCATCGCGGTGGTCACCGACTTGATGCCCGGATGGTTGGTGCGGCGGGCCAGGCCCTCATAGGCCAGGCGTCGCTCGGGCAGGTAGGAGACCTCGGCGGCCAGGAGGGAGAGCTCCTCGGCCAGCTCGATGGAGGTCCCGCCGATCTCCTGGCTGACCTTCTGGACGGCGGCCTCGATGGACATGCCGCTCTCGACGCAGATCAGCAGCAGGTCGAGGGCGTCGGGGAAGGCGCCGACGATCGACTCGCGGCGCTTCTGGGCCATGTTGGTGATGAAGACGTTGGGCGCGTAGTAGCCGGCGGTCAGCGCCCCCACCGTCAGCGCCAGCCGCATCATCGGCGGCAGGCCGAAGTCGTTGGCCAGGAAGAGATAGCCGCCGACGAGGGCTGCGAAGACGAAGGGCAGGACGAAGCGGAAGAAGTAGAAGGTGGTCACCGGCCGCGGGCCGCGATAGCCGGCCTGGGCGAGCTTTTCGACGACTTGCGGGTCTTCCAGCAGGCGCGAGAGCTGGAGGCGGTCGACGACGTTCTTGTAGAGCCCCTCGTCCACATGACGCAGGCCGCTCTGGCCGCCCTTGGCCAGGGCGGCGCGGGACTTGCGGCGCAGCTCCTCGCGGCGGCTGGACACCGACTTCAGCCGGTTCTCCAGATTGCTGCGGTTCAGCATCGGCAAGGCGATGGTGACGATGGTGGCAAAGGCCACCAGGGCCACGAAGGCGGCGACCAGGTTCTCGGGATTGGTGAGCGTCTCGATCACGGCCGATCCCTAGAGCTTGAAGTTGATCATCTTGCGCATGGCGAGGATGCCGCAGGTCATCCAGACCGCGCCGATGCCGAGCAGGATGTGGCCGCGGGGATCGGTGAACAGCAGGCGCACATAGTCCGGCGCGGTGATGAACAGCAGGAGCGCGACGAGCGGCGGCAGGGAGCCGATGATCGAGGCCGAGGCGACGGCCTCGGCGGCCAGGGCCTTGACCTTCTCGCGCATCAGCTTGCGGGCGCGGATGACGCTGGAGAGGTTGCCCAGGGCCTCGGCGAGGTTGCCGCCGGTCTTGGCCTGGATGCCGAGCACGATGGCCAAGAAGCGGACCTCGGAGGTCGGCATCTCGGCGTGCATCTTCTCGAGGGCCTGGTCCATGCTCATGCCCATGCCGACGCTTTCCACCAGGCGGTTGAACTGGCCGGCCAGCGGCTCGGGCGACTCCTTGGCGATGACCCGCAGGCTGTCGTGGACCGGCAGGCCGGACTTGATGCCGCGCACCACGATGTCGAGGGCGTCGGGGAAGGCGGCGGTGAACTTCTTGACCCGCCCGGCGGTGAGGAAGCCGAGCACCCAGCGCGGCAGGCCAAGACCCGCGGCGAAGGCCAGGCCAATCCCGATCAGCGGCGGCTGGCGCAGGACCAGGGCGATCAGGAAGGCGACCACGGCGAGGCCGGCGCTGGCGATCCAGAAGACGGTGACGGAGATCTCCAGCCCGGCCTGCTTGAGGCGCGCGGCGATGCTGAGGCGCGCCTTCTTCTGCGCGCGGTCCTGCTCCTTGAGGGTCTGGACGATCTGCTTGCGGCGCTGTTCCTGGGCCCCGCCGGGGCGGCGCACCGCCTCGCGCGCGGCATCGCGGCCGGTGACGGACTGGGCGCGCTTGAGGGTCTTGGCGCTGGCGGTCGAGGACGGCCCGGCCAGGGCAAAGCCGAGGCCGGCGACCACCACGAAACCGAGGAAGGCGGCGAGCAGGGGCAGCAGCATCGCCTATTCCGCCGCGTCGAGCGCTTCGGCGAGCTCGCGCTCCAGGCCGTAATAGCGGGCTCGGTCCCAGAAGCGCGGACGGCCGATGCCGGTGGAGCGATGGCGGCCGAGCACCCTGCCCTGCTCGTCGTCGCCGCTGATCTCGTAGACGAAGAGGTCCTGGGTGACGATGACGTCGCCTTCCAGGCCGACGACCTCGGTGATGTGGGTGATGCGGCGCGAGCCGTCGCGCAGGCGCGCGGCCTGGACGATGAGGTCCACCGAGCCGACGATCATCTCGCGGATGGTGCGCGAGGGCAGGCCGTAGCCGCCCATGGTGATCATCGACTCCAGGCGGCTGATCGCCTCGCGCGGGCTGTTGGCGTGCAGGGTGCCCATTGAGCCGTCGTGGCCGGTGTTCATGGCCTGCAGCAGGTCGAAGGCCTCGGCGCCGCGGACTTCGCCGACGATGATCCGTTCGGGACGCATCCGCAGGCAGTTGCGGACCAGGTCGCGCATGGTGATCTGGCCCTGTCCCTCGAGGTTGGGCGGGCGGGTCTCCAGGCGGACGACGTGGGGCTGCTGAAGCTGCAGCTCGGCGGCGTCCTCGCAGGTGATCACGCGCTCGGTGGGGTCGATGAAGGCGGTCAGGGTGTTGAGCAGGGTGGTCTTGCCCGAGCCGGTTCCGCCCGAAATGACCACGTTGCATCGGCAGGCGCCGATGACGCCCAGGACCCGCGCGCCTTCCGGACTGATGGAGCCGAACTCCACCAGGTTCTTCATGGTCAGCTTGTCCTTGCGGAACTTCCGGATGGTCAGGGTTGGCCCGTCGAGCGCCAGCGGCGGGGCGATGACGTTGACGCGGCTGCCGTCGGGAAGGCGCGCGTCGCAGATGGGCGAGCTTTCATCGACGCGGCGGCCGACCTGGCTGACGATCCGCTGGCAGATGTTCATGAGCTGAACATTGTCGCGGAAGCGGACATTGGTGAGCTGGACCTTGCCGCCGACCTCGATGAACACCCGGCCGGCGCCGTTGACCATGATGTCGGCGATGTCGTCGCGGGCCAGCAGCGGCTCCAGCGGGCCATAGCCGAGGACGTCGTTGATGATGTCCTGGACGAGGGTGTCCTGCTCGGCCACCGACATCGAAACGTTCTTGATCGCCACCAACTCGGCGACGATGTCGCGGATCTCCTCGGCCGCGTGGCGGGGATCGAGCTGGGCGAGCTGCGCCAGGTCGATGGTGTTGAGCAGGGCGTTGAAGATCGTGGTCTTGGTGGCGTGGTAGTATTCGCTCTGCTCACGGACAACCTGGGTCGCGGGCTTGGCGGCCGCGGCAGGTTTCGGCTGGGCCGGGGCCGGAGAAGGCGCCTGGGCCGCCGGCTTGCGCGCAGCGGCCGCCGGCTCCGCGCCTGGAGGCGGGGCTGGGCGCGGCGCGGCCGCGACGGCGGCGGTGGGGCGCTTGCCGAACATCTACTTCTTCTTGAAGAGGCCGGAGAGCAGCGAGGCCTTGCGGACGACGGGCGGCTCGCGCCGGGCGATCTGCTGGGCCAGATGCTCGATGCCCTCGGCCGAGCGGGACTTGGGCCCGACCTCGGAGATCATCTGGCCGTTGTTGGCCGCCAGGCCGAACAGCTTGGGATCGAAGGGCAGGCAGAGCGCCGGTTCGAGGTCCAGCGCCTCGCCGAAGTCCTTCACCGGGATCTCCGGGCGCCCGGGGACGCCGACCTGGTTGAGCACCAGCCGCGGCGGGGCGTCGTTGGGCCGCGCGCGGCGGACCAGGTCGATCATGTTCTTGGCGTTGCGCAGCGAGGCGAGGTCGGGCGTAGCGACGATCACCACGTCATCCGAGGAGAGCAGGACCTTGCGCTTCCAGGCGGTCCAGACGTGCGGCAGGTCGAGGACGACGAAGGGCGCGGCGGCGCGGATCTTCTGGGTGACCTCCTCGAAGGCCTCGGTGGCGATATCGTAGTCGCCGTCGAGACTGGCCGGAGCGGCGAAGAGCGAAAGACGGTCGGTGCAGCGGACCATCATCCGGTCCATCAGCACCGGATCGAGGCGGTCTGGCTGGGAGAGGGCGTCGACGACGCCGTGAACCGGGTCCTGGTTGAAGTCGAGCCCGGCGGTGCCGAAGGCGAGGTCGAGGTCAACCAGCACGGCGCCGGTCTGCAGTCGCTCGGTGATGGCGTGGGCGACGTTGTGGGCGATGGTCGAGGCCCCTGCCCCGCCCTTGGCGCCGCAGAAGGCCACCTGGCGGCCTATGAACGGCGCAGAGGGGTCGGCGTAGAGGCCGGTGGCGGTACGCACCAGCAGGAGCGCGCTCATCGGCGGCACCAGATAGTCCGAGACCCCGCGGCGCATCAGCTCGCGATAGAGGGCAATGTCGTTGGCGGTGCCGATGACCACGACCTTGGTGCCGGGGTCGCAGACCTCGGCCAGACGGTCGAGCTGATCGAGCAGCACCGGCGCCGGCTCGAGGCTTTCGACCATCAACAGGGACGGGGTCGGCTCGCTCCGATAGGCGGCCAGGGCGGCCGGCAGCCCGCCGGTGCGAACGCGCATGGAGCCGCGCTCCATGCGCCGGTCGGCGGCGGCGCGCTCGGCGAACTCGGCGGTTTCGCCAGAGGCGCAGAAGAAGTGGACGGAGATGCGCGGCAGGACCGGCTCGCCGAAGGCGGCCTCGGCGCCGGCGATGATCTCGTGGACCGGGTTGGGCGTCGCGGGCGCGGCTTCCGGCGCCGGCGTGGCCTCCTGGGCGATGGGCGGCGGCTCAGGCTCAGCCGACCGTTCAGGCGAAGGCTCGGGCGAGACCTCGGGCAGGACGGCCGCAGGCGGCGGCGGACCGAAGTCGTCGTCCGCCTCGAACTCCAGGTCGAAGGGATCGCGGCCTTCCTGCGGCTTGATCATTTGACCACGTCCGAGATTCGGGTGGAGCTCTCTTCCTTGGCCGAGCCGGTCTTCTCGCCCAGGCGGTACTTGCCGAGCACCACGCCACGACGCTGGGCGTCGGCGGGCGTGACCTGGGCCGGCGCCAGCAGGTCGCGGGGATCGGTCACCTGGGCCGCCAGATTGGCGGTGACGGCGCAGCCGAAGTTGGGCTGGACCTCGTTGTTCGCCGAGTGGGCGATGTTGGTCCACTCCTGGCCGCAGCGCGGGACATCCACCCGATAGCGCTGGCGGCCGACGATCAGGGGGGCGAGCGGGTCGCCGCCGGCGTCGTAGCTGGCCAGGGTGATCTGCGAGGCCGGCACGCCGCCGCCCGAAAGCTGCAGGCGGACCCCGTCGCTGGTCTTGCCGACCGCAGCGGGATCGGCGCCGCCGAGGGGCGCGTGAAGGGTGATCTGCCCACCGCCCGAGGCGCGCCAGTCGGCGACGAAGACCCCGATCGCCTGGGCCTGGGTCAATGAGAGGCCGTCGGCGTGGATGGCAAGGCGGATCTCGTCCGGCTGCACGGCCACGCGATTGGACCAGAGCTCGGTGGGCGTGCGGGCCAGAGCCGCCGGCCCGGAGGTCGCCGTGGGCGCCGCCGAACAGGCCGCCAGGGCGGCGCTGGCGAGGACGGGGATCAGAATACGGGATGCGTTCATTCGATCACGTAGCCGTATGGCCCCTGGTAGGTGCGCCCGCCATTGGCCGGCGGCGTGGCTTTGTAGGCTCGGGTGAGTTCGCCCAGCAGCAGGGTCGAGACGTCGTCGGCCACGCGCAGGCCGTCCACCGGCGTCTGCAGGCGATCGGGCGATGTCGCCTCGACGATGTAGGGGGTGATGATGATGACCAGTTCGGTCTCGCCGGCCAGGTAGTCACGCGAGCGGAAGAGGCTGCCCAGCACCGGCAGGGTAGTGACGCCGGGCAAGGCGTCCAGGTTCTGCTTGGTGTTCTCCTGCAACAGGCCGGCGATCATCATGGCGCCGCCGGAGGGGAGTTCGACCACTGTCTCGGCGCGGCGAACGGTCAGGGCCGGGATGGTCAGGCGCGCGTTGGTGGCGTCCGACACCAGGGAGAAGGCGCCCTGGCTGGTGAGTTCTGAGACCTCGGTCGAGACCTTCAGCGAGATGCGGCCGCTGGAGAGCACCACCGGCGTGAAGGCCAGGCCCACGCCGAAGGGCTTGAAGCTGACGGTGACGCCCCTGTCGTTGTCCTGGGCGACCGGGATCGGGAATTCGCCGCCGGCCAGGAACCTGGCGGACTCTCCTGAAATGGCCGAGAGGTTCGGCTCGGCCAGGGTGCGCACCAGGCCGACCCGTTCGAAGGCCTTCAGCGTCGCCTCGCCCTTGTTGAGCCCCGGACTGCCCGCCGTGTCCTTGATGGTCGCGGTGTCCCAGTTCGAGGCCTGGTCGGCGCTGCGTACCACGACGTCGCACATCTTCTCCGGGTCGAAGGTGCAGGGGAACTGCATGACCGGCTGCTTGGTCGTGTTGGTCTGCCAGCCGCCGGTGACCCCGCCGAGCAAGGCGCCGTTGACGGCGAAACTGGCCGCCGTGCCCCAGACGTACTGGGTTTCGCCGAGCTGGCCGAGGACGGCGTTGAGGTTGAAGCCGAGCTGCTTGATGACGTTGCGCTGCATCTCGACGATACGGACCTTCAGCATCACCTGGTCCTTGCCGGCGATGCTGAGCATGTTGATGACCTGCTCGGGCTTGCCGACCGCGGCCTTGGCGATCTGCACGGCCTTGTCGGCGTCGGCGAGGTTGGCGACCTGGCCCGAGAGAATGAGGCTCTCGTTCATGGCGTCGACCCGGACCTGGGCGCCGGGCAGCACCCGGTTGATGGTCTGGGCGACGGCGCTGGGGTCCTGGTCCACCCGTATGTCGAGGGAGAGGATGCGGCGGCCGGCGGAGTCGAAGAACACCGCGTCGGTGGAGCCGTTCTTCAGGCCGAGGATGAAGATTCGCCGCGGCGAGCGCAGCATGGCGTCGGCCACGGCGGGGTTTGTCACCAGAACGTCGCGGGCGTCCACCGGCAGCTCGACGATGGCCGACTTGCCCATGGGCAGGGAGAGGGTCTGGCTAGCCGCGCCGCCGGCCAGGTTGACCCGGACCACTGCCGACTGGGCGGACATTCCAGCGGCCATGGCCGGCGCGAGCGCCTCGCCCGCCTGGGCCAGGGCGGCTGTGGGCGCGAGGAGGCAGGCCGCCAGGGCGGCGAGCGCGACCAGTTTGCGGCGCAAGGTCATCATGGGTTGCCGGCCTCCGCCGCTTGGCCGCCCCGGAAGACGCGGACCCCCGAGACCCGCTCGGTCACGCCGCGGCCGGGACCGCCGCCGATGTCGGCATAGGAGCGCAGGGCCAGTTGCAGGTCGCCCTGGGCCTTGCCGCGGGCGATGACCTCGATGTCGGAGGCGGGAATCTCCAGGGTGGCGACGCCGCCGACGATGGTCTTCGCGTCCTTTTCCGGATCGACCTTCTGGTCGATGGCCAGGACCCGCACGTTGCGCATCAGGACCTCGGTGACCGGGCCGCGCTCGCCCGAGGACTTACGGCTCTGCAGCACGTCCACCCGGTCGCCGGGCAGGATGAAGCCGCCGGCGGCGTTCTCGGCGTTGATGGGGACGGACATGGCGCGCATGCCGGGAGTCAGCACCACGGCCATGAAGCCGCTCTGGCCGGCGCGGACCACCTTGCGAGCGACCATCGGCTCGCCCTTGGCGAAGGCTTCCTTGACGATGGCGCCTTCGAACACCTGGATCGCATTGCCGGGGGCGACCATGTCGTTGGCGACGCGGACCGCCTTCTGCACCGCCTTGTCGGGCATCTTGGCCGGGAGGGCCGGCGCGGCTCCGTCGGTGATCAGGTTGGCGTTGAGGGCGTCGGCGGGCCAGGGCTGCCAGCCGAGGTCGGAGGGAGCGAGCCGCGTGCCGACCGGCAGGTCGCGCTGGGCCACCAGCACCTGGACGACCGCTTTTTCGGGGGCCGCGGCCACCACCTGGCGCTTGGGCGTGACCATGCCCTTGACGATGAAGGCGAGCCCGAGCGCGGCGACCGCGGCGACGACGAGAATGGCGATACGGGCCGGGCTCATGTTCGCTTACTCGGCGCTCCGCATTAGGGCGTGTCGCTCGGCGCGCCTGCCGTCCGCAGGCGCCCTTGATTCGTTCGGCCGGCCTTTTGCCCCCTGGGGTTATGTGCAGGCGCCATGGTTAACGCGCTCTAAAGCCAAGCTAGATACCGGCGAGCCCGCCCCAGGCCTGCATGAGGGCGCTGGCCGGGAAGGCGAAGAGGGCGCCGGCCGCGATGGCCACGCCATAGGGCACGTTCTCGCCCGGATCGGCGAGCCGGCCGAACCAGGCCGGGCCGGCCATGACATAGGGCCGGAAAAGCGGCGAGCGCAGGCTGAGCAGCGCCATGGCCAGGGCGCCGCCGGCGCAGGCCGTGAAGAGGACATAGGGCAGGACCGCCGCCGGGCCGAGCCAGAGGGCTGCGGCGGCGAACAGCTTGGCGTCCCCTCCCCCGATCCAGCGCAGGGCGAACATGCCCATGCCGGCCACGAGGGCCAGGAAGCCGACGAGGAGATGGCCGCCGAACGCCTCCAAGCTGACGCCCCCGGCGAGGGCCGCGGGCAGAAAGCCGAGGATCAGGACGGCGGAGATCCAGTTCGGGATGGTGAAGCTGGTCAGGTCGCGCAAGGCCCCGACCACGACCATGGCCGGGAAGATCATCAGCAGCGCGAACTGGAGAACCGAGGCCATCGGGAGTTCCGAACAGGTGGTCGCCTGGATTTGGCGGAGCGTTGAGAAGCAGATGCGGCGCGTCTGCTTGTCGATGGTCCGTCTAGGGTTGCGGCGCGGCCGTGGAGAGCTGCTGGAACACGCCGACGAGGGCGTCGGTGATCGGCCCGATCGCGGGAAGCATCACCATGGCGATCAGGCTGGCGATGAGCGCATATTCGATCGCGGTCGTGCCGCTGCGCTCTTTCAGCAAGTTCTTGAGACAAACTCTCATGGCGCCCTCAGAAACGATCGGCCGCGACGAGTAGGGCGTCGCGGCCGACCTGGAACTTAAGTGGCCTTGTTCAGCTCGTCCGAGACCTTTTGGAACTTGGCCTGCAGGCCCGTACCGACCGTGGTCAGAACCGCAATGATGACCACCGCGATCAGGGCGGCGATCAGGCCGTATTCGATGGCGGTGGCGCCGGATTCATCTTTGAGAAAACGCGAAACGAACTTCGACATAGCTCGATCTCCTTTGTTGGCGAGCAGACTGTTGAGGCCTCAAACCTGCTGGTCTGCGCACCCCGAAACGCAGGGCGAACTATGGCGAAGCTTGGCTTAATCGGCAGTAAATAGTCATGTATAAACAAATCTATACCTATGATTGACAGACATTTACTATAAATATTGGTTAACCACGAGGAGCTGGCGCGAGCGATTCCCCCTTGTCCCGCAAGGACTCGCGCGTCCGGCATTTGCGGCAATTCAGGCTTTATTGACCATTCCGCCCCACCCTGCCGGCGTCGAGAGCCAGCCGGAATCCGCCGCATGCGCCGCCTGCCGTTAGCCATCTTCGCCGCTTTGACCCTGGCTTCGGGCGCCGCCCAGGCCGCCCCGGCCCTGATGGCGCCGATCAATCAGAGCGTTCCGATCAACCTGCCGCGGGGAACGCGGGACGTGCTGATCGGCAATCCGGCCATCGCCGACGTCAACGTGCTCGACTCCGGCAAGGCGGTGATCCTGGGCAAGGGCTATGGGGTCACCAACATCGTGGTCATCGACCAGCTCGGCCGCACGGTGATGAACCGGCAGGTGGTGGTGGCCGCGCCGACCGGCAATGTGACGGTGATCCGCGGCGCGAAGTCGGCGGACTATGCCTGCGCCACGCGCTGCGAGCGGGCGGACGGCGCCGCACCCACGGCCGATCGCGCCCCGACCGACGGCGGCGACACGCCGCGTTAGCCATAAGCATAAATCCGAGCTTAGCCGTGACGCCCTAGGCTGGCCTCCAAGCTCGGAGGCGTCATGCTGCGTCGTGCCTCAAAACCCGGTTCGGCCCTGCGCCAGTTCGCCTGCGACCGCCGCGGCGCGACGGCGGTGGAGTTCGCCCTGATCAGCATCCCCTTGATGCTGCTGATGTTCGGGATCCTGGAGCTCTGCCTGATCCTGCTGGTCACCGCGACCCTGGACACCGCCACCGACTTCGCCGCGCGCAACATCAGGACCGGCGTCTTCCAGAAGAGCGGGGCGGTCACCGAGGCGGATTTCGCGGGCCTGGTCTGCCGCAACATGAGCTGGCTGCAGCCGGCCTGCACGGGGGACGGGCCGATCGATCCGGAGCATCCGAACACCAACCGCCTCTATGTGGAGGCGCAGACCTTCGCGACCTTCGCCAGCGCCGCGGCGCCGCAGCCGCGCGACACCCAGGACTTCGAGAGCAACACCCTGTGCTGGTCGGTGGGCAATCCCGGCGACATCGTGCTGGTGAAGACCTATTTCCGCTGGCCGATCTTCACCCCGCTGATGCAGCCGATCTTCGAGAACTACAGCGGCGGGCGGCTGCTGATGTCCACCCGACTGTTCCGCAACGAGCCCTTCGACGCCGCCCTGCGGCCGGTGGGAGACGACTGCTGATGAGGCGCTTCATTGGCGACAAGCGCGGGGTGGCGGTGGTGGAGTTCGCCCTGATCCTGCCGATCCTGCTGCTGCTCTATTTCGGCATGGTCGAGACCAGTCAGGCGGTGCTGGCCAACCGCCGCGCCGGCTACCTGACCACGGCGGTCGGAGACCTGCTGACCCAGCAGGCGCAGGTGCGGTCGGCCGACGTGGAGGACATCTTCGACGCCGGCACGGCGGTGCTGACCCCGTTCACCACGGACGGCCTCTCGATCCGCGTGACCAGCATCGAAATCGACGCCAATGGCGTCGCCACCGAGAAGTGGACCCAGGACCGGGGGACAATCGATCCGGCCGACCTCTCCGACATCGATCCCAAGCTGCTGGAGCCCAACTCGGCCCTGGTGCGGGCGGAGACGGTCTATGTGTTCAGGACTCCGTTCCAGAAGGTCCTGCCGCAGGCCTTCACCTTCAAGCACAAGATGGACCTGCGGCCGCGCACCGGCGTGGCGATCCCGCTGATCGACTGACCTCAGCCGATCTGGCGCCCGCCCCCGCGGACGAACAGCAGGCCGACGAAGCCGATCAGCAGCAGCAGGGTGACGGTGGCGAAGCCGCCCTGCTGGCTCTGGGTGAGCTTGGTGCCCCAGTTGACCATCATCGGCCCGAGCCAGCCGGTGGCGACGCCCGACAGCGCATAGACCCCGAAGAAGGCGCCGGTCTGGTCGGGCGGGGTCACGCGGGTCAGCATGGTGCGGCTGGAGGCGTACTGGGCGGTGATGAACACCGCGTTGGAGAAGCCGATCAGGATGAAGATCCACTCCGGCAGCGTGCGGAACACCGGCCCGTTCCACATCGGCGCATGGGCGGCCGGATCATAGGCCCAGAAATAGAGGATGCGGTCAGGCGCCATGCCCAGCATGGCGATGATGCCCAGCAGGGACATGAAGATCTCCACCCGCACCGCGCCCTTGGGGCCGAGGCCGGAGTCCAGCCAGCGGGCGACGAAGCCGCCGATGACCGCGAGGATGGAGAGGATGATGCCGTAGATCAGCATCTCCAGCGCGCCCCACTTCATCACCCCGATGGCGTAGAGCCCGGCGTAGATGAGGATCGCGTTCATGCCGTCGACGTAGAACATGCGGCTGACCAGATAGATCGCCGCGTCCTTGTAGCGGCGCACCGTGGCCACCATCCGCACAAGCTGGACCGCGCCGTTGCGGAAGGCGGCGAGGGTCGGCACGCCGGTCCTGGGCGCGTCGGGCGTGAAGAGGAACAGCGGCAGGGCGCCAAGGGCGAAGATCGCCGCGGCCATCAGGGCGACGACGCGCTCGGGCTCGTGCGCGGCCGGGTCGAGGCCGAACAGCGGGGCGTGAGGCACGAAGCCCCAGTCCACCTTGCCCGGCAGGGCGAAGGCCCAGGCGGTGAAGGCCAGGGCGATGACGGCGGTGAGATTGCCCAGCGCCAGGGCCAGGCCCGAAGCCTTGTGCGCGCCGGTGAGCCCCGCCGCGCGGATCAGCAGCGAATTGTGCAGCACCTCGCTGAAGGCGAAGAGCAGGCCGATGGCGGTGACCAGGATCATCACGGTGGTGACCGACAGCCCGTCGCCCTCCGGCCTGGCCCACCAGAGGGCGGCCATCATCGGGACCATCAGCGCGACGATCAGGGCCAGCCACTTCTTGCGGGGACCGAGCTGGTCGATGGAGGCGCCGAGCAGCGGCGCGGTCGCCATGACCAGCCAGCCGGCGTACTGGCTCCAGCGGGAGATGATCTCCTGCCCACGCACCGGATCGCCGATCATCACGCCCGCGACATAGGGCATGAAGATGTAGATGGTGATCAGGATCACATAGGGATTGCGCGCCCCCTCGAAGAGCGCCCAGGCCACGCCCCCGCGCCGGAGCCGGCCATCGCCCATGACCTCGGCGGCCGAACCGGCGGCTTCGACTGTGCTCAACCTGACCTCCCGAACCGGCCGCACTGCCGGCGGCCTTGGCTGGAGGTTACGCCTCGCGGCGAGCCTGGGGAGGGGGAAAATGGGCGCGCGGCGGGGTCACGTCGCGTCAGGCCGGGGGATGGTTCGGAGAGGTGGGACCGCCTGGCGGCGGCCCCCTCCGTCGCGCATTCGCGCGCCACCTCCCCTACCGGGGGAGGGAGAGTTTCAGGCCGCGAGTTTTTGTTCGGCGGCGGCGAGGGCGGTGGCGCCGTCGGCCTTGAAGCCTTGAGCGGCGAGGGCTTCGGCTAGGGCGTTCAGGCAGAGGCGGACGTGCCAGGGGGTGGCCGAGGCGCCCATCAGGCCGATGCGCCAGACCTTGCCCTTCAGCGGGCCGAGGCCGGCGCCAAGTTCGAGGTCCCACTTGTCAAGGACGTAGGCGCGCACCGCAGCCTCGTCGACGCCCTCCGGAACGATAACGGCGTTGAGCTGCGGCAGGCGATCCTTGGCATCGACCAGGAACTTCAGGCCGAGGGCCTCGATCCCGGCGGCCAGGGCCTCATGGGTGCGGGCGTGGCGCACGAGCGCCGCCTGCTGGCCTTCCTCGAACAGGGCGACCAGGCTTTCGTGCAGGCCATAGAGGGCGTTGATCGGGGCGGTGTGGTGATAGGTGCGGCCGCCCTCCCCGCCCCAATAGCTCATCAGCAGGTTGAAGTCGCAGAGCCAGTTGCGGACCTTGGTCTTGCGGCCGGCGATCGCGGCCTGCGCCCGCTTCGAGAGCGCGATGGGAGCCAGGCCCGGAGGGGCCGAGAGACACTTCTGCGTGCCGGAATAGACCGCGTCGGCGTCCCAGGCGGCGACGTCCACGGTGATCCCGCCCAGCGAGGTCACGCAGTCGACGATCGAGAGCGCGCCATGCTTGCGGGCCAGGCCGCAGAGGGTGGCCGCGTCCGAGCGCGCGCCGGTGGAGGTTTCGGCGTGGACGAAGGCCAGGACCTTGGTCGGGGCGGCGGCCAGCGCCTCCTCGACCACGGCCGGGTCGACCGGCTTGCCCCATTCGAACTCGAGCTTGACCACCTCGGCGCCGGCCCGGTCGGCCATGTCGGCCATGCGGCCGCCGAAGGCGCCGTTGATGGCGATGACCGCCCGCTCGCCGGGCTCCAGCAGGTTCATGATCGCCGCTTCCATGCCGGCGGTGCCGGGCGCCGGCAGCGGCACGCAGGCGTGGTCGGGAGCGTTGAACAGCCGGGCGAGCGCCGCCTTGATCTCTTCCATCAGCTCCTGAAACTGCGGATCGAGGTGGCCGATGGTCGGGCGGGCCATGGCGGCGAGCACGCGCGGGGTCACGTCGGACGGGCCCGGCCCCATCAGGATGCGCCGCGGCGGCTGGAAGCTCTGCATGTCGTCGTCCCCGTAAGCTGTGGTTGCGAGGACGATTAGGCGATGGGACGCGCCGTGTCAGCCCGCCGTGACGCTGTCAGGCCAGGCCATGCTGGCGCAGCAGCGCCTCTTCGTCGCCCGAGACCCAGCCGAACACCTTCGGATCGCCGTCCAGGGCCTGGATCAGGTAGTGGACATCGAAGTCGATCTTCACCTCCGGCCGGCCCCGCTGGGCGTAGGTCGCGGTCCAGGCGACGTGGGCGACGCAGTGAAGGTCGTCGATCGGCGAGATGCGGACGTCGCGGACCCGCATCGCCTTCGTGCCGATCGCCCGATAGCGCTCATAGCCCTGGGCCATCACCTGCTTGAGCTGGTCGTCGTTCTTGCCGGTCATCACGCCCATGGGCGAGGCGGCGATGAACGCGGAGGCGTAGAGGGAGGCGACCTCGTCCATGCCCAGGTCGCCGCCAAGCGCCCGGTTGAAGACGCTTTCGTATCGCTCGAAGAAGGTCTTCACACGGGCTTCCATGGCCTTTTCTCCAACCGGGCGCTTCAGCCGCCGAGGATGCGGCCGGCGATGCGCTCGCGTAAGGGCCCGTCGACGCCGAGGGCCTGCTCCAGATAGCCGTCGATCGAGCCGTGGCGCTCGGTCATGGCGCTGAAGGCCTCGGCCAGGAACGCCTCGTTGACGCTGACCGCCTGGCGCAGGGCCGCGTCGCTGAGGGTGACGCCGGTGAGTTCCTTGACCCAGGGGCCGAGGAACGAGGTGCGCTTTTCCATCCGCGCCTCGTCGTTGGTGGCGAGGTAGTCGGCCATGGTGTCGTCGCGGTGGACGCCGGCGATGTGGTGGGTCAGGGCGCAGATCATGCCGGTGCGGTCCTTGCCGGCGGCGCAGTGGACGACCACCGCCCCTTGCGTCTCGGCGACGGCGCGGAAGTAGCGGCTGAACAGGTCGACCATCCGCTCGGCGTGAGGCGCGGCGCGGTAGAACTCAAGGCTGTCGCGGAAGAACCAGTCGGCGTCGATCGTGTCGGCGGCCTTCAGGGCGTCGGCCCAGTCGTGCTCGGGTCCGTCGATGTCGTTCTCGATGACCGTGCCGGAAAAGCCCTCCCAGCGGCGGGACGGCTCGCGGTCGCGCTCGCGGCGGCGGCGCAGGTCGACGATCACCTCGACGCCCAGGCCGCGCAGGTCCGCCAGGTCCTTGTCGGTGGCGTAGGCGTGGTTGGCGGAGCGGAACAGCCGCCCGGCCTTCACCCCGCGCCCGCAGGCGGTGGCGTAGCCGCCGAAGTCCCGGAAGTTGTCGATGGCTTCGAATTCGATCTTGGTCATGGCGGAGATTTAGCGCTGGGGCGGCCGATTTGCGAGGGCGCCGCGGAGGCCACCGGCCAGCTCAGCTCGTAGATGACGCGGTAGCCGTCATGGTCGGAAAGCTGCGGGCTTCCGGGCTTGCCGTCGAACAGGCTCTCCTCGCGGATCGGGCGGATGGTGACGCTCTGGCCCGACTGGAAGAGCTGCAGATCCTGGGTGTCCATCCAGGGGGCGTCGCCGTCCCAGGACATCTGCACCTGGCAGAAGTCGGGCTGGGCCATGCAGTACTGCTGGGCGAGTTGCAGGCGCTGGGTGGCGCGGAAGACGTCGAAGCGCGGCAGCGAGCGGCGCATGTTGAAGTCGCCGCCGAGGAGGACGGGGTTCCGGGGTTCGCGATGCGCGCTCATGAAGTCGAACAGCTCCCAGACCTGGGCGCGGTGGACCGGCAGGTGGCGGCGGGCCGAGACGCGCGAAGCGCCCTGGGCGTTCATGTGCGTGTCGAAGAGATCGAGGGCGCCGGGCATGCCCGGGATGACCACCCGGGCGAACAGCGCGCCCTTGTTGCTGAGGCAGTCGAAGCCGGCGCAGGCCCGGCGGCTGAACGGCTCGGAGGCGGTGGTTTCGAGCCGGTAGACGCTGGCGATGGCCAGGCCCGAGCCGACCAGCTTCAGGCCGAGCTCGCCCTTGGACCACTTGTGGCCGGACCTCGACCCGGCGCCCGGAAGCTGCCGGCGCTGCTTGCGGGCAGGCCCGAAGGCCACCTCCGCGTAGCCGGCGCTGCGGACGGCGTACTTGGCTTCGGCGCTGAACGCTTCCTGGAAGAGGACGATGTCCGGCGCCTCGCCGGCCTGCCGCATCTGGGCCAGGTGCTCGCCGATCCGGCGCAACTCCCCGCCGCGCCCGCCGCGGCCGGGGACGCCCTCGATGTTGAAGGTCAGGACGTCGAGCCGGAGGCTGGCGGTCCTGCCATCGGCGGAAATGCGGATGTCCGGCGTCTTCAGCGGCGAGGGCGGCGGCGGTTGAGGGGCCGGCGTGGTGGCGCAGCCGGTCAGCAGGGCCGGCAGGACGAGCCGGACCAGCCATCGGCGAAGGGATCGACGCGCAGCAGCTTGCATGGCTGCCGCGCATACTAACGGCGACGCTGGGCCTCTGCGGTCACGTCGCCGCGAGGATCAGCGGAACGGCGGCTCGTCGAAGCTGCGGAGCTTGCGCGAGTGCAGGCGCGGGCCCTCCTGGCGCAGCAGGTCCATGGCCGCGATGCCGATCTGCAGGTGCTGGCCGATGGCGCGCTCGTAGAAGGCGTTGGCCTGGCCGGGCAGCTTGATCTCGCCGTGCAGCGGCTTGTCCGAGACGCAGAGCAGGGTCCCGTAGGGCACGCGGAAGCGATAGCCCTGGGCCGCGATGGTGGCGCTCTCCATGTCGATGGCCACCGCCCGGGACTGGTTGAAGCGCAGGGACGAGGAGGAGAACTGGAGCTCCCAGTTGCGGTCGTCGGTGGTGACCACCGTGCCGGTGCGCAGCCGGCGCTTGAGCATCTCACCGCTCTCGCCGGTGACGTTCTCGGCCGCGCGGTTCAGGGCGACCTGGATCTCGGCGATGGGCGGGATCGGGATCTCCGGCGGCAGGACGTCGTCCAGCACATGGTCGTCGCGCAGATAGGCGTGGGCCAGGACGTAGTCGCCGATGGTCTGGGAGCCGCGCAGGCCGCCGCAGTGGCCGATCATCAGCCAGGCCTGGGGCCGCAGGACGGCCAGGTGATCGGTGATGGTCTTGGCGTTGGAGGGACCGACGCCGATGTTGACCAGGGTGACGCCCCGCCGGCCCGGCGCCTTCAGGTGATAGGCCGGCATCTGGTGGCGGCGCCAGGGGCCGTCGGCGACGGCCTGCTCGCCGTTCTCCGTTTCGGCGGTGACCAGCACGTGGCCGGCGGCCGACAGCGCCTCGTAGCGGCCGGCCTTGATCTGGGCGCAGCCCCAGCGGACGAACTCGTCCACGTAGCGGTGGTAGTTCGTGAACAGGATGAACTGCTGGGTGTCCTCGGCCGGGGTCCCCGTGTAGTGGGCCAGCCGCGCCAGGGAGAAGTCAGTGCGCAGGCCATCGAACAGGGCGAGCGGGCGGGTAGGCTCGAGGCCCGGGTTCCAGAAGCCGTCGGCGATCTCGTCGCCGATATAGGCGAGTTCGGTGGTCGGGAAGTGGCGGGCGATCTCGGCCGAGCTGATGTCGGCCACCGCGAGGTCGACCGAACCGTCGAGCACGTAGGGAAACGGCATCTCCTGGTGCGAGCGACCGACCTCCACCGAGACGTCGAAGTCGGCCATCAAGAGACCGATCTGCTCGATCAGGTAGTCGCGGTAGAGGTCCGGGCGGGTGACCGTGACCGAATAGTCGCCCGGCTGCGAGAGGCGGGCATAGGCGCGGCCAAGGCGCGGATAGTCGTGGCCGTGCGGCCAGTTCAGGCGCAGTTCCGGATAGGCGAAGATTCCCCGGGCGCGCAGGGCCGGATCGGGCGGCGGGCCGCCGGCGAGGAAGGTCTTGAGGGCGCTGCGGAGAGCTTCGACGGTCGTCTGATATTCTTTATCGAGCCGCTCGACGATGGCGGCAGCTTTTTCTTCTTTGGACATGGGCCAGTATAGCCCGCCTCGCTGCTGGTTGCGAGATGGCTATACCCCGGTTTTGCAACAGTATGGACGAAGGCGCCCGTTCTCGGCCACAAATTGGGTCTGAGTGACAGGGGGACCGGCGCGTCATGAACAGAGTTTTCACCGCCTTCATCGTCGGCGCCATGGTCCTGGGCGTGCTGGTCGGGTGGGGCCTCAACCAGGGCATGGCGCCCGAGCAGGCCAAGGGCGTGGCCGACAACCTGACGATCATCACCGACGTCTTCCTGCGCCTGATCAAGATGATCATCGCGCCGCTGGTGTTCTCGACCCTGGTGGCGGGCATCGCGCACATGGAGGACGCGGCCTCCATCGGCCGGGTCGGGGTGAAGACCATGGCCTGGTTCATCAGCGCCTCGATCGTCTCGCTGACCATCGGCCTGGTGCTGGTGCACCTGATCCAGCCCGGCGCGGGGATGAACCTGGTCGCCGACGCGGCCGGCGGCGGAGCGGGCGTGGACGCCTCGAACCTGACGCTCAAGGAGTTCGTCACCCACCTGGTGCCGAGCTCGATCATCGACGCCATGGCGCGCAACGAGATCCTGCAGATCGTGGTGTTCTCGATCTTCGTGGGGACGGCGGTGTCGTCGATCGACGACAAGGCGCCGGCGGTCCTGGCCCTGGTCGACCAGGTGGCCACCATCATGCTGAAGGTCACCGGCTATGTGATGAAGACCGCGCCGCTGGCGATCTTCGCCGCCCTGGCCGCCACGGTGGCGACCCAGGGGCTGGGGGTGCTGATCGACTACGCCAAGTTCGTGCTCGGCTTCTATTTCTCGCTGGGGGTGCTGTGGAGCCTGCTGGCGAGCGCCGCGATCCTGATCGTCGGACGCCGGGCGCTGGAGCTGCTGGGCGCCATCCGCGGGCCGGCCCTGCTGGCCTTCGCCACCGCCTCGTCGGAAGCGGCCTATCCGCGGACCCTGGAGGAGCTGCAGAAGTTCGGCCTGTCGCGCCGGATCGCCAGCTTCGTGCTGCCGCTGGGCTATTCGTTCAACCTCGACGGCTCGATGATGTACTGCACCTTCGCGGTGCTGTTCATCTGCCAGGCCTATGGGATCGAGATGACCATCGGCCAGCAGATCACCATGCTGCTGCTGCTGATGGTGACCTCCAAGGGCATGGCCGGGGTGCCGCGGGCCTCGCTGGTGGTGATCGCCGCCACCCTCACCTATTTCGACCTGCCCGAGGCGGGCCTGCTGCTGATCCTGGGGGTCGACCACCTGCTGGACATGGGCCGGTCGGCGACCAACGTGGTCGGCAACTCCGTGGCCGCCGCGGTGGTGGCCAAATGGGAGGGCCAGATCGAAGAACCGGAAAAGGCCTACGTCGCCGGCGGCTGAGGCCCGACCTTTGACAGGCTTGGCTTTTTCGGGCCGCCGTTAACGGAAGCTCCGCCATTTCCACATATCACTGCGTTATCCGAGAAGCGGATTGGGGGAGCAGCGGTGAAGCGCAAAGGGCTTCATGAAGACGCCCTGGACATCCAGCGCGTCGAGACGGAACGGCAGGCGCGCCGCGAGGCCGAGGCCCTGCTGGCGTCCAAGGCGCAGGAACTGTCCCAGGCCAACGAGGAGCTGCGCTGCGTTTCCGAGGCGCTGGCCGCGCGGGTCGAGGAGCTGGAGGCCGAGCGGGCTCTGACCCTGCACCTGGCGCGCACCGACAGCCTGACCGGCCTGCTCAACCGCGGGGCCTTCACCACCGAACTGACCGGGCGCCTGGAGCGGGCGCAGGCGAACGGCGAGAGCGTGGCCCTGTTCGTCATCGACCTGGATCGCTTCAAGGGGCTGAACGACAGCCTGGGCCACCACGCCGGCGATCTGCTGCTGCATGAGATCGGCCGCCGGTTGCAGGACACGGCCCAGCCCTGCGACCTGCTCGCCCGGCTGGGGGGCGACGAGTTCGCGGTGGTGACCTCCGGCCGCCAGGCCGAGGAGCGGGCCCAGGAACTGACGGCCGCTCTGACCAGGAGCCACTCCATATATGGCCGGGTGATCACGTCCGGGGCCTCGATCGGCATGGCCCTGTTCCCGGACGACGCCGAGGACGCCAGCCATCTGCAGCGGTTCGCGGACATGGCGCTCTATCGGGCCAAGGCGGCTGGCGGCTCGCGCTGGTCGGCGTTCGACGAGGACCTGCGTTGCGCCAGCGAGGCCCGCCACAGCCTGGAGGCCGAGCTGCGCCGGGCGATTCCGGCCGGCGAGATCACCCCCTGGTTCCAGCCGGTGGTGAACGCGGCCGACGGGCGGATGGTCTCGGTCGAGGTGCTGGCCCGCTGGAACCATCCCGAGCGCGGGATGATCGCGCCGGGCGCCTTCATCCCGGTGGCCGAGGAACTGGGTCTGATCGGTCCGCTGGACAGCTCGGTGTTCCAGGCCGCCTGCCGGCGGGCCGCGCCGTGGGTGGCCGAGGGGCTGATCGACACCATCGCCTGCAACGTCTCGCCGCGGGAGCTGCTGGACCCGGCCTTCTCGCGCGAGCTGATCCGGCGGCTGGCCGACACCGACCTGCCGGCGACCGCCCTGACCGTGGAGATCACCGAGACCTTCCTGCTGCAGGACCTGAGCCTGGCGCGCCGCCATATCGAGCGACTCGCGGCGCTGGGGGTGCGCATCGCCCTGGACGACTTCGGCACCGGCTATTCGAACCTGCACGCCCTGCTGCAGCTTCCGATCCACACCCTGAAGGTGGACCAGTCGCTGATCGGCGGCGTCGGTCGCGACAACCGGATCTCCAAGCTGGTCCGGGCCATGATGAACGCGGCCAAGGCGCTGGGCATCCGGATCATCGCCGAGGGCGTGGAGGACGAGGCCCAGGCGATCTTCCTGCGCGCCGCGGGCTGCGACCGGATGCAGGGCTTCCTCTTCGCCCGTCCGGCCCCGCCCGAGGAGGTGGAGCAGATGCTGCGCGACGAGGCGGCCGGCGGCGGGGCCGACACCGACCGCATCATCGCCGCGGCGGCGACGCTGCGGGTGGCTGGGTTTTAGGCGAGCAGACGCTCCCCGCTGGGGGAGCTGGCGGCGCAGCCGACTGAGGGGCCTCCCCAACGGAGCGGATCTGGGCGCCATCTGCGCTTGCGTGGCGGCGCTGGTCCCCCACATATCGCGCGATATGCAGAACCATCTTCGCACCTTCATGTTGCTGGCGGCGCTGACCGCCCTTTTCGTCGGCATCGGCTACCTGATCGGCGGGGCCACAGGCATGGCCATCGCCCTGGCGATCGCCGTGGCGATGAACTTCTTCAGCTACTGGAACTCCGACAAGATCGTGCTGCGGATGTACGGCGCGCGGCAGATCGAGCCGGGCGTGTCCGACCCGCTGCTGCGCAACTATCTGAACGACGTCTACGAGCTGGCCGACCGCGGGGGCATTCCGCGGCCCAAGGTCTATGTGATGGAGAGCGAGCAGCCGAACGCCTTCGCCACCGGCCGCAACCCCGAGAACGCGGCGGTGGCCGCGACCGTGGGCCTGCTGCGGATGCTTGACCGGCGCGAGATCCGCGGGGTCATGGCCCACGAGCTGGCGCACGTGAAGAACCGCGACACCCTGACCATGACCATCACGGCGACCATCGCCGGGGCCATCTCGTCGCTGGCCAACTTCGCCCTGTTCTTCGGCGGCAACGACCGCGAGCGGCCGGGCGGGATCATCGGGACCATCGCCCTGATGGTGCTGGCCCCCATGGCCGCGGCGCTGGTGCAGATGGCGATCAGCCGCGGCCGGGAGTACGAGGCCGACAAGGGCGGCGCCGAGATCAGCGGCGATCCGCAGGCCCTGGCCAGCGCCCTGCAGAAGATCGAGGCCTACGCTCACGGCATCGTCAACGTGACCGCCGAACGCAATCCGGCGACGGGCCAGATGTTCATCATCAACCCGCTGTCCGGCCATGGCGCCGACAACCTGTTCTCCACCCACCCGTCGACCTCGAACCGGGTCGCGGCGCTGATGAAGCTGGTGGGCGGCGGAGGCGGCGGCGCGGCGCGGCGGAACGCGCCGATCGTCACCGGCGGCGGTCGCTGGGGCGGGACGGCGGTCCCCACCACAGATCCGGCCCCGAAGAGCGGTCCCTGGAATAGCTAGTTCCAGGGAGTTCCATTTAGCTCACGACGCGAGGGTCGAGGTCGGCGGAATAGTCCACGCCCGGCACCCCGAAGCCGAAGATCTTCAGGAAGTCGGCGCGGAAGCCGGCGAGATCGCCCAGCTCGCCGAGGGTTTCGGTGCTGACCAGCGGCCAGCGGCGCTCCACCTCGGCCTGGACCTTCTCCGACAGCTCCCAGTCGTCCATGCGGATGCGGCCGGCCTCGTCGAAGGCGTGCTGAGGCCGGGCTTCGCGGAACAGGCGGTCGATCTGCTCGATGCAGCCCTCGTGCAGGCCCATCTCCTTCATGACCTTGAACAGCACCACGCCATAGAGCGGCACCACCGGGATCGCCGAGCTGGCCTGGGTGACCACGGCCTTCAGCGAGACGACGCGGGCGGCGTCCGGGCCGAGCCGGTCGCGGATCGCCGCCGCGGCGCGGTCGACGTCCTCCTTGGCCTTGCCGAGGGTCGCGCGCCAGTAGATCGGCCAGGTCAGCTTCGAGCCGATATAGGTGTAGTCCAGGGTCTGGAAGCCGTCGGCCAGCAGGCCGGCCCCAGCCAGGGCGTCGACCCACATTTCCCAGTCCTCGCCGCCCATCACCTTGATGGTGGAGGCGGTCTCCTCGGGCGTGGCGGGGGCCAGTTCGGTCTCGAAGACCTCGGCCTTGTCGGTGTTGAGGGTCTTCACCCGCACAGGTTCGCCCAGCGGCTTGATGGCCGAGCGGTAGGTCTGGCCGTCGCGCGGATCGGTACGGACCGGAGCGGCCATGCTGTAGACCAGCATGTCGATCTGGCCGAGCTCGTCGCGCACGGTCGCCAGCACCTTTTCCCGCATCTCGTCGGAGAAGGCGTCTCCGTCGAGGGTGACCGCCTTGCGGCCGGCGGCAGCGGCCTCGATCTCGAAGGCGCGGTTGTTGTACCAGCCGGCGGTGGCGGTCCTGGTTTCGGTCGGCTCCTTCTCGAAGGAGACCCCGACCGTATCGGCGCCGCAGCCGAAGGTGGCGACGATGCGCGAGGCGAGGCCGTAGCCGGCCGAGCAGCCCAGGACGAGGACGCGCTTGGGGCCATCGGCGATGGCGCCGCGCGAGCGCACCAGCTCGATCTGCTGGCGGACATTGGCGGCGCAGCCGGCCGGATGGGCGGTGGTGCAGATGAAACCGCGGATGCGGGGTTCGATGATCACGTGGCTTGGCCTGTCAGTGTCGGCGGGAGGTCCCGCATAAACTGCTGCGCTAGCCAAGCCAAATGCGTAGCGGCGCCGACAGGCGCCGGCTTCAGTAGAGGTCGGTCCGGTAGTTGCTCTCCAGGCCCTTGGCGATGAGGCCGCGATTGACCGCCAGCCGCAGCAGGGTCGCTTCGGCCCCGCGGTCCTTGTTGAGCTTCAGGTGCGCGACCAGGGTTTCGGCCGCATCGACCTCGGGCGCATGATGCAGGCCCGGCCACAGCGCCGCCCGTTGTAGGGCGGCGCGGACCGCCTCGCTGCTCCTCGCGTACCGGACGAGGCTGCATCAATTGCGATTAAGTCGCAACTACAGGATTTCTATCGTCCCTGGAACACCGGCTGGCGCTTTTCCAGGAAGGCGCGGCGGGCTTCCTGACCGTCCTCGCTGCGGAAGGCCCGGCCGATATTGGTGACCTCGTAGCGGAGTTGCTGCTCCATATCGACGGACTCGTAGGACTTCACGATGCCGCGCTTGAGCAGGCGCAGGGTGATCGGGGACCACTCGCAGAGCTGCTGGCAGTAGGCGGCGAGCCGGGCCTCGAAGCCGGCGTCGTCCACCACCTCGCCGGCCAAGCCCCATTCGAGGGCCTCGGCGCCGGTGACGGTGCGGTTCTCCATCATGAAGCGCATGGCGCGCTCATAGCCCATGGCCTGCGGCAGGGTGATGGTGAGGCCGGCGTCCGGCGAGCCGCCGATGCGGGTATAGCCGGCCATCAGCCGGGCGCTGGAGGCGATGAGGCGCACGTCGGTGGCCATGGCCAGGCCGAGCCCCGCGCCGACCGCCACGCCGTTGATCCCGCCGACCACCGGCTTGTCGCAGCGCTTGCGGATGGAGAGCACGAACTGGCCGACCCAGCCGATGTCGTCGAGCTGGGCGCTCATGGCCGGATAGGGATGGTAGGGCTCGGCCGTACCGGAGAGGTCGAGGCCGGCGCAGAAGGCGTCGCCCGAGCCGGTGAGGGCCACGACCCAGACATCGTCGTCGCGCGCGGCGGCGTCCACCGCCTCGACCACGCCCCAGGCGAGGGCCTGGCTGAGGGCGTTCTTCTTGTCCGGACGGTTCAGGCGGATGGTGCGGACGTGACCAGCGTCCGACACTTCGACGAGCTTACCCATGGCGATCCCTACGTTCTTGTTGGGACCACAATGGACGGGCCGGCGAACGGGCGCCAGCTCCTAGGCTGGGGGGCTCAATAGATAACCGTCACCACGACGCTGTCGCCATAGACGCCTCCGGGCACGTTCTGCCCTGCCGGGATGAGGCCGTATACGGGCGTGGTCTGGTCGACCACGAGCAAGCCGAGAAGATAGCTGTTCGTCACGGTCGAGGTTCCACCGGAGCCATTGCCCCACACCGAGGCGTGAGCGGGATCGGTGAAGAGATTGTAGCCGAGGCTGGACGCGCCGTTGCGCAAGGTGCGCTGCGCATAGGTCCCTGACGAACCGGGGCTGAGCTCGATAGTGTAGGATCCGGCCACGGCCAAGACCAGCGTGCACTGCACGCGGATCGATCCGGACGACTGGAGATTCGACGGAGACAGCAGGTTGTAGGCGCCGAAATTCATGCCGGTCGCCGTCGTGGTGCAGGTGCAGCCCACACAGAGCGCCTGGCCTTGCGTCGGCGCCAGGCCCGCCGCCAAGAATCCTACGCCGGCGATCGCCGCCTTGATCCAGCCGCAGGTCATTTGGGCGCCTCCAGTAGAGCACAGCTTAGCGGTCCGATGCGGGGCAGGACGTCGCCACGCGGCGCGCGATCGACGGTCACGCGGCACGGCCCCTCGGGCAAGTCGGCGGTGAGGGACATGCCGGCCCGGACATTGGGCACGAACACCTCGCCGTCATGGCCGACGAAGAGCGACTCGCCAGCGTCGGTCCGGACCGCCGTGCCGGCGTCCACGATCCGGCCGTCCGGCCCCTGCAACAGGATGGTGGCGGGACTGTCCCTCTCGATCGCAAAGCGCGCCCGCGCCGCGCCGCGATACCGCGGCACGACCAGCAGCGTGTCCTCCGGCATGCGCGCGTCGATCGGCACGTCGGAAGGTGCGATCGCCAGCCGGTTCCGATCATAGGCGCGAAGGTCGGGAATGACCGCACGTCCATGCCGGTCGGTTCGGGTGACCAGGCGGTTTTCCTGATAGATGCGCACGCCGGCCAGGTCCGGAACCTCGACCACGGCCACGGCGTCCTCGACGCGCCGTGTCATGCGCGTCCCGCCGCCGGCGAAAAGCACCCCGCCCCTGGCAAGCATCCGCACGCCCGTATCGCCCTGGAAACGCGCCGCCTCGAGATTGACCTCGCCGACGTCGCCCCGCCAATCGAGCCCGGCCTGCTGCCGGTCGGCGTCGCCCGCGCTCGCGGCGAGGCGATAGCCCCATCCCCCCTCGGTGGGCGGCGTCCTTCGGAAATCGCCCTGCAGATTGCGGCTGTCGGCCTGGACGTAGCCGCTGGCGTGCTGACCGAGGGGAATGGTCAGGCCTGCGCCGAAGGTCGTTTCGCTCCGATGATCCTCGATCTCGCTGCGCAGGGCGAAGACGTTCAGATAGCCGCGCTCGCCGAGGCCGATGCTGTAATTGGCCGAGAGGAGCCGTGTGGGCGCCCCGCCGCCATAGCGCAGGTCGGTATAGGCCAGGCCGAGATTGCCCCAGCGCCTCAGGGACACGCCCACGACGGCCTGGAACTGGTCGGTGATGCGGGCCCAATCGTCGCGAACGCCAAGCTGGCTGAAGTCGCTGGTCGCATGCTGATAGCTGAGCGCGACGTTCCAGCGCGGCGTGATCCGGCTGAAATGGAGGCGATACAGCCACCCGGTCCCGTCATCTCCGTCGGAGGCGGCGCCGGCGAACCCGAACTCCCCGACCGGCGCCCAGACGAGGGTCGCGCCGGCGCCGGCCATGCGCACCTCGCCGCTGAGCTCGGCCCGGCTTTCCAGCGTGAGCCAATCGGTGACGCCGTGGCGAAAGCTGCCGGAGACGAAGGGCTCGCCATAGCTGAAGCTTCTGAGGCCATAGTCGCGGCGCTCGGCGCCCGCCTCCAGCGACCAGGCGCTCAGGCCGCGGCTCAGCAGTTGCGAGCTTACATAATAGGATGAGGTCACCCGCCGCTCGACGCCCAGGGCGTCGCGGACGACGAGCGTGACCTCGCCGGCGCCGGAGACCACCGGCGCCTGGTCGATCGAGAACGGCCCCTGCCCCACCTCGGTATGGAAGCGCAGCGCGTCGTTGACCAGCAGCTCGACATTGGACGGAACCGCCGCCTGGCCGCTGAAGGAGGGGGTCGGAAAGGTGATGAGGCCGGGTTTCAGGCTGAATTCGGTCCCCCAGCGCAGCCCGCCGAAGCGGACCTGGCGCGTCCAGTTCGCCGCATCGGTGACCGTGTCGCCGACGACCAGGCGGGTCAGACCTTGCGGGTCGTCGCGCAGAAAGTAGCTGTCGAGACGTGTCACGCCCTGGCGGCCCGCGCCTTGACCGGCGACGACCGTACTGGCGACCAGTCCCCAGTCATCCGAGACGCCGGCCTCCAAGAAGGCGGCGCCCCGCACCTTGTCGCGGTATTCGGCGGAAAGGTCGTAGTTGAGGAAGGCGGCGAAGGCGCCTTCCGTGAGTGGCGCATAGGTGGTGGAGGCCAGGACCCGTCGCGCCTCGAAGAGTTCGGCCGGCATGGTGAGCAAGAGCCGCTGCCCCGGCGAATCGAACTGGACGCCTGCGCCGGCGAGCGCGTTCAGCGGCAGATAGTCTTCGCCCTCGATGACGACCATGGCCGCGACCGGGCTCCGGACGCGCCACTGCGCCAGGTCGGCGGCCCGCACGAGGAACACCCAGTTGCGCCAGGCGACGAGAAACTGCCCCTGCTGATCCACGCCGTTGATGGCGACGGCCACCAGCATGAGCTCGTCATCGCCCGGCGGGGGTTCTTGCGGCGGCGCAGAAGCCACGCCCTGAGCCTGGGCGTCGACGGCGCCTGCGAGGATGCAAAGCGCCCCGAGGATCGTCTTAAGGCCGGGCCGCTTCACCCGGCCCAGCCTCGCTGACGAGATCGACCGACATAGGCCCGTGATCAGTCACCGCGTCGAGTTTGATCGCTTGCCCGGCGTCGGCCCTGGAGCTCACGTCGAGCAGGACCTGTTTGGCCGTACCCGGCAGCAGATAGACCGAGACGTCGGAGCCGCCGATCCGGCCGCCGCCGCGACGCGTCAGCGAGAGCCGGTTGAGCTGCACATGCTCGCCGCCGTCGTTGCGGATCGCCAGCGCCATCTTCTGCGGCCCCGCCGGCCTCGCACGCCAGGAAAGGCGCGGCGCGGCGCCGGGCGCGGGCACGAAGATGGGAATGCTGATGCGCAGCAGGGTCTGCACCTCGCCGATCTTCGTCGGCCGGTCGGTCGGCACTTCCTCGAGGAACACCCGGTAGCTCTTCTCGGCGGCGCCGGGCTTCGTCCGCAGGCCGAAACGCGCGATCTGCTGGCCCTGGGGCGGAAGCTCGAACAGCGCCGGATTTGCAAGCACGTCGCGCGTCGGCTCGAAGACGTCCTCGCCGTCCTGCTGTCGCCAGGCATAGACCCGAAGCTGGATCCGCGAGGACTCGGCGCCGTCGTTATGGATCGTCATCGTCTGCACCGATTCCTGCGGCGTCAGCAGGAGCCGGACGGGAAAGACCTTAAGCGACCCGGCGGCGGCTACGCCGGGTATCAGCCCCGCCACGAAGCAGGCCGCCGCCCACCAGGATGCGCGCACGGCGACGCCTAATAATTGACCGTGACGGTGATGGTGTCGGAATAGGCCCCGAGCGGCACGTTCTGCTCTGCGGCGACGCGGCCGTAGACGGTGAGCGTGTTCGGCAAGGCGGTGGCGGTGGTCGCGGCCGGCGTGTCCGAAGCGGGCGTATTGCCCCAATTGTTGGTGCGGGCTGCTTCCTGGAAGAGCGCGTAGTCGAGGGTGTCGGTCCCCTTGGTCATCGCTCGGGTGGTCACGGTGGCGCCGCTCGCAGCGCCTGCGTTGAGCCCGACGGTGAACGAGGTGCCCGCCGTGCACAACACCGTCAGCGTCGTCTCGGCGTCCAGGGGCGTCGTGGAGGTCGGATCGTAGGCGCCGAAGGCGAGGGGAAGGGCCGTGACGGAGCACGCCGTCAACACGGTGGCGCTCACCGGGAACGTGGTCGTAGTCGTCGCGGCCAATGCTGTCAGCGGCGCCCCCGCTCCGAACAAGATGAGTCCGGCGAGAATTCCAAGTTTTCCGTACTTCATGTGCTTTCTCCCGATGCGACAGCACTACGGCGATGAGAACGCTAATCTGTCATGGCGCCAGGAGAAGGTGTATTGGGGGAAAATACCTACATCGAAGGTCGATCACCCCGCCGGGCGGCAGCCAGCACATCGCCAAGGCTGGCGACTGCTTCATCTTGGAGCAACTAGAAAATTATGCTGGTGCGCACGGGTAGGGTTTTGCCTGACCGTGCGGCGGCCTCGTTCTCGACGAGCGGCGACGGTCTGACCTCGCGAACAATGCGAGGTTGTGGCTGCTTGGCGTCGGCGCAGGTGACGACGGCCGACGCGCCAGCCTCGTCTCGGGCGTCAGGCGCGATCTTGCAGGGCGTGACGACGGTGGCCCCGACGACCATGCGGGCGGACGAGCTGTCGCCAGCCGCAGCGCCGAGCAACAGCACCGCGCCCAGGGCGCGATGGGCGAAGGCATAGCACGGCCGCGCCCCCAAAAGGCGTCCCACGGCCGGATGTGTCCATCCGCCGCCAGCGTACTCCTGCCTGACGCCCAGTTCCCTGCTCCCCGCTTCTGCAGCCCCCGGCGATTGTAGGGGCAGGCCAACTCGCAGGCGTTAAGGAATACGGTGAAGGGACGCGGCGGTTTCGTTAGGCATACCGGCCGCGGACGTCCCCGATCATTCCGCCGGGAGGTTCTCGCCGCGCTTGGCCAGCACGCGGTCGAACTCGGCCCAGACGCCCTCGTTCCCGTGCCATTGGCCCTTGGTGGCGGCCTTGGAATACTCGGTGGAGCGGGCTTCGAAGAAGTTGGCGTGCTCGACGCCCGAGAGCATCGACTGCAGCCAGGGGAGCGGGTTTTCCTTCACCCCGTAGACTTCCGGCAGGGCGAGCTGGCGCAGGCGCCAGTCGGCGATGAAGCGGATATAGGCCTTGATGTCGTCCGGGGTCATGCCCTGGACCTCGCCGGCCTCGAAGGCCAGGTCGATGAACTTGTCCTCCAGCCCCACGACGGTCTTGCAGCAGTCGACGATGTCATCGGCCACCGACTTGGTGACCGCGCCGGTCTCCTTGTTGAAGGCGTGATAGAGCTTGATGATGCCTTCGCAGTGCAGGCTCTCGTCCCGGACCGACCAGGAGACGATCTGGCCCATGCCCTTCATCTTGTTGTGGCGCGGGAAGTTCATCAGCATGGCGAAGGAGGCGAAGAGCTGCAGCCCTTCGGTGAAGCCCCCGAACATGGCCAGGGTCCGGCAGATGTCGGCATGGGTGTCGACGCCGAACTTCTGCATGTAGTCGTGCTTGTCGCGCATGGCCTGGTAGTCGAGGAAGGCCGTGAACTCGCTGTCCGGCATGCCGATCGTCTCGAGTAGCAGGGCGTAGGCCGCGATATGGATGGTCTCCATATTGGAGAAGGCCGACAGCATCATCTTCACCTCGGTGGGTTTGAAGACGCGGCTGTAGCGTTCCATGTAGTTGTCGTTCACCTCGACGTCCGATTGGGTGAAGAATCGGAAGATCTGGGTGAGCAGGTTGCGTTCGCGGTCGTTGAGCTTGGCGGCCCAGTCCTTGAGGTCCTCGCCGAGCGGCACCTCTTCGGGCATCCAGTGGACCTGCTGCTGCTTCTTCCAGAAGTCGTAGGCCCACGGATAGCGGAAGGGCTTGTAGGCGTAGGATGGGGTGAGCAGGCCGGGCTGGGTCACGGGCGCGACTTTCGAATCTGGACGACGTACAAGGTTACCCCCCGTTCAGTGACAACATCTAGCGGGGAATTGGGTTCCCGCCCCAACATCTTGTGAACATATGGAGGACGCCATGAGCCCGCAATGGACCCTGTTCAGCGCTCGCGGATCGGGCGCGGTGGCGGTGGAGGCCGCCCTGACGCTGGCGGGCCAGCCCTATCGGCTGGTGGACGCCTACACCTGGGACCAGGATCATCCGGAGAGCGGCGACCAGGTGCTGGGCGCCAACCCGATGCGGCAGGTGCCGGCCCTGGTGCTGCCCGGCGGCGAGGCGATCACCGAGAGCGCCGCCATCCTGGTCTGGATCGCCGAACGATTTCCGGACGCGCGGCTTGCGCCGGCGGCGGGCGAGCCCCGAAGGGCTCAGTTCCTGCGCTGGATGAGCTTCGTCTCCAGCGCCATCTATGCGCTCTACTGGGTGAAGGACGATCCCTCGCGGCTGGTCCCCGATCCGGCGGGGCACGAGGCCCTGACCGAGCGGACGCTGGAGCGGATCGCCGAGTGCTGGAAGATCATGGGCGAGCAGGTCTCGCCCGGCGCCTACATCCTCGGGGACGAGCTCTCCGTGCTGGACCTCTATGTGGCGGTGGTCTCGCGGTTCCGGCCGCGGCGGGCGCGGTTCTACGCCGAGGCGCCGAACCTGAAGCCGGTCATGGAGCGAGTGGACGCCGACCCCCGGCTCGCGGCCCTGTGGGAAGAGCGGATGGGGTGAGTTTTTCTCTTTTCAGCGCTCGGGCTTGATGGTCAGCGAGAAGGCGACGACGGAGTCTTCGCGGGTGCGCTCGCCGAAGATCATGTGCTCGCCCTTCACCTCGCGGTGGATGTAGCCGAACGAGGTCTGCATCGCGCCCTTGCGGTAGCCGACCCCGACATGGGCGTCGCCGATCAGGGCGGTGGAGGCGTCGGTCGTCCAGCCGTCGCGGTTCCAGCCGGCTTCGCTGCGCAGCACGTTGAGACCCACGGCGCGGCCGCTGGCGGCGGCGAACAGGTACCAGCGGCCCTTGTCGCCATAGGCCCGGCCATCGCCGATACCGAGGTCGGAAAGCCGGTCGCGAGCGATGTCGTCGCGCTTCTGGCCGACCGTGAGGGTGGCGCCCGCCTCGGCCTGGCCCCCGGCGTTGGACATGCCAAGGCCGGTGCGCGGGGTCAGGCTGACGTCGTACTCGCCAGCGTCGAAGCGGACCGGCGCCCAGTCGCGGGTGACGGCCACCTCGTAGGCGCCGGTGTCGAACTGGGCGCGCTGGTCGAGATTGGGCGGAAGGCCGGTCGGGGAGCGCAGCGCGCCGCCGACGGACAGGCGCAGGCTGTCCACCGAACCCTTCTTCGTTTCGCCGAGGGTCACGGTGTCGGTGCGCCAGCGGACGGGATCGCCCTTGACGGTGAATTGTTCGCGCTCGATCAGGTTGGAGAAGTCGTCGCCCTTGAGTTTGGGGGCGAAATCGGTCGCGCCGGCGGGCCGCGCATAGGGCAAGGCGTCGGCGTCCCCGCGGATTCCCTCCTGCGCCGCAGCGTCCGTCGCAGCGACACAACCAAAGGCGATGGCCAGCCCAGCCAACAGCCTCATCGCGACCTCCCATACCGCATCCTTGATCGTGCGGCTCAATGGCATCCTTCCACGACAGTGGAATGGCGCAATGGGAAATTCCGTTCCTGAACGCAGATCACGTCAGGTTTACGCCGGAGCAGCCGGTGACCGTGCCGAAACGGCACGTTTTCAGGGAGTTGCGCCCGCCCTCCCCTTCATGGGGAGGGACAGGCGGCGTAGCCGCCAGGGTGGGGCTGCGGAGTCAGAAAGACCCCACCCGTCTCGTCGCTTCGCGGCGATCCACCCTCCCCATGAAGGGGAGGGAGAAGAAAATTACTGGCAGGCGAGGCATTCCTCGTAGTCGGTGCGGCCGGCCGGGGCGTCGATGACCATGGCCGCGCCCTCGCCGCCGGCGTGGGCGGCGCGCTGGACCGACTTCGAGCGCAGATAGTAGAGCGACTTGCAGCCGCGTTCCCAGGCCTGCCAGTGCAGCATGTGCAGGTCCCACTTGTCCACGTCGCCCGGCAGGAAGACGTTGATCGACTGGGACTGGCAGATGTCCGGCGTGCGGTCGGCGGCCAGCTCGATCACCCAGCGCTGATCCAGCTCGAAGGCGGTCTTGAAGACGTCCTTCTCGTCCTGGGTCAGGAAGTCGAGATGCTGGACCGAACCTTCGTTCTCCAGGATCGAGTCCCAGGTCGCAGGAGTGTTGCGGCCCTTCTCGTCCAGCAGGCGCTCCAGATAGGGGTTCTTCACGGCGAAGGAGCCCGAGAGCGTCTTGTGGGTGTAGATGTTGGCCGGGATCGGCTCGATGCCGGCCGAGGTCCCGCCGCAGATGATCGAGATCGACGCGGTCGGCGCGATCGACATCTTGTGGGAGAAACGCTCCATGACCCCGCGCTCGGCCGCGTCCGGGCAGGCGCCGCGCTCGGCGGCCAGGGTGCGCGAGGCCGCGTCGCACTGACGGCGCAGGTGCTTGAAGAGGCGCATGTTCCAGGACTTGGCCAGGGCGCTCTCGAACGGGACGTTCTGCATCTGCAGGAAGGAGTGGAAGCCCATGAGGCCCAGGCCCACCGAACGCTCGCGCTGGGCGGCGTAGACGGCGTTCTTCATGTCCGCCGGCGCGTTCTGGATGAAGTCCTCCAGGACGTTGTCGAGGAAGCGCATCACGTCCTCGATGAAGGTCGGGTGGTCGCGCCACTCCATGAACTTCTCGGCGTTGACCGAGGAGAGGCAGCAGACGGCGGTCCGCTCGTTGCCCAGGTGGTCCGTACCGGTGTGGAGCATGATCTCCGAGCACAGGTTCGACTGGCGGACCGAGAGGCCGAGCTCGCGCTGATGCGGCGGCATGGCGCGGTTCACGGTGTCGGAGAAGATCAGGTAGGGCTCGCCGGTCTGCAGGCGGATCTCGAGGATCTTCTGCCAGAGCGAGCGAGCGTCGACCTCGCGCAGGACCTCGTTGGTCTTGGGCGAGCGCAGGCCGAACATGGCGCCGTCGCGCACGGCCTCCATGAACTCGTCGGTGACGTTGATGCCATGGTGCAGGTTCAGGGACTTGCGGTTGAAGTCGCCCGACGGCTTGCGGATCTCGAGGAACTCCTCGATCTCCGGATGGTGGATATCGAGATAGACCGCCGCCGAACCGCGGCGCAGGGAGCCCTGGCTGATGGCGAGGGTCAGGGAGTCCATCACGCGGATGAAGGGGATGATGCCGCTGGTCTGGCCCGCGCCCTTCACCTTCTCGCCGATCGAGCGGACGCCGCCCCAGTAGGTGCCGATGCCGCCGCCGTTGGAGGCCAGGGCCACGTTCTCGTTCCAGACACTCTGGATGCCTTCGAGCGAGTCGCCGACCGCGTTCAGGAAGCAGGAGATCGGCAGGCCGCGACCGGCGCCGCCGTTGGAGAGCACCGGGGTCGACGGCATGAACCAGAGGTTCGAGATGTAGTCGTAGACCCGCTGGGCGTGTTCGGCGTCGTCGGCATAGGCCGTGGCGACCCGGGCGAACATGTCCTGGTAGCTCTCGCCCGCCAGGAGGTAGCGATCCTCCAGGGTGGTTTTACCGAAGTCGGTCAGCAGGTCGTCCCGCGACCGATCGACCTCGACCTTCCGGACGAGCTGCAGTTGCGGCCGTTCGTGCCTTTCAGGCGCCGTCTGGGTCGCTTCCGAAACCGTCCGCATCACCGCTTCGCCGCTGCTCATGCCCCAAAACCCATAACTATCAGACGCTTTGCCTCCGGGACACCGCCCGGCCGTTTCACCGCTATATCTTGTGGCTGCCCCGCCCTCGATACGCTCCATATGGGGCCACGAAGCCTAATGACTCGTCAACGGGTGACCGAGGTTCATCCCCACCTGAATTTGGTGACCCGCCGTTAACCTTTCCAGTCCGAGCCCGGCCTGCTTGAGTTTTCCACAAGCCGTCGAAGACCCGCGCCGGGCCTCGCTCACGAGCATGTGAAAACTGGCCGACCTGGCAGACGCGAGTCGTTCTCACTTGCTCGCGCGGTCGAGCGCCCCTATGCACGCCGCCGTCACTGGGGAGTAGCCGCCCGCGACTCCAGCGGGGGACACGTCAACAGACTTGCCGCAAGGCATGGCGTGTCCGGCGAATGCTTGGCGAGACCTTTGGCTTTCGTGCGTCGGTCCATGCGGGGTCGGCGGCGCGGAAGGCCATTGGTATGCCTCGACCCCGCCTGGACGTCCTTACGCATGGAAGCGCTACTCGTCTCCACGGGCCTCGTGGCGATCGCCGAGATCGGCGACAAGACTCAACTCCTGGCCATCCTGCTGGCGGCGCGGTTCCGCAAGCCCCTGCCGATCATCCTGGGGATCCTCGTCGCCACGATCGCCAACCACGCCCTGGCGGCGCTGCTGGGCGTGACGGCGGGCGGCTTCCTGCAAGGGCAATGGATGCGCTGGGTGCTAGGCGCGGCGTTCATCGCCTTCGCCGCCTGGGCGCTGATCCCCGACAAGTTCGAGGACGACGAGGCGCCGAAGGACCGGGCGGGCGTGTTCCTGACCACCCTGGTGGCGTTCTTCTTTGTGGAGATGGGCGACAAGACCCAGGTCGCGACCGTGGCCCTGGGGGCGAAGTTCCAGAGCGTCTACTGGGTGGCGGCCGGCACCACCCTGGGCATGATGCTGGCCAACGTCCCGGCGGTGCTGCTGGGCGAGGCGGCGGCCACCCGCATCCCGCTGAAGTACGTCCGCTGGGCGGCGGCGGGCTGCTTCGCGACGATCGGTCTCTGGATCCTGATCTTCGGCTAACGACCGGAGGCGCGAGGAGGGCGAAGGATCGCCCTCCTCGCCGGCGCCCGCAGACATAGCTAACCGACGGACACCTTGCTCGTTCATACCTGGGCAACAATTCACGGCCTACCTGAGGCGAAGGTCACCACAACCCAGTGCTGTAAACTCGGTTCGACTCGGGGGGTATCATGTCTTTCCTTCAGCGCATTTTCGGCGCGATCGACCGCAGGTTCCTGGCGCGGTCCTACGTCATCAGCTTCGCGATCGCCGGCCTCTTGATGTGGGTGCGTTCCAGGAGCGAGACGGGCGACGTCGCCGACGCCACCGCCTTCTACGTGTTCGTGACGCTCAACGCGGCGCTGTTTCCGTTCGCGAAACTGGTCTGGAACGAGCTGCGTGACTTCCTGATGGGTGACAATTTCATTCTGGCGAACGCGATCCTCGTGTTCGGGGCGAAGTTCATCGTCAACGTCATGCTCTGGGGCTGCGCGCTCTTCATCGCCCCGGTCGGCGTCGCCTATCTGTGGTTCAGAACCCGCTCGGCCTAGCTCAGGGCGCGCAGCGGCCAGAACCAGGCGATCAACGGCGCGCCGATGATCAGCACCAAGAGGGTGAGCGGCGCGCCCAGCCGCGGATAGTCCGAGAAACGATAGCCTCCCGGCCCCATGACCAGGGTGTTGCACTGGTGGCCGATGGGGGTAAGGAAGTCGCAGGCCGCGCCCACCGCCACCGCCATCAGGAACGGATCGGGATTGAGGCCGAGCTGGCGGGCCATGCTGGCCCCGACCGGGGCCACGATCAGGACGGTGGCGGCGTTGTTCAGGAACGGTGTGGCGGCCATGGCGGCGGCCATGATCGAGAACAGGGCCAGCATCGGCGCCTGGTTCCGAAACACCGACGAGAGCCAGCCGCCGATCAGTTCCGCGCCGCCGGTGCTCTGGATCGCCTCGGAGACCGGGATCATGGCCGCGATGAGCACGATCAGCGGCCCGTCGATAGCGGCGTAGGCCTCACGCATCCGCAGGGAGCCGACGGCGATCATGGCCACGGCCGCGCCAAAGAAGGCGATCGCCACCGGCAAGACCTGGAAAGCCACCAGGATCATGGCCGCGGCGAGGATGATGGCCGGGACGAAGGTGTGGCGGAAGCCGCCCAGCCGCACCTCTCGCTCGACGAGCGGAAGCAGGCCGAGGGCCGACAGCGCCGGGGGCAGGCTGCGCTCGCTGCCCTGGAGCACGACCACGTCACCGGCCTTGAAGCGGATGCGGTTGAGGTTCTGCTTGATGCTGTAGCCGGCGCGACTGACGGCGAGCAGGTTCACCCCGTGCTGGCCATAGAGGTCGAGCCGCTGGGCCGAGCGGCCGACGACGACCGACTCGGCGCCCACCACCGCCTCGAGCACCCGCACCTCGTCGGTGGGCTCGTCCATGGCCACGGGGCGGTCGGCGCGGGTCAGGCGCAGCTTGCCGCGGTTGATCAACTCGTCGAGGGCCTGGGGCTCGCCTTCCACCAGAAGGACGTCGCCGGGCAGGACGTTGAGGTTGGGATGGGGCCGGGCGCGCCGGCGCCCCTCGCGCAGCAGCATGATCACCCTCGCCTCCCCCTGGGCCAGGGCGTGGAGGTCGGCCACACGGCTCCGTCCGAGCGCCCAGTCCTCTGGGACCTCGACCTCGGTGATGTAGGCGTTGGCGGCCAGGGCCTCCTCGATATTGCCGGCAGGGACCCGGTTCTTGGGCAGGATGCGGTAGCCGAAGGTGAGGAAGACCAGGCCGAGCGACGCCAGGGCCAGGCCCACCGGGGTGTAGTCGTACATGCCGAACGGCTTGCCCAACATCTCCTCGCGGACCTGGGAGACGATGATGTTGGGGGCGGTGCCGACCAGGGTGACCATGCCGCCGAGCATGGCCCCAAAGGCCATGGGCATAAGCAGACGGCCGGGTGACGAGCCGGTGCGGCGGCAGATCTGCAGCGCGACCGGCATCAGGATCGCCAGGGCGCCGACATTCTTGGTGGCGGTGGACAGCAGGGTGACCGCAGCGGTCAGCGCCGGAACCTGGCTGCGTTCCGACTTCAGATGAGGGATCAGCGGGCGCAGGGCGACCTCGACGATTCCCGACCGGGCGAAGGCGGCGCTGACCACGAGGGCTGCGGCGATGATCACCGTGACGTCGTTGGCGAAACCTGAGAAGGCCTGCTTGGCGGGGATGACGCCGAGCGCAACGCCGGCGAACAGGGCGCAGATCGCGACCACGTCGTAGCGGAACCGCCCCCAGATGAAGGCGGCGATGGTCAGCGCGACGAGGCCGAAGGCCAGTCCCTGGTCGAAGGTCATCCGACCCCCGCAGCGATTTGAGAGGGAACGCCGTCGCTGAGCCCTGGCTGCGTCGGCGCATAGCAAAAGAGCCCGGCCTTTCGACCGGGCTCTCCGCTAGTTCGGCTGATCGCCGAGATCGATATCTTAGAAGTTGATGTCGATCGTCGAACGGCGGTTCAGCGGTTCCTTCACGCCATCCGGGGTCGGGACGGCGAGTTGGGTTTCGCCCTTCCAATCCACTTGCAGCGTTTGCTGGCCGACACCCAGGCCAACCAGCGCGTCGGCGACGGCCTTGGCGCGACGTTCCGACAGGCGGAGGTTGTACTCGTGCGAGCCGGAGGTGTCGGTGTGGCCGACCACGATCACGCGGGTCGCGTTGCCGCTGGTCGCGTAGGTCGCAGCTTCCTGAACCACCGTCTGGGCTTCCGGCGTCAGCACGTACTGATCGAACGGGAAGTAGACGATGAATTGCTTGGCCTCATACGCCGGCGGAGGCGGCGGCGGAGGCGGAGGCGGCGGGGGAGGCGGCGGCGGGGGCGGCGGGGGCGGCGGCGGCGGCGGCGGCGCAGCGAAGGAATAGCGCAGGCCGAGGGTCACCGACTGGTCGCGGTATTCGCCCGAGAACACGCCCGGCTGCAGCGAGTGCGAACCCACCGACGCGAAGTCGAGGTCCGAACCGCCCAGGTAGCGGTAGGTCAGGTCAACGTTCAGGCGGTCGGTCGCGCGCCAGGCCAGGCCCGCGATCAGTTGCCAGGCCAGAGCCGTATCATCGTCGTCGATGGTCAGGTTCTGGTGAGCCGGGTTGGCGGCGGTGTAGCCGGTGGCCGGCGGAACGATCGGAACCGTCGAGAACTGGCCGACGGTGTCGATCTTCACGTGGTTGATACCGATGCCGGCGCCAACGAACGGGTTGATGACCGAGTTCGGCATGAAGTCGTAGATGACGTTGCCGAGCAGGGTCCAGGCTTCCATGTCGCCGGACGGCGCGCCGCATTCGGCGCCCGCGCCGCGGACGACGTTCGGGGTGCAGAGGCCGATGATGGCGTTGTTGCCACCGCCACGGATCGACGAGATGTCACCCGGGCGATAACCGCCTTCGAGTTCCACGCGCCAGTGATCGTTCAGTTGGTAGCCCAGACGAGCGAAGCCGGCCCAGTCTTCTTCCTGGTTGAAGTCCCAGGAGTAGGGCGAGCCGTTGACGGCGTTGTTCGACGAGTCGGCGTCGATGCTGTCCGGCCAGTGATAGCCGAGGTCGACCGCGCCGTACCACCCGACATTCTGCGCCGAAGCGCCCGACGCGGCGAACACCGCAGCCAGGGCGGCCCCCGCTAGGAGTTTGAATTTCATATTCAGAGCCCTCTCTTGCCCTCTGCTGCGGCCAAATGACCCAGCGTTGTTATATCAAGGCCGAACCATTACGAAAGTGTCGCCACAGCAACACCGACGCCAATTCGCCGACGCCTACGAACTAACCCCAGACGTTAGACACGCTTCCCCTCGGCTTTCAACTTCGGGGCGAGGGACCCGGCCCTCGTTCGGTCGCCAGCGATGCGTCCGGGCAACACCTCGGCGCCGAATCTCTCGTTTTCGGGCCCAAAAGCGGTCGAATCCAAGGTCACCCAGACTCTCGGATCACGCTTCGACCCGTTTGATTCCGTTAAATAATGCAGCGAAGCTTGTCCGGCGTCCATCCTCCGCCTTCGGTGCATATCGCAGCCGATCGCCTCGTCAGCGCTCACCATCTCGGAAGGCATATCCCCTCGCCCTCGGCGCGAATTTCGCGCTCTTCTTCGAGCACAGAAACACCGACCTTGAGCATTGGTTCCATTACGGCTCAGCTTTCTTGTGCGCGTCGGTAACGGCGCGCACGGCCGCCGAGAGCCTCTGGCCGGTTAAGCGCTTTTCGGAACTCATCTCGCCTCTCATGGATGGATGCGATGATTAGCCCCATTGGCACGCCGATCTCCACGAGAACCGCCTCAGACAATTGTAAACTAGCTTCAACCGTCTCCGGGACGGCGTCGGTGGCGCCGAGTTCGTAGAGGCGCTGGGCCTGGCGCGCGTCCCTGGCCCGGGCGACGATCGTAAGATCAGGGCGCATGGCGCGGGCGGTGGCGACGATCGCCTCGACCCCTTCGGGCGCGTCCATGGTCACCACCAGGGCGGGGGCGGTCTCCAGGCCGCAGCGCTTGAGGAACTCCGGCCGGGACGCGTCGCCGAAGAAGAGCTGCTCGCCGGCGTGGCGGGCGCTCTCGACCAGCTTGGGATCGCGCTCGGCGCCGACCCAGGGGATGTCGTGCCGGTGCAGCATGTCGCCCACGAGCTTGCCGACCCGGCCATAGCCGACGACCAGGACGGGGGGCGTCTCGTGGCCGCCTTCCGGTTGGTCCGAGCTGGGCGCAGGTTCGGGCGCCAGGCCCTGGCCGGCAGTCATCCGCCCGCCGATCTTCAGGCCCAGGGCCGCCAGCAGCGGGATGCACATCATGGAGATGGTCGCGGCCACCAGCACCGTCTGGCCGAGCGGCCGGGACACAACCCCGTCGGCCATGGCGGTGGAGAGGATGACGTAGGCGAACTCGCCCCCGCCGGCGAGCAGCAGGCCCGCCTCCGCCGCGCCGCGGGCCGGAAGCCCGAACAGCCGGCCCAGCAGATAGATCACCACGGCGTTGAGCAGCACCACCCCCGCCGACATGCCGAGGATCACCAGGGGCTTGGCCGCCAGCAGGGAAAGGTCCAGGCCGATGCCCACCGAGAGGAAGAAGAGCCCGAGCAGCAGGCCCTTGAACGGCTCGATGGTGACCTCGACCTCGTGCCGGTATTCGGTCTCGGCCAGCAGAAGGCCGGCGATGAAGGCCCCCAGGGCCATGGAGAGCCCGGTGAGGGCGCTGACAAGGCCCGCGCCGATCACCACCAGCAGGCAGGCGGCCATGAAGAGCTCCTCGCTCTTGGCCCGGGCCACCGACTTCAGCATCGGCCGCAGCAAGAGCCGCCCGAAGGCCAGCAGCGCCATCACCCCGATCGCCGCGGGCGCGAAGGCGAGCAGAAGGCGAGGCGAGAACACCTCGCCCTCGCCGCCCCGGCCGAGGATGGCCAGGGTGACCAGCATCGGGGCTACGGCCAGATCCTGGAAGAGCAGGACCGAGAAGGTGGCGCGGCCGGCCTGGGAGTGCTGGCGCTTGTGCTCGGTCAGGATCTGCATGACTACGGCGGTCGAGGAGAGCGCCAGGGCCGCGCCGATGGCCGCCGCCGGCGCCGGCGGCAGGCCGAGCGCCATGGCCGCGAGCGCGATCGCCCCGAGACAGAGCGCGACCTGCAGCGCGCCGAGGCCGAACACCCACCGCCGCATCAGGCGCAGGCGCTCCCAGGAGAGCTCCAGCCCGATCATGAACAGGAGGAAGACGACCCCGAACTCGGCGAGCTGGGCGATCTCCTCCGGGTTCGCGATGGTGAAATAGGACAGCCAGGGGAACGAGCCGCTGAGGGCGCCCAGGCCGAAGGGGCCGAGCACGACGCCCGCGCCGAGGAAGCCGAGGATGGGGCTGATCCGCCAGCGGCGAAACAGGGGCACGATCACGCCGGCGGTGGCGAGGAAGAGCACGACGTCCTTGTATTCGCCCGGCGATACGTGACCTTCCATGCGCTCTCCGTCCTGCAGTGAGCTCTACTATGCGGGCTGGAGCCCACTTGCGTAACCCACAGGCGGACGCTTAAGACGCGCAGCCATGCGGTTGGGGCGAAAAATCCACGCGACCCGCGTCCGTCTGGGCATCCTGGCGGCGATCCTGGCCCTGTTCGGCCAGGCCGTGCTGCCCGCCGCGGCCATGGCGGCCGAATCACTCACCTCCGTCCGAGTCGAGCTCTGCACCGACGAAGGCGCCAAGATCGTCGCCGTCGGCGCCGACGGCGAGATCGAGAAGGGCTTCGCCGGCCTGCCCTGTCATGACTGTCTGGCGGCCGCCATGGCGATGGTGGTCACGCCCGAGCTGGCGGTCACGCCGGTGGCCTACGTCCACGTCGAGATCCGGCGCGCCGCGCCGACCGCGCCGCTGCGCCCCCGGGCCCGCGCGCCGCCGAGACCGCCCGGCCAAGGCCCGCCGTCCCTGAACGTCTGACCATCTTCGCTCGCGGGCGCGCCGATCGCGCCCGTGCGTCGTGCCGTTCGTCCAAGGACCTTCCTTCATGTCCGCCTATCCGCGCGCTTCGCTGCGCGCCCTGCTGCTCGCCGCAGCGACTTCCGCCCTGCCCGCCATCGTCCCGGCCTGGGCTCATGCCGAAGAGACCGGCCAACTGGTCGACGCCGTGGTCGTCATCGCCAATCCGGATCCGGAAGATCCGCCCGTGGTGGCCGGCGCCCGTCGCCGCCTGGCCGAGACCCCCGGCGCGGTGGCCATCGTCGCCGCCGAGGCCTATCGCGACCGCTACGCTCAAGGGCTGACCGAGACCCTGCGGGACGTGCCCGGCGTCTTCGCCCAGAAGAAGTGGGGCGACGACACCCGGCTGTCGATCCGCGGCTCGGGCATCGGCAACGCCTACCACAACCGCGGAACCCTGCTGGCCCAGGACGGCGTGCCGTTCAACGAGGCCGACGGCTATGGCGACTTCCAGCTCATCGACCCGCTGATCGCCCGCTTCACCGAGGTCTACAAGGGCGGGAACGCCCTGCGCTTCGGCGGCGCCCTGCTGGGCGGGGCGGTCAATTTCGTGACTCCCAGCGGCAAGGATGCGACGGCGCGGAACCTGGTGCGGCTGGACGGCGGCTCCTATGGCCTGCTGCGCGGACACGGCGAGGTCGCGCGGGTGATGGGCGACTGGGACGTCTTCGCCGCAGCCACGGCGATCACCTCCAATGGCTGGCGCGAGCAGAGCGACCAGACCGCGCAGCATGTCTCCTTGAATCTCGGCCGCAGCTTCGGCGCGGAAAACGAGGTCCGTCTCATCCTCTCCGGGCACAATGTGGACCAGGAAATCCCCGGCTCGGTGAGCCTGGACGATGCGCTGACCCACCCCAAGCGCGCGCTGCCCGGCAATATCGCCGGCGAGAACCAGCGCAACATGCGCAGCGTGCGCGGCACGCTGCAGAGCCGCTGGCGCCTGGCTGACCACGCCGTGTTCGAGGGCGGGGTCTACGCCGGCTGGAAGGACCTGGACCACCCGATCTTCCAGGTGCTCGACCAGGAGAGCCGCAATTGGGGCGCCTTCGGGAGAGTCGATTTCGAAGGAAGCCTCGCAGGCCGCCTGGCGGACCTGTTCGTCGGCGCCTCGCTGCGGAAGGGCGACATGGACGCCCTGCAGTGGGTGAACCTGAAGTCGTCACGCGGAAAGAAGACCGCCGACAGCGCTCAGAACGCGACGGCGCTGGACGTCTTCGCCGAGGGCCGGGTGTTCGTCACCGACGAGCTGGCGGTGGTCGGCGGCGGCTCTCTGGGCTCGGCCAAGCGCAAGTTCCGCAACAATTTCGACCACGGCGCCGACCGGACGGTGACCTACGAGTGGTTCGCGCCGCGCATCGGCCTGCTCTGGCAGGCCCCGGATGGGGCGCAGGCCTTCGCCAACCTCACCCGGTCGGTGGAACCGCCGAACTTCAGCGCCCTGGCGCAGGCCGGGCCGTTCACCGGCTTTGCGCCGCTGAAGCCGCAGGACGCCTGGACCGCCGAGATCGGCACGCGCGGGCGGCGCGGGCCCTTCACCTGGGACCTGGCGCTCTATCGGGCGGAGCTGGAGAACGAGCTCCTCAACTTCATCGTCACCCCGGACATCCCGGCGGCCACCTTCAATGCCGGCAAGACCATCCACCAGGGGCTGGAGGCGGGGTTTGGCTGGCAGATCGGGCCAGTGCGGCTGCGGCAGACCTATAGCTGGTCGGACTTCCGTTTCGACGGCGACCAGGCGTACGGCGACAACCGGCTGCCGGTGATCCCCCAGCACTTCTATCGCGCCGAGCTGCGCTATGATCATCCGCAGGGCTGGTTCATCGCCCCGTCGATGGAGTGGTCGATGAGCGACACCTATGTCGACTACGCCAACACCATGAAGGCGCCCGGCTATGCGATCGTCTCGCTGAACGCCGGCTGGCGCGGTCCCGACGGGGTGAGCCTTTTCGTCGAAGCGCGGAACCTGGCCGACAAGCGGTATGTGTCGAATTTCTCGGCGGTGACGGACGCCAGCGCGCCCGGCGTCTCGACCGCGGTCTTCTATCCCGGCGACGGCCGGTCGGTGTTCGGAGGCGTGTCATGGGCGTTTTGAGCCATTTTCGCCGCTCGTTCAGGGCGGACGCGTCCCTGATCGCGGGCCTTGCCCTGCTGGCCCTGCCCTCACTGGCCTGCGCGCACATCGTCGCCGATCCGGGAACGGCGACGGCGGGCGCCTATCAACCGGTCGTGTTCCGGGTCGGGCACGGCTGCGGGGCCGCGGCGACCACGGCGATCCGGATCGAGATCCCGGCGGACATGGCTTCGGCGCGGCCGCAGGCCAAGCCCGGCTGGCGGCTGGAGATCGAGAGGGCCGGCGAGAAGGTCCTCTCCATCACCTGGCGCGGCGAATTGCCCGATGATCAGTTCGACGAGTTCGCGATCCTGTTCAAACTGCCGGACAGCCCCGGCAAGCTCTATTTCCCGACCGTCCAGACCTGCGGCCGGCAGGAGACCCAGTGGACGGAAATCCCGCAAGCTGGCGAGCGCGCCGCCTATCCCGCGCCCTCGCTGGTCATCGAAACCAAGAGGGCCGGAGAGGCCCCGTCCCATCAGCACTAAAGGAGCATCTGGTGCGCCACTTCATCACTGCAGCCGCAATCACCCTGGCCATGGCCGCCAGCGCCCAGGCCGCCACCTATCGCCTGGGGACCCTGGAGGTCGCCAATCCGTGGAGCAGGCCCGCCGCGGCCGGCGGCAACGGAGCCGGGTTCATGGTCGTCACCAACCGGGGCGACAAACCCGACGTCCTGAAGGCCGTGGAGACCCCGGCGGCCCGCAAGGCCGAGATTCACCTGAGCTCCATGACCGGCGGCGTCATGCGCATGCAGCGGCAGGACGCCGGCGTCACGATCCCGGCCGGCAAGTCGGTCACCATGGCTCCCGGCGGCTATCACCTCATGCTGCTGGGCCTGACCAGCCAACTGAAGAGCGGCGACAAGGTCCCGGCGACCCTGGTCTTCCAAAGCGGGGCCCGGCTGAAGGTCGAGTTCCAGGTCGCCGCGACCGCGCCGGGCGCGCCCGATCCCATGGCCGGCCACAAGCATCACTGAGCCGTTGTGGCGCAAGGCGTTCAGGCGGCGTTGACAGCGCCGCCTGCGCTATCGTCTATGCCGCCCATATTTTAGTTATGGAGGATCGCCTTGGTTTGGAATTACGCAAACCTTTGGGAGTCCGTCGCCGCGGCCACTCCCGATCGCATCGCCCAAATCCAGGGCGACCGCAGCATTACCTGGAAGGATTTCGACCGGCGCGCCAATGCGCTGGCCAAGGCCATGGTCGAGGCCGGGCTTTCGAAGCAGTCGAAAGTCGCCGCCTATCTGTTCAATTCGCCGGAATACCTTGAGACCTATTTCGCGGCCTTCAAGGGCGGTCTCGTGCCGTTCAACACCAACTACCGCTATGGCGGCGACGAACTGACCTATCTGTTCGACAACGCCGACGCCGAGGCGGTGGTCTTCCACTCTTCCTTCGCCGAGATGGCCGACAAGGTGCGCGGCCGCCTGCCGAAGGTGAAGATCTGGATCGCCGTGGCCGAGGAAGGCCATCCCGTTCCGGCCTGGGCCAAGGACTACGATTCGATCGTGGCCGGCGGCGCCGACCACTTCGAAGCCCCCTGGGGCCGCTCGGGCGACGACCTGCTGATCATGTACACCGGCGGCACGACCGGCATGCCCAAGGGCGTGATGTGGCGCCAGGAGGACCTGTTCAAGGCCCTGGGCGGCGGCGCGAACATCCAGCTCGGCCTGGCCGCCATGGAGCGCGTCGAGGAAGCCGGCGAGCGCGCCAAGATGGTCGATGCGACCGGCGCCCCGACCAACATCACCATCCCCGTGGCGCCGCTGATGCACGCCACCGGCCAGTTCATCTCGTTCGGCACCATGGTCGCCGGCGGCGCTGTGGCGACGATGCCCGGCCGCAAGTTCGACCCGGTGGTGCTGTTCAACGAGGTCGACCGCCTGGGCGTCTCGGGGCTGATCATCGTCGGCCCGGCCTTCGCCGCCCCGATGCTGGACACGCTGGACGCCAATCCGGGCCGTTGGACCCTGCCGTCCCTGAAGCGCATCGTCTCGTCGGGCGCCATGTGGGGCCTTGAGAACAAGCAGGGCCTGCTGAAGCACCTGCCGAACGTGATGCTGGTGGACAGCCTGGGCTCCTCCGAAGCCCTGGGCCTGGCCTCCTCCTCCTCGGGCGGCGGCGCTGCGGCCAGCACCGCCAAGTTCGTCACCGGCCCGAACGCCGCCGTCTTCACCGAAGAGGGCGAGCGCGTGCAGCCGGGTTCGGGCGTGCGCGGCATGGTCGCCGTCGGCGGCCATACGCCGATCGGCTACTACAAGGACGAGGAAAAGTCGGCCAAGACCTTCCGCGTCTACGAAGGCCGCCGTTGGAGCATCCCGGGCGACTGGGCGACGGTCGAGGCCGACGGCTCGATCACCCTGCTGGGCCGCGGCTCGCAGGTGATCAACACCGGCGGCGAGAAGGTCTTCCCGGAAGAAGTCGAAGAGGCGCTGAAGCGCTTCCCGGGCGTGCGCGACGCCGCCGTGGTCGGCCTGCCCGACCCGCGCTTCGGCGAGCGGATCGGTGCGATCGTGGACTTCGTCGGCGAGAACCCGCCGAGCCTGGCGGACCTTTCGACGCACGTGAAGGGCCTGCTGGCCGACTACAAGGCGCCGCGCGAACTGGTGCTGGCCCCTGTGGCCCGCGCCCCGAACGGCAAGCTGGACTACAAGGCGCTGAAGGCCCAGGCGCTCGCGGCGCTGAGCGCCACCGCCTAAAGCACGATGCGGTCGGATGTCCCATCCGACCGCTGAATCGTGCTTTGGAATCTTAAGTTTGGAGCGCGTTTTGGGGCGAAACCGCCAACACTTTCGCCTGACGCGCTCCCGCGTAACAAAAATGTAACGTGCTTTAGCGGGCGCGACGGGGTCACCGTCGCGCCCATCTTTTTGGCAGGAAGGCTCGAAACTTGATCAAGACCCTCTGGCTGGGCGCGGCGTCCGTCGCGGCCCTGTTGTGCGCGTCGGCCCCAGCCCTGGCCGCCGACCTTCCCGACCTGTCCAAGGCCCCGCGCATGGGCCCCTGGGGCTTCGACATGGCCGGCCGCGACACCTCGGTCGCTCCCTCGAAGGACTTCTTCGAGTACGCCAACGGCGTCTATCTGAACAAGCTGGAGATCCCGGCCGACCGCTCGCGCTATGGCGCGTTCGACGCCTTGCAGGAACTGTCGCAGCAGCGGATGCGCGCGGTGGCCGAGGGCGCCGCGGCCAAGACCGCCGCGACCGGCGACGAGGCCAAGGTCGGCGCCTTCTATCACAGCTTCATGGACGAGGCGGCGGTGAACGCCGCCGGCGCCAAGCCGATGGCCGCGGACCTGGCCGCGATCAAGGCGGTCAAGGACAAGACCGAGATGGCCCGCCTGATGGGCGCGACCATGCGCAAGTTCGGCGGCTCGTTCTTCGGCGCCTATGTGCACGACGACGCCAAGGATCCCGAGCGCTACACCGCCTACCTGTCCCAGGCCGGGCTCTCCCTGCCTGACCGCGACTATTATCTCGAAGATCGCTTCAAGACCCAGAAGGCGGCCTACGAGGCTTATGTCGCCAAGATGCTGGGCCTCGCCGGCTGGGAGAAGCCGGCGGAATACGCCAAGGCCATCGTCGCCCTGGAGACCGAGATCGCCCAGGTCTCCTGGACCCGCGCCGAGCGCCGGGACGACGACAAGACCTACAATCCGTTCGAGGTGGACAAGCTGCAGGCCTATGCGCCGGGCTTCGACTGGAAGGCCTTCCTGGACGGCGCCCATCTTCCGCAGGCGAGTCGTGTGATCGTGGCCGAGAACACCGCCTTCCCGAAGATCGCCCAGATCTACGCCAATACCCCGCTGGACGTGCTGCAGGCCTGGTCGGCCTTCAGCCTGGCGGACCAGGCCGCGCCCTACCTGTCGAAGGACTTCGAGGACGCGAACTTCAACTTCCGCAGCAAGACGTTGTCGGGCACTCCGGTGCAGCAGCCGCGCTGGAAGCGGGCGGTAAACGCCACCGACAGCAGCCTGGGCGAGGCGCTGGGCAAGCTCTATGTCGAGGCCTACTTCCCGGCCGAGAGCAAGGCCAAGATGGAAGAGCTGGTCGGCAACATCCAGGTCGCCATGAAGGGCCGGATCGAGAAGCTCGACTGGATGAGCCCGGCCACCAAGGCCAAGGCCCTCGAGAAGCTGGCCAAGTTCCGGGTGAAGATCGGCTATCCCGACAAGTGGCGGGACTATTCGGCCCTGCAGATCAAGGACGGCGACCTCTACGGCAATGTCGAGCGCGCCGCCGCCTTCGAATGGGACTATCGCGCCGCCCGCTATGGCGGCCCGGTGGACGACGACGAGTGGGGCATGACCCCGCCGACCATCAACGCCTACTACCAGCCGACCAAGAACGAGATCGTGTTCCCGGCGGCGATCCTGCAGCCGCCGTTCTTCGATCCGGACGGCGACCCGGCGGTGAACTATGGCGGCATCGGCGGGGTGATCGGCCACGAGATCACCCACGGCTTCGACGACCAGGGCCGCAAATCGGACGGCGACGGACGGCTGGCCGAATGGTGGACCGCCGAGGACGCGGCCAAGTTCAACGCCCAGGCGGCGAAGTTCGGCAAGCAGTACGCGGCGGTGGAAGTGCTGCCCGGCGCGCATATCAACGGCGACCTGACCATGGGCGAGAACATCGCCGACCTGGGCGGGCTGCTGGTGGCGCTGGACGCCTATCACCTGTCGCTGAAGGGCAAGCCGGCGCCCACGATCGACGGCGTGACCGGCGACCAGCGGGTCTTCCTGGGCTGGGCGCAGGTGTGGCGCGGCAAGTACCGGGACGACCGGATGCGCCAGCAACTGGTCTCCGACCCGCACTCGCCGCCGAAGTACCGGGTGCAGGTGCCGGTGCAGAACATCGACGCCTTCTACGAGGCGTTCGGGGTCAAGCCGGGCGACGCCATGTACCTGGCGCCGGCCGATCGGGTGCGCATCTGGTGATTGCGGAGGGCGGGGATCGGACCTCGCCCTTTATTTTTGACACTTGAGTCAAAATTTATTGCGGGCAAAAAATTGGCCCGCTGCGGGGGATAATCGCAGCGGGCCTCTTTTTGAGCAGTCGCTCCTATTGAGCGGGCGTTTCCTCCCCGAAACGCCGGAGACTGTCGGACTTAGTGGCCGCCATGTCTCTCGCAGGAATGAGAAAACGGCAATTTCTGACCCAAGTCAATGCAGCGAAGCCGCCCCTCGCCGCAATTTTCGATCAGATTTGCGCGACTAACGCATTTTCAATTCCAGGTTGGAATCTTTTTGACATCTGCGTCAAATTTGTACGCGCTGACGTAGCGCGACCGCCGCTTCACAACCTGATTTGTACACAAAATCCGGACGGCTTGCAGTCACCGGTCCGATTCCGGCGCCGGCCAGCGAGATGGAAGCCTCCGAAACCCAGCCGGCCGGAGTAAGCAGGCCGTTCGGCCGGCGGCTGGCGCCGCGAGCGACGAGGGCGTCGACGATGGCTTCTTCCCGGACGGGATCGGCCGGCCAAGTGAGCATGGCGCTCTCCTTGGCGGCGGCTCTCGCCTCGATAATCCGCAGCAGGCGCTCGGCGGCGTCGAGCTGGTTGGGATTCCACCCGATGCGCAGGCTGGCGGCGAGCTGGGCCTGGCTCTTCAGGATGACGCCGTCGTCCAGGATTTTCAGGCCATTGGCCTGCAAGGTCGCGCCGGTGGTGGTGATGTCGACCACCAACTCGGCCGAGCCCGCGGCCGGCGCGCCCTCGGTGGCCCCGCCGGACTCGGTGATCCGATAGTCGGCGACCCCATGACGGGCGAAGAAGGCGCGGGTCTGGGCCAGGTACTTGGTGGCGACCCGCATGCGACGCCCGGATCGCGCCAGCAGGTCGTGCCCCACCTCCTCCAGGTCAGCCATGCTGTCGACGTCGATCCAGCTCTTGGGCACGGCGACCACGAGGTCGGCGCGGCCGAAACCCAGAGCGCGCAGCAGGAGGACGCGGGCGTCCACATCGCCGCCGCGCTCGCGCAGCAGGTCCTCGCCGGTGATGCCCAGATGCACTTCGCCCAGGTCCAGCGCCTCGGCGATGTCGCCGGCCGACAGCAGGCGGACCTGGATGCCGGAGACGCCCTTCAGCTCGGCCATGTAGCCGCGCGAGCCGCCGGCGACTGAGAGCTTCAGTCCGCAGTCGGCCAGCCACTCCTCCACCTGTTCCTTGAGGCGGCCCTTGGAAGGGACGGCCAGGATTAGGGATTCGCTCATGCCTCGCCTCCCGCCCAGGCCCGCCAGGGCCGGACCATGCAACCGACGGCTCGCGCGCCGGCCGCGCCGCCCAGGCGCGCCGGGAGGCCGTCATAGCGGCCGCCCACGGCGACCGCGCGTTCCGGATCGAGCGCCGCCGAGCGGATCTCGAAGCTCAAGCCGTCGTAATAGTCGAAGGCGTGGCCGAGGGCCGCGGCGAAGCGGATGCGGTCAGCGGGAACCTCGCCCTGCTCCAGGAGCGTCAGGCGCTGGTCCCAGGCGGCCAAGGCGCCGTCGAGCGCGCCGGGGCGCTGGCCGCCGATGGCCTTGATGGCGGCGAAGGCCGCCGCGGGGCGATCTTCGATCGCCAGGAAAGCGCGGATCGCCTCGGCCTGGGCCGGGGTCAGCGCCGGCGCCTGGGCCGCCTCGGCGCGGCGGATCAGCCGCTGGGCGATGTCGGCCGGGCTGCGGCCGCCGACAGGGTCGATCCCGGCCAGGGCCCACATCTCCTCCAACACGGTGGCGGCATCGGCTTCCGAGAGGCCGGAGAGCAAGCCGGCGAGGCGCGCGCCCTCGGCGGCGGCCGGCGCGGGCGCTTCGGCGCGGGCCAGCTCGGCGGCCAGCAGGCGCGGCCGCGCCGCGACCCGCTTCAGGCGCGCGGCCAGGGGTTCGGCCAGGCCCAGGGCGTCGATGAAGGCGGCGAAGAGGGCGATATCCCCCAGCCACAGCGAAAGGTCGCCGCGGCCGCCGGCCAGGGCAGAGCGCCAGGCCAGCAGCGCGATCTCGGCGTCGGCGACGACGGGCGAGGCGCCCTGCTCGTCGAAGCGCTCCAACCCGATCTGGCGGAACTCGTCGGGGCGGCCCGGTTCGGGAGAGGCGCGGAAGGCCTTGCCCTCGTAAAAATAGCGGCCGGAGGACCGACCGCTTTCGAGGTGCTGGCGCACGACGGGGACCGTGAAGTCCGGACGCAGACAGGTTTCCTCCCCGCCCTCGGACTGGACCACGAAGAGGCGCGCGCGCATGGCTTCGCCGGCCAGCTCAAGCAGCAGGCCGAGCGGCTGGAGGATCGGCGCATCGACGGTTTCGGCCCCGAGCGCCTCGAACGGCGCGCGGATCAGGGCAAGGGCGTCGGCGGGAACGGCGGGTTCGGCCCTCATCCTTGCGCCTCGATGATCTTCCGGACGGCGGCGACCAGTTCGCCGCGATCGATGGTCTGCTGGCCGGGACGCTGCTCGCGCCATTCGGTGTTGTCGGTGACGCCGGCCGAGAGGGCGCGGCCGAGGTCGAGGTCCTTGATGGTGACCTTGCCGGCGGCGATCTCGTCCCCGCCCAGCATGATCGCGGCCGGCGCCATGCGGCGGTCGGCGTACTTCATCTGGGCCTTCATGCTCGAGCCTCCGAGATAGACCTCGGCCGGAATGCCGGCGGACCGCAGCTCGCCCACCACCTGGAAGTAATGGGGCATGTCGTCCTGGCTGAAGGCGATGACCACCACCGGGCCGCGGGTCTCGCCGCCGAGTTCGCGGCCGGCCGCGCGCAAGGCCGAGGCCAGGCGCGAGACGCCGAAGGAGAAGCCGGTGGCCGGGGTGCGCTCGCCGGTGAAGCGGGCGACCAGGTCATCATAGCGCCCGCCGCCGCCGATGGAGCCGAAGCGGACGGCGTTCCCCTTCTCGTCTTTGGTCTGGAGCAGGAGCTCGGCCTCGAAGACCGCGCCGGTGTAGTATTCCAGGCCGCGCACGATCGAGGGATCGAACATGGCGCGGTCGGCGCCGACGCCAAGGCTGGCCAGGGCCCTGTCGATGGCGGCCAGTTCGGCCAGGCCCTCGTCGCCCTCGGCTGAGCCGCCGATGACCGCGGCGATCTTGTCGAGGGTTTCGGAACGGCCGGACGCGCCGGCGGCGGTGAAGGCCAGCACCGCATCGGCGCCAGCGGCGCTGAGCCCCGCGCCCTTGGTGAAGGCGCCGCTCTCGTCCTTGCGGCCCTCGCCCAGCAGCAGGCGCACGCCCTCCGGACCCAGGCGGTCGAGCTTGTCGACCGCGCGCAGCACGCCGAGCTTCTGAGCCTCGTCGGTGACCCCGGCGGCGGCCAGCAGCCCGTTCAGGAGCTTGCGGTTGTTGATCTTGATGACCGCCGAGCCGGTGGGCAGGCCGGCGGCTTCCAGCCCCTCCACCGCCATGGCGATGATCTCGGCGTCGGCCTCGGGACGGGCGGAACCGACGGTGTCGGCGTCGCATTGGGTGAACTCACGGAAGCGGCCGGGGCCAGGCTTCTCGTTGCGCCAGACGCTGCCGAAGGCGTAGCGGCGGAACGGCTTGGGCAGGGTCTCCCAGTTCTGGGCCACGAACCGCGCCAGGGGGGCGGTCAGGTCGTAGCGCAGGGCCATCCACTGCTCGTCGTCGTCCTGCAGGGCGAAGACGCCCTCGTTGGGGCGGTCGGCGTCGGGCAGGAACTTGCCCAGGGCGTCGGCGTATTCCAAGGCCCCGGTGTCCAGGGCCTCGAAGCCGTAGCGTTCGTAGACAGCGGAGACCTTGGCGAGGATCTGGCGTTCGAAGGCCAGGTCGCGGGCGCGGCGGTCGACAAATCCGCGCGGGGCGCGTGCTTCGGGGCGGGGAGCGTCGGTCATGGCGCTCGCCTAAAGGCTCGAAGGCCGCGCGGCAAGGCGCTGCGGCGTCGTAGGGGAAAGGGTGATGTCCATCGTCGAAAGTCCTTGGTGGGCTTGAGGACGGATGGAGCTGGAATTTTCGAGCCCCATCCGCGTGTGCGGGAGGCTCGGGGCGGGTCGCTTAGGCCATGCGAACCCGGCCGATCCCGCGATGCGAGGTCGGATGGTGATGGCCGTGATGGTGCGAAACGCGGGTCATTGCGTCGGCGCTTCTAGCGGCAAATTGTGAAGAAGGCGAGTCAGCGGCGCTTCAGCAGCGCGACCAGGGCGGCGGTGGACGGATCGTGCGCGCCGGGCTGGCCGCCTTCCAGCTCATCGAGGATGCGCGAGGCCAGGGTCTTGCCCAGCTCAACGCCCCACTGGTCGAAGCTGTTGATGCCCCACAGCACGCCCTCGACGAAGGTCTTGTGCTCGTAGAGGGCGATGAGCGCGCCGAGAGCCGCAGGGGTCAGGCGATGCATCAGGATGAAGCTGGACGGCCGGTTTCCAGGGAAGGTCTTCTGGGGCGCCAGGACATCGATGTCGGCGGGCGCCATTCCCTGCGTCTTCAACTCCTCGCGCACGACCGCCTCGGGCTTGCCGACCATCAGCGCTTCGGCCTGGGCGATGGCGTTGGCCAGCAGCTTGGCCTGGTTGGCGGGGTCGCCTTCGGAGGCCTCGGCGACGGCGATGATGTCGAGGGGGATGATGTCCGTGCCCTGGTGCATCAACTGGAAGAAGGCGTGCTGCACATTGGTGCCGGCGTCGCCGAAGACCGCGGCGGCCGTGCTGCGCGCGACCGGGCGGCCGTGGATGTCGGCCCGCTTGCCGTTGGACTCCATCTCCTGCTGCTGGAGGAAGTTGGGCAGGAGATGCAGGCGCTGGGCGTAGGGCACCACCGCCCGCATGGGCCGGCCGAGGCCATTGCGGTTGAAGATGTGCGCCAGGGCCAGGAGCACCGGAGCGTTGCGCTCCAGCGGCGTATCGCGGAAGTGCCGGTCCATGTCGTGGGCGCCTGCGAGGAACTCTTCGAAGACGTCAGCGCCCAGGGCCAGGGCGCAGGAAAGTCCGACGGCGGACCACACCGAATAGCGGCCGCCCACCCAGTCGCGGAAACCGAAGATCTGGTCGGCCGGCACACCGAAGGCCTTGGCGACCTCGGGGGCGGCCGAGACGGCCAGCAGGTGGCTGTCGCCGGCCGGTCCGAGCGCGGCGCGCAGCCAGCCCCGCGCAACCTCGGCGTTGGCGATGGTCTCCTGGGTGGTGAAGGTCTTGGAGACCACCACCACCAGGGTCCGGGCCGGGTCGAGCCCGTCGAGGGTGAAGGCGATGTCGGCCGGATCGACGTTGGCGGCGAAGCGCAGCTCGATCTGCGGGCTTAAGGGACGCAGCGCTTCCCAGACCAGCCGGGGGCCGAAGTCGGAGCCGCCGATGCCGATGTGGACGATGGCGCTGAACGACAGGCCGGTCGCGCCGCGCCGGACGCCGGAACGGACCGCCTGGGCGAGTTCGGCTATCGCCCTGCGGGTGGCGTCCACCTCGGCCGAGACCGGCTCGCCCTTGGCCCTGTAGTCCGAGCCGAAGGGCGCGCGCAGGGCCGCATGCAAGGCCGCGCGGTCCTCGGCCGGATTGACCGCCTCGCCGGCGAGCTGCCGCTCGCGCGCGGCCTCGACGCCGCCGGCGCGGGCGAGGTCGAGCGCCAGGGTCAGATCGGCGAGGGACCAGGGCTGCTTGGAGAGATCGACGAGGAGTTCCGGCGCTTCCACGACAAGCTCATCGAGCCGTGCGGGCTCGGCTGCGAACAGGCCCTCGATGCAGCGATCTCGGGCGTCCTGGGCGGCGGTCTCCAGCTTGGTCCAGGCGGTCGCGAGATCGGTCATGCGTCGTCCTTCAAAGTCGATGGAACAGCGTGCCGCCGCTAGCAAAGGGCGGGCCGCTTGTCTTTGGCGTTTCGAAGAAGCTGGAACGGCGCGAGGGGTTCCCCGCGCCCTTCCCTATTCGGCGTATTTCACCGAGCAACCATAAGGCCTGCTTACCGGCGTGGCGACGGCCCGCCCGGCTTTGACGTCGGAAAGGGCGGCGGTGACGTAATTCTTGGCGCCCTTCAGGCTGGCCGGGTCGGCGGTGGGTCGATCATCGATGCCGCCCATGTAGACGAGCGTGCCCGCCTTATCGACGACATACATGTGCGGGGTGGTTCGGGCGTCATAGGCCTTGCCGACCTGACCGCCGGGATCGAGCAGCAGGGCGGCGGAACCGGCGTCGTTGCTGGCCTTCCAGGTCCTGGCCTCGGCCGGTGAGACATAGCCCTGCTTTCCGGGCGCGGACGAGACGAGGGTCAGCCAGACCACGCCATCGCGGGCGGCGCTCTTCTGCAGGGCCTGCATGTTCCCGGACTTGTAGTGTTTCTGGACGTAGGGGCAGCCAGCGTTGGTCCATTCCAGGACGACGGTCTTGCCCTTGAACTCGGCGAGCGAGCGGGTCTTGCCATCCCCGTCCTGGGCGGCGAAGGCCGGCGCCGGCTGGCCGAGCACCGGGGCGGCCACAGCGGGAGCAGCGAAGGCGATGGAGAGGCCGGCGGCCAGTACGAGCGAAGGGGTCTGCATAGGCGCCTCCTAGAAGTCAGCGGCCCTGGGCGTCCTTCAGCGCGCGGACGACAAGGCCTTCCGTCAGGATCTGCGGGAGGATAACGCCATCGCCTCCGCTCGCGCCATAGACGAGGTAAAGCGGAACACCTGCCCGCCCGTGCTTGGCGAGCTCGGCCTCGATCTCGGCGTCCTTCCGCGTCCAGTCCGCCTTCAGATAGACGGCGCCGGTCTCCTTGAAGGCGTCGGCGACGGCCTGGCTGGTGAGGGCCACACGCTCGTTGACCTGGCAGGTGACGCACCAGGCGGCGGTGAAGTTCACGAACACCGGCTTGCCGGCCCCGCGGGCGGCGGCGAGCTTCTCGGGGCTGTAGGCTTCATAGGGGACACTGGCCTTGCCTCCGCCGCGCTCCGTCGAGGCGACGGCGGTTCCCTCGCCATAGTTGGGCCAGACCGCGGCCAGGGCTGCGGCGATCACCAGGACGGCGCCGAGGCCGACAAGAGCCAGGGGCCGGCCGCCGGCTGCCTGGCGACGCTGAGCCGCGCCGAGCAGCCAAAGCGCCAGGGCCAGGACCACGGCGGCCGCGAAGATGCGGGCGAGCGCGGTTTCCCCGGCCTGCAGGGTCAGCACCCAGACGAGCCAGGCCGCGGCCGCGTACATCGGGAAGGCCAGCAGCTTCTTGAAGACGTCCATCCAGGGGCCGGGCTTGGGAAGGCGGCCGAGCAGGCCCGGCAGGAAGGCGATGAGGGCGAAGGGGGCGGCGAAGCCGAGGCCCAGGGCCAGGAAGACGGCGATGGCGGCCGGCGCGCTCTGGGTCAGCGCCCAGCCGAGGGCCGGGGCCATGAAGGGCGCGGTGCAGGGCGCGGCGACGACCACGGCCAGGGTCCCGGTGAAGAAGGCGCCGGCCATGCCGCCCCGGGAGGCGAGGCCGGTTCCAACGCCCTGCAGCGAGGCGCCGACCTGGAACACGCCGGAAAGGTTCAGGGCGACGGCCAGCATCATTAGGGCGAGGCCGGCGACCACCGGCGGCGACTGGAGCTGGAAGCCCCAGCCCACGGCCGCCCCGCCCGCGCGGACGGCGATCAGAACCCCGGCCAGGACCAGGAAGGTCGCCAGCACCCCGGCCAGGAAGGCGATCCCCTGTCCTTGGGCGGCGCGGCGCTCATGGGCGTGGCCGGCCAGCGAGGCGGCCTTCATGGCCAGGATCGGGAAGACGCAGGGCATCAGGTTGAGGATCAGGCCGCCGAGGAAGGCGAAGGCGGCGGCGAGCGGCAGGCCGAGCCCGGCGCCCGCGCCGCCCGAGGCCTTGGCCGGCGGCGGGCCGAGCCCCGAGGCGGTCGGCGGCGGCGGGCCCTGCATGGCCGAGACCTCGTAGGACTTGCCGGCGACGGTCAGCACGCCGGCCATGGTCTTGGGCGTCTGCGGCTGCTGGAAGGCGTAGCCCGGGGTGAGGGTGAGGGTCAGGCCCTCGGGACCGCGCTCGATCATCTGCGGCTTGGCGTGGTCGATCACCGTGGACTCGAAGGGGAAGAAATAGGCGTCGGAGAAATCGGCCCCTTTCAGAGCCGGGCCGGTGATCGCCAGCGCCAGGGCGCCGTCCGGGGTCTTCTGGAACGCAGCCTCGAGCCCCGCGGGGGCCGGAGCCTGGGCGAGGGTCTTGGCGATGGCCGCACCCCAGACCGGGTTCGGTTCGGCCAGGCCGTCCCGCACGGGCAGGGAAATGGTCAGCACCGCGTCCTCGGGGACGCAGATCTCTTCGCAGACGAGGAAGGAGGCGGCGGCCTTGAAGGTGACGGTCTCGCCGGGCCGTGCGCTCGCAGGGGCGGTGATCGGCACGGGCAGCAGCACCTCGCCCTGGTAGCCGTAGTTCATCAGCGGGCCGGTGGGTTGGCGATGAGGGGCGGGCCAGACGATGTCGCCGGCTTTCCAGCCCTCGGGCAGGGTCCACTGAATGCTGGTCGCCTCGCCGCTGTCGCCGCTGTTGCGCCAGTAGGTGTGCCAGCCCTTGTCGATCTTCTGGCGCAGGGCGACGTAGGTGGTGGAGCCGGGAGCGATGGACTGGTCGCGCGCCACCAGCTCGGCCTCCAGGTGGCCGGTGTCCACCGGTTGGGCCATGGCCGGAAAGGCGGTCAGGAGCGCGAGCGCGGCGATGAGCTTCGCAAGAAGTCGGATCATTCCATCGTCCCGTACGAGTACGCCTCGCTATATGGCCCGCGACGCCGCCAGGGCAAAGCCGCGCCCGCCTATTCGGCCAGGGCCAGCCAGCGGCGGGGCCATTTCCAGCCCAGGGAGCGGACCTCGCCGGGCTTGAGCGCCAGCGACCTGGCGGTGCGCGGAGAGAGCGGTCCGATGACGTGCACCGGCTCCAAGCCCTTGAAAGGACTGGCCGCCACGCCGCCGATCAGCATGGCGCGGTCGATCGCCGTCCATTCAGCCTTGGCGCGATCTTCGTGGGCCACCGCGAAGAAGTGACGAATGGGCGCAGGTTCCCCCGCGAGTTCCACCATCACCCCGATCAGCCATCCGCTCGACATGGAAAACCTCTTAGACCGGGCCGGGCGGGCGGCGAAAGCGCAATGGCGGCCACGACTTTGGCGCTCGACTTGGCGCTGCGGCGGGTGATGATCGGCGAATCAGCGTTTTCCATATTGGGAGTACGTCTCGTGCCCGCGTCATTCGATGACATCGAAATGGGTCAGGTGGTCTCGATCGGCGAACTGCCGGTCGATCCAGCCGCGTTGGAGGCGTTCATCGCCGCGTTCGCGCCAGGCTGGCCGACCGAACGAGGAGCCCCGGACGCCATGGTATACGCCATCTGGTGCCGGCTGGACGCCGCCTCGGCCATGGAATGGCCGCAGACCAAACGGCTCGGGGTCGACGCCCTGCGCTGGGCGCGCAATCCCCCGGCGGGCGAGATCCTGCGCGGCCGGATGACGGTGATGGGCAAGGATCCGGTCGGAGACGGCAAGGGCATCGTCATCGCCCAGCATGACCTGCTCGACGAACAGGGCCGCCTGGTCTTCTCCTGCCTGACCCGCAGCGTGTTCTCGCGATAGGGACAAAGAAAAACGGCGGACCCGAAGGCCCGCCGTTTCCCGATGCTTAGGCGTTGTTGGCCGGGGCTTGCGCGGCCCGCGCCAGGGCCAGGGCGATCATCCGCTCCCAACCGGCCAGCGAGACCAGGTGGGCGTAGATCTGCGCCAGGGCGCCGTTGTCCCGCAGCTCGATGAATTTCTCCTGCGGCAGTGCGTTGAGCTTGGCTTCCGAGACGCCGAAGTACTCGGCGATCACCTGCTGCTCGCCGGCCGAACCGTCCTGGTTGGTCGGGGTGAAGGTCGCGGTCTTGGTCTCGAAGAGGTCGTTGTCCTTCAGGAGCTGCACGAAGCTCTGGGTGCGCTGGCGCTCGACCTCGTAGTCGTTGCAGAAGTTGATGCAGTTCTGCGTGTACTCGGTCGGCTTGCCTTCGGCGTCGAAGAACAGTTGGTCGGCCTGGTCTTTCGGCACGATGAACTCGGCCGAGCGGTCGATGCAGAGCACCATCTGGCCGGCGGCGTTGTCGGTGGCGAAGACGAACGGGAAGCGGCGGATATAGGCCGGGACGTAGGTGCCCGCCTCGAACATACCGTCGTCCCGGAGGTACATGTTCTGGCCCTGGTTCAGGCCCATGACCGCCAGCGGAATCTTATCCTCGCCGACGAAGATGATCGGGCCGCAGAGCGAATAGGGACCGAACTCGGTGACGGTCAGCGGAACGGCGTGACCTTCCTTGGCGAACTTGAACGGGCCGGTCAGGCTCTTGACGCCCAGGTCCTTGTGCAGGTCGACGGAGAGCGGCTCCGGCTTGCTGTAGAACAGCACGTTACCGGTGATCTGGCCGTCGGTGTTAGCAGTCGCCATGAAATACCTTCGATGATCTGGGCGATGGATGGACGCGCGAGCAGGCGATCGTTCTGGCGTTGCGCGAAGTCCGCGCTTCTACCCGATCCAAGGAGCGGCGGCAAACCTGCTCGCAGCCGTCTTGCCTATGCAAGGCCGAGGCGCTTCAATCCGCGCCATACAAAGCGAAGCCGTCAGGCGACATACCGGAGGATATATTTTGGCAATCTTCTATCCCGACATTCTTGACCAGAAGACCGCGCCGCGGACTTTCACCTACGGCGACAAGGACGTGATGCTCTATGCCCTGGGCGTGGGCATGGGCCAGGACCCGATGAACGAGACGGAGCTGCCCTTCGTCTACGAAAAGAACCTGAAGGTGATTCCGACCGCTGCGACCGTGCTGGCCTCCGGCATGCGCGGCGCGGCCGGTCCGGCCCCGGAAATGCCCGCCGGCCACCGTCCCAGCCAGATCAACTTCCTGATGGTCGTGCACGGCGAGCAGAAGGTCGAACTGCACCGCCCGCTGCCGAAGACCGGCACCTTCACCGCCCAGGGCCGCACGATCGGCGCCTATGACAAGGGCGAAGGCAAGGGCGCGGTCGTGATCAACGAGACCGTCTGGACCGACGAAAAGGGCGAGAAGGTCGCCACCCTGACCTCCTCCACCTTCGCCCGCGGCGACGGCGGCTTCGGCGGCCCGTCGGAAGGCGCTCCGGAACCGCACGTGGTGCCGACCCGCGCGCCGGACCTGTCGGTGGACTTCACCACCCGCCCCGACCAGGCCCTGCTGTACCGCCTGAACGGCGACCGCAACCCGCTGCACTCGGATCCTGATTCGGCCCGCCGCTCGGGCTTCCAGCGCCCGATCCTGCACGGCCTCTGCACCTACGGCATCACCTGCCGCGCCGTGCTGCAGGCGATCACCGACTTCGATCCGGACCAGATCTATTCGCACCAGGCGCGCTTCTCGGCGCCCGTCATCCCCGGCGACACCATCACGGTGGACCTGTGGAAGGACGGCAAGAACATCTCGTTCGAGGCCCGCGTGAAGGAACGCAACGCCACGGTCATCAAGAACGGCCTGACGGTCCTGCGCTAAGTCGCCGCCCCTCCGGAACGGTTCCCAAGGCTTGGGAGCCGTTCTAGAGAGGGCCGCATGATCCGTAGCTTCACCTTTGTCGCCGGCGCGGTCCTCGCCGCCGGCCTCGCAGCCTGCGCCGCCACCGGGACCGCGGAAGCCCCGCCGGTGGACGAGAGCCTCTCGGCGGCCAACGCCCATCCCGTCGCCACCAAGCTGGTCGGCTATCTCAAGTCCGGCGACCTGGACGGCGTGGCCCTGCTCGGCCCGCCGCCGGCGCCTGACAGCCTGACCGGCAAGGCCGACCGCGCCCGATACGAACAGACGCGCTCGCTGGAAGGCAGCGCCCGCTGGAAGCAAGCCATCGCCGACAACGACCTGTGGGGCGGCGGGGCGCTGAAGCAGTACGCCTGCAAGCTGGGCGTCTCGATCGACGAGAAGCAGACCCCGACCGCCCTGCGCGTGCTGGAGCGGGTGGAGCTGGACGTGCGCACGGTCGGCAAGCCGGCGAAGGACGCCTTCAACCGCACCCGGCCGCTGATCGGCGACGACAAGCCGGTCTGCATCCCGCGCGAGGATTGGCTGAAGACCAACGCCTCCTACCCCTCCGGCCACTCGATGACCGGCTGGGCCTGGGCCCTGATCCTGGCCGAGCTGGCGCCGCAGAAGGCCGACGCGATGATGTCGGTGGGCAAGGAGATCGGCGAAAGCCGGGTCATCTGCGGCGTCCACTACGCCAGCGACGTGGAGGCCGGCCGCATCCTGGCCTCGGCCATGGTCGCCCGCATCCACGCCGACCCGCAGTTCCAGGCCGACATGCAGAAGGCCCGCGCCGAGATCGCCAAGGCCGGCGCCGCGCCGACCGGCTGCGCCGCCTAAGAGCGCGCCGCCCGGTAGACGACAGTCGCCCGCAAGGGATCGGCTTCCTCATGCCCCGGGAAATCGAAGTCGGAGGCGGCGTCATGGCGCATGCCGATCCGCTCCATCACCGCGCGAGACCGCCGGTTGGTCTGGGCGGTGATGGCGATGATCTCGGGAAAGCCCAGGCGGTCGAAACCATCCTTCAGCACGGCCGCAGCCGCTTCGCTGGCGTACCCACCGCCCCAGGCGGAGCGCGCCAGCCGCCAGCCGATGTCTATGTACGGCGAGATCGGCGCCTGTTCGTGGCCCGGCATCAGGCCGCAACATCCGAGGAAGGCGCCATCGGCCCGGCGCTCGATCACCATTCGGCACATGCCGAGGGTCGCAAAGGCGTCGTCGGCGCGCCGCTTGTAGGCCCGCACGCCCTCGTCGTTCAGGACGCCGCCCAGCCAGACCATGACTTCGGGGTCAGCGCTCATGGCCGCAAACGGCTCAAGGTCCGCCTCGCGCCATAATCGCAGGATGAGCCGGGGCGTTTCGATGATCATGCCCCGATCAGATCAGGCCGGACGCGGCCCGGTCAACGCGCCGTAGAGGTCGGTTCGGCGGTCGCGAAAGAAGCCCCAGGCAGCGCGATGAGTTGACAGGAAGTCGAGGTCGAAGCTGGCCTGCACGATCCCCTCGTCCTCGCGGCCGAGAACCGAAACCAGGTCGCCGCGATGGTCGGCGATGAAGGACGAGCCGTAGAAGCTCTGGCCGCCATTGGGATAGCCTTCCCACGGCTCGAAGCCGGTGCGGTTGGCGCCGACCACCGGGATGACGTTGGAGACCGCGTGGCCCTGCATCGCGCGGCGCCAGGGGGCGGCGGTGTCGAGGGTCGGATCATGCGGCTCCGAACCGATGGCGGTCGGATAGAACAGCACCTCGGCGCCCATCAGGGCCATGGCGCGGGCGCACTCGGGGTACCACTGATCCCAGCAGATGCCTACGCCCAGGCGGCCGAAGCGCGTGTCCCAGACCTTGAAGCCGGTGTCACCGGGCCGGAAGTAGTACTTCTCCATGTAGCCCGGGCCATCGGGGATATGGCTCTTGCGATAGACGCCCATCAGCGAGCCGTCGGCGTCGACCATGACCAGGCTGTTGAAATAGTGCGGCCCCTCGCGCTCGAAGATCGAGATCGGCAGGACGACGCCCAGCTCGGCCGCCAGCGGCGCGAGGGCGGTGACGCACGGGTGCTCGCGCCAGGGGTGGGCCTCCGCGAACCAGCGTTCCTCCTGGGCGACGCAGAAATAGGGGCCCTGGAACAGCTCGGACGGCAGGACCACCTGGGCGCCCTGGGAGGCGGCCTCGCGGATGAAGTCCGCGGTCTTCCTGATGTTGGCGGCAAGATCCATCCCGTAGGAGGTCTGGATCGCGGCGACGTTGATCGTGCGGGCCATCAGGCGGGCTCCTGCTGGGTGATGCAGTGGAACGAACCGCCGCCCGAAAGGATGGCGTTCGACGGCAGGCCGATGACCTCGCGGTCGGGGAAGACGGTCTTCAGGCCCTGGAGCGCCAGCTCCGCGGCCTGGCCTTCCTTGTAGGTCGGCATGATCACCGCGCCGTTGGCGATGATGAAGTTCATGTGGCTGGCGGGCGCGGCGCGGCCCTCGCCGTTGTCGATCCAACCCGGCGAAGGAATGCGCACGACCTTGAGCTGGCGGCCGGCCGCGTCAGTGGATTCGGCGAGTACGCGCGCGGCGGCGTCGTAGGCGTCGGCGTTCACATCGCCGCGACCATAGGCGATCGGACAGACGACGACGCCGGGCGCGACGAAGCGGGCCAGGTTGTCCACGTGGCCGTCGGTGTGGTCGTTGGCCAGGCCCTCGCCCAGCCAGATCACCTTGCGGGCGCCCAGGGATTCGGCCAGGGCCGCCTCGGCGATCGCCTGGGTCCAGCCGTGATTGCGGTTCTCGTTCAGCAGGCACTGGCCGGTGGTGAGGATCGTGCCCTCCCCGTCGTGGTCCACGGCCCCGCCTTCGAGGATGTAGTTCTGCATGACCAGCGGCGTGCGCGAGGCCGTCGCGATCTGCTCGGCCACCTCGTCGTCGTGGTCGAGGAGATACTTGCCGCCCCAGCCATTGAAGACGAAGCCGCGCGCCTCGTCACCGGCGGCGCCCTTGGTGAAGATCGGGCCGGTGTCGCGCAACCAGATGTCGCCGAAGCGGCCGGGCACGATCTCGACGCCGGCCACGTCGCCTAGCAGGCGGCGGGCGGTCGCCTCGCCTTCGGGCGTGCCGGTCATCAGCTTGACCTGCTCGCGGCCGGGCCCGGCCAGGGCGCGCGCCAGGGCGGCGACCTCTTCCTGGGCCTGGGCCAGGTCTTCCTGCCAGAGGTCTTCATGGCTGGGGAAGCCGAGCCACATGGCGCGGTGCGGGGCCCACTCGGCGGGAACGATCACGGACATGGCCTACCTTCTCCTCGGACGCGCGCAGATGGGCGGATGAACCCCGCCCGTCAAGACCACAACGAAAAAGGGCGGCTGCATCGCTGCAGCCGCCCTCTCTCTCCTACGATGCGCGCCTTAGAATTCGGCGTGCAGGGTCAGGATGAAGGTCCGCCGGAAGCCCGGCTGGGCCAGGGCGGTGCCTTCGAGGTTGGTGGTCATGTCGCCGAGGTAACGCTCGTCGAAGAGGTTGGCGACGTTGGCCTGCAGGTAGGTGCCTTCGAGGCCGAACTGGTCGAGCTTCCAGCGCACGTCCGCATCCCACACGGTGTAGCCCGGGAACTTCTCGGTGTTGGTCAGGTTCGACCAGCGGTCGCCGACGAATTTGCCTTGGACGCCGAAGGCCAGGGATTCGATCGGATCGTAGGTGACCCGCACGGCGCCCTGATGCTTCGGGTTCTCATAGAGCATGTTGCCTGCGGTCGGCAGCGACACGCCCTTGATGTTCCCTTGGATTTCCGAGTCCGTGTACGAGTACGAGGCGTAGGCGCTCAGGTATTCGGTCGGTTGCCAACCGATCTGACCGTCGAAGCCCTTCAGGTCGACGTCGCCGACGTTCGCCGAGAACGAGATGCCGTTGGCTTCGTCCAGAACCCGCTCGATGCGGTTGCTGAACTTGCTCATCCAGACCGCGCCCTGGATCATCAGTTGGGGCGTCTGGTAGCGCAGGCCGAGGTCGAAGGCCTTGTTCGTTTCCGGGCCTGGATCGACCAGGATCTGGTCGTACAGGTCGTCGGTGCGCGGAGCCGAGAGGGTTTCGGCGTAGCTCGCATAGACCGTCCAGGCGTCGGTCAGGTCGTAGCTGAGGCCGACGTTCGGCAGGACGTCGTCGTACTTCAGCTCCCACTTGCGCGGGTTGCCGTACTGAAGGCCCGCGTTGCTGTTGAGAGCGGCCTGCGGGAACGTCACGAGCGGGCGCCCGGTGCCGTCGTCCGTGCCCGCGACCGGCGAGCCGATCTGGGTGGTGCAGTAGGCGTTGAAGGTGTTCTGCTGGTAGCAGAAGTTGTTCAGTTCGCGCTTGAAGAACGGCGCACGCAGGCCGACGTTGACCAGCAGCTTGTCGTCGACGAACCGGCCGCGATATTCGACCGAGATCTGGTTCAGGGTGGCGATCGACAGGCGGTCGCGACGGCGCAGGTTCATGCCGTCGGCGCCGACGACCGGCGTGCCTTCGCCGTCCTTGCCCGCGAACGGGTTTTCCGGATGGCCGTTGGCGTCGATGAAGCCGACGTCACCGGTCTGGCGGTGCTTGGCGCGGTCGAAGGTGTAGGCGACGCGGACGCTCTGGTTATCGGCGAACTTGTAGATCAGCGACGAGGTGACGCCGTAGCGGCGGGTGTTCGTCGTGTTCGGACGATAGAGCAGGACGCGGTCAGCGACGTCGCCGTCGCCATTCAGGTCCACGCCCGCGGCGTTCGTGTTGCCGATCAGTTGCGGGTCGGTCTCGTTCCAGTAACCGCCGCCGCCGCCGTTGGCGAGCGTGTACTGGAAGGACGGGTCGACCGTCAGCACCAGCTTGTCCGACAGGTTCCACGACGAGAGGCCGCGGATGTTGCCGGTGTTCGAGGGGTTGATGTTCAGCCCGTAGAAGTTGGTCGGGCAGGTCTTGTCATCCTGAGCGCCGGGACCGGGAGCGGGGCGCACGCAGGTCTCCGAGTAGGACGGCGAGACGTGCTGATTGAAGTTCGCCAGCGAGATCCGGTTGATGAAGTTGTTGCGGTTCTCGTTGTAGTTCGCGATCAGGCTGGCCTGGCCAAAATCACCGAATTCCTGGTCGATCCGGGCGTTGATCTGCCATTTTTCGATCTCGCCCTTCGGCTGCTTCGCAGCGTCGTGCGGCTTGAAGAGATCGTTCGAGGTGTAGAGGCCGGAGATCCACGCCTTGGTGCCGAACGGGCCGACGCGGCCGGTTTCGAGCGTGCCGTAGTAGCGCTGGAAGTTGTTGCTGCCGAAAGCCACTTCGCCGCGCACGCCGAACTCGTCGGCGGCCTTGCGGGTGACGTAGTTGATGGTGCCGCCGGCGGCCGCGGCGGTCGGGCTGTCGACGTCGGTGGTGCCGAGGTTGACGGTCGCCTTCTCGATCAGGTCGGGATCGAGCTGCTGGTTCGGATAGATGGCGTAGTTGCCGCTGTCGTTCAGCGGAACGCCGTCCCACAGCAGGGCGATACGCTGCGCGTCGAAGCCGCGGATCGTGATGTCGCCGCCGGCCGAGCCGTAGGCGTCGTTGTTGGTGAAGTTCACGCCCGGCATGAGGTTCAGGGACGAAAGGATCGTCTGACCAGGCGCCTGGGTCGAAATGAACGCGGAATCGATGGAAGCGCGGGACTTCGGCTCGACTTCCGCGACGATCACGCCGCCGATGTCAGCCGGACCGCGCGAGCCCGTAACGACCAGTTCTTCGACAGCGGCCGTACCGCTGGACTGCGCCATGGCGACGCTGCTGACCAGCATGCCGCCAGCCAGCGCGGTCGACGCCCAGAGGGCGCGACGAAGCATCTTATTCATGAATATCCCCTGACTTTTTACGACTGGTGGATGAGCCCCTGGCTCACCCTCCAGTTGGTTCGGGGCCTATAGCGTGGAAAATTCGTCGTTGGGTGACGGATTCGTGACGTGTGACGCAACACAGGGGACAACCAGCTAATATACCGACGCCTGTCACTTTCCGGACACGCCCTCGCCCCTTTCCTTTCCACCCGCTGCGACCAGAGACGCTCTTGATTTCGAGACAAACGTCCGCACACGGCCATGCCCAGTACTGGCGCGCCACGCTCCTGATCACCGCCGCGCTGACGGCGGTGCGTCTGGTGGCGCTGTTCGCCACGCGGCTCGAGCTGCATCCTGACGAGGCGCAATACTGGCTTTGGTCGCGGACGCTCGACTTCGGCTACTATTCCAAGCCGCCGGTGGTCGCGTGGCTCATCTGGGCGACCACCGCGATCGGCGGGAACGCCGAGCCCTGGGTACGCCTGTCGTCGCCCTTGCTCCATGGCCTGACGACACTGTGCGTCTACGGAATCGGGCGCAGGCTCTATGCGCCGTCCACCGGATTCACCGCAGCGGCGCTCTACTTGCTGATGCCGGCGGTGCAGGTCTCGTCGCTGGTGGTCGCCACCGACGCGGCGATGCTGCTGTTCCTGGCGCTGGCGCTGCTGGCCTATGTGGAGACGCCGCAGGCCGGTGGCCGAAGGCAGGACCTGCTGGCCCTGGGCCTGGGCGCCTCGCTTGGCCTGGCCTTCCTTTCGAAGTACGCCGCCGTCTACGGCCTGATCGGGATCGCCCTGCATCTGGCCTTCTCGCGTCAGGCGCGGAGCGGCTGGACCTGGCGGGCGGCGGCGCTGGCGCTGGCCGCCGGCCTGGCGGTCGTCGCGCCGAACCTGATCTGGAACGCCCGCCACGGCTTCGCCACGGTCCAGCACACGGCGGCCAACGCCAACTGGAACGCCCGGTCGCTGTTCAACTTCGGAGAGCTTGGCGAGTTCGTCCTCTCGCAGTTCGGCGTCTTCGGCCCGATCCCCTTCGCGGTGCTGATCGGCGGCGGCGTCCTGCTGGCGGTCCGCAAGCGCCTGCAGCCGGCGGACCTGATGCTGCTGTGCTTCGCCGTCCCGGCCCTGCTGATCGTCACCATCCAGGCCTTCGTCAGCCGGGCCAACGCCAACTGGGCGGCGGCGGGCTATGTGGCCGCGGTGGTGCTGGCCGCCGCCTGGCTGATCCGCTGGCGCGCCAAGTGGTGGCTGGTCGCCGCCCTCGCCCTGCAGGGCGCGGTGGCCGCGGTGTTCCTCGCCTGCGTGCTGAACCAGGGAATCGCCGAGAAGCTGAACCTGACCAACGCCTTCAAGCGCGCCAAGGGCTGGGAGCAGATGACCGAAGAGATCGCCGACCGGGCGATGCGCGAACCCAAGGGCGCCCTGAGCTCGATCGCGGTCAACGACCGCTTCCTGTTCAACGCCGCCGCCTATTACGGACGCGACTATTTTGGAAAGAACGGCGAGCCGCCGCTGGTCATGTGGGTGCGCGAGGCCCATCCGCAGAACCAGGCCGAGAGCACCAACCCGCTCACGAGCGCGAACGGCGAAAGGGTCCTCGCGGTCGCGTTGGACGAGATCTATCTGGACGAGATGAAGGGCGACTTCCGAGCTGTCGGCGGCGCCGAGATCATCGGGGCGCGGCTGGACAGCAAGCGCACGCGCAAGGCGGCCCTGTTCATCGGGGAGGGCTTTTCGCCGGCCCCGCGCGATCCGGTCACCGGGCTGCCGGTCCCCATACGGCCTTGAGCGCCCGGTCGCGCCCGCAGCCGATGCGGTAGGCGTTGTAGCTGGCCGGGTGTTTCTTGGCGTAGTCCTGATGATAGGCCTCGGCCGGCCAGAACCGGCCGCCGGTCAGGATGCGGGTCGCCACCTGCTGGTCCATGGCTTCCCCGATGCGGGTCTTCGCCGCCTGGGCGACCTTCGTCTCCTCGGGACCGGCGACGAAGACGGCGGTCGTATAGGACGGGCCGCGGTCACAGATCTGGCCGCCGGCGTCGGTCGGGTCGATGCTGTGGAAGAAGGCGTCCACCAGGGCCGCGTAGCTGATGCGGGCCGGATCGTAGGTGACCTTCACCGCCTCCAGGTGGCCCCGATGGTTCTGATAGGTGGGGTTGGCCATGGCGCCGCCCGCATAGCCGGACACCGCGGCGGTGACGCCGGGCACGGCCTCCATCGCCTTCTCGGTCGACCAGAAGCAGCCGCCGGCGAAGACCGCCGTCCGGAGCTGCCCCGCCGCCTGGCCGGCGGGGGCCGCAACCAGTGCGAGGAAGGCCGCCGCGGCGGCGAGAGGGAAAGGCTTCATGGCGCATCATCCCGAAACGGCGCGAGGGCCGCACCCGGATGATGCGCGCCGAAAGACGGCGGATGGAAGGCTGTTAGAGGACGGGCTCGAACGGCGCCTCGGTCTTGGCCTTCACCTCGTCGAGGCTGACGCCGGGCGCCAGGGCGGTGAGCCGTAGCGGGCCCTTGCCGCGGTTGACGTCGAAGACGCCCAGGTCGGTGACCACGAGATCCACCACGCCTTGACCGGTGAGCGGCAGGGAGCACGCCTTGACCAGCTTGGGCGCGCCCGATTTCTCGGTGTGCTCCATGACCACGACCACGCGCTTGACGCCGGCGACCAGGTCCATGGCTCCACCCATGCCCTTGACCATCTTGCCGGGGACCATCCAGTTGGCGAGGTCGCCGTTGGCGGCCACCTGCATGGCGCCGAGGATCGACAGGTCGATATGGCCGCCTCGGATCATGGCGAAGCTGTCGGCCGAGCTGAAATAGGACGAGGACGGCAGCTCGGTGATGGTCTGCTTGCCGGCGTTGATCAGGTCGGCGTCCGCTTCGCCCTCATAGGGGAAGGGCCCCATGCCCAGCATGCCGTTCTCCGACTGCAGGGTCACGTGCATCCCCGCGGGGATGTAGTTGGCGACCAGGGTCGGGATGCCGATGCCGAGGTTCACATAGAAGCCGTCGTGCAGCTCTGCCGCGGCCCGGGCGGCCATTTCATCACGGGTCCAGGCCATCTTAAGCGCTCGCCTTCTCTTCGCCCGTTTGCGTTTCTTTCGGACGGGTGGTCACGCGCTCGATGCGCTTCTCGTAGACCGCGCCCTTGACGATCCGGTCGACATAGATGCCCGGGGTGTGGATGTGGTCCTTGTCGATGGAGCCGATCTCGACCAGTTCCTCGACCTCGGCGATCGTGACCTTGCCGGCCGTGGCCATCATCGGATTGAAGTTCCGGGCGGTCTTTCGATAGACGAGGTTGCCCTCGGCGTCGCCGACATGGGCCTTCACGATGGCCAGGTCCGCGGTGAGGCCCCGCTCCATGACATAGAGCTCGCCGTCGAACTCGCGCACTTCCTTGCCCTCGGCGACCAGGGTGCCGACCCCGGTCTTGGTGAAGAAGGCCGGAATGCCCGCCCCGCCAGCGCGGATGCGCTCGGCCAGGGTGCCCTGCGGATTGAATTCCAGCTCCAGCGCGCCGGAGAGGTAAAGCTGCTCGAACAGCTTGTTCTCGCCCACATAGGACGAGATCATCTTCCGGATCTGGCCCGCCTCCAGCAGGAGGCCGAGGCCGAAGCCGTCGACGCCGCAATTGTTCGAGACGACCGTCAGGTTCTTCACCCCGGACTCGCGGATGGCGGCGATCAGGTTTTCGGGAATGCCGCAGAGCCCGAAGCCCCCGGCCATGATGGTCATGCCGTCGAACAGGAGCCCGGCGAGGGCCTCGGCGGCGTCGTTACGCGTCTTTCCAGCCATGTGAGCCCCTTTAAGCTGCTAGCGGCCGCTTGAGAACCGGGTCGGACGAAAAAGTTCATCAACTGATGAAACTCTAATTCACAGGCTCCTTCGGCTCCTCGCCCAAGGCGTCGGCGGCCTCCTCGTTGAGCGCCTGCCCGCCGTGTCGCGGAACTGAGAACGGCTCCGGTGTCGGCGTGGCCATGTTCCCCCGCATCAGCCACCGCCCCTGCTCGATGCCGCCGGCGAGCTGCAGTTCGAACCGCTCGGCGTCGCGGCGGCGGACGTCGCGGACGATGTCGGCGGCCTCGACCTCGTCGACGCCCAGGTCGATGAGGACGTTCTTCCCGAAGGTCAGGGCCGATTCGAAGGTCTCGCGGATCTGATAATCCACCCCGGCCTTCACCAGCCGCAGGCTGTGGCCGCGGTCGAAGGCGCGGGCGAAGATCTTGGCCAGGGGAAACTCGTCCCTGACCATTTCGACGATGCGGTCGGCGACCTCCGGCTTGTCGACACAGACGAGAATGGCTTCGGCGTTGGCCGCGCCGGAGGCCCGCAGCACGTCCAGCCGCGAGCCGTCGCCGTAATAGACCTTGAAGCCGAAGGTCCCGGCGGCGCGGATCATGTCCACGTCGTTCTCGATCAGCGAGACCTCCATGCCGCGAGCCAGCAGCGGTTGGCTGACCACCTGGGCGAAACGGCCGAAGCCGATCATCAGCACCCGGCCCCGCAGATTGGCCGCGACCTCGACGCCGTCCATCGACACCTTCGGCGGCGGCATCAGCCGGTCCAGCAGGATGACCACAAGGGGCGTCAGGGCCATGGACAGGATCACCACGGCGGTGAGCGCGGCGCTGTCGCGGGCGTCCAGCACACCGGCGGCGGCGGCCGCGCCATAGAGCACGAAGGCGAACTCCCCGCCCTGGGCGAAGAGGGCCGCGCGCTGAACGGCCTCGCGACTGCCAGCCCGGAACAGCCGTGCGACAGCATAGATGCCGAGCGCCTTGAGCGTCATGAAGGCCAGTACGCCGGCCAGGACCAGGCGCCATTCGGCCAGGACCACCGAGAGGTCCAGCGACATGCCGACGCTGAGGAAGAAGAGGCCCAGCAGGATGCCGCGGAACGGCTCGATGTCGGCCTCGAGCTGATGGCGGAAGACCGACTCCGACAGCATCACCCCGGCCAGAAAGGCCCCCATGGCCATGGAGAGTCCGCCCCACTGCATGAAGAGCGCCGCGCCCAGGACGACCAGCAGCGCCGCGGCGGTCATGATCTCCCGCGCGCCGGTTCGGGCCAGGATCTGGAAGAAGGGGTTGAGCAGCCAGCGTCCGGCCGCGATCGCCACCCCGATGCAGCCGGCGCCGATGAGCAGGCCAAGCCAGGCCGGGCGGTCGCCCTCGACGGCCGCGCCGCCTAGCGACGCGAGCACGGCGACCAGGGCCAGCAGGGGAACCACCGCGAGGTCTTCCAGCAGCAGGATCGATATCGCCCGCTGACCGGCGTCGGTCGAGGTCTCGCCCCGCTCGTCGAGCATCTGGACGATCACGGCGGTGGAAGAGAGCACGAAACCGCTGGCTCCGATCGCCGCGGCGGCCGGCGCGAGGCCGGCGAGCATGGCGGCTCCGGACAGGAGGGCGGCGCAGACCAGGACCTGGGCCACCCCCAGCCCGAAGATTTCCGTGCGCAGGCTCCAGAGCTTGGCGGGCCGCATCTCGAGCCCGATGACGAAGAGGAAGAGCACCACCCCCAGCTCGGCCACGTGGAGGATCGCCTGGGGATCGGTGAACAGCCGCAGGCCGAAGGGACCGATGACCAGGCCGGCGGCGAGATAGCCCAGCACCGAGCCGAGGCCGAGCTTGCGGAACAGCGGCACGGCGACGACGCCCGCGGCCAGCAGGGCCACGCCGTGCCCAAGGTTCATGCCCACGACCTCGGCCGCCATCGGTGCTCCTGCCTTCGCCCGCCCCGCTCCGGAGGCCGCGTATCAGCTTATTTGCGGGCAAAGACCGGAGCGCGCAACGGGGGGGCGGCGCCCGCGAGAGCGCCGCCGATGGAGAAGCGCTTAGCCGGTATAGGGCCGGACGATGATTTCGACCCGGCGGTTCTTTGCCCGGCCTTCTTCGGTGTCGTTGGAGGCGATGGGCTGGGTCGAGCCGCGGCCGGCCACGTAGAGGCGATCGCGCAGCACGCCGCCGCGGTTGGTGAGATAGTCGGCCACGGCCAGGGCGCGGCGCTCGGAGAGAGCTTGGTTGTAGTCGGCGCGACCGGTGGAATCGGCGTGGCCGATGATGTCGACCAGGGTCTGCGGATAGTTGTTCAGGCTGCGGGCGACGTCGTCGAGCGCGCCGTAGAACTGGGGCTGGATGTCCGAACGGTCGAAGCCGAAGGTCACGTCGCTGGGCATCTGCAGGACGATGTTGTCCCCCTGGCGCTGGACCTCCACGCCGCTGCCGGCCAGTTCGCGGCGAAGCTCGGCCTGCTGGCGGTCCATGTAGTTGCCGACCCCCGCGCCGGCCAGTGCGCCGATCCCCGCCCCGATGAGCGCGTTCTTGCGGCCCTGCTCGCTGCGGTTGGTGTTGGTGAGGTAGCCGAGGGCCGCTCCGCCGAGCGCGCCGGCGATCGCGCCAGTCCCGGTGTTGTTGCGGACGGCCTGTCCGGTGTAGGGGTCCACAGTGGTGCAGGCCGACATGGCGGCCGCTCCCAAAATACATGCCGCAAGGGCGGTCCAGCTACGCATCTACGCTCTCCTGAATGGAACTTCGGTGCGAACGCCCGCCCCACGGTCAAGGTTCCCGGCGACCGCCGGGTGAAGGATCGAATGTGACCACTCCGACGATCAACCCCGTCTCCTTCAAGCGCTTCGAAGGCGATTTCGCAGGGTTCTCCCAGGACCTGGGCGGCTCGTTCGCGCGCTACGGTTTTGCGGTGATCTCCGACCACCCGCTGCCGCAGGCGCGGATCGAGGCGGCGATCGGCGCGGCCAAGGCGTTCTTCGCCCTGCCCGACGAGGTCAAGCGGGCCTATGTGGTCGGGGTCGGCGGCCAGCGCGGCTACACCCCCTTCGGCATCGAGACGGCCAAGGGCGCCGAACACTTCGACCTGAAGGAGTTCTGGCACATGGGCCGGGACCTGCCGGCGGGCCACCCGTTCGCCGCCTACATGCCCAAGAATGTCTGGCCGGCGGAGGTTCCGGCGTTCCACACCGAGATCGCCTGGCTGTTCAACGCGCTGGACGCCATGGGCCGCAAGGTGCTGGAAGCCCTGGCCGCCTATCTGAAGCTCGACCGCCACTTCTTCGATTCGACGGTGGACCAGGGCAACTCGATCCTGCGCCTGCTGCACTATCCGCCGATCCCGGCCGACGGCCCCAACATCCGCGCCGGCGCGCACGAAGACATCAACGTCATCACCCTGCTGCTGGGTGCCGAAGAGGCTGGGCTGGAGGTGCTGGAACGGGACGGCCAGTGGCTGGCCATCAACCCGCCCGCCGGCTCGCTGGTCTGCAATATCGGCGACATGCTGCAGCGACTGACCAACCAGGTGCTGCCCTCGACCACGCACCGGGTGGTGAACCCGGCGCCGGAACGCCGGGGGTTCTCGCGCTATTCGACGCCGTTCTTCCTGCACTTCAACCCGGACTACGAGATCCGCACCCTGCCCGGCTGCGTCACGCCCGAGCATCCCGACCGGGGCCTTGCGCCGATCACGGCCGACGAGTTCCTCAAGGAAAGGCTGCGGGAGATCAGACTGCTCTAGCCATACCGAACAGCGTTTCACGCAAAAGACGGAAATTTAACTCCACGAGCCGATCTTCGCGCAAAACGTCAGGGGGAAGAATATGTCCGCTCCTGGTGAGACATCCCGGGCCGAAGCTGCACGGCTGGCGGCTATCGCCACGCTAGACCTGGACGACCTCAAGCCGACCTTCGAGCGGATCGGCCGGCTGGCGCGCGCCTATTCCCGGCTGGACCTGGGCGACGTGGTCATCGTCGACGCCGAACGCACCTGGCACGCCAGCGTGACGCCCAAGTGGTCCAAGGAGCAGATCTGCGAGGACCAGGCCTTCTCTGAGGTGGCGGTGCGCGATGATGCGCTGCTGTGGGTGCCGAACGCCCTCGAAGACCCTCGCTTCGCCAGGCATCCCTATGTGACCGGTGCCGAGCAGGTCCGGTTCTATGCCGGCGCGCCAATCCGGCTGGCGAGCGGTCAGCCCATCGGCGTGGTCTGCGTGGCCAGCGAGACGCCGCGGACGTTCGATCCCGAACTCGCCGCCTACCTGACCGATCTCGCGGCCATCGCCTCGAACGAGTGCTCGCGCCACCACGCCCAGCGCGACCTGGTGCGCTTCGCCGGCGAGGCGGAGGCGGCCAACAAGGCCAAGAGCGAGTTCCTCGCCAATATGAGCCACGAGATCCGCACGCCGCTGAACGGCGTGATGGGCGTCGCCGGGGCCTTGGCCAGGACCGAGCTTTCGCCGCAGCAGGCCGAGATGGTGGGGCTGATCGAAACCTCGGCCGAGACCCTGGAAGCCTTGCTGAGCGACATCCTGGACCTGGCCCGCATCGAAGCCGGCCGCATGGAGCTTCGCCGCGAGCCGTTCGACATGGCCGCCTCGGTCAAGGCCTGCTCATCCCTGTTCGAGGCCACCGCCCAGGCCAAGGGCCTGCGGCTGAGCGTGGAGATCGAGCCCTATGCGCAGGGCGCGTTCGAGGGCGACGGCGCGCGCATCCGCCAGATCCTGACCAATCTGCTGGGCAACGCCGTGAAGTTCACCACCGAGGGCGAGGTCCGGCTGCAGGTCGCGGCCCAGCGGGACGAAACCACCACCCATCTGACCTTCACCGTGTCCGACACCGGCATCGGCTTCGACGAGACGGCTAGGCAGCGACTGTTCGAACGCTTCGAGCAGGCGGACGGCTCGATCACCCGGCGGTATGGCGGAACGGGCCTTGGGCTCTCGATCTCGCGCTCGCTGGCCGAGGCGATGGGCGGCTCGCTGTCGGCCACCGCCACCCCGGGCGCGGGCGCGACCTTCGTCCTGCAGCTAGAATTGCCGCGGCGCCAGGGTGTCGTGGAGATGTGGGGCGAGCATGAGAACGACGCCGCCGAGGAGGCCGCGCTCGACGCCATGCGGGTGCTGCTGGCCGAGGACCATCCGACCAACCGCCGGGTCGTGGAGCTGATCCTGACCTCCGCGGGCGTCGAGCTGGTGAGCGTGGAGAACGGGGCCGAGGCGGTGGACGAAGCCACCCGCGGCGAGTTCGACCTGATCCTGATGGACATGCAGATGCCGGTGATGGACGGGCTGACCGCCATCTCGGCCATCCGCCGACGTGAGGCGCGGCTTGGCCGCCGCACGCCGATCTACACCCTGACCGCCAACGCCATGCCCGAACATGCGGAGGCGTCCGAGCGCGCCGGGGCGGACGGCCACATCACCAAGCCGATCACCGCCGAGCGGCTGCTGCAGGTGGTCGAACAGGTGTGGAGCGAGAAGGCTCAGGCCGCGGCCCTGGACGACACGGTCGCCCAAAGCGCCTAGGTCGCGCCTTAGCGGGTGAATATCCCCATCAGCAGGGGCCGTGCGAAGACCGAGGGCGCCGCCTTCTGGGTGATGCCGGGCACCCAGAAGCCCAGCTCGGCGCCGGCGTTGAGCGTCGCGTTCAGCATCTGGGCGGCGATGACCGGGTCGATCGGCCGGATCGACCCCTCGGCGATGCCGTCGGAGATCATCGAGGCGAAGCGGTCGGAGACCCGATCGGAATGGGCCACCTGCTCGGTGCGGATCTCGCCGGGCAGGGCCGAAAGGGCCGAGACCCGCAGCAACGGGCCGTACTCGGACAATTGATATTCAGCCAGGGCGGCGGCGGCGCTGGAGATGCGCTGCCATTGGGTTCCGTCCATGGCCATCGCCAGGCGCTGCACCCGGCGCATGACGTCGAAGGTGCGGTCGAAGCAGGCGACCACCAGATCGTCCTTGGCCTCGTTGTGATGGTAGAACGAGCCCTTGGTGACGTTAAGGGCCGCGGAGATCTTGTCCACCGAGGCCCCGCGGTAGCCGCGGCTGTTGATCAGGCGGGTCGCGGCCAGCAGGAAGGTCTCGCGGCTCATGTCGGGCCCTTCGCGGGCGGCGAGTTCGGCCAGCGGCACGGGGATCGGCGCCCAGGTCGCGCCCTCGATGGCGAAGCCGCCGACCAGGATATCGTACATGCGGTCGCGGACCCGGTCGTAGTCCTCGGGGTCGTACTTCGGCAGCCAGGTCGCCGACCAGAAGAGCTGCTCCAGCAGCATGTGGGTGCGGGCGGTGCGCCGGCCGCGGCTGAGCCAGGCCATGTCGGGCGAGTCGAATAGGGTCCGCACACGCCGAAAGAGGCGCATATAGGCTTCGAACACCTCGGCCCGCTGCGCGTCCTTCAGCGCCCGCAGGTCCGAAAGCGTCGGCAAGGGCGGCTCGGCGCCGGTCGCGGCGCGGGCGACGCGTTCGAAATAGAGCTGCAGCAGCCGGGCCAGGCGCTGGGGCGGATTGGGCGCCGCGAGGGCCTCGTCGGTCGTCGCCTGCAGCCAGGCGATGCCGCGCAGCATGCAGCCGGCGGCCAGGTCGTCCTTGCGCTTGAAGTAGTAGGTGACGCTGGTGGTGGAAAGACCGACCGCGGCGGCGGCGTCGGCCAGGGTCAACCCTTTCACGCCGCGCTCGTTCATGATGGCGGTCGAGGCGTCCAGGATCGCGTCGCGCTTTCGGCGGAAGCGATCCGTCGAACGGGCGCTCTTGCGTTCAGCCATCTATGCCCCTGACTCCGTCTGGTAACGGAGGTATCTGCGCCTCCGTCTCGCCCCTCTCTATCGCATGCCCCTTGCGGCGCAAGGCGTCAGCCCGATGCGAACGGATAAGGCGAGATGGACTTGGTGAAGTCGTCAACCATCAGTGTACGGTTGATCGGCTCGGCCGCTCGCTGGGGACAGGCCGGGCGCTCGCAGATCCGGCAGGCGGGGCCGATGGCGGTGGCGACCGGGTCGCGCAGGTCGATGCCGCGGGAATAGACCAGGCGCTCGGCGAACTTCAGTTCGCAGCCCATGCCGACGGCGAGTTCGGAATCCTCTCCATAGGGCGATGCGAAGCGGCTGACCGTGCGCGAGAGGGTGAAGTAGCGCTGGCCGTCCGGGGTCTCGACGATCTGGGTGACGATGCGCCCGGGGGTGCGGAAGCTGGAGTGGATGTTCCAGCGCGGGCAGGTGCCGCCGAAGCGGGAGAAGGGAAAGGTCGCCCCAGCATAGCGCTTGGAGATGTTCCCCGCCGAATCGACCCGCAGCATGAAGAACGGCACCCCGCGCGCGCCCGGCCGCGACAGGGTGGTGAGCCGGTGACAGGCCTGTTCGAACGAGACCCCGAAGCGGGAGCGGACGAGTTCGATGTCATAGGCGGCGCGCTCGGCCGCCTCGTGGAAGGCGGCGTAGGGCATCAGCAGGGCCGCGGCCAGATAATTGGTCAGGGAGACCTTCAACAGGGCGCGGGTCGGCCGGTCCGGCGGCCCGGCGCGCTCGGCCAGGGCGTCGAGCAGAGCGCCGTGTTCCAGGATCGAAAGCTGGTAGGCGAGCGCGAAGGCGCGGCCGGCGGCGGTCAGGACTTCCGACAGGAAGAGCCGCTTGCGGTGATGGTCGTAGCGGCGGACGGATTCCGGCAGCACCTCCAGCGGCACCACCCGGACGCTGATGTTGTGACGCTTGGCCAGCCGCTCCCGCGCGGCGAGGGCGAAGTCCAGCGGCTCATGGCCGAGTTCGGCGACCAGTTCGTCGGCCGCGTCCTCCAGCTCGGCGAAGTAGTTCTTCTGCGACTGGATGAAGTCGCGCACCCAGTCCGACGGCAGGACCGCGGAACCGGCCGAGGCGCCCTCCTCCGGCCGGCTGATGGAGCCGAGGTCGGTCAGGCGCCGCTGGTCGAGATAGGCGCGATAGAGACGGACGATGGCCTCCGACACCGCCGGGGCGCTGTCGGCCACCTCGGCGATCTCGTGCCGGGCGACGCCCAGGTCGCGAAAGAGCTGGTCCGAGAAGATCTCGGCCAGGCCGGTAGCCCCGCTGGATTCCGGATCGGTCGACAGGCTCTTGAGATCTAGGTCGTAGGCTTCGGCCAGGCGCAGCAGCACCTGGGCGGTGACCGGCCGCTGATTGCGCTCCAAGAGGTTCAGATAGCTGGGCGAGACCCCCAGATCCTCGGCCATCCGGGTCTGGGTCAGGCCGAGGTCGCGGCGCAGCCGCTTGAGCCGCGCGCCGAGGAAGAGCTTCCGATCCGTATTGGCTGGGGCCATGGAGTCGGATTGTCACAGATTTACAATTATTACAAGGTCAGCCTGTGACAGACACGCCTTCTTGCACGTCAAAGTCTCTTCCCGATGCCGCCGGCCGGGCGTTACAGCAGACTCGACGCTTGTAAAAAGCTCCGGCTTCGGCCGGCGCGAGAGATCCTGACCAGGCTTGCCTGGGTCAGGGATCCACGAGCCCAGTCGTCTCTCCTCGAGCTCGCCCAGTCCTTGGGCCGGGCGGGCTCGCTTTTTCGCCCTAGGCGGACTGAAAGAGGAGATCGCCCGGAGGAGCCTCACGCTCCGGCCGGCGAACGGAATCCGCGCTCCGACAGGGGACGGATAGGGTGAGGGACGAGGAAGCTAGTATTCGGTCGCTTCCTCGTCCCGATCACCCGACAGGTTCGGGCCATGCCCGATGGATGAGGGGTAGAGACGCCAGGGGCGGGTCGGGGGACTTAGGCCATCTGGCGGCTCCCCCTCATCCACTTTCCTTACTTCTTCACCCAGGCGCCGCCGGCGTTCTGGTAGAAGTCGCCCGGACGCAGGCGGCCCTGAACGACGGTGCGGAAGGCTGAGGCGCCGGCGGCGGCCGGGCTCACCCCGTTCTGGGTCGCGGCCTGGGCGTAGAGCTGGCGCCGGCCGGCGTTGATCTCGGACACGGCGGCGCGGACCTCGGCGCTGGCCGCGCCGGCGTTCACGAAGCCCAGGAAGCCGTCGCTCTGCTCTCCGACGATCCCCTGCGCCTTGGCGGCGTCCACGGCGGCCTTGGCGGCGGCAGGCTCGGCCTGGGCGACGCCGGCGACGGCGAGGCTGGCGACGACCGCGGCCACCGGGGCCATCAGCTTGTTGAAGGTCATGGTCATCCCCTTCTTAGAACAGGTTCGGGTTCTGTTGGATCAAGGCCTTGACGTCGTCGTCGAGGCGCAGGCGGACGTCCGCGTCCAGCTTGGCGTAGATGGAGATCGGCGCCACCTCCACGCGCACCGTCGGCGTACAGGCGCCCAGCATGGCCGCGCCGGCCAGCACGGCGGTTGCGGCGAGGTTTTTCGTCATAGGCTCGTCTCCAGGTCTTAGGTCCAAGGTGGCGCTTTACGGCTGAACGGGGTGTGAACCGCGCAGCGCCTGGAAGTCGGCGAAGTCTTTCAGGATTTGATCGAGGTTGATCGAGGTGTCGAGGGTCAGGTCGACCTTGGTCCCCGACGGCAACGGCAGCGCCTTGTTCATGAAGTCCCGCCGGATGAGCTCCATGAGGGTCAGGCGGATCTCCTGCCGCTGGGGCGGATCATGCCGGCCCTTCAGATGCATCAGCACGCCCAGCCGCCCGTTCTCCTGGCTGTTCACCTGAGCGTCCAGCGTGTCGAAGGCCAGGTCTTCCATGGCCTGGTAGCCGAACTCGCTGAAGGTGTTCACCTGGCCGCCGCCGGACAAGGCGCTCGCCAACGGCACCTGCACGCCGGTGACGGCGCCGCTGACAACGGCCTCTGTCGGCGTCGAGGCGACCGGCGTGAGGGCCTCACGCAGGATCGAGAGCCGACCCGGCGCGACCGCATAAAGGTTTCCGTCGGTGACGCGCACGCCCTCGGGGCTGACGGCGAACGGGACACGGCCCGAGAGTTTCGCCTGCAAGTCCACCCGGTCGCCGAAGGGCGAGGCTTCCACCAGGTCCTTCATCTCGACCACGTTGAAGTTCACCACGCCAGTCCAGGGCTTGGTGGTGTCGAACGGCAGGGTGAAGGGTTCGAAGACCAGGCTCCCGCCCCCGACCGCCAGGCTGGCCCCTTCGACGACGGCCGCTTCCTCGGCGAGGCCGAAGCGGACATCGACATTGGTCAGTGGAACCAGGGTGTTGACCGCCTCGGCGGTCATGACCTGGCCCGGCGCGGCGGCCAGCGGCAAGAGGCTGCTCAGCGCCACGTGTCCTGCGAGGCCGACGACCGGTCCCATGGGGCTGACGAAGTCGAGCCGGTCGACCACGAGATCGCCGTGGCTGGTGAAGGTGTCCGGCGACCAGGCGATCTGGCCGGTCATCCGTCCCGAACCGGTGGCCGGCGAGGCGATCAGCTCGGCCAGCGGCGAGAGCTTGGCCGGCTGCAGGCCATCCGCAGCGAAGGCGAGCTGGCCGGTGTCGAAGTCTGCCGCCCCTCGCCCGTCGGCGCCATGCCTGAAGGTCCCGCTCGCCAGGCGGCGGCGCTCCGGATCGGTTACGTCGAACATCCCGGTCCAGCCGCCGGCCCTGGCGATGGCGCGACCGGCGGCGCGGACCGGGTAGAAGCGCTTCTCGGCGGCGGTGTCCTCGACCCGCACGTCGGCGAGCCCGACCTGCCCGGCCATGCGCCCGCCCGAGCCGGAGAGGTCGACCGTAGCCGATCCTTGCGAGAAGGCGGCCTCGACCGAGGGAATCCGACCAGCCAGCCCCTCGGCCTTGCCCCTAAGCCGCCAGCTCCCATCGGCGAAGCTGACCAGCGGCGCCGAGCCGGGGCAGAGCCGGCCGTCCACCTGTTCCAGGTCGTTCTCGCCGAGCTCCACACGGTCGGCGGCCAGGGAGATGCAGCGGGGGCTGATGAAGGTGATCGCCCCGTCGGCCAGGCGGATATCGCCCTCAGCCTCGATGTCGCCGCCGCTCACCTGCGCGAAGCCGCCCTTGGCCTTCATGGCGGCCTTGGCGACCAGGCCATCCTTGGTCAGCGCATAGCGGCTGACGGCGAGCTCGGCCTCCGGCAAGCCGCCGCCCGAGACCTTTAGGTCGAACGCGCCCTGGTCGTTGGCGAAGATCGGTCCGCCGACCCGATAGAGCGTCACCTCCCCGCCGGTGTCGGTGTGCAGGCGCACCGGAACGCCGAGGCTGATCGAGAGGTCTTCGCGCGAGGCGCTGACCTCCACCGAAGAGGCGGCGAACCGGAAGCCGGCCAGGGCGCGCTTGAGCGCCGCCGTCTCGGGCGGATCGCCCGCCGCGACTGGGCCAAGGCCCGACCAGGCCCCGCGCCCGGCGACCGAGCCCCGCAGCGAGAGATCCACGCGCTTGGGGTCGAAGGCGACCAGCCCGCCGACGTCCGCACGGGTGGCCGCGAGCCGCAGGTCGCCGCTACGGCCCGAGGCGATGGAGGCCCGGGCGCTGGTCTCGGCCGAAACCACGTCGCCGACCGAACGGGTCCAGCGCACATCGCCGAGAGAAACGTCGGAGGCGATCTGCTGCAGCTCGACACCCCGGGCGCGTCCTTCGCGGGCGGTGAGCTTGACGTCTCCGTCGCCGTGCACGACCAGCGTGTCCATCCAGCCGCGTGTCACCCCATCGAAATTGGCGACCAGGCTGGCGCCCTCGACGCGATCCTCGCCCATGGCGAAGGACTGGCCGGCCAGTTCGAGACGGGCCGAAACCCCGCCCTCGTCCTGATGCCGCTTCAGGTCCGGATAGGGGCCCTGGAGGGAAAGCCTGAGCTGGGCGTCGCGAACGCTCGCCCCGCCGCCCCGGAAGTCGGCGACCGGCGCAGTCAGCTGGATATCGGTCCGGTCCCGGGTGGTGGCGAGCCGCAATCGCGCTTCGCCCAGCCCCGCCTCCAGTCCTTTCCCGCGCAGACGCACCGGATCGAGCCGGGCGTCGAGAGCCATGAGCTTGCCGCGCTCCAGCCGGCCGTCGCCGGTGAGTTTCATCGGGCCGTAGTCGGTGGCGAGGTTGAGGACGCCACGGCGGATCTCCACCCGTGGCTGAGGCGCCTGCGGCTGCGGCGGGCGCCTGGCGAACTCCTCGACCAGCGGGTCGAGCCCGCCGAGGCTGAGCTTGCCGTCCCTGAAGGCGGCCTTGAGCACCGGCCGATAAAGACGCACCGAGATCACTCGCACGCCCAGGGGCTCGCCCTGCCAGAAGCCGGTGAGGCCATAGCGGACCTCGACCCGGGAGATCGAGACGTCGGGATCGTTCGGCGCGCCCGCCCGCACTCGTGCGGTGAAGCCGCCGAAGTCGAACTCGCGAAAGTCCACCTCGGCCGGCACGCCCCGCGCCTCCAGCCAGCCGACCAGCACCTCGCGAGCGATCGTCCGCCGCGTCAGGTAGATGGTGGTTCCGGCAGCAAAGCTGACGATCACCAGGGCGGCGACGATCGTTCCGGCCCGCCGCTTGCGACGAGCCGGCCTCGAAGGCGGCTTAGGTTCCGACTCGCTCAAACGCCACGCCCGCTGTTCTCGAGCAGGTCATAACGCAGAATGGGCGAAAGCGTGGCCTTCGCTATAAAGTTTACAGGGCGCCGGTGCTGGCCAAGGCCACGCCGCCGTCCACGGCGATGGTCTCGCCGACCACATAGTCGCCGGCGCGGCTGGCCAGGTAGATCGCCGCGGCCGCCATGTCCTCGTCGCGGCCGATGCGGCGCGAGGGGATGCGCTTGGCCACCTGGTCGCCCTGGTCGCGGGCCACGCGGTTCATCTCCGAGGCGAAGGCGCCTGGCGCAATGCCGGTGACGTTGATCGAGTCCTTGACCAGTTGCGCGGCCATCCGGCGGGTCAGGTAGATCAGCCCGGCCTTGGATGCGTGGTAGGAATAGGTCTCCTGCGGATTGAGCCGGATGCCGTCGATCGAGCAGATGTTGATCACCTTGGCCGGCTGCTCGTGGCTGGCGGCGGCCGTCAGGGCGGCGTGCAGCGCCTGGGTCAGGAAGAAGGGCGACTTCAGGTTCAGGTTCAGCACCTTGTCCCAGCCGCTCTCGGGGAACTCGTCGAAGGGCGCGCCCCAGGCGGCGCCGGCGTTGTTGACCAGGATGTCGAGCTTGGGCTCCTTGGCGGTCAGCCGCTCGGCCAGGGCCTTGCAGCCCTCCACGGTCGAGATGTCCTGCGGCAGCGAGATGCAGCGTTCGCCCAGCTCGGCGGCGGTCTCGTCGCAGGCCGCCGGCTTGCGCGAGGAGATGTAGACCCGCGCCGCGCCGGCCTCGATGAAGCCCTTGGCGATCATCTTGCCGATGCCCCGCGAACCGCCGGTGACGAGCGCCACGCGCCCTTCGAGCGAGAACAGACCCAGCGCCATAACCCTATCCCCTTAAATGAGTTTCCAGGCCTCATAGACCCGGGCTCAAGGCGCGCAAAGCCAACGGATTTTTGACTCGCGCCCGCCCGGCGCCGCCTGTAAACAAGCGTTTGAATCCAGGGCGACCAAGGCACGAGCCGCCCATTTCCATAAAACAAGGGATGCGCTCATATGGCCGAGATCAATTCGGTGACCGACCTGACGCTCGACGGCGACGTCGCGGTGATCACGCTCAACTCCCCGCCCGTGAACGCCCTGTCGGCGCCCGTGCGCGAGGGCCTGTTCGAAGCGTTCAAGGCGGCAAGCGCCAACGACGCAGCCAAGGCCATCGTACTGATCTGCGAAGGCCGCACCTTCATCGCCGGCGCGGACATCACCGAATTCGGCGCCCCCATGGCCCCGCCGGAACTGCCGGACGTGCAGGACCAGATCGAAGGCGCCTCCAAGCCGGTGGTCGCAGCGATCCACGGCACCGCCCTCGGCGGCGGCCTCGAGGTCGCCCTCTGCGCCCACTACCGGGTCGCCGTTCCGTCGGCCAGGCTCGGCCTGCCGGAAGTGGCCCTCGGCCTGCTGCCCGGCGCCGGCGGCACCCAGCGCCTGCCCCGCGTGGTCGGCCCCGAGCGCGCCCTGGAGATGATGACCAGCGGCCGCCACGTTCCCGCAAAGGAAGCCCAGGCCATCGGCCTGGTCGATGAACTGGCCGAGGAAGGCAAGCTGCGCGAAGCCGCCGTCGCCTTCGCCCGCAAGGTCGTCGCCGAAGGCCGCCCGCTGCGCCGGATCCGCGACCAGAACGAGAAGGTCGAGGCCGCCCGCGGCAAGCCCGAGATCTTCGCCGACTTCCGCAAGGCCAACGCCCGCAAGTTCCGCGGCTTCCTGGCCCCGGAATACAACATCCGCTGCATCGAGGCGGCGGTGAACCAGCCGTTCGACGAGGGCATGGCCACCGAGCGCAAGCTGTTCCTGGAGTTGATGAACGGCTCGCAGTCGGCGGCCCAGCGCTATTCGTTCTTCGCCGAGCGCACCGCCCAGAAGGTTCCGGACGTGGCGGACGACACGCCGCTCATCCCGATCAAGAAGGTCGGCGTCATCGGCGCCGGCACCATGGGCGGCGGCATCGCCATGAACTTCGCCAACGCCGGCATCCCGGTGGTGATCGTCGAGGTGAAGCAGGACGCCCTGGACCGGGGCCTGGCCACCATCCGCAAGAACTACGAACGCACCGCCTCGCGCGGCGGCATCACCGCCGAGCAGGTGGAGCAGCGCATGAGCCTGATCTCGGGCTCGCTCTCGATGGAAGACAGCTTCAAGGACGTCGACCTGGTGATCGAGGCCGTCTTCGAGCGGATGGACATCAAGAAGGACATCTTCACCAAGCTCGACGCCATCTGCAAACCCGGCGCGATCCTGGCGACCAACACCTCGGGCCTGGACATCGACGAGATCGCCTCGGTGACCAAGCGTCCCGAGAGCGTCATCGGCCTGCACTTCTTCTCGCCGGCCAACGTGATGAAGCTGCTTGAAATCGTCCGCGCCGATCATACTTCGAAGGAAGTGATCGCCACCTCGATGAAGCTCGCCAAGCAGATCGGCAAGGTCGCCGTGCTGGTCGGCGTCTGCCCGGGCTTCGTCGGCAACCGCATCCTCGGCGCGCGCCAGCGCGAAGCCCAGAAGCTGGTCATGGAAGGCGCCATGCCCTGGGACATCGACCGCGCGCTCTACGACTTCGGCTTCCCCATGGGCCCGTTCGCCATGAGCGACCTGGCCGGCCTGGACATCGGCTGGGTGAAGGAAAGGTCCAAGGGCGAGAGCATCCGCGACGTGCTCTGCGAGGCCGACCGCCGCGGCCAGAAGACCGGCGCCGGTTACTATGACTACGACGAGAACCGCGTCGCGAAGCCGAGCCCCTTCACCGAGAAGGTGATCCACGACTTCATCGTGAAGTCCGGCGCCAACCCGCGGAAGATCGACGACCAGGAAATCCTGGAGCGCTGCATCTATCCGATGATCAACGAGGGCGCGAAGATCCTCGAAGAAGGCAAGGCCATCCGCGCCTCCGACATCGATGTGGTCTGGCAGAACGGTTACGGCTGGCCTGTCTATCGCGGCGGCCCGATGTGGTACGGCGACCAGGTCGGCCCCGAGAAGGTGCTGGCCAAGATGAAGGAATTCCAGGCCAAGATGGGCGACCAGTTCAAGCCCGCCGCGCTGCTGGAAAAACTCGTGGCCGACAACAAGAAGTTCGCCGACCTCTAAGGCGGCAACGGACCGGTCCCGGCGTTCGCGTCGGGGCAGGTCAACCGCTCCTCCCCAACCTAGGACCATTGCAATGCGTGAAGCCGTTATCGTCTCCACAGCCCGCACCCCGATCGGCAAGGCCTATCGCGGCGCCTTCAACAACACCTATGGCGCGACCCTGGCCGGCCACTCGATCGCCGCCGTCGTCGAGCGCGCGGGCATCGACCCGGCCGAGGTGGACGACGTGCTGTTCGGCTGCGCCCTCGAACAAGGCACCACCGGCAACAACATCGCCCGTCAGGCCCTGCTGCGCGCCGGCTTCCCGAACACCGTCTCGGGCATGACCATGGACCGCCAGTGCTCGTCGGGCCTCATGGCCGTGGCCACCGCCGCCAAGTATATCATCAACGACGGCGCCCCGATCGCCATCGGCGGCGGCGTGGAGTCCATCTCGCTTGTCCAGAACGACAAGATGAACCGCTTCATGGCGTCCGATCCCTGGCTGACCAAGAACGTGCCGGAGATCCACACCTCGATGATCGAGACCGCCGAGATCGTCGCCGACCGCTATGGGATCAGCCGCGAGGCCCAGGACGAGTACGCCCTGCAGTCGCAGCAGCGCACCGCCAAGGCCCAGGCCGAAGGCCGCCTGACCGCCGAGATCGCCCCGATCACCACCATCATGAAGGTCGTGGTGAACAAGGAAACCGGCGAAACGGCCGACAAGGAAATCACCGTCAGCATGGACGAAGGCAACCGCCCGCAGACCACGCTGGCCGACCTTCAGAAGCTGAACCCGGTCTTCAAGGGCGGCCGCTACGTTCCGGAAGGCAAGTTCGTCACCGCCGGCAACGCCAGCCAGCTCTCGGACGGCTCGGCCGCCGTGCTGCTGATGGAACGCAAGGAAGCCGAAAAGCGCGGCCTGACCCCGCTGGGCGCCTATCGCGGCATGGCGGTGGCCGGCGTCGGGGCCGAGGAAATGGGCATCGGCCCGGTCTTCGCGATCCCGAAGCTGCTGGAGCGCGCCGGCCTCACCATCGACGACATCGACATGTGGGAGCTGAACGAAGCCTTCGCGAGCCAGGTTCTCTACTGCCGTGACAAGCTGGGCATCGACAACGAGAAGCTCAACGTCTCGGGCGGCGCCATCTCCATCGGCCACCCCTACGGCATGACCGGCGCGCGCTGCGTCGGCCACCTGATGCACGAAGGCAAGCGTCGCGGCGCCAAGTACGGCGTCGTCACCATGTGCGTCGGCGGCGGCATGGGCGCGGCGGGCCTGTTCGAAATCTTCTAAGCGACCGACAAGCCGACCAGGATTGGGCCGTCCTTCGGGGCGGCCCTTTTTCGTTCCGCTCCAGCCGCAAATCACGCCGGCATGGGCGTCGCTTCGAGGCCGCATTGCGGTTAGGGTGCAGCGGGGCCCCAGGAGGGCCTCGCCTGGGTTCAACCTTTAATGATCCTTCTCGCCTCGGCCGTGGTGCTCCTGCTTCTGGTGCTCAACGGCCTGTTCGCCATGTCCGAACTGGCCGTGGTGTCCTCGCGCCGGGCCAAGCTGCAGGCCCGGGCGGAACGCGGCGACAAGGGCGCGGCGGCAGCCCTGCGCCTCTCCGAACATCCGACCCGCTTCCTGGCCGCCGTCCAGGTCGGCATCACCCTGATCGGCATCCTGTCGGGCGCCTATGGTCAGGCCACCATCGCCGGCGAGCTCGACCAAATCCTGGAAAAGATTCCGGCGCTGCACGAGTATTCGGAGCTGATCGCCACCGGCCTGGTCGTCGTGGTCATCACCTACCTGTCGCTGATCGTCGGCGAGCTGGTGCCCAAGCGCTTCGCCATGGCCTTCCCCGAGACGATCGCCGGCCTGGTCGCGCGGCCGCTGTCGCTGATGGCCAAGGCGATGGGCCCGTTCGTGAGCCTGCTGACCGTCTCCACCGTGGCCGTGCTGAGGCTGCTGGGCATTCGCGACGAGAAGGGCGACCGCGTCACCCAGGAGGACGTCGAGACGGTCCTGGCCGAGGGCGCCAACGCCGGCCTGATCGAGCCCGAGGAACAGGCGATGATCGGCGAGGTGCTGCGCCTGGGCGACCGGCAGGTGCGGGTGGCGATGACGCCGCGCCATGACCTCTACTGGATCTCGCTCGCCGACACGCCCGAGCAGCAGATGACCGACATCCGGGCCTGCCCCTACTCGCGGATCGTCGTCACCACCGGCGCGGACGTCGAAGAACCCGTCGGCGTCGTCCACAAGAAGGACGTGCTGGACGCGGTGCTGGACGGCAATGGGGTCGACATCGCCGCCTTGATGGCGACGCCCCTCTACATTGTCGAGAGCACCTCCCTGCTGCGGGCCCTGGAACTGCTCAAGCAGACGCCGCTGCACATGGCCCTGGTGGTGGACGAATTCGGGGCCCTGCAAGGGATTGTGACCCCCACCGACCTGCTTGAGATGATCGCCGGGGACTTCGACGAGGGCTATGAGGGCGAGGGAAGCCAGACCATCGTCGAGCGGGAGGACGGGAGCTTCCTGGTCGATGGGCGGACCGAGGTCGACGAGCTGGCCAAGACGCTGGGCGCCGACTTCGAGGAGACCAGCCATTTCCACACCGCCGCAGGTCTGGTCCTGCACGAAATCGGACGCCTGCCGGCCGAGGGCGACGTCTTCGAGATCGGGGCGTTCCGGGTCGAGGTGATCGACATGGACGACCGCCGGATCGACAAGTTGCTGTTCACCCGGCTCGATAGTCCGGAAGGGCCGAGCCTGGCGGAGATTCTGTCGTCCTAACGGCAGGTTTCCTGCCATTCCGCGCAGGAACCTGCCGCTCTACAGCCAAGCTCGGCAACGCAATTTTCATCATGAATCCGTCAAGTCGCGCGCGGGGGGCCGTGACTTTGGGAGGGGTCCGAATGGACACTGGATTCAAGATCGGCCTGGCCGGCGCCGCGGCGCTCGCCTTGCTGGTGGGCTGCGCAACGACGCCACCTAAGCAGACCGCTTCGTCCGCGGCGCGGGCGAACCCGAAGCTCGAGGCGCAGGCGAGCGCCTTCGAGAGCTTCATGCGCAACGCGCGCAGCATCGACGGCAAGTTCTCCGGCCCGGCCGATGTGGCCGAGGGCCTGCGCGTCGGTTCGGCCTATGAACCCAAGCAGTTCGAAGCCGGTATGATCGCCTATGCGGCCGTCGCAGCCATGCAGGACCCGCGCTTCGTGGCCGGCGTGCGCAAGGCCGCGCAGGACAAGCGCACCGGCAAGGGTCTGGCCGCCCGGATCGCCGCCCGGCCGGAGCTGGCCGCCGCCCTGCCCGGAGCCGACGGCGGCGCGGCGCGGGCCAGCTTCGCCCTCTATCGCCAAGGCGAGGCGCTCACCGCCAGCGCGGCCAGGGTCAAGAAGGCCTCCTACGACACCCAGCGATACGCCTGGGCCAAGACCTTCGTGCCCGAGCCCCGCGCGCGGCTCACCCGCGTGAAGCAGATTTCGAGCGCCGGCTATCGGCCGATGACCGGCGACCAGGCGCGGCTCTATTCGGCGGTCGCCGAGGGCGGACGGCGCAACGGCGCGGCGAGCCCGGTGATCAATCGCGGCCTGGCCGTGGCGGCCCTGAACATCCTTGGCGAGGACGGCCGGGCGCGGAACCTGATGAGCGAGCCGCGCAGCGGGATGTGCGTGCGCGTGGCCAAGCTGAACCTTTATCAGTGCCTGTCCGCCGCCGGCCCCTATTACGAGGACATCTACTGCCTGGCCCAGCACGGCATGGCCGAACCGGCGAGCTGCGCGACCGCTGCGGTGAAGCCGTTGCGGACGGCCCAACGCTAGCGCCTTGGCGCCCAATAACCGTCGAACTCGGCGCTAGGATGCCCCTGCGCCGAGTCGACGGCGCTGGAGTGAGCCATGCCGCCGGCAGACCAGGACGAAAATCCGTTCATCCGTTCGAGCCCGTGGGGACGTGACGCCAAGCGTCCCCCGACCATCACCCTTGCCGGCGCGGCCAAGCCAGCCGCGCCTGCGCCGCAAGCTGCGCCTCAGCCGCCGCAGCCGGCCCCGCGGCCGGTGTTCACGCGCCCGATCGGCGAGGCGCCGGCCGCCGCCGGCCCGCAGGCCGCGACCATCCTGGGACAGCAGGCCCCGACCGCGCCCACCCCGCTGGTGACACGGCCGTTGCCCGGCGCGCCCGGACCAAGCCCGCAGGGATCCAATGTCCTGCCCTTCGGCCAACGTCAGGCGCCGCATGGCGTGCCGCCCCGTCCCGCCGTTCAGGCCCAGCGGCCCGCCGCGCCAGTCGCCGCGCCGATCGAGCGCCCGGCCGCGGCGCCGGTCGCCACGCCGGAGCCCGCGCCAGCGCCAGCATCGATCTCCGCGCCGGTCGAGCCCCTCGCCCTCACCCCGAGGCCGGTCCACAAGGCCAAGCAGACTTCGCGCCTGCCGCTGGTCGCCGGCATCGGCGTCGGCCTTGTCGTGCTGGGCGGCGCGGCCGCATTCATGCTGACGAAACGGGAGGCCCCGGCCCCCGCCGCCCAGACCGCCGCCATGACCGCCGCAGCGACGCCGCCGGCCGCAGCGACGCCGGCTGGCGCCGAAGCGGGCCCCGCGGTCGCCGAAACGCTCCCCGCCCCGGTGGCCGAGGCGCCGCGTCCGACGCTGGCGCCCGCCGCGCCGCGCGCAAAGACCGAGACCCGCGTGGCCGCCATCCAGCCCAAGGCCCTCGCCCCGCGGCCTGCGGCCGAGCCGACCCCCGCCCCGTCGCCCGAGGCGCCCAAGCTGGACGTCCCGGCCGCCGCTCCGCAGCCGGTCGTCGCGCCACCGGTGGTGAGCCCGCCGGTCATCCCGCCGACCCCGGCCACGCCGCCGCCCAGCGATCCGGACGCGCCCTTCGTCCTGCATCGGGAGACGCCGAACCCCTAGGCCCGAAAAATCGGAATCGCCGCCCTTCACACGCGCCGCCCGCTTCTTATATTGCGAATTAATCGCAAATAGGTCGAGAACGATGCAAACGGCGAAGAAGACCCTAAGTTACAGTGTCATGCACCTCACGGTGGCGATCACCGTCGCCTACGCGTTGACCCGGGATTGGCGGGCGGCGCTGGCGATCGGGATGATCGAGCCGATCTTCCAAACCCTGGCCTTCGCCATTCACGAGCGGGTCTGGGCGCGGATCACGGCCCATGGAACTGGCTCGCCCGCCGCGGCGAGCGTCGAAGCTTGAGAAGAGGAATCGATCCAATGCCGAATGCAGGCCCGAGCGCCAAGGACCGCAAGGCGGTCGCCGAGGGACTTTCGAAACTGCTGGCGGACACCTACGCCGTCTACCTGAAGACCCACGGCTATCACTGGAATGTTCGAGGGCCGAACTTCTCGCAGCTCCATTCGCTGTTCATGGCCCAGTACACCGAGATGTGGGCGGCCATCGACGAAGTGGCCGAGCGCATCCGCGCCTTGGGCGAACTGGCGCCGCAGGGCTATGGCGCCTTCGGCAACCTCTCCTCCATCAAGGACGGCGATCCCGCGAAGAACGCCGAAGCGATGATCCAGGATCTGGTGGCCTCGCAGGAGGCCCTGATCGGCACGCTATATTCGATCCTGCCGGCGGCCCAGGAAGCCGGCGACGAAGTGACCGCCAGCCTGATTTCGGACCGCCTCACGGCGCACGAAAAGCACGCCTGGATGCTTCGCTCGTCGCTGTAAGGGAGCTTCTCCCTTCCCAGGAAGGACAGGCCACGGAAGCGGCCGGGGTGGGGCGCGGCTGAAGCTGCAGCCCCCACCCTGGCGGCGGCCCTCTCCGCCTCGCCTTTCGGCGAGCCGCCTCCCGCGATGGGCGAGGATCTTGTTTGGAGCGGGAACGCAATCGGGAGTCCGTGGTTGACCTCGCTCGTCAGGCGAGGAGCGGTGATGGGCGTCAGGGTGTCTGGCTGGAAGCTTGAGCGCGGGCAGCGCGAAGCGTTGCTGCAGCGGTTTCCGGCTGCGTACGAGATCGTCGTCTGCGACCACGTCACTCTGAAGTTCGGCGGGAGGCCGGGATTCGAGCCGGCCGACACCTCGGCGGAGATAATCGGCTTCGCCAATGACCGCAGAGGGGTCCAGGCCGCGATCGTCGAGATCGCCGGGCTCTCGGCGCGGCCAGACGGCGGCGTCTATCACATCACCTGGTCCCTGGCGCCCGGCCGGCGGGCCGTGGAAAGCAACGATGTGATCGCCGAACATGGCTGGGCGCCGCTGCCGATAGGCGTGCCCGTCGAACTGAAGGCGGCGAGCTGGCCGCCGGGCTAGAGGCGCAAGGAAAGGGCGCTGCGAAGCCGCAGCGCCCGATCCGTCTTCGTTCCTCACCGACCTTAGGGCGATTATATACTTTGCAAACCCACGAGAGCGGTGCTATAAGGTTCCTGCAAGAATCAAGCAGATGTCTGTCCTCAGCCGCCCCTACTTCCACAACGAGCAAGCCGCCTTCGACTTCGTTGAGGCGATCATCTGGCCGAAGGGTCCGGTCTGCTCGCACTGCGGCTGCACCGGCCGGATCAGCGCCATCAAGCCGAACCCCGAAAAGCGCGTCCGCTACGGCCTCAAGAAGTGCGGCGACTGCAAAGGGCAGTTCACCGTGCGCATGGGCACGATCTTCGAAGAGTCCAAGCTGCCCATGACGAAGTGGCTGCAAGCCATCTTCCTCATGACCGCGAGCAAGAAGGGCGTGAGCGCCCACCAGCTGCACCGGACCCTGGAAGTGACCTACAAGACCGCCTGGTTCCTCGCGCACCGCATCCGCGAGGCTATGCGCTCTGGCGACCTGGACCCGTTCGGCCGTGGCGGCGCGACCGTCGAAGTGGACGAAACCTTCATCGGCCGCGATCCCGACGCCACGCCCAGCAAGACCGGCAAGGGCTTCCATCACAAGATGAAGGTCGTGAGCCTGATCGAACGCGAGAGCGGCCGGGCGTGGAGTTCGACTTCCGCTACAGCTACCGCGCCGCGCTCGGCGTGGACGACACCACGCGCGCCACCTGCGCGCTGCAAGGCGCCGTTGGGAAGCGGCTGACCTATCGGTTGCCTGACCAGCGGGCCCCGGCATAAGGCGCTAGGCCGCAAACAGCGATATACTATTTGGAACCGCTCAGCCGATAAGCGCGCCGCATTCAGGCGCGAGAGAGCTAAAGCCGCGGGGATTCCACCGTCGAGCTCATCGTGATAAGCTAACAGCACAACGGCGCGGCCGCTTTTGGAAGGCGACCACGCCGTTGCTCTTACCCCTTGTGGAAGGGGCAGGGGTTTTGGGCCGCTTTTCTCAGCGGCCTACCGGCAACAACCGGGCCATGGACCACATGGCGCTCCTCCTTTCTCTCGGGGTTTGGCGGCGCGCGCAGCCTTTGGTCGGGATCGACGCGCGGCGCGGGAAATCATGAGGCGGTCAACCATCACTGGTTGGCCGCCTTGTTCTTCGACTTCCGCGTTAGGTACTGGATGAGCGTCCAGATCGCGGAACGTTCGGCGTCGTCGATGTCATCCTCTTTCATCAGGTCGACGAGCTTATATTCGAGGGCTTTGTCTGACATCGGGTTGGGTGGGGGCGTTCCGCCGCCGACACCGCCGACATCCGTAACTTTCTGAGGTTCCGCAGCCGGTGCTTTGGACCGACGCGGCGCGCCGCCATTGCGAGGACGCGGAAACTTCGCCTTTTCGATGCGCGGGCCAAGCGGGATGCCCACGTCTCGCGCCGCATGCAGAAAGAACGTCCGACACTTTCGCAGGACGTCTTCCTTCGCATCGGTGCCGACTTTGAAGGCATCCGCAAACATCGACGGCGTTGCGGTCAACAGATCCAGCCGAAGGACCGCAGGATAGGTTGCCTCAACAATCGGCCGAAGTTCCGATTTGAACGTCGGCGTATCGTAAGTATCCACCAGCGCCGCCAGCTTAGGCGTCGGCCTCTTCGCATCATCGATCAGGTCTAGGGAGCGCAGGGCGAGTAGGATCTGCCCCTGCAGACCGCCAGCGAACCGGGTCAGTACCGAGCGATCGATTTGCGGCGGCAGTCCGTGAGCCTTCAACTCGCTCAGAAGATTCAGGAACGTCTTGTAGGCAATGTACGGGGGCGTGCGCCCTTTGGGCTTCTGCCCCTCGTCGCCGCCGAGTACGTCGTCGAACTGGTCGGCCATAACCGCCCACTCCCGTTTCCAATGCCAGCAGGTGTAACCCATAACCAAAACGAACGCAAACCGTCCGTCGCGGTTACAGAGCCAGACATAACCAACATAGCGTTTGCGTCCCTCCGAGCGTGGCGACTAGGCTGCCGCCATCCCAGTCGGAGTTCAGAAAATGCGTGTTTTAGCAAGGGCTTACGGGGATCGCCCCCTCGTCCGGGAACTGACCGGAATGAGCGACCGGCTTGCATATGTCTTGAATCCGTCTGCGGTAGATGCCGATGGCATCGTGCCGCTATCCGGCGTCGGATTCCCGCGCGATTCTGTCTTTTCCTACGACGCTTCGCTGGCCGATTCGCTGGAAGGCGCCTGGCGCAACGGGGATCGCGAGCGGCTTGCTGAACTATGGAGTAGCGCAGACGAAATTTGGGAGCGGTCGCAATGAGCGGGAAGCATCGTCACCCCGAAGGGGGAGATCAGCCGCAACTCGACAAATTCAAAGACCTCGCCCGCGAGTTAGAAGCGGACGAGGACGAAGCTCGGTTCGAAGAGGCCGTGCTGAAGATCGCGCTGAAAGCCCCTCCTGAGGACGACGACTAGGGCCAAGCGATAAGGCGCACCACATCCGCGTGCGCTTGCAGGTCATCGTGTAGGCGGAGCGCTGGCTGAGGCAGTTGGATCAGGACGACCTCGATCCCGGCTTTGCGGGCGTGTTTCATCGCAGGGATCATGTCCGTGTCTCCAGACACCAGAACGACACGATCAACCGACCTGCGCTCGCTAAAGGTCGCGATGTCCAGGCCGATCCGCATGTCGACGCCCTTTTGCTCGAAAATGGGTTCGAAATCGGCATCAGTTAGCGGGGCGCCACCTTGGAGCGGCAGGTTCCTTGGCCTCCAGCCACGGAAGCCAAGGGAGCCACGGCGGACAGCGAAACGCTCTAGCTTCGCCAGCTCCTTCAGCCAGTTGTCGCTAGACTGGAAGTTCGTGGGATTTCCCGACACCGGAAGGTTGCGTGTGCCGCGAAACTGCGGCGCATCGTAGTAGAAGACGCGGAAAAGGTACTCGGGCGGAGCGGACACGCACTTCTGCGCGAAAGCCTCGATGAACTGATTGTCATACTGGTGGCCAGCGGCCCTTGCGCAGGCGCGCACGTACCCGCCATCGATCAAGAGCGCCGTCTTCATTCCTTAACCCCGAAACGGAAACACCCGCCAAGCGGTAAAGCTTAGCGGGTGTTCCTAGGATTGTCGCCCCAAGCGAGTGGAGCGTCAGGATTCAATGAGACGCATATATGCCGCGTCTAAGTCAGGGGTCAATACGCGGAACTAGCTAAGGGGTTTTAAACCAACGGGTTTGCAAAGTATATAATCGCTGACCTTAGAAGCGGTACTGGAACTCCACGCCGTAGGTGCGCGGGAAGTTCAGCTTCACCGTCTGGCGGTAGGTCCCAAGGGCCGTCAGGCTGGAGGCGGTGGCGCTCTGATAGGCCACCTCGTCGAAGGCGTTCTTCACGTAGCCGATGATCGTGAAGCGATCCTGGCCGTCCTTCCACAGGGCGCGGAAGTCCACGATCTCGTTGGACGGCGCCGTGTAGTTGTCCTGGCTGAAGATCGTGCTCTGCTGGTCGTCGGTATAGGTGTACGTCCCGCCGACCGTCAGGCTGCCCATGTCGAAGTCCCAGGTGTAGTTGGCCCCGAAGTTGAACTTGTTCTCCGGCGTCATGGGCAGGCGATTGCCCTTCAGGTCCTGGGTCCGGGCCGTGGGCGTGCCGCCGATCGGATTGGCGCCGGCCTTGGAGGCGGTCGGGTCGTTGACGTCGACGAAGCAGCAGCCGTTGGTGACCTCGGCGTTGATATAGGCGTAGCTGCCGAAGATCTGCAGGTTGTCGATCGGCGCCCATTGGGCTTCCAGTTCAACGCCCCAGTTGCGGGCGTCGAGGTTCAGGAACTGGGTGCCGGTCGCGCCCGAGGTCGGATCGATGATCACGCTGAGCGGGGCCTGGAAGCCCTCATAGTCGGCGTAGAAGATCGCCGAGTTCAACTGGAAGCGGCCGCCGAAGGTCTTCTTCAGGCCGATCTCATAGTTGTTGACGTATTCCGGGTCCGCATAGGGGTTGGCGGTCAGGCCGTTGGAGGCCAGCCATCCGCCGGACTTGTAGCCGCGGCTGTAGCGGGCGTAGGCGTTGGTGTCGCCGTCCGGCTGCCACTGGACGCCGAGGGTGCCGGTGAAGGCGTCGTAGTCGGCCTTGAGGTCCCGGGTCAGGCCGCCGGTCGGATTTTCGCGGACATTGGCGTAGGCCGGGATCGCATGACAGGCCGCGATGGTCGCCCCGCCGCAAGCCACGAAGGTGGTGAAGTCCAGGGCGATACCCTGGGCGATCGGGAACGGAACGGCGGCGAACTGGTTCAGCAGGCCAGCCGTGGTCGGGCTACGCGACACGTAGCGGGCGGAGTCGGTCCCGGTCTTTTCGTCCTTGGTCCAGCGCAGGCCGGCGGTGAGCGTCCAGTTCTCCGCGAACTCGTAGTCCACCTGGCCGAAGACCGCGTAGGAGTTCACTTCCAGCGTACCGTTGACCAGGAGGAAGTTGCCGTCCGGGTTCGGCGCGGCGGGACCGCGGGTGGCCAAGCTGAGCGGCGTGAGCATGGCGTCGTCGCCGAGCACGCGCAGGCCCTGAGGCTGCGAATAGTCCTGGTGGTACTGGTAAAGACCGGCGATCCAGTGAAGCGGGCCGTCGTTGTTGGACGAGAGGTTGATCTCGTTCGACCACCACTTCTGCTTCTCCTGATAGAAGAAGCGCTGGTCCGGCGAGACGCCCGCCGCGGTGAAGACGCCCAGCGGCATGTCGAACAGACCCTGCCGCGAGGAGCGGTCTTCGTCGCCGGCGGTGTCGTAGGTGTAGGCCTGGTAGCCGGCCAGATACTTCAGCGTCGCCCCGCCGAGATCCCAGGTCAGGTCGAACTGGAGGCGGTTGTGGTTGCTGAGCTTGCCCTCCATCGTCTGGTTCATGTCGATCTTGAAGGGATCGGAACTGGCGACGTTGGCCCCGGCGAAACCGAAGGTCGGGTTGTAGTAGAGCGCAGCGTTGCCCAGGCCGGTCGGGGACCGCGTGTCGTACGGGCTGATCACCGCCTCGTGGTTGTTGCCGACGCCGTAGCTGTCGTCCCAGTCGAACTTGGTATAGCGCAGGCGGGCGGTGGCGTTGTCGCCGAGGTCGGCCTCGATCTGGGCCTCGACCATGTAGCGCTTCATGGCGCTGGTGTCGCCGCCAGGGCCGATGTTCTCGATGAAGCCCTTGTCGCGGCGCTCCAGCGAGCCGCCGACCAGGAAGCGGAGGTTGTCGGCGATCGGCCCGGTGACCAGGGCGTCGGTGCGCCAGGAGCCGTAGTTCCCGACCATCGCGCGGACTTCGCCCTGGAACTCTTCGCTGGGACGGCGGCCGATGATGTTGAGCGCGCCGCCGACCGAGTTGCGGCCATAGAGGGTGCCCTGCGGGCCGCGCAGGATTTCGGTCCGCTCGATGAACAGCGACGGGGTCGAGGAATCGGCCATCGAGTTCGAGAAGATGCCGTCCGAATAGAGCGCCACGGACGGGTCGGTGCCGATGGCGTTGGTCAGGCGGCCGAAGCCCCGGATCGAGAGGCGGTCGTTGTTGGTGTAGGCCATGCTCGGCGAGACGCGCGCCAGGTCTTCGACCGAGGTCACGCCGAGGATGTCACGCTTTTCGGACGTGTAGGCCGTGACGGCCACCGGTACGTCCTGCAGGCTTTGCTCGCGTTTTTCGGCGGTGACGACGAGCTCTTCGATCGTGAAGCTGTCTTGGGCCGCGGCCTGAGTGGCGGCGGACATGGCCGCGACGGACGCGCCCATGATGAACAGACTGCGCAGGCGCAGTGATTGAACCATGATAAAAACCTCCCAGCCAACGCGGGCGTTATGCCGCCCGTCGTGAGTGCTTGATGGGTCCAGGCTGGATGCCTCGAACGGCGTTCGAATAGGAGAAAAGCGGCGTCGCCGGAACTTTGCGCGGGCCTTGTGGCGCAAGAACCCGGCCTCGGGGCCGGCAGCCAACAGCTAAGCTTCGGAAAAGGCTATCGAAAGGCTCCGGGCGCGTTCCGCAAGAAGCGTATGCCGGTCTTGAGATCAGATCTTTGAAGCCAGAGCACGATTCAACGACCAGACGATTCCGCCCGGTCGCACCGTGCTCTAGCGGCCGAGGATCAGCGCCTCGAGTCCACGCACCCCGGCTTCGAGGGTCTCGCCCTCCGGCCCGTCGCCAGGGCGCGCGCGGGAAAGCGAGACGGCGGCGATTCCGCGCCCCCAGGCCCAGATCGCCTCGGCGATCATCTGGGAAAGCTCGGGCGGATGATGGCCGACGAAATCCTCCATGATCGCCGTGCGCGAGACGGCCATCGCCTCGGCCTCCGCGCCCATGACGTCGTCGCGGCGGGCGCCGTCGCGCGCCTCGAACATCAGCTCGTAGAGTTCGGGCTTCTCGCGCAGGAAGGAGATGTAGGCCAGGCCGGTCGACCTCAGCCCGCTGTCGAGGCCGCGGCGTTCGTAGGCCAGGCGCATGGCGTCCGCGAGCTGGCGAAAGCCGTCGATGGCCAGACCGGCGAGCAGCGCGGCCTTGTCGGCGTAGTGGTAATAGACCGTTCCGGGCGCTACGCCGGCCCGATCGGCGATCGCCCGCAGCGAAAGACCAGCCCGGCCGCTTTCCTGCAGGATGTCGCGGGCCGCAGCCAGAAGTTGCCCCCTGACATTGCCCACGTGGTAAGTGCGCCGACGCTCCAGGCTCACCGCCGCCATGACGCCTCCCCCTTTGCCCGGGCTTGCGCCCGACCCGATCCTTGGCGGTCGCCCGTACGCGCCGCCTAAGGTTATCAGCGCTAAGTTAAGGCCCCTTCCGCTGCGTCGCGCAACGACATTTCAGGTCAGGGACGCCACCTTGGCGGGCAGGGCCGCCACGAGGTCAGCCGGAGACAGCAGCGCCTGCAATCCGCGCTGGCCGCCATTCACGAACACTTTGGCGTGTGCGAGGGCGGCCTGGTCCACGACGGTGGGGACCTGGCGCTTCTGGCCGAACGGACTGACCCCGCCGACCCGATAGCCGGTGATCCGCTCGGCGTCGGCTGGCTTCATCATCTGCGCCGATTTTCCACCGACCGCGGCCGCCAGCTTCTTCATCGCGACCTCCTGGTCGGAGGCGAGCACGGCGCAGACCGGCTTGCCGTCGACCAGGGTCATGAGCGTCTTGAGGACCTGGTCGGGCGCCACGCCCAGGCTCTCGGCGGCCTGCAGGCCCACCCGCGGCGCGTCGGGGTCGTAGTCGTAGGCGTGCAGCTCGTAGGCGACCCCGGCCTTGTCCAGCGCGCGGGTCGCAGGGGTCGCCTTGGCCATCAGTCCTCCTGGTGGCTGACGGAGACGGTCGAGGCCGCGCCCCAGCCCTCCCCGCCCGGCTGCGAGAACCAGAACGGCTTGTGGGCGGGCTTGCCGAGCTCGGTCATGGTCATGGCCTCGAACACCCGGCCGTTGGCGACCGTGTAGTGGATCGAGGCGCTGTTGCGGATGTTCTCCAGAGGGTTGGCGTCGAGCACCAGCAGGTCGGCGAGCTTGCCGGGCTCCAGGGAGCCGATGTCCTTGTCCATGCCCAAGTACTGGGCGCCCGAGAGGGTGCCCGCGCGCAGCGCCTGCATCGGGGTCATGCCGCCCTGCGCGAACATCCAGAGCTCCCAGTGGGCGCCCAGGCCCTCGCGCTGACCGTGGGCCCCGAGCTGCACCGAGACGCCGAGGTCGTTCAGCTCCTTGGCCACCTTGGCGATCTCGACATGGTTGTACTCCTCGTCGGGCATCTTGATCCGGCGGCGGGCGCGGGCGTCGAGGACCCGGCGCGGGACGAAGTTGGAGAGCCGCTCGTCGGCCCAGACGTCGGTGTGCTCGTACCAGTAGTTTTCGCCGAAGGAGCCGCCGTAGGCGACGATCAGGGTCGGGGTGTAGCCGACCTTGGTGGCCGGCCAGAGCTGGCGCACGTCGTCATAGACCTTGGCCACCGGGATGGAGTGCTCGACCCCGGTGTGGCCGTCCACGACCATGGTCATGTTGTGCTCGAACAGCGAGCCGCCCTCCGGCACCACCATGACGCCCAGCTCGCGCGCGGCGGCGAGGATCTGCTGGCGCTCGTCGCGGCGCGGCTGGTTGTAGCTCTTCACGCTGAAGGCCCCGATCGCCTTCATCCGCCGCAGGGTGGAGCGGGCGTCGTCGAGGCTGTCGATCTGGGCGGTGTAGGGCGACTTGGCGCCGTAGAGGATGGTGCCGGTGGAGAAGATCCGCGGGCCGATCACCTCGCCGGCCTTCTGCAGCTCGCTGTGGGCGAAGATCTCGCCGGAGTCGTTGGACGGGTCGTGGATGGTGGTGACCCCGAAGGCCAGGGCCGCATAGTTCACCCAGCTCTGCTGCGGGATGAGCTGCTCAGCGCCCATGGAGCCGTGCCAGTGGACGTCCACCAGGCCGGGGATGATGGTCTTGCCGGCGGCGTCGATGACCTTGGCGCCGGCCGGGACCGCGACCGAAGCGCTGGGACCGACGGCCTCGATCCGGTTGCCGTTGACGACCACCGTGCCGTTCTCGACGACCTCGTCGCCCTTCATGGTGACGATCCGCGCGCCGGTGAAGGCGATGCGGCCCTGCGGGGCGGCGGCGGCCTGGGTGAAGGAGATGTCGATCCCCTGCTCGGCCGGCTTGGGCAGCTCGGCCGGCGCGCCGTCGACGAAGGCGAAGGCCTCCTTCAGATCGCGGGAATAGAGTTCCGGCCCCATCGACCACCAGAGACGCTGGCCATCGCCCGACCAGTGCAGGAACTCCCCGGCGTCGCGGGTCACGCGGCTGACCGGGATCGAGGCGGTCTTGGGCGACAGGTCCACCGTCTGGCCGGTGGCGACAAAGGGCGTGACATAGGCGTTGAACCGCTCGGTCCAGGCCACGAACTTCTCGTCGGGGCTGAGCGCATATTCGGTGGCGAACTCGCTCATCAGGTGGGTGCGTTCGTCCGAGCCGTCGAGCTCGACCGAGCGCAGGGCGCGCTTGTCCTCGGCCTCCAGGGTCATGAAGAAGACCCGGTCGCTGGAGGCGCCGAACTGCGGTTGCACGCCCTTGTCGGAGATGCGTTCGGCCTTGGCCCCGCCCTTGGCCGAGACCGCATAGAGCCCCGGCTCGCGGCCCCACATGGCCGAGGTCAGGAAGCCATCGGACACCGCGCGATAGACCACCTGCGAGCCGTCCGGGCTGAAGACCGGCTCGACATAGTGGCCGGGCTGGCTGGAGATCACCTTGCCCTCGCCGCCGCCGGCGCCGACCACGCGGACGGTCCCGAAGTCCTGGTCGTTCCAGGTGGTGTAGACGATGGAGCGGCCGTCACGGGACCAGGACGGATAGAACTCGAAATGGTCGCTCTGGCGAGTCAGGCGACGCGGGGCCGCACCGCTCTTCAGGTCCTTGATCCAGAGATGGCCGAGCGCCTGGTAGACGACCTTGTCGCCCTGCGGGTTCACCGAGGTCCAGCGCAGCATGCGGACCTTGAAGTCCTTGGGCGCGACCTCGACCGGGAAGCGCACGGCCTCCTGCACGGTTCGCGAGCCCTGGACGTGGAAGGGGATCTCGGCGACGGACTTGGAGGCGACGTCGATCTTCTTGATCTTGCCGCCAGCCCAGACGACGAGAGAGCGGTTGTCCGGCGTCCAGGCCAGGGTCGGATAGACCCCGTGGATGGCCCAGGTCTCCTGCATGTCGCGGTCGAGACCGTCGAACACCGGCGTCTCGCGGCCAGAGGCGATGTCCATCACGTAGAGCACGGTCTTGTAGCGGACGCGCCGGATGAAGGCCAAGGACTTGCCGTCCGGAGACGGCGTCGGGCGGATCGAGCCGCCGGGGCCGGTGACGTAGGGCTCGACCTTGCCATTCTCGCGGTCCAGCCGCTGGATCACGTAGATCTGGCTGTTGACGTCCTTGGAGTACTCGAAGACCCCGCCGGGCGTGGAATCGTCGCTGAAATAGAGATAGCGGCCGTCCGGCGAGAAGGCCGGTTCGCCGGAGTCCTTCTGGTCGGTGCGCTTCTTGGTGAGCTGCAGGCCCTCGCCGCCCGAGCGGTGGTAGAGCCACATCTCGCCGGCCCCCAGGGAGCGGGTCGAGGAGAAGTGCTTGCGGGCGACGATGAACTCGGAGTCCGGGGTCCAGGACGGCTGGCTGAGCAGGCGGAAGGTCTCCTTGGTCACCTGCCGCGGCTGGCCGCCGTTGCGGTCGACGATCCAGATGTTGTCACCGCCGCCGCGGTCGGAGGTGAAGGCGATCCAGCGGCCGTTGGGCGAATAGCGGGGCTGCATGTCCCAGGCCATGCCGCTGGTCAGCGGGCGCGCCTCACCGCCGGAGATCGGCATGGCGTAGAGGTCGCCCAGCAGGTCGAACACGACCTCCTTGCCGTCAGGGCTGACGTCCAGGCTCATCCAAGTGCCGGAGGTGACGTCGATCGGAACCTGACGGGTCGGGCCCGGCGGCGCGTTCACGTCCCACTTGGGAGCGTCCGCCTTGGGCGCATCGGCGAAGGCCGGCGCGGCGAGGACGGCGGCCATCGCCGCTGAAAGCAGAAAACGAGAGATCATGGCGCGGCCCCCACTCCGAAAAAGGCGCGCACCTCATCCGAGCGGCGCGCAAAAGTCGAGTCGGATAGGGCCAAAAATCGCCGAACTGCGCGGCCGCGGCGACTGACGAACGCCGTTCTACTGGCCAAGGCGGGAAAATCGCCCATATGCTGCTGGTGATGGCGCGGAAACCCACCCCAGGCGTTTCGCTGAAAAGGCCCGTTCAGGAGCTCCATTGGATGACCCAAGGCGCAATCCCGTTGCCGCCTCCGGCCAGGTCGGCGCTCGACCTCATCGGTCGGACCCCCATGGTCGAGTTGCTCGGCTTCGACACCGGCCCCTGCCGCTTGTTCGTAAAGCTCGAGAGCGCCAATCCCGGCGGCTCCATCAAGGACCGGATCGCTCGCTCGATGATCGAGGCGGCCGAAGCGGACGGTTCGCTGAAGCCCGGCGGGACCATCGTCGAGGCCACCGCCGGCAACACCGGCCTGGGCCTGGCGCAGGTCGGCGTGCTGAAGGGCTACAAGATCCTGCTGGTGGTCCCCGACAAGATGAGCCGGGAGAAGATCCAGCACCTGCGGGCCATGGGGGTGGACGTGCGCATCACCCGGTCCGACGTGGGCAAGGGCCATCCCGAGTACTACCAGGACATGGCCGAGCGCCTGGCCGCCGGCATACCCGGGGCGATCTTCATCAACCAGTTCGCCAACCCGGCCAATCCGCTGGCGCACGAGACCACCACCGGCCCGGAAATCCTGGAGCAGATGGAGGGCGACATCGACGCCATGGTGGTCGGGGTGGGGTCGGGCGGCACGCTCACCGGCCTCGGCCGCTTCTTCGCCAAGGCCTCGCCCAAGACGAAGATGGTGCTGGCCGATCCCGAAGGCTCGGTCCTCGCGCCGCTGGTCAACACGGGCAAGATGATCGAGCCCGGCTCGTGGGTGGTCGAAGGCATCGGCGAGGACTTCGTGCCGGTCAATTGCGACCTGTCGCTGGTGTCGACCGCCTACACCATTCCCGACACCGAGAGCATCGCCGCGGCCCGCGAGCTGCTCTCTCGCGCCGGGGTGCTGGGCGGCTCGTCGTCCGGCACCCTGCTGGCGGGCGCGCTTCGCTATTGCCGCGAGCAGACCGAGCCCAAGCGGGTGGTGACCCTGGTCTGCGACACCGGCGCCAAGTACCTGTCCAAGGTCTACAACGATAGCTGGCTGGCCGAGCAGGGCCTTACCGACCGGCGCCTGCACGGCGACCTGCGCGACCTGATCGGGCGCTCGGCGGACGAGGGGGCGGCGGTCACGGTGGGGCCGTCGGACAACCTGCTGACCGCCTACAACCGAATGCGCCAGGCCGATGTCAGCCAGCTTCCGGTGCTGGACGGCGGCCGGCTGATCGGCCTGATCGACGAGAGCGACCTGCTTGAGGCCATCGAGGACTCCAAGCCCGACAGGCGCTTCTTGCAGCCGGTCTCGGCGGCGATGACCGCCAAGCTCGACACCCTGCAGGCCAGCGATCCGCTGGACGCCCTGCTGCCGGTCTTCGAACGCGATCAGGTGGCCATCGTGCTGGAAGGCCACGAATTCGTCGGGCTGATCACCCGCATCGACCTCATCAACTATCTACGGCGGGCAGCGTGACGGACGAGGATCAGAACGGCGGCCGCCACGGTCGGAACCGCCTGGAATTTGCGACGCGCGTCATCCATGGCGGCCAGTCGCCGGACCCCACGACCGGGGCGGTCATACCGCCGATCTACGCCACCTCAACCTACGCCCAGCAGAGCCCTGGCGAGCACAAAGGCTTCGAATATTCCCGCAGTCAGAACCCGACCCGCTTCGCCTTCGAGCGGGCCATCGCCGACCTGGAAAGCGGGACGCGGGGCTTCGCCTTCGCCTCGGGGCTGGCGGCGATCTCGACCTTTCTCGAGGTGCTGGACGCCGGCGCCCACGTGATCGCCAGCGAGGACCTGTACGGCGGCTCATTCCGCCTGTTCGACAAGGTCCGCCGCCGCACCGCGGGTCTGGAGTTCAGCTTCGTCGACATGAGCGACCTGGCGGCCGTCGAGGCGGCGATCACGCCGCGGACCCGGCTGATCTGGGTGGAGACGCCCACCAATCCACTGCTGCGGCTGGCCGACCTGGCGGCCATCGCCGACCTCGCCAGGCGGCGCGGAATCCTGGCGGCGGCGGACAACACCTTCGCCAGCCCCTACTGCCAGCGGCCGCTGGAGTTCGGGTTCGACGCGGTGATGCACTCCACCACCAAGTACGTCTCAGGCCATTCCGACATCGTCGGCGGGGCCCTGGTGGTCGGGCAAAACAAGGAGCTGGCCCACCAGTTGGCCTTCCTGCAGAACGCCGTGGGGGCCGTCGCCTCGCCTTTCGACTCGTTCCTGGCCCTGCGCGGGGTGAAGACCCTGGCCCTGCGCATGCAGCGGCATTGCGAGAACGGCATGGCGATCGCCCGCTGGCTGGAAGGCCGAAGCGACGTGGCCAAGGTCATCTATCCGGGCCTCGATAGCCATCCGCAGCACGACCTCGCCAGGCGCCAGATGACCGGCGGCTTCGGCGGCATGATTTCGGCGGTGCTCGACCGCGACCTGGCTGGGACGCGGCGAATGCTGGAGCGGACGCGGCTGTTCACTCTCGCGGAAAGCCTGGGCGGGGTCGAAAGCCTGATCGAGCATCCGGCGATCATGACCCACGCCTCGATCCCGCCCGAGACGCGGGCGCGGATCGGCATAGACGACGGCCTGATCCGCCTGTCGGTCGGGATCGAGGACGCCGGCGACCTGATCGCAGACCTGGAGCAGGCGCTGGCCTAACGCGCTCTAGTGGCCCTTGTGGGCGGCCTTGTAGGCGGTGTCCCAGGCGACGAACTCGGGGCCGTCGATCTGGCCGTCCTTGTTCTTGTCGGCCTTGGCGAACTCGGCCGCAGGCAGCTTGTAGGCGACCCATTCGGTCTGGCTGATCCTGTCGTCCTTGCTGGTGTCGGCCGGATGGATGAAGCGGCCCTGGGCGGCGGCCACGGTTCCCGCACCGGCGAGCACCGCCGCGGCGAGGCAAAGGCTGGTCAGACGCATGCTGAAGACCTCCAAGTTGTGCCGGGAGGCTGGCCACCGCTCATGGCGAAAATGAGCCGCGGCCAGCGCCTGGTCAGTCGACCTTGTAGCCGGCCGGCGGGGTCAGGTCGGTGACCGGCCACTTCACGCCGAGCTGTTCCAGATAGGTCGGGTAGCGGGCCGGGTCGTAGTAGAGCTCCCGCATCTGCGGCCGGTACCTGGCCATCACCTCGCTGTTGATCTCGATGGCCGGCTTGTCGTTCGGGCCGATCATCGGCACGTACTTCTGGGTCTTGGTCTGGACGTTCACGAAGTAGTCCTTGGCGTTCTTGCGCAAGGCGGGCTCGGTCAGCACGTCCACCATGGTCATGGCGATGACCTTCGAGCCGGCGACCACGCCCTTGTGGGCGATCGGCGTGGCCATGGAGATGGCGTTCGCCCAGTGGTGGCCGGGCAGGTCCGGGATGTTCGCCGGATAGACCACGGTGATGGTCGGCAGGGTCCAGGAGATGTCGCCGATGTCGTCGGAGCCGCCGCTGGCGGGCTTTTCGACAGGCGCCTCCAGCTTGTCGAGCTCGGTGGCCAGTCCTTTCTGGGTGGCCGAGCCGAGGTTCTTCTGCACCGCCTTGGCGAAGGCCTGCTCGTCGGCGGTCCACTTGGGCAGGCCGACCTTGTCGATATTGGCCTTGGCCGCCTCGGCCAGCGGACGGTTGAAGTGGCGCGGGGCGGCGGTCCCGAGGATGCGCCAAGAGGCCGTGGTGTCGGTCATCTTGGCGGCGCCCTCGGCCATGGCGTTGCCGATCTCGTAGTTCTTCCTGATGCCGTCGAAGGTCTGTTCGCGGAAGTAATACCAGACGGTCGCCGTGGACGGGACGACGTTGGGCTGGTCGCCGCCGTCGGTGATGACGTAGTGCGAGCGCTGCTCGGGACGCAGATGCTCGCGCCGCATGTTCCAGCCCATGTTCATGAGCTCGACCGCATCCAGGGCGCTGCGGCCGCGCCACGGCGAGCCTGCCGAGTGGGCCGCCGCACCCTTGAAGGTGTATTCGACCGAGACGAGGCCGGTGCCGGAGGTCGCGCCCCAGCCGGTTCCGAGGTTGGAGCCCACATGGGTGAAGAGCGCCACGTCGGCGTTCTTGAACACCCCGTCGCGGACCATGTAGGCCTTGCCGGCCACCAGCTCCTCGGCGACGCCGGGCCACAGGACCAGGGTCCCGGCGATGTCATTCTTCTCCATCAGGTCCTTGACCGCCAGGGCCGCGACCACGTTCACCGCCTGGCCGGAATTATGCCCCTCGCCATGGCCCGGGGCGCCGGCGACCAGCGGGTCGTGCCAGGGCACGCCGGGCTTCTGCGAGGCCTTCGGGATGCCGTCGATGTCGCTGCCCAGCACGATCACCGGCCCGCCCGAGCCGTGGGTCCAGGTCGCCGTCCAGCCGGTGGGCAGCCCGGCCACGCCGCGCTCGACCTTGAAGCCGTTGGCCTCCAGCACGCCGGTCACGTACTTCGAGGTCTCGACCTCCTGGAAGGCGAGTTCGCCGTAGGAGAAGATCTGGTCGTTCATCTGCTGCGCCAGCTTGGCGCGCGACTCAACGCCAGCCTGTGCGCTGGACTTCAGGCTGGCGATCTTCGCCGCCGGATAGGACTGGGCCAGGGCCGCCGGCGCGGCCGAGCACAGCAGGCCTGCCGCCAGGACGGCGGCCGGAAGGTTTTTCATGAAAGCTCCCCTCTAGGATCTGGGGAGAGAGGACCACGCCAAGCTGCGCCTGAAAACCTGTCGTCGCAGAACGGATCAGCGCGGCGCCAGGTTGAGGACGGCGTCCTCGCCTTCGATGTGCACGATCACCACCGCCAGGGCCGGGCCGTCGTCGATCTGCAGCACCATGCTCTGGCCCACATGGTCGGCCAGGCTCTTGCCGCTGAGGGTGCGCGCCTTGGCGATGAAGGAGAGGATGGCGCTCTGGCCGTGCTCGATGGTGGCCTCGAAGGTCACCGGCTCCAGCGGCTGTTCGAGCGTGCCGATGACCCCGGTCCCGCGCTTGGTCGAATAGACCATCTCCATCACCTCATAAGCTTCAGCGAGCCGGTCACGGCGTCGATCCTGGAAATCTCGTCGGGGCCGATGCCCACGCAGGTCGGCGTGCCGGCTTCCACCACCGTCCGCCCGGCGTCGCGGATCAGCATCACCGGCAGGCCGGCCGCCTGCGCCTGCTCGGCCAGGGCGAAGAGCTCGTCCTGCGATCCGCAACGCAGCACCACCTTGGGCATGCCCGCCTGCAGCCAGCCTGCCTGCTTATCCCGCGGCGCGTTGAGCAGTCCCCCGACAGCCGCATGCGCCACCTGGGCGGCCATCTTGCCGGGCGGCAGGCCCAGGGCCTCGTTGACGACGATGACCTGTTTCATGAGGCGCTGATGCACGAGGGGAAGGCGCAAGGCAATGCGATTGAGAGTTCTCTTTTTGTTCTGGACAGATTTGCGCCAATGGCGGAGTTTGTCGCCGCACGTGATATCTCAAGCGGTCGCCGATCTTGGCCTGCCGTTCCTGGAGAGCATGCGCACGCTCCCGGCTCTAAGGGACTTTCTCGCGAAAGACATGGGCGCCGGTCGGTGGGGTGGAAACACCCCGAGCCGCCTGAACCTAGCCGTCGTGTTATGGAGAATGGGCGATCCTGCGGCGGGCGCCGGCATTGCTGGAAGATCCACCCAAGTCCATACGCGAGCCCAGACGTTGGAGATCGCGGCCTTTCGCGAATGGTTGCGAACGAGACCTGCGCCGGCCCCGGACAGCGTCATGGCGAAGAAGGACGCAAACCCCTAGGCTGCCCGCTCAGCAAGGACCCGCTCATGACCGACAATTCCGACACGCCTCCGCCGGAGGAAACGCCAATCCAGCGGGCTCTGCGCCTGAAGAAGGCGGCGATCGATGCACGGCCCAAGCCGCCGCGGGGCGGCCGGTTTCAGCGTGAGCAGGCCGCCGCCGCGCGCTCGTCATCCAAATCCAAGCCTTGGATGACGCGTTAGGGTTCGCGCGCGGCGGGACCGTTACAGCCGGCTGATCTCCACCCGCCGCGCGTCGAGTTCAGGCGCGTTGGTCGAGCCGGTCTCTACCATCGCCGGAGGACGCATCTCGATATTGGCCTCCGACACGCCGGCGGCGATCAGGGCGTCCCGAACCGCAACCGCCCGGTTTCGCGCCAGGGCCTGGTTCTGCGCCAAGTCGCCGGTGCGATCGGTATAGCCGGTTATGGCCAACCTGGCGCCGCCGGCGTTGGCGGCCGAAGCGGCGGCGTTGATCGCGGCCTGGCTGCCGGGCCCGATCGCCGCCGATCCGAGGGCGAAATACACGTTCGCCGGCAGGCCGATCGTCGTCCCCGCGACCGGAGCCGGCGTGGTCGCCACCGGCGGCGCGGCTTCCGCGGGCGCCGGGGCCTGCGCGGTTGCGGCAGGCGCCGTCTCCACGGGAGCGACGGCCGGAGCGGTCGCTACCTCTGCGGGCCGCCGATTGGCCAGCAACACCAACCCGACCAGCAGCGCGGCTAGGGCGGCCGCCAGCAACCACGGCCACCAGGTGATCCCTCGTCTAGCCGGCGCGGCCGCGGCGCCCGCCCTCACGGCGTAGGGCGCGGCCGGCGGCTGCTCCCGTTCGACGCGCCGCTCGATCGGGGTGTCGGCCACCACTGCCGCGGCCGGAGCCGCCGCCGCGGTCGCCGCCATCGCCGCTGCGCCGCCGACACGCCGATCCATGCCGCCGAACACCGACAGCTTCCGGAATTTCTCGGCCAGCAGGTAGTAGGCGGTCACCCGGTTCTTGGTCGGGTCGCCGCCCATGCGCTCGCCCACCTCGGCGATCGCGCTGTCGAGCGCAGCGTCGCTGTCGGTCAGGCCGAGTTTCTTCTTCAGATAGTTCTCGCGCACCCGGTCGGTCTCGGCCTTGTCACTGAATGACACCAGGGACGAATCCCGGTTCTGCAGCGCGATCCCAAGGTATCGCACGATCGCGGCGATCACGCCGGAGTCCGCGTCGGGCGCGTACTTCCTGACATCGATGGACCAGTCTTCAGCCATTGGCGTTCCTCCAGGCACAGCAGTCCACCGGCCTTGATAACGCCGCAGAACCGCACCCGCGCTCAGGCGATCTGCTGAAGCGAGTGGCGGAATCACCTAGGTGCGCGCAATGGGCGCGGCGTCCTTCTGGCGGTCGGCTGGGGAGATCAGCGCTCAGTGCGTGGCGGAGAGGGTGGGATTCGAACCCACGGTACCCGTAAAGGTACGCCGCATTTCGAGTGCGGTGCTTTCGACCACTCAGCCACCTCTCCGGAGACGTCTTTCGGGCCTCCGGCGACGGAGCCCGCTGAGCGCGAGGCGCGGAACCTACTCATCCGGCCACGACAGATCAAGCGGGCGTTTTCGCCTTTCTGTCAGCGCGGGTAGAGGATCATCTGGGTGCAGCGGAAGAGCGCCATGGCCTTGCCGCTCTCGGCGTGTGTCGCGGTGGCGTCCCAGACCTGGGTCATGCGGCCGCCGTGGACGAGGTTGGCCTCGCAGAGCACGGTGTCGCCGATCCTGGCGGTGCCCAGGAAGTTGCTCTTCAGCTCGATGGTGGTGAAGCCGATCGCGTCCTGCGGCAGCGAGGTGCGGCAGCCGTAGCCGGCCGCGGAGTCGAGCAGGGCGATGACGCTGGCGGCGTGCAGGAAGCCGTTGGGCGCCATGTGCTTGTGCTCGACCTTCACCTGGCTGCGCAGGTAGCCGTTGCGGACCTCCAGCACCTCGAGGCCGAGCTCGCCGGGAAGGTAGCCCTGCTGCATGGCGTTGAGGTCGCCGGCGAGATCGTCGCTCTTGGTGGGGAAGACGTCCGCCATGGCTCAGCCCTCGTCGGCGGCCAACACGGCCACGCCGTCCTCGTCAGCATAGAGCATGTCGCCGGGAAGGAAGACGAGACCGCCGAAGGCGACGGGCGTGTCGACCACGCCCTCGCCCCGCTTGACGCTGCGCATGGGGTTGGTCCCCAGCGCCTTGACCCCGATGTCGAGGGTGCTCAGCACGGCGGCGTCGCGGACGGCGCCGTTGACGACGATCCCGGCCCAGCCGTTCTTCACGCCGTCGGCGGCCAGGTTGTCCCCGACCAGCGCCTTGTGCAGCGAGCCTCCGCCGTCGACCACGAGGACGCAGCCCTCGCCCGGCTCGGCCAGGGTGGCCTTCACCGCCGAGTTGTCCTCATGGCAGCGCACGGTGCGGATGGGGCCGGCGAAGGCCGTCCGCCCGCCGAAGTCGCGGAACTGGGTCACGCAGACCTCGATCACCCCTTCATGTTCGTCGCAGAGGTCGGCGACAGAGATCTGGGTCACGCCAGGGCCTTTCCCTTGTAGCCATCACGAAGGTCGCGCTTCAGCACCTTGCCGATGTGGCTGCGCGGCAGGCTGTCCACCAGGATCAGGTCAGCCAGGCGCTGGGTCTTGCCGAGCTTGGCGTTGACCCATTCGCGCAGCTCTTCGGCGCCGACGCTCTTGCCCGGGCGCAGGGCGACGAAGCCAACCGGCGTCTCGCCCCACTTCTCGGATGGCACGCCGACCACGGCGGCTTCCAGAACCGCCTCGTGCTTGACCACCTCGGCCTCGAGGTCGGACGGGTAGATGTTGAAGCCGCCCGAAATGATCATGTCCTTCTTGCGGTCCATGAGCGTCAGGAAGCCATCCTCGTCGAAGCGGCCGACGTCGCCGGTGCGGATGTAGCGAAGCCCTTCGGGCGAGTACCACTCGGCCTCGGAAGTCTTGCCCGGCTGGTTGTGGTAGCCGACCATCATCGCGCCCGAGCGGCCGACCACTTCGCCGATCTCGCCCTGGGGCACTTCCTTGCCGTCCTCGCCGATCAGGCGAATGTCGTGGCCAGGCAGCGGCACGCCGACGGTGTGCAGCTTGTCCGGATGCTCGTGGGCGACGAGGTAGCAGGAGCCGCCGCCCTCGGTCATGCCGTAGTACTCGATCAGCCCGCCGGGCCAGCGCTTCAGCACGTCGGCCTTCACCTCCGGCGAGAAGGGCGCGCTGGTCGAGAACTTCATGCGGAAGGACGACAGGTCATAGCTGTCGAAATCGGCCCGCTCCATGATCCGGCGGTATTGCACCGGCACCAGCATGGCGTGGGTCACCTTGTTCTGCGCCGAGAGCTTCAGGAACTGCTCGGCGTCGAACTTCGGCATCAGCACCGCCGTGCCGCCATTGGAGATGGTCGGCAGGTAGGAGACGAGCGTGGTGTTCGAATAGAGCGGCGTGGAGATCATGGTCACCGCGTCGGCCGGATAGACCCCGCGGCGGATCTGGCCCCAGCGCATGCGGTGCGGCTGGACGATGCCCTTCGGCGCGCCGGTCGTGCCGGACGAGTAGATGATGTTGAAGCCCTGGTCGGGCTCGACCTCGACGGGGGCCGGCTTGGAACCCTTGGGCGCCAGCCATTCCTCGAAGGCGACCCCGGCGGCCGAACCGTCCAGGGCCACCCGCTTGGCGGTGATCTGGCCGGCGACGCCCTCCAGCGCCTTGGCCACGCCGGCGTCCAGGAAGAAGACCTTGGCGCCGGAGTCGCTCAGCATCATCACCAGGCTTTCCGGCGTCGAGGACGGCGCCAGCGGCGCGACGATCGCGCCGGCCCGCAGGATGCCGAAGAAGGTCGCGCCATACTCGACCGAGGTGGTGGCGCAGACCGCGGCGACGTCCGCCTTGCCGACACCGTCGCGCTGCAGGGCGACGGCGATGCGGTCCATCAGCTCGTCGAGCTCGGCGTAGGAAATAGTGCGGTTGGCGTCGACGAGAGCGGGCTTGTCCTTCAGCTCGGCGGCCTGCGCCCTGATCACGTCGGCAAGCGTCCCGAACTCCTGGCTCATCAGCTCTTCGACTGACATCGGCCCCTCTCCCTATTCAAACAAATGTACGACTTCCTAAACCCTGAATCCGGGCCGGCCGCAATCGGCGCTTGCCCTCGACGAGTGCCCTAGAGGAAACTAGCCGTCGCCCGCCCCTCGCGATTTCGGCGGCGCGCTCGCATTCAATCCAGGGGCCATAAGAGCCCGACCCATTTTTAGGGACGAACATGCCTGACGAGATGATCTCGCTCGGCGCCAAGCTCAAGCAGCTCGCCGAACTGAAGCCCGATGCGCCCGCGGTGAGCTGCGGCGATGTGACCCTTACCTACGACCAGTTCCACAAGCTCTCCAACCGCGTCGCCCGCGGCCTTGCCGCCAAGGGCGTGAAATTCGGCGACCTCGTCACGCTCGGCCTTCCCAACTCGACCGATTTCGCCGTCGCCTGCTGGGGCATCTGGAAGCTGGGCGCCACGCCCCAGCCGATCTCCTTCCGCCTGCCCAAGGGCGAGCTGGAGGCGATCATGGAACTGGCCAAGACGCCGGTGGTGATCGCCGAGTTCGAGCACGAGATCGACCGGCCGCTGCTGTCGGTGAAGGACCTGGCGGCCCTGTCGGACGACGAGAGCGACCTGCCCGACCAGACCGCCCCGATCTCCAAGGCCCCGACCAGCGGCGGCTCCACCGGCCGCCCGAAGCTGATCCTGGCCGGCCAGCCGGGCGTCAGCGCCAGGGAAACCCCGGAGGTCGGCGGCTGGCAGATCAAGCGGGACTCGGTGTGCCTGCTGCCGGCGCCGCTCTATCACAACGCCGGCTTCGGCATGATGATGTCGGCCTTCAACATGGGCGCGCACATGGTGCTGATGCCCCGCTTCGACGCCGAGGCGACCCTGGCCAACATCGAGCGGCACAAGGCGACCTGGATCTACCTGGTCCCGACCATGATGAACCGCATCTGGCACCTGCCGGAGGAGGTCCGCACCAAGTACGACCTGTCGTCCCTGCAGACCCTCTGGCACCTGGCCGCGCCCTGCCCGCCCTGGCTGAAGGAAGCCTTCATCCACTGGCTCGGCGGCGAGGTGATCCAGGAGCTCTACGCCGGCACCGAGGCCCAGGCCTCGACGGCGATTTCCGGCACCGAGTGGCTGACCCACCGCGGCTCCGTCGGCAAGGTGCGGATGGGCGAGATGGTCGCCATGGACGATGCCGGCAACCCCCTGCCCCCGCGCGAGGTCGGCGAGATCTACATGCGCCGGCCCGAAGGCGCGGCCCCGTCCTACAAGTACCTGGGCGCGACGGCCAAGACCCTGCCTGGCGGCTGGGAAAGCCTGGGCGACATCGGCTGGTTCGACGAGGAAGGCTATCTCTACCTGGCCGACCGGCGCACCGACATGATCCTGGTGGGCGGCTCCAACGTCTATCCGGCCGAGATCGAAGCGGCGCTGGAGGAGCATGACGACGTCCAGTCCTGCGCGGTGATCGGCATTCCGGACGACGACCTCGGCAACCTCATTCACGCGATCGTGCAGACCAGGGGCGGGCGCGACGAAGCGTCGCTTCGGGCGCATCTGGCCGCCAAGCTGGTCACCTACAAGCAGCCCCGGACCTACGAATTCGTCGACGAACCGCTGCGCGACGACGCCGGGAAGGTGCGCCGCACCGCCCTGCGCGACGCCCGCATCGCGGCGATGAAGGAACAGCAGCCGGCCTAAGGCGGATCAGCCGGCGGCTGCCTGGCGGCCGCCGGACGACCATGAAATCGGAACCTGGGCTGCTCCAGCGCGGCCCAGTTTTGCAGCACGGCGACCGCCGCTTCCGGGCAGACGGTTGCCGTCCATGCTGCGCCGCGATAAGCGAGAGCCATTCTTGAAAGATAATTTCCGGGGAAACGCATGAGCATAAAAGGCAAGGCCTACATTATGGGGGCGTACGAGCATCCGCTCCGCGACGCGCCCGACAAATCCACCCCGCAGCTTCACGCCGAGTGCGCCAAGGGCGCGCTCGAGGACGCCGGCCTGACCAAGGACGACATCGACGGCTATTTCTGCGCCGGCGACGCCCCCGGCTTCGGCGGCATGTCGATGATCGACTACATGGGCCTTCGGAACGTCCGGCACATGGACTCCACCGAGACCGGCGGCTCGTCCTACCTGCTGCACGTGGGCCACGCGGCCCAGGCCATCGCCGAAGGCAAGTGCACGGTCGCCCTGGTGACCCTCGCCGGCCGTCCGCGCCAGAACAAGTTCTTCGGCGGCGGCTCCGGCAAGCCGGGCCAACTGACCGATGGCCCGCCCGAGGCCGGCTATGAGAACATCTACGGCGGCTCGACCCACAACACCTACGCCATGTGCGCCATGCGCCACATGTACGAGTACGGCACCACCTCCGAGCAGCTCGCCTGGATCAAGGTCGCCGCCAGCCACCACGCCCAGTACAACCCGAACGCCTTCCTGAAGGACGTGGTGACGGTGGAGGACGTGGTGAACTCGCGGATGATCTCCGATCCGCTGCACCTGCTCGACTGCTGCGTCGTCACCGACGGCGGCGGCGCGCTGATCGTCACCTCGCCCGAGGTGGCCAAGAGCCTGAAGCGCCCGAAGGTGAAGATCATGGGCGCCGGCGAGTCGCCCAAGGGTCCGCAAGGCGGCCGCGGCCTCGACCTGACGCACTCCGGCGCGGTCTGGTCCGGCCCGATCGCCTTTGGCGAGGCCGGCGTGAAGCCGTCCGACGTCAAGTACGCCTCGATCTACGACAGCTTCACCATCACGGTGCTGATGCAGCTCGAAGACCTGGGCTTCTGCGAGAAGGGCCAGGGCGGCAAGTTCGTCGCCGACGGCAACCTGATCTCGGGCGTCGGCAAGCTGCCGTTCAACACCGACGGCGGCGGCCTCTGCAACAACCATCCGACCAACCGGGGCGGCATCACCAAGGTCATCGAAGCGGTGCGCCAGCTCCGCGGCGAGGCCCACGAGAAGGTGCAGGTCCCCAACTGCGACATCGCCCTGGCCCACGGCACGGGCGGCTCGCTCGGCACGCGCCACGGCGCGGCGACCCTCATCATGGAACGGGAGGCCTAAGAATGACCGACGTCCAAGACCGCCCCGACGTGATGACCCGGGATATCCCGGCGCCCGCCGTCACCATCGAAAGCAAGCCCTTCTGGGACGCCGCCGCCGAAGGCAAGTTCCTGATCAAGCGCTGCAACGACTGCGGCCAGGCCCATTGGTACCCGCGCGCCCTCTGCCCGTTCTGCTTCTCCGAGAAGACGGTGTGGGAAGAGAGCCCCGGCGAAGGCGTGATCTACACCTACAGCGTCATGCGTCGCTCACCTTCGGGCCCGTACGCCATCGGCTACGTGACCCTGAACGAGGGCCCGGCCGTGCTGACCAACTTCCTGGGCGTGGCGCCTGAGGCGCTCTCCATCGGCCAGAAGGTGAAGGTGAAGTTCCAGCCGACGACGAACGGGCCGCCCGTCCCGGTGTTCGTCCCGGTCTAGGTTGTCCAGTACCTCCCCCATTGGGGGAGGTAGATCGATGCGGAGCATCGAGACGGAGGGGGCCGCCGACAGGCGGTCCTCCCCGACTGGGAAACCCCTCAGTCAGCCTTTCGGCTGACTGCTCCCCCTCCGGGGGAGCTTTACGGCTATTTCGCTCCTTCCGCCTGCGACAACTCGGCCAGCACTTCTTCGGTGTGCTCGCCGAGCCTGGGCGGATGACGGCGGATGTTGGCCGGGGTGCCGGTGAACTTCACCGGCGGCTTCATCGCCACATAGGTTCCGGCCTGGGGATGCTCGTACTTCTGGAAGAAGCCGACCGCGGCCAGGTGCGGATCGGTGGGCAGGTCGTCCAGCCGATTGGTCCGGGTCACCGGGATCGACAGCGGCTTCAGGAGCTCGATCCATTCGTCCGTGGTCTTTGTGACCGTAACGGTCTCGACCAGAGCGTAGAGCTCGTGCGTGTGGCGGCCGCGCTCGGCGCCCTGGAAGCGTGGGTCCTTGCCGAAGCTGTCGCCCCAGCCGGCCACGTTGAAGAAGATGTCCCACTGCTTGTCGGTATAGGGCAGCAGGCCGATGTAGCCATCCTTGGTGGGGAACGGCTTGCGGTGCGGGTTGACCACCCGCTGGTAGCCCCACTGGCCGGTGGGCGGGTCGAAGGTGTGGTCGTAGAGGTGCTCGACCAGATTGAAGCTGGTGACACATTCCAGCATCGGCACCTCGATGAACTGGCCGCCGCCGTTGCGCTCGCGGCTCAGGAGGCCCGCAGTGATCGCCTGGCACATGAAGAGGCCCGAGACCTTGTCGGCGATCAGGCTGGGCAGGATGCGCGGGACCGGATTGCCGTCCGTCCGCGGCAGGACGTCGGCCAGGCCCGAGGCCGACTGGATGAGGTCGTCATAGGCCGGCTCCCCGGCATAGGGCCCTTCCGAGCCGTATCCCGCCGCGTGGACATAGACCACGTCCGGCCGCAGCGCCTTCACGTCCTCGTAGGAGAGCTCCAGCCGCTTGAGGCCGTCATAGCGGATGGAGGAGGCGAAGACGTCGCAGCTCCGGATCAGGGCCTCGAGCGCCGGCCGGGACTTCGGGTCCTTCAGATCGATCAGCACCGAGCGCTTGTTGCGGTTGATGGCCAGGAAGATCGGCCCCAGGTCCCGCGGCCAGTCCTGCGGCGTATGGCCGGGCCAGCGCATGATGTCGCCGCCATCGCCGCGGCCCGAGCCGGGGTCCTCGAGCTTGATGACCTCCGCCCCCTGGTCGCCCAGCATCTGGGTCGCATAGGCGCCGAACACCACGCTGGTCAGGTCTAGGACGCGGATTCCCTTCAGGGGGCCCGTGGCTTCACTGGCCAGCTGCTTTACTTCCGCCACGTCAGGCCTCCCCTCTGCAGACCGCATCGTTATGATCCTCAAGGATCGCCCATTGACGCGGGGGAGGGCTAGTGGACTTCGCTCTATCCGACGAACACAGGATGCTGAAGGAGCTGGTGGCCCGGTTCGTCCGCGACGAGCTGATGCCGCTGGAAGCCGGCGTCCTGGCCCGGGAGGCCGACGGCAAGGGCCTGGGCATCGGGGCGGCCGAACACGCCAGGCTCGACGAGGTTTCGAGGTCCCTCGGCCTCTGGGGCTTGGACGCGCCGGAGGACGTGGGCGGCATCGACCTGCCCAACGTCGCCATGGTCGGGGTCAACGAGGAGCTGGGGCGGACCATCACCCCCTACACCCTGCCGCCGGACAGCCCGAACCTGCGCATGCTGGCCGCGACCGTGAACGAGCGGCAGCGGGAGGCCTATCTCGCACCCTACGTCCGAGGCGAGACGATCAGCGCCATCGGCATCTCAGAGCCCGGCGCAGGGGCCGACCCGGCCGGCATGATCACCCGGGCCGAGCGGGACGGCGACGACTGGATCATCAACGGCCGCAAGATCTGGATCACCCGTGCGCAGGAAGCCGACTTCACCATCCTGATGGCGGTGACGGACCGGGAAAAGGGTTCGCGCGGCGGCATCTCCGCCTTCCTGATCGACAAGGGGACGCCCGGCTTCAACGTCCTGCGGCGCATTCCGATGATCGGCGGCCAGGCGACCTACGAGGTGGCGCTGGAGGATTGCCGGGTCGAGGGCTGGAAGCTGCTGGGCCAGGAGGGCAACGGCTTCGGGCCGATGCAGCTTCGGCTGGGAACCCGCCGCATCGAAATGGCGTCCTGGTCGATCGGCATGGCCCAGCGAGCGCTGGACATGATCTGTGAGTATGCGCCCCAGCGGAAGACCTTCGGCCTTCCGCTTTCGGAACGGCAGGCGATCCAATGGTGGGTCGCGGACGCGGCCACCCGCATCCACGCCGCCCGGCTGATGACCTATGACTGCGCCTGGAAGCTGGACGAGGGCCGCGACGTGCGGATCGAGATCTCGATGATCAAGGCCTACGCCACCGAGATGGCCTGGGAGGTCGTCGACCGCGCCATGCAGACCTTCGGCGCCATGGGCATGACCAAGGAACTGCCGCTTCAGCTCATGGCCTCGCGCCTGCGCACCATGCGGATCTATGACGGCCCCACCGAAGTCCACAAGTGGGTGGTGGCCCGTAACCTGATGGGATCGAGACGATGAAGACTGCCTATGGCGACCACCTGACCGTCACCACCGAAGGCCATGTGGCGACGCTGGTCATCGACCGGCCGCCGAACAACCACGTCTCGGTCGAGCTGATGCGCGACCTGGCCGACGCGCTCGAAGCCCTCGACAAGGACAACGACATTCGCGCGGTGGTGCTGGCCTCCAGCGGCAAGGCGTTCTGCGCCGGCGCCGACCTGGTCTCCCCCACCGGCATCGGCGGCACGGGCATGAGCGGGGTCGACAGCCTCTATGAGCAGGCCGTGCGACTGTTCTCCATCGAGACCCCGATGGTCGCGGCGGTGCAGGGCGCGGCGGTGGGGGCGGGCCTTGGCCTGGCGCTCGTCGCCGACTTCCGGGTGGTCGCCCCGGAGGCCCGGTTCTCGGCCAATTTCGTGAAGCTGGGCTTCCATCCGGGCTTTGGTTTGACCCACACCCTGCCCCGCCTGATCGGCGAGCAGCGGGCCAGCCTGATGTTCCTGACCGGCCGCCGCATCAAGGGCGAGGAAGCGCTCGCCTGGGGCCTCGCCGACGAGATGGTCCCGCTGCACGAACTGCTGCCGGCCGCCCAGGCCCTGGCCGCCGAGATCGCCGAGAACGCGCCGCTTGCAGTGATCGCCACCCGCAAGACCCTGCGCGGCGAACTGGCCGCCACCGTCCGCGCCCAGACCAGCCACGAACACGACCAGCAGAGCATCCTGCGCGCCACCGAAGACTTCGCCGAGGGCGTCCGCGCCGTTCAGGAACGCCGGCCTGGAGTGTTCAAGGGGCGATAGCTGTGCCTGGATACTCCGCCAAGCGGGGAGGTGCGAGCGAGGGTGCGTCCAACTAGGCGTGGAGACCCGCCGCCTCCGTGGCCAGCTTGGTGATCCGGGCCCAATCCCCGGCCTTCACGGCATCGCCGGGGGCCACCCAGCTTCCGCCGACGCAGATCACGTTGGAGAGGGCCAGGTAGTCGGGGGCGTTCTTCGCATCGACGCCGCCGGTGGGGCAGAAACTGGCCTGCGGAAAGGGGCTGGCGAACGCCTTCAGGGCGCCGACGCCGCCGACGACGTTGGCTGGGAACAGCTTGAAATGCGAGAAGCCGGCCCGCAGGCCCGACATCAGCTCGGTCGCGGTAGCGATGCCCGGCAGGAGCGGAACCGGTCCTTCCGCGGTCTCACCCTCGATCAGGCCGGGGCTGACGGCGAAGCGCGCGCCCGCCTCGGCGCAGGCCTGGCGCGCCGAGGCCGTGGTGACGGTGCCGGCCCCGACGACCGCACCCTCCACCTCGCCGGCGATCCGGCGGATGCATTCCAGCGCCACCGGCGTGCGCAAGGTGACTTCCAGAGCATAGAGCCCGCCGGCTGTCAGCGCCCTGGCCAGCGGCACGGCCTGCGCCTCATCCTCGATGATCAGCACCGGGACAACGGGCGCGAGCTTCAGGATCTCGGTGAGCGTCATAGGGGGCTTGTCTCCAAATGCTCCAGCAGGCGCGCCGCCCCGACCAGCGCTGCATAGGGATGGACGATCAGATAGGTGGGAATGTCGTGCATGAAGTCCGACAGCCGGCCCTTGTCCTCGAACCGCCGCCGAAAGCCCCCGGAGGCCAGGCGATCGGCCAGGCGCGGCGCGATGCCGCCGGCCACGTAGACCCCGCCCCGCGCCCCGGTGGTCAGCGCGATATCACCCGCCGCCGAGCCGAGGATCTCGCAGAACCGCTCCAGGGTCTCCTCGGCCAGGAGGTCGCCGCCCTGCTGGCCGGCCGCCATGACCTCTTTCTCGTCCTTGAGGTCCGCAGCCACGCCGCGCACCTCCGCGAGGCCCCGATAGAGCGCATAGAGGCCCGGCCCCGACAGCAGCCGCTCGATCGACACCCGGCCATGGGTCTTTCGCAGCCCTTCCCAGATGGCCGCCTCGACCTGGTCGTAGGGGGCGAAGCCGGCATGGCCGCCCTCGCTGGGGATGGCTACGTCTCCGCGATCGGTCCGCGCGAGGATGGCGACGCCGAAGCCGGTCCCGGCCCCCAGCACCAGCATGGGCGCGCTGTCGGCGCCGCGGGAGACGTCGCCGATGGGGCGCAGGTCGTCGGCGTCGAGCACCGGAGCGGCCATCGCCTGGGCCGCGAAGTCGTTGACCAGCCGGACTGCCTGGAACTCGAAGGCCCCGATCAGCTCGGCCTCGGACACCCGCCAGTCCAGGTTGGTGAACTCGATCTCGCCGTCGACCACCGGCCCGGCCACCGCCAGCACGGCGCTATAGAGCCGCTGACGGCCCACCGTGGTCTCCAGATATTCGGCGATCACCTCGGTGAGCGAGCCGTACTCTTCGGCCGGATAGGTCTTGGGATTGCGGATCCTCCCTGCGGAATCCACCACCGCCAGGCGCGCATTGGTGCCCCCGATATCGCCGACGAGGCCGGTATAGACGATCTTCACGCAAGCTCTCCAAAGAGGGCGCCGCCGCCCAACTCGGCGGGCGCCGCCGCCCGGCGCATCCAGCCGAACAGCTCACGCCCATAGCCCACGTTCGAGCCCGAGGTCGACGCCTTCGGTCGCGCGGCGAGCTCGGCCGCATCGACCAGAACCTCCAGCACGCCCGCATGGGCGTCGAGCCGTATCAGGTCTCCGTCGCGCACCTGCGACAGCGGCCCCCCATGTGCGGCCTCCGGACTGACGTGGATCGCGGCCGGCACCTTGCCCGATGCGCCGCTCATCCTCCCATCGGTGACCAGCGCCACCTTGAAGCCCTTGTCTTGCAGGACGCCCAGCACAGGTGTCAGACTGTGCAGCTCGGGCATGCCGTTGGCGGTCGGCCCCTGGAAGCGCACCACGGCGATGAAGTCGCGATTGAGCTCGCCCCGCGCGTGGGCGGCCAGCAGCTCGTCCTGGTCCGAGAAGACGATGGCCGGCGCCTCGATCGCAAGGTTCGCCTCCTTGACCGCAGACGTCTTGATCACCGCCCGCCCCAGGGGGCCAGTGAGCAGCCGGATTCCGCCCTCGGACAGGAAGGGATCACTGACTGGCCGCAGGATGTCGGGATTGAGCGACTCCTCGGCGCCCTCGCGCCAGACGAGCTGGCCATCCTGGAGGAAGGGCTCCTGCTGGTAGGCGCGCAGGTTGCCGCCGGCGACGGTCACCACGTCCTCATGCGCCAGGCCGGCGTCCAGCAACTGACGGACCACGAAGGCCATGCCGCCAGCCGCGTGGAAGGCGTTCACGTCCTCCGAGCCGTTCGGATAGACCCTGGCCAGCAGCGGCGTGACGCGGGAAAGCTCGTCGAAGTCCGACCAGTCGATGACCACCCCGGCCGCACGCGCCATGGCCACCAGGTGCAGGGTATGGTTGGTCGAGCCGCCGGTCGCCAGCAGCCCGGCCATGGCGTTGACGATCGACCTCTCGTCCACCACCACGGCCATGGGCGTATAGGCGTTGCTCCCATGGGCGATCTCCACCGCCCGCCTGGGCGCGGCGGCGACCAGGGCGTCGCGCAACGGGGTGTTGGGGTGCACGAAGGCCGAGCCCGGCAGGTGCAGGCCCATCATCTCCATCATCATCTGGTTGGAGTTGGCCGTGCCGTAGAAGGTGCAGGTCCCGGGCCCGTGATAGGACTTCATCTCGCTTTCGAGCAGCTCGTCGCGGGTGGCCTTGCCCTCGGCGAACAGGCCGCGCACGCGCGCCTTCTCGGCGTTGGAGATCCCCGAGGTCATCGGCCCGCCGGGCACGAAGATCACGGGCAGGTGGCCGAAGGACAGGGCCCCGATCACCAGCCCCGGCACGATCTTGTCGCAGATGCCCAGCATCAGGGCCGCATCGAAGGCGTCGTGGGTCAAGGCGACTGCCGTCGACATGGCGATCACGTCCCGCGAGAACAGCGACAGCTCCATGCCCGGCCGGCCTTGGGTGACCCCGTCGCACATGGCCGGGACGCCGCCGGCGAACTGGGCAGTCGCCCCCACCGCCTCTGCGGCGGCCTTGATGATCGGCGGGAACCGCTCCAGCGGCTGGTGGGCCGAGAGCATGTCGTTATAGGCCGAGACGATGGCGACATTAGGGGACGCCGGATTGCGCATCCGCTGCTTGTCGCCCTCCGGGCTGGCCGCGAAGGCGTGCGCCCAGTTGGCGCAGGAGAGCTTGGCCCTCCCCGGCCCATCGTGCTGGGCCTGTTCGATCCTGCTCAGATAGCCGGCCCTGCTCTCGCGGCTACGTTCGATGATGCGGTTCGTGACCGCGGCGGTGACGGGATGCAAGGCAGCAGCCATGGAACTCGCTCCGACTTTTACGGCGTCCAGAGAATGCGCACAGGCGCTTTAGCCTGTTCCAGCAGCGCATGCACGGGCAGTCCGTTCCCGGCCTCGACGATCCGCCGTTTGGCTTCTCCGGAGATCAGGATGAGGGTCAGCCGCGCCTGGAGAAGGGCAGGCAGGGTCAGGGTGACCCGCGCCACCGGCGGCGAGCCTACGCCCGCCGGCACGCCCAGGCAGTAGCGGTCGCCCGAAGGGTCCATGCCGGCCGCCAGCACCGGGCTGCCTGGGATCAGCGAGGCCACGTGCCCGTCATCGCCCATGCCCAGCAGCATGACGTCGAAGGGCGCGAGCGCCCGCACGCCGGCCTCTACCGCTTCCGCGGCGGCGTCTACGCTGACCGCTTCGACGCTCATCGGTGTGAACTGCGCCACGGCCGCGGCCTCGACCAACAGCCGCTCACGGACCAGCCGCTCGTTGGAATCCGGCGAGGTCGACGGCACGAAGCGATCGTCCGAAAGCGTGACCTTGACCTTGGACCAATCCAGCGCCGACCGGGCCAGCCGATCATAGACCGGCGCCGGCGAACGGCCTCCCGTTCCGACCAGGACGGCCCCGCCCCGCGCGGCGATCGCCGCGGCCAGGGCCTCCACCGCGAGACCGGCGGCATGGTCGGCCAGGCTGTCCGGATCTGCGAAGCTCTCGATCATCACAGGCCCATAACGCGGCCACGCCGTAAACGCGCCAGAGATTCGCCTTTCAGGCGACGAAAACGGCTCAGGCGAATCGGAACCAGAGCCCCTGCTCGGGAACTAAATCACCGGCCCCAGTCGGCGCGCGAGCCAGGCGCCGCGGCGCATCTTCAACCCCCAGAGGAGGCAGCGTTATGCGTATCGCTCAAGTCCCGCCGCTCTACGAAGCCGTGCCGCCGCGGTTTTATGGGGGGACTGAGAGGGTCGTCGCCCATCTGACCGACGCCCTCGTCGAGCTGGGCCATGATGTGACGCTGTTCGCGACCGCCGAGGCGAGGACCGCCGCCACCCTCGTGAAGGTGCGCGATCAAGCGATCAGGCTCGATCCGGCGCCGCTGAAATCGGATTTGGCTGCGCACATGTCCATGCTGTGGGACCTGCGCCGCCGCGCCGACGAGTTCGACGTCATCCACTTCCACACCGACATGATCCACTTCCCGTTTTTTGAGGACATGGCGGACAAGACGATCACCACTCTGCACGGCCGCCTGGACCTGAAGGACCTGCCCGGCGTCTACTGGCGCTGGAAGCAGTATCCCCTCGTCTCGATCTCGGATTCCCAGCGCCTGCCCGTCACCTTCGCCAACTGGGCTGGGACCGTGCACCACGGGGTGAAGGCCGACCTTTACCAACCGAGCTACGAGCCTGGCGGCTACCTCGCCTTTCTCGGCCGCATCTCGCCGGAGAAACGGCCGGACCGCGCGATCGCCCTGGCCAAGCGCACCGGGCGGCCGCTGAAGATCGCGGCCAAGGTGGACGCCGTGGACGCCCGCTACTACGAGGAAAAGATCGCTCCGTTGCTGGCAGGCGAGACCCTGGTCGAGTTCATCGGCGAGATCGGCGATGAGCAGAAGTCCGCCTTCCTGGGCGGCGCCGAGGCCCTGCTGTTCCCCATTGACTGGCCCGAGCCCTTCGGCCTGGTGATGATAGAGGCCATGGCCTGCGGCACGCCGGTGCTCGCCTATGGCTGCGGCTCGGTGCCGGAGGTCGTCGAGTCCGGCCTGACCGGCGCCATCGTCGCCGACGAAGACGAGGCCGTCGCCGCCCTCCCCCGAGTGCTCAGCTTGAACCGGCGCGAGGTAAGGCGCAGATTCAACGAACGATTCTCCGCGGTCGCCATGGCCCGGCGCTATCTTGACCTCTATGCCGGCCTCGGAACGGCCCGTCCGGAACGGGGCGTCGCGCTTGTCGCGAACGCCTGAGGCAGGGACAGATGGACGATATCGCTCCGGCGCCAGACGCGCCGGTCGAGGCTGGTGAAACGGGCGAGCCGAGGGTTCCCTATCGCCTGTTCGCTCTGAAGGACAAGGACACCTTCGTGGTGGCCGACGCCTTCGGCGACATCCTCGGCGCCAGCGACGGTCTCTTCCACAACGATACGCGGATTCTGTCGACCTTCAGGGTGTTCATCGGCAGCCGGCCGCCGTCGCTGCTCTCGGCCGCCATCGCCCAGGACAACGTCTTCTTCACCTCGCATGGCGCGAACCAGGCCTTGCCCTATCCGGGCGGCCCGATGGGCCCGCCCGGCGTCCTGCACGTGGAACGCAAGCGGTTCCTCTGGGAAGAGCGGCTCTACGAGCGGATCTGCTGCGTCAATTACAGCCGCGACGTGGTCCTGATCCCCCTCTCGGTGGAGTTCGGCGCGGACTTCCGCGACATGTTCGAGGTGCGCGGCCTGCACCGGCGCCAACGCGGCTACCTGCATGCGCCGGAGGTCAACGGCCGCAGCGTGCGGTTCTGCTACGAGGGCCTCGACCAGGTGGAGCGCGCGAGCGTCATCTCGTTCTCCGACCCGCCGGGCCGGATCAGCAGCCATCGCGCCGACTACATGTACTCGCTGCAGCCAGAGGGCCGGCTCGAGCTGTATCTAGAGGTCGGCGCGACCAGCGGCGTAACCCCCAGCCGCGAGCGGTTCCGCTACGCCGCCGCCCGCGCCCGCTGGGACATGCGCGCCCGCCGCCGGCATGGCGCGCGGCTGAAGACCTCCGGGCGCCTGTTCAACGAGTGGGTGGAGAAGTCGCGGGCCGACCTGGCCCTTCTGACCACGCGCATGGAGACCGGCCCCTACCCCTACGCGGGCATCCCCTGGTTCTCCACCGCCTTCGGTCGCGACGCCATCATCACCGCCTGGCAGATCCTGTGGTTCGACCCGTCGCTGGCCCGCGGCGTGCTCACCTATCTGGCCGCCCACCAAGCCGAGGAAGTCTCGGCCTTCCGCGACTCGGCCCCCGGCAAGATCATGCACGAGACCCGCAAGGGCGAGATGCCGGCCATGGGGGAGGTGCCCTTCGCACGCTATTACGGCGGGGTCGACACCACGCCCCTCTTCGTAGCCCTGGCCGGCGCCTATGCCGAGCGAACCCGCGACCTCGCCCTGATCGACGACCTGTGGCCGGCCCTGATGGGGGCCATCCACTGGATCGACGCCTATGGGGATTCCGATGGGGACGGCCTGATCGACTACAAGCGCGGCCGTGAGTCCGGCCTCGCCAACCAGGGCTGGAAGGACAGCGAGGACAGCGTCTTCCACGCCGACGGACGGTTTCCGAACGGGCCTATCGCCCTGGTCGAGGTCCAGGGCTACGCCTTCGCCGCCTATCGGGCCATGGCCAAGCTGGCCCACCATCGCGGCGACCAGGACAACGCCGCCCGCTGGGCCGCGCGCGCCGAACAGATCCGTGAGGCTGTCGAGCGGCGGTTCTGGATGGAGGACCTCGGCTATTACGGCATCGCCATCGACGGGGAGGGCGAGCTCTGCCGGGTGCTGGGCAGCAATCCCGGCCACCTGCTGTTCTCCGGCCTGCCAAGCGCGGAGCGGGCCAAAAAAGTGGCCCAGCGACTGCTGTCCTCGTCCTTCGACTCCGGCTGGGGCCTGCGCACCCTGGCCGTGGGCGAGCCGCGCTTCAATCCGATGAGCTATCACAACGGCTCGGTCTGGCCGCACGACACCGCCGTCTGCGCCCTGGGCCTGGCCCGCTATGGGGAGCGCGACGGGGTGCTGAGCCTCACCTCCGGACTCTTCGAGACCGCCAACACCTTCGAGATGCGGCTGCCCGAACTGTTCTGCGGCTTCCCGCGGATGGCCGGCGAGCCGCCCGTAGCCTATCCCGTCGCCTGCCTGCCCCAGGCCTGGGCCGCCGGCTCGGTGTTCATGATGCTTCAGGCCTGCCTGGGCGTGAATGTCGATGGCTGGAACCGGGAGGTGCGGGTTTCCGATCCGCACCTGCCCAACGGCGTCGACTGGCTGACCGTCGACGGTCTGCGCATCGGCGACGAGACCGTCGACCTCGGCTTCGAGCGCGCCGGCCGCAGGGTCGACGTCCAGGGCCGGGGCCGCACAGGCATCCCGGTCAAGGTCGTCTAGCCCCGGCGAGCCTTTCAGGCGGCCTTGGCCAGCACGTGTTCGAGATTGTCGAAGAACCGCGGCCAGCCGGCGCGCGCGCCCCCGAGGAACTGCGGCTGGTCGGGCCGGAAGCCGGCCTGTTCCATGCGCAGGTGCGTTCCAGCGCCGGTGGGCGTCAGCGTCCAGGTGACAACGCTCTTCAGCCCGTTGGCGTCCCAGCTATAGGCGAGCGTCCGGTTCGCCTCGATTTCCAGCACGCGGCATTCGACCGAGCCCCATTCCGCCTGGAAGCTGAAACCGCGGTCCTTCTGCGGCTCGAAATCGGTCTTCATCAGCCACTCCGCCATCAGGTGCGGCTGCGTCAGGGCGCGCCAGATCTTCTCCGCCGGGTGGGCGAGATCGCGTTCGATCACCACGGAAAGGGTTTCGGTTGCGGTGTCAGTCATTGGTCCATCCTCTTGAGCAGATCTTCGAGATCGTCGAACCGATCCTGCCAGAAACCGGTCATCCGGCTCGTCCAGTCGACCAGGGGCGCAAGGGCGCCGAGTTGGGCGCTGTAGTGGGTCTGGCGGCCCTCGTGCCGGTCCCTCACGAGGCCGGCCTGTTTCAGCAGGCCCAGATGCTTTGAAACCGCGGGCTGTGAGACGCCGGCATGGGTCGTCAGCGCGCCGACGGTCTGTTCCCCATCGCGGCAGAGCCGCTCGAAGATCGCCCGCCGGGTCGGATCGGCCAGGGTTCGGAAGAGCAGGTCGTGGGCGTCGGGCATATCCATAGCCAATCAGTTATAGGTCAGATCTATAACCCAATAGTTATGAATTAGTCCAGCCCTCTAATGTTTCGGCGCGTGCGCGATCCGCAGGATGTTCGCAGCTCCCGGCGAGCCCATGGGCAGGCCGGCCAGGATGATCACCCGCTGGTTGGGCCGGGCGAGTTCGGCGCTCACGGCCTGCTCCACCGCGAGGCGAGCGAGGTCTTCGGGGTCGGATATGTCTGGCGTCAGCCGCGTCTCGACACCCCAGACCAGGGCGAGCCTGCGGGCTGTGTGGTGATGCGGCGTCAGCGCCATGATCGGTTGCAGGGGCCGCTCGCGCGCGAGCCGCAGGGCGGTCTGGCCGGTGGTGGTGAAGGCCACGATGCAGGCGGTCGGGGTCGCCTGGGCCGCACGGCTGGCGGCGGCCACCAGGGCGTCGGCGTCCGCATCGTCCACCGGATATTCCGCCCGCATCAGCTCGGGCCAGCGCGGGTCCTGTTCCACGCGGGTCAGGATGCGGTTCATGATCGTGACCGCCTCCACCGGATAGTCGCCGGCCGCCGTCTCCGCCGACAGCATCACCGCGTCCGCCCCCTCGTAGACCGCGCCGGCCACGTCCGAGGCCTCGGCCCGGGTCGGGGTCGGCGCGTGGATCATCGACTCGAGCATCTGGGTGGCGACGATCACCGGGATGCCGCGAGTGCGGGCGGACCGGATCAGCGACTTCTGCACCACCGGCACGTCCTCGGGATTGAGCTCCACGCCCAGGTCTCCACGCGCGACCATGACCCCGTCGCAGAGGTCGAGGATTTCATCGAGAGCGTCGAGGGCGGCCGGCTTCTCGATCTTGGCGAGCACGGCGGCGCGGCCCTGCACGATCTGCCGCAGCTCGGCCATGTCCGAGGCGCGCTGCACGAAGGACAGCGCCACCCAGTCGACATTCTGCTTCAGGGCGAAGGCAAGGTCCTCGCGATCCTTGGCGGTCAGGGCGGGGATGGGGATCGCGTGGCCCGGCAGGTTCAAGCCCTTGTGATCGGAGAGTTGCTCGCCCACCAGCACCTCAGTCTCGGCGAAGCCCGGGCCGTTGCGGCGGACCCGCAGCCGCACCTTGCCGTCGTCGAGCAGGATGTCGGAGCCGGGCCGCAGCACGCTGAACACCTCGGCCAGCGGCACGCCTACCCGCGAGGAGTCGCCCGGCTCCCCCGAGACATCGAGGCGGAAGTCCTGCCCGACCTTCAGCCTGACCGTTCCGTCGGCGAACTCACCCAGCCGAATCTTCGGCCCCTGCAGATCGGCGAGCACCGCCAGGGGGCGGCCGACATGGGCCTCGGCCGCGCGCACATTGGCGATGGTGCGGGCATGGTCGTCGTGCAGGCCGTGGCTGAAGTTGACGCGGAACACGTCGGCTCCGGCGGCGGCGAGCTGGGCGACGCGACCAGCTTCCTGGCTGGCGGGGCCCAGGGTCGCTACGATTCTGGCGCGGCGGGCTCGGATCATCGGCCTCACTTTCGCTCCGGGGCGCAATATCGCCAAATCCTGATCCTAGGCGAATGTTTCCCCTGCGGCCCGATTCGGAAACAACCTTGCCGGGAAGCGCTCATCGCAGAGAACCTGCAAGCTTGTCGGGAATTCCTGCCACATGACCCAGAACCTTGACCTCTTTCCGATCGGCAATTGTGCGGCCAGCGGACTCGTCGATCGGGCGGGCCGTCTCGTATGGGCCTGTGCGCCGCGGGTGGACGGCGACCCGATGTTCGCCACCCTGCTTTCCGACGATCCGACCGAAAATCCCGATACGCACGGGTTCTGGAGCGTCGAGGTCGAGAACCAGGCCAGCGTCCGGCAGAGCTATCTGCGCAACACGCCCATCCTGTCGACCGAGATCACCGACGCCGATGGCGCGGTCGTCCAGGTCCTCGACTTCTGCCCCCGCTATCGGCAGTTCGGCAGAATCTATCGCCCGATGGCGTTCATTCGGATGGTTCGACCGCTGGTCGGCGTGGCCCGGGTCAGGGTTCGCACCCGGCCGATGATAAACTGGGGCGAGCGGCCGGCGGACCGCACCTCCGGCTCCAACCACATCCGCTTCGTGGGCGGGGCCACGACGCTGCGGCTGACCACCGACGCGGCCGTCTCGCACCTGCTGGCCGAGCGCGCCTTCCGCCTGGAGGAGCCGTTCTCGATGTTCCTCGGCCCGGACGAGGGCTTCGACGCGGACCTCGCCGCCACCTGCGAGCGGATGCTGAAGGAGACCACGGCCTATTGGCGCCATTGGGTGCGCACCCTCTCGATCCCGCTGGAATGGCAGGAAGCGGTGATCCGATCGGCCATCACCCTCAAGCTCTGCGCCCACGAGGAGACCGGCGCGATCGTCGCGGCCCTGACCACCTCGATCCCCGAGCACGCCGGCAGCGGCCGCAACTGGGACTACCGCTACTGCTGGCTCCGCGACGCCTACTACGTGGTCCAGGCGCTGAACCGGCTGGGCGCCGCCGATATCCTGGAAAACTACCTGGGCTATCTGCGGAACATCGTGGATTGCGCCGCCGGCGGCCACATCCAGCCGCTCTACGGAGTCGGCATGGAGCCTTCCCTCACCGAACGGTTCGCCGAGCATCTGCCGGGCTATCGCGGCATGGGACCGGTCCGCATCGGCAACCAGGCGCACGAACACCTGCAGCACGACGTCTACGGCCAGATCATCCTTTCCACCGTTCAGGCCTTCTTCGACGAGCGCCTGCTGCGGCCCGCCTCGGTGGCGGATTTCCACCAGCTCGAACCAGTGGGCGAGCGGGCCTTCGAACTGCACGACGAACCCGACGCCAGCCTCTGGGAATTCCGCGGCCGGGAGAACATCCACACCTATTCGGCGGTGATGTGCTGGGCCGCGTGCGACCGGCTGGGCAACGCCGCGGAGCGGCTCGGCCTGCTGGAGCGCGCAGCCCACTGGAACGATCGCGCCGCCAAGGTCCGCGCGGCCATCGAGGACCGCGCCTGGAACGCCAAGCTGGGCCGCTTCGCCGCGACCTTCGGCGGGGACGAGCTCGACGCCAGCCTGCTGCAACTGGTCGACGTCCGGTTCGTGAAGCCCGACGACCCCCGCATGGCCGCCACCATCGCGGCCGTGGAGAAGGGCCTGCGCCGCGGCTCGTACATGCTGCGCTACGCCATCCCCGACGACTTCGGCGAGCCGAAGACCGCCTTCAATATCTGCACCTTCTGGCTCATCGAGGCCATGCACCTCTCCGGCCGCACCGAGGAGGCCAGGCGCCTCTTCAAGGAGATGCTCGAGCGACGCACGGCAGCGGGCCTCCTGTCGGAGGACATCGCCTTCGACGGCGCCGAACTGTGGGGCAACTATCCGCAGACCTATTCGCTGGTCGGGCTGATCAACTGCGCAACCATGCTTTCGAAGCCCTGGACGTCGGTGCGCTGAATCCTTTTGGCGAATCATGGATTCCTGTTGGGCGACGCTGAAAGGGACCGCCCATGTTCCATGCGACTCAAGACGTTCATCGCTTCGAAGCCCGCGCCCTGTCCGGGGCGACCTATGAAGTGCTCGGCGCCAGCTTCGAGGACGCGGCGCTGGAATTCGCCGATCTCGCGCACGAGGGTGAGGTCGAGATCACCGACTGCGAGACCGGCGAACGGCGCTGCTTCCGGCTGGACGTCGGCTAGTCGTACCAGGCCCGGTCGGACCGCTCGATAAGGGCGAAGGCCCCCGCAGGGCCCCAGCTTCCGGCGGCGTAGGGCTTGGGCGTCATGTTCGATTCCCGCCAGGCGTCGGCCACCCCGTCCACCCACTCCCAGGCGCGTTCGACCTCGTCGCGGCGGACGAAGAGCGTGCTGTTGTTCTGGATGACGTCCAGGATCAGCCGCTCATAGGCGATCCGCCGCCGAGCGTTGGGACCGGAATAGGCCTTGGCCAGGGACAGCGAGAGCGGCAGGGACTGCAACCGCATGCCGCGCTCGGCCAGGCCCGGGGCCTTGTTCATCAAGAGCAGTTCGATGTCCTCGTCCGGCTGCAGATCGATGACCAGCCGGTTGGCCGCCAGGTCCTCCCTGGCCGCGTCGTCGAAGATCGAGTGCGGCACCGGCTTGAACTGGATGGCGATCTGGGTCCGGCGCTCGGGCAGGCGTTTTCCGGTCCGCAGGAAGAAAGGCACGCCGGCCCAGCGCCAGTTGTCGATGTCCACCCGCAGGGCGACGAAGGTCTCTGTGTCCGAGTGCTGGCCGCGCTCGGCTTCATAGCCCGTCACGCTCTGGCCGCTGGAGACGCCGGACGTGTACTGGCCACGCACGCTGACGGTCTGGACATCGGATCGGGTGACCGGCCGCAGCGAGCGCAGCACCTTCACCTTCTCGTTGCGGACGCTGTCCGGCTCCATGTCGGCCGGCGGCTCCATGGCCACCAGGCAGAGGAGCTGCAGCATGTGGTTCTGCACCATGTCACGCAGGGCGCCGTATTCGTCGTAATAGGGCCAGCGGTCGCCGACGCCCTCGGTCTCGGCCACCGTGATCTGGACGTGGTCGATGGTCAGATTGTTCCAGAGCGGTTCGAACAGGGTGTTGGCGAAGCGCAGGGCCAGGAGGTTCTGGACGGTCTCCTTGCCGAGGTAGTGGTCGATCCGGAAGATGCTCTCCTCCGGGAAGGCCTCGGCCACCGCCGCATTGGTGACCTTTGAGCTTTCAAGGTCCCGCCCGATCGGCTTTTCCAGGATGATCCGCGTTCCATGCCCGGTCATCCCGGCGGCCGACAGGGCCGCGGCCACCCGGCCATAGATGCTGGGCGAGACGGCGAGATAGTAGATCGGCGTGCGCCCATCGCCGATCGCCGCCTTGAGAGTCGCTGCGCCCTCCGGCTTGGTGGCGTCGGCCACCACATAGCTCAGGCGCTTCTCGAAGCGGCTCCAGGCCTTTTCGTCCAGCCCCTCCGCCCGGGCCGCCACCGCTTCCTTCACCTGCGCGATGAAGGCGTCATGGTCCAGCTCGGTCCGGGCGGTGGCGATGATCGCAAAGCTGTCGGACAGGAAGCCGTCAGCGTCGAGGAAGTAGAGGGACGGAAACAGCATCCTCTGGGCGAGATCGCCCGTACCGCCAAAGAGGACGAGCATGTCGGCGAGCGGTTGATCGGCCATTCGGGGTCACCTTTTCGCGAGATTCCGCGTTCCTGCGCGCATAGCGCGGTTCAAACGTGCAACGTCAAGCCCGCGATGGGGCTTCCCCATCGTGTGCGAATTTTTGAGTGCGCCCCGCGTCCGGATCAAACCACGCTGTCGAACGTTCCCGATCCGCTGCGGGGCTTTAAAGGCGCGCATGGATATCGAAGAACTGAGCATAGGGCTGGAAAAGCCCCCGCACCTGACACTGGAAGGCGCAGCGCTTTTCCTGGATCTGGACGGAACACTGGCGCCGATCGTCGAGCGGCCGCAGGACGTAGGCCCCGACCCGCGGCGCTCAGGGCTGCTCGAACGCCTGGCCGAACGCCTGCACGGAAGGCTGGCCGTGGTCAGCGGCCGGTCCTTGGACGACATCGACCGGATCCTCGAAGGCAAGGTCATGTGCGTCGCCGCCATCCACGGCCTGATCCGCCGCGACGCGCGCGGGGTCGTGGGCGAGGCCCCGCCCCACCCCGGGATCGCCCCGGCCCGCAGCGCATTGAACGATTTCGCCTCCAGCGACCCACGGCTCATCATCGAGGACAAGGCTCTCAGCCTGACCATCCACTACCGGCTGGCGCCCGACCGGGCGCGCGAGGCCATCAGCCTGGCCGAACGCCTGGCGACGGTCACCGGCCTTACCCTGCAGCCGGGCGACATGGTCATGGAGCTGCGCACGCCTGGCGCCAGCAAGGGCGACTCCATCCGCGCCTTCATGACCGAGGCGCCGTTCAAGGGCGCGCGGCCGGTGTTTCTCGGCGACGACCTCACCGATGAGCATGGGTTCTTCGCCGTCCGCCAACTTGGCGGGCACGGCGTACTCGTCGGACCGCAGCGGCGCACGACCGCCATCTATCGCATGGAGAATGTCGAGGCGGCGCTGAGCTGGCTGGAGGCGGCCCGATGAACCGCCTCATCATCGTTTCCAACCGCGTCACGACGCCCTCGGGCAAGGGCGAGGAGACCGTCGGCGGGCTGGCCATGGCCCTGGCCGCAGCGCTGCGGGAATATTCCGGCCTGTGGTTCGGCTGGAGCGGCAAGACCGTGACCGAGTTCAACGGCCACATGAACCTGCAGCGGGTCGAAGGGGTGACCACCGCCACCATCGACCTCGAGGAGGCCGACCTCAGCGAGTACTACAACGGCTATGCCAACAAGACCCTGTGGCCGCTGTTCCATTATCGCCAGGACCTGACCGCCTATGATCGGTCGTTCGACGAGGGCTATCAGCGGGTCAATCGCCGCTTCGCCGAGACCCTGCGGCCGCTGATCGAACCGGACGACCTCGTCTGGATCCACGACTATCACCTGATCCCCCTGGCCTTCGAACTGCGCAAGCTGGGGGTGAAGAACCGGATCGGCTTCTTCCTCCACATCCCCTGGCCGGCCCACCAGTTGATCACCACCCTGCCCCGCCACAAGGAACTGGTCGAGGCCCTGTTCGCCTATGACCTTGTCGGCTTCCAGACCCCCGAGTACCAGCAGGCCTTCGAAGAGTACGTGCTCAACGAGGCCGACGGCGTCATCACCGCCGATGGCCTGCTGCGCGCCTTCGGTCGGCCGCTGCGGACGGGGGCCTTCCCGATCGGCATCGACGCCAAGGAGTTCGCCGAGCTGGCCAGCAGCCCGCGGGCCCAGCGGACCTATGACGTCATGGCCGCCCACACGGCCTTCCGGCAGATGATCGTGGGTGTCGACCGGCTGGACTATTCCAAGGGGATGGAGGAGCGGTTCCTGGGCTTCGAGCGGTTGCTGTCCGATCATCCGGACCTCCGCCGCGAGGTGCTGTTCCTGCAGATCGCGCCGCTGAGCCGCGAGAGCGTCGAGGCCTATCAGGAGATCCGCGCGCGGTTGGATGCGCTTTCAGGCCGGATCAACGGCGAGTACGCCGACATCGACTGGAACCCGGTCCGCTACGTGAACCGCAACTACCGCCGCGACGAGCTGGCGGGGGTTTATCGCGCGGCCAAGGTCGCGCTGGTCACGCCCTCGCGCGACGGGATGAATCTCGTGGCCAAGGAATTCGTGGCGGCGCAGAACCCGAACGATCCGGGCGTGCTGGTGCTGTCGCGGTTCGCCGGCGCCGCGAACCAGCTTCACGAGGCCCTGATCGTCAACCCAAACAGCCCCGAAGAGATCGCCGAGGCCCTCAACCGGGCGCTCTCGATGCCGCTTGCGGAGCGAATCGAGCGTTGGCGCGCTCTTTTCGACAACGTCCAGCGCGAAGACGTCACCGCCTGGCGGGACGCCTTCGTGAACGCGCTCGCCGCAACCCGCAGCGGCGATCACGCGCGCAGCGCCGAGGGACCCTTCTATGGCGAACAAGCTCGCCCGCTACCAGTCGATGCGCGACTTCAGCAAAACGGCGGAGCCGAGCGGCCGGGCCAGGGTGAAGCCGGCCCAACACCTGCGCTACGTGATCCAGAAGCATGCGGCGACGAGGCTGCACTACGACTTCCGCCTGGAGCTGGACGGGGTCTTCAAGTCCTGGGCCGTGACCAAGGGACCATCCCTAGACCCCCACGAGCGTAGGCTGGCCGTCGAGGTCGAGGACCACCCGCTGGACTACGGCGACTTCGAAGGCGTCATTCCCAAGGGCCAGTATGGCGGCGGTTCGGTCATGCTGTGGGATCGGGGCTATTGGGCGCCCGAGCCGGGAACCGACGCCCACGACGGACTCGCCAAGGGCGACCTGAAGATCGTGCTCCAGGGCGAGCGACTGCACGGCGGCTTCGTGCTGGTTCGGATGAAGCGCGACCGGGACGGCGGCGCCCGCAACAACTGGCTGCTCATCAAGCACCGAGACGAGTTCGCTCGTGACGAGGACGACGACGCCCTGTTGAAGGAAAATGCGTCATCCGTCGCGTCCGGCCGCTCGATGGAGGACATCGCCGCCGGCAAGGGCAAGGCGCCCACCCCGTTCATGACCGCCAGCCAGCGCAAGGCCGACAGCGTCTGGCAGTCCCGGCCCCGCGATGCGGCCCCCGCGGGCGTCGCCGCCGCCATGCCCGATTTCATCGAGCCGCAGCTCTGCAAGTCCGTGACGCGTCCGCCACCCGGCGGCGGCTGGGCGCACGAAGTGAAGTTCGACGGCTATCGGCTGCAGATCCGGGTGAAAGACGGCAAGGCCATAATCCGTACGCGGAAGGGCCTCGACTGGACGAAGAAGTTCGCCGCCATCGGTAAGGCGGCGGAGGGGATGCCCGACTGCATCCTCGATGGCGAGGCGGTCGCCCTGGATGCGGACGGACAGCCGAACTTCCCCGCACTCCAAGCCGCGCTGTCGGGCGGACGCAGCGAGGACCTGATCTATTTCGCCTTCGACCTGCTTTTCCTCGATGGACGCGACCTCCGCGGCCTGCCCCTGAAGGAGCGCAAGGCGAAGCTGCAGGCGCTGCTGGGAGCGGACGAACCGCGCCTGCGCTATGTCGAGCATTTCGAAACCTCGGGCGATGCGGTCTGGCAATCGGCCTGCCGGCTGGAGCTGGAAGGCATCGTCTCCAAGAGGCTGGACGCGCCGTATCGCTCCGGCCGGGGCGAGGCCTGGATGAAGGCCAAGTGCCGCGGCGGCCATGAGGTGGTGATCGGCGGCTGGACCGGCGAGAAGGGGCGGATGCGTTCGCTACTGGTCGGCGTCTATCGCGATGAGGGGCTGGTTTATGTCGGCCGCGTCGGCACCGGCTTCGGCAGCGAGGTCGTCCGCAAGCTGCTGCCGAAGCTGGAAGCGGTAAAGGCGACCAAGAACCCGTTCACCGGTCCCAACGCCCCTCGCAAGGTGGGCGACATTACCTGGGCCAAGCCTGAACTCGTGGCCGAGATCGAGTTCGCGGGATTCACCGGCGACGGCAATGTTCGCCAGGCCTCCTTCAAGGGGCTGCGCGAGGACAAGCCGGCCAAGGACGTCGAAGCGGAGGAACCCATGCCCGCGGAAAAGGCCGAACTCACCGAGCCGACGCCCAAGCCGGCCGCGTCCCGGCGCAAGGGACAGGCCGTGGTCATGGGCGTGACCATCTCCAATCCGGACAAGCCGCTCTGGCCCAACTCGGCCGACAGCGACGAGCCGGTCACCAAGCTCGAGCTGGCGCAATACATGGAGGCCGTAGCCGACTGGATGATGCCGCACATCGAGGGCCGGCCTTGCTCCATCGTGCGCACGCCCGACGGGATCGACGGCGAGCGGTTCTTTCAGCGGCACGCCGGCGCCGGAGCCTCCGACCTCATCTCCCAGGTCGAGGTGTTCGGCGACCACAAGCCCTACATCCAGGTCGACCGGCCCGAGGCCCTGGCCGCCTTGGCCCAGAGCGGCGCCAGCGAATACCACCCCTGGAACTGCCGGGCCCACGAACCGGAGACGCCCGGCCGCCTGATCTTCGACCTCGACCCGGCGCCGGACGTCACCTTCGATGACGTGATCGCAGCGGCCCGCGACGTGCGCGACCATCTGGAGGCGGTCGGCCTCATCGCGTTCTGCAAGACCACCGGTGGCAAGGGCCTCCACGTCGTCACCCCGCTCGCCCCGCCGACGGGCGAACTCGACTGGCCGACGGCCAAGGCTTTCGCGAAGACATTGTGCGAGCGCATGGCCAAGGACGAGCCCGAACGCTTCGTCGTCAACATGTCCAAGGCCAAGCGCGGCGGGCGCATTTTCCTGGACTATCTGCGCAACGACCGACTTTCGACGGCGGTGGCGCCGCTCTCGCCCCGCGCCCGGGATGGAGCCACGGTGTCCTTCCCGCTCAACTGGACCCAGGTGCGAGCAGGCCTCGATCCGCGGCGCTACACCATCCGCACGACCCCCGCCCTGCTCACCAAGACCAGCGCGTGGGCCGACTATTTCGAGAGCGAGCGGTCACTGGAGACCGCGATCAAGCGTCTGGGCTGAAACATCGCGCCTTAGCTTCGCCGTGAACATGAACGACAGCCAACCCGAACGGTTCAGCTAGGGCTCAAGCTCACCGGCGTAGGGTCTGGCTGTGTTTGAGTTTTTGAGGACCGACATGAAAAAAATCCTGTCCGCCGCCGTCGCCCTGTCGATTCTGGCGAGCGCCGGCGTCGCTTCCGCCCAGCCCTACCACAACAACGATCGAGCCAAGGCCGAGCGCCAGTACGATCGCCGGGTGGACAAGGCCGAGCGCCAATACAACAAGGACGTCCGCAAGGCCGAGCGCAAGTACCGCGCCGCGGCCTACAAGAAACCGCCGGGCTACCAGTATCGCTACTGGAACCGGGGCGACCGCCTGCCGCCGGCCTATCGCGCCGAGCGCTATCGGATCACCAACTACCGGACCTATCACCTGCCGCCCCCGCCCCGCGGCTACTACTACACCCGTGTCGACAACGACGTGGTGCTGACCGCGGCGGCCACAGGCATCATCACCTCGGTGATCGTGGGCCTGTTCCAGTAACGATCAGGACGCCCGCTTTCGAGCGGGCGTCTTCCGCGCCGCGCTCTTCTTGGCGGGCGCGCGACGTTCTGCGGGGCGGCGCTTGCCCGCCCCGCCGCTCTCGCCCAGGCTGCGGCGCAGGGCTTCCATGAGGTCGATGACCTCCGCTTCCTTTGGCTCGGGGGCGGCCACGGTTCGTCCGTGGTGAGCCTCCTTCTCTGCGATCAGCTTGCGCAGAGCATCCTCGTAGCGGTCGTTGAACTCGCTCGGATCGAACGGGCCTTCGAGCTGCTCGATGATCTTCTCGGCGATGGCGACCATCTTGGGGTCGGCCTTGGTGTCGGGTATCCGGTCGAAGTACTCCGCCGGGTCGCGGACTTCCCTGTTGTTACGCAGGGTGTAGGCGAGGATTCCCATGTCCCGCGGCTCCAGCGCCATCAGCCGTTCGCGCTGGTGCATCACCACCCTGGCCAGGGCCAGCTTCCCAGCTCCCTCCATCGCCTCGCGGATGACGCCGAACGCCTCGGCCGCCAGCTCGCCGTCGGGGGTGAGGAAATAGGGATCGTTCCAATAGAGCCGGTCGATCTCGTCGGCGTCCACAAACCGCTCGATGTCGATGGTGCGCGTGGTTTCCAGGCGGACGTTCCTGATCTCGTCGTCGGTGACGACGACGTACCGCCCCTTCTCGATCTCGTAGCCCTTGACGATGTCGGCGCGATCCACGGGTCCGGTCTCCGGGTCCGTCGGGATCATCCGGATGCGGTTGTGGGTCTGCTTGTGCAGCATGTTGAACGAGACATCGGCGCTACGCGCAGTCGCGGTGTAAAGCGCCACCGGGCAGCTCACCAGCGACAGGCGCAGATAGCCCTGCCATGTGGGACGCGCGGCCATCGGTTCAGACTCCCCTGCAGAGGCCAGAGTCCTCAAACGCCGCCGCGGGCGTTCAGTTCGCGTCCAAGGCAAGGCTTGGCAGGGCGGCGGCCTGCTGGGCGTCGAGCTGCGGCTTGCGGAAATTCGTCCGGACCGCATTCTGCGCGCCGAACTCGGCGAGCTCGTCCTTCGCCGGATCATAGGCGGGCCATGCCGCGTCGCAGGTCGGCGCGCCGGTCTTGGCGAAGGCGACCCAGCACCCGTGCATCAGCCTGGCCATGGCCCGGTCGTCATCTGCGACGGCGCTTTCGGGCGTGCGGCGGCCCCAATATTCGAAGACGTACTGGATCTCCGCAGCATGAGCGGCCGTGGTGATGCCGAATGGCCTAAAGCGCGAGCCTACATAGGAGAAATGATAGAGCCAGGCCGGCGCGCCATCGGCGGCCTGGCCTGCGTACCAGCGAGCCGGAGCGACCATGAAGCGGTCGCCGAAGGCCGCGCGGACGACGGCCTCGTCGCCCTTGGCCGCCTCTGCCTCGTAAGGAGCCCGGTTCGGGGCGAAGTTCGCCACCATGCGGGCCGGGTCGTCGAGCTTGCGGCCGAGCAGCGAGTCCTCGCCCGAATTGGCCCCGATGATCAGCGGCACATCGATCTCATGGCCCGAGGCGAAGGCCTGGGCCGGGGTGCGGGTCATCAGCTTGCCGTCGACGAAAGGGCCATATTCGCCGGTCAAAGTCTCCGCGATCAGCCGATCGGCCGGGACCGCGCGCAGGCCCGCCAGCGTCGGCTGGTCGCCGAGGCCGAGCCTGGTCGCGGCGGCCTGGCCCTCGGCCTCCTTGGCGGCCAGGGTCTTAGGCGGCGACCATCCGCCGCCCGACTGCACCGCCGCCCGTTGGAAGAGGCCTTTGGCCTTGGGCGCGGCAAGGATCGCCAGGGTGCTGGAGCCGCCGGCGCTCTCGCCAAACAGGGTGACGTTCGCAGGATCGCCCCCGAAGGCGGCGATGTTGCGCTGGACCCATTCCAGGGCCGCGATCTGGTCCATCAGGCCATAGTTGCCGACCGGCGCCTTGCCGGCGGCCTTGGTGATGGCGGGATGGGCGAAGTAGCCCAGCGGGCCCAGGCGGTAGTTGATCGCCACTAGGATGACCCCGTCGCGGGCGAAGTTCTGGCCGTCATAGACCCAGCCAGCCCCCGTTCGATGGGAGCCGCCATGGATCCAGACCATGACCGGCGCCTTCTTCGCCCCCTTGGGTGCGAAGACGTTGAGCTGCAGGCAGTCCTCGCTGACCGGACCGTTGGCGCTGCCCTCGTTGGGCGAGCCGTCCTCGTTCATCTTCTGCGGGCAGGAGGGGCCGTTGGTGGTGGCGTCACGCTCGCTGCTCCAGGCCAGCGGCCGCTTGGGCGGCGCCCAGCGCAGGTCGCCCACCGGCGGGGCGGCGTAGGGGACGTTGCGGAAGATGTCCGCCCGCTCGGTCGAGGCGCCGGCCAGCACGCCGCTTTCCACCTTGACCTTGGGCGCCTGCGCATGGGCGGCGCTCGCGATGGCGGCGGCTCCGAAGACGATCGTACCTAGACGCAGCATTGGCCTTCCCCCTTAGCGGCGGGGGAGGATTTAGCGGCCTTGGCCGGCGGTCAAGATATCAGTGGAAATCCCGGCTACGGATCAGGCGGCCGGTCACGCGGTTGCGGATCTGTGGCGCGACGCCATCGGGCTCCTCCTTCATCTCGGCCAGGCGGTGGGAGAGGTCGGTGAAGCGGCGGGCGACCACGTGGACCACATTGCTTTCGCTCTGGATCTGACCGTGGACCACCAGGAAGGACGAGGTCATGACCAGCCGGCGGTTGGCCTCGAAGGCGTCCTTCCAGACCACGATGTTGGCGACGCCGGTCTCGTCCTCCAGGGTGAGGAAGGTCACACCCTTGGCGGTGCCGGGGCGCTGGCGCACCAGCACCAGACCGCCGACCGAGACCAGCTTGCGGTCAGGCAGCTTCGCCAGGTCCCTGGCCTTCACCGCACCCAGGCTGTCCAGGCTTTCGCGGAAGAAGCCACAAGGGTGGGCGCGCAGGGACAGGCTGGTGGTCCGGTAGTCCTCGGTAACCTCCTGGGGCAGGCTCATCAGGGGCAGCTCCACCTGGCGTTCCTTCACCCCCATGGCCGCCAGCAACGGGGCGTTCTTCAGGCTGCCGGCCTCGTCGGCGAGGCCCTTCACCGCCCAGAGGGCCTGGCGCCGGGTGAGCCCCAGCGAGGTGAAGGCGTCGGCCTCGGCCAGCAGCTCCAGAGACCGGCGGGTGAGGCCCGCCTGGACGGCGAAGTCCTCGATCGAGCGGACGCCGGCCTCACGCGCGGCGACCAGCCGCTTGGCCTCCTCCTCGCCGAACCCCTTGATCTGGCGCAGGCCCAGCCGCACCGCCCGCAGATCTCCTGGCTTGGTCGCCGGCTCCAAAGTGCAGTCCCAATCGCTGGCCAGCACGTCCGGCCCGCGCACCTCCACACCATGCTCGCGGGCGTCCCGCACCAGTTGGGCCGGCTGGTAGAAGCCCATGGGCTGACTGTTCAGCAGCGAGGCCAGGAAGGCGTCCGGCCAATGCCGTTTCACCCAGGCAGAGGCGTAGACCAGCAAGGCGAAGCTGATGGCGTGGCTTTCAGGGAAGCCATAGGAGCCGAAGCCCTCGATCTGCTTGAAGCAGCGCTCGGCGAACTCCCGCTCGTAGCCGCGATTGGCCATGCCGTCGATGAACCGCGCCCTGAAGTCACTGACATTGCCGAGGTTCTTGAAAGTCGCCATCGACCGCCGCAGCCGGTTGGCGTCGGCGTCGCTGAAGTCGGCCGCGGTGATCGCCAAGCGCATGGCCTGCTCCTGGAATAGCGGCACGCCGAGGGTCTTCTGGAGGATGTCTCTCAGCTCATTCGGGTCGTGCGGCGGCTTGGGCTTTGGATAGTCGATCCGATCCTTACCTTCCCGTCGGCGCAGATAGGGATGGACCATGTCACCCTGGATCGGGCCTGGCCGCACGATGGCGACCTCGATCACCAGGTCATAGAACTCCCTGGGCTTCAGCCGCGGCAGCATCGACATCTGCGCCCGGCTCTCGACCTGGAACACCCCGATGGAGTCCGCGCGCGAGAGCATCTTGTAGACCTCCGCATCCTCCTGCGGCAGGTCGGCGATATCGATGACCTTCTTCCCGAGAGCGCTCTCCGGGATCATGTCGAAGCTCTTCTTCAGGGCGGTCAGCATGCCGAGCGCCAGGACGTCGACCTTCATCAGACCCAGCGCGTCGATGTCGTCCTTGTCCCATTCGATGAAGGTCCGGTCCTTCATGGCGGCGTTGCCGATAGGTACGGTCTCGTCCAGCCGGCGCTTGGTGAGCACATAGCCGCCCACATGCTGGGAAAGGTGGCGCGGGAACCTCAGGAGCTGGGTCGCCAGGGTGACGGCACGGCGAATCTCGGGATTGGCCGGATCGAGGCCCGCTTGACGGATGTGGTCGTCGGGAACTCCGTCGCCCCAGCTTCCCCAGACGGTGTTGGCCAAGGCCGCGGTGATGTCCTCGGTCAGGCCCAGGGCCTTGCCGACCTGGCGGATCGCCATCCGCGGACGGTAATGGATGACGGTGGCGACGATCGCCGCCCGATGCCGGCCATATCGCCTATAGACGTACTGCATCACCTCCTCTCGGCGGGCGTGCTCGAAGTCGACGTCAATGTCCGGAGGCTCGCCGCGTTCGTCGGAGATGAAGCGCGAGAACAGCAGGTCCTGGCCCTTCTTGGTCGGATCCACCGCAGTGATGTGCAGGCAGAAGCAGACGACGGAATTGGCCGCCGACCCGCGTCCCTGGCAGAGGATGCCTAGCCGCCGCGCTTCGACCACCACATCGTGGACGGTGAGGAAATAGTTTGGATATTTCAGCTTCTTGATGAGCTTCAGCTCCATCCGGAGCAGGTTTTTCACCTTATCCGGCACACCATCGGGATAGCGCTTTTTGGCGCCGTCCCAGGCGAGCTTGCTCAGATGCTGGATCGCCGTCTTGCCGGGGGGCACCGGCTCGTCCGGATACTCGTAGCGAAGCTGGGAGAGGTCGAACTTCACCCGCTCGGCGATCTCGACCGTACGTTCGACGGCGCCGGGAAAGCGGGCGAAAAGGCGCGCCATCTCGGCCGGCGACTTCAGGTGCCGCTCGGCGTTGGCCTCCAGCCGCAGGCCCGCTTCGTGGATGGTGCAGGTCTCGCGGATGCAGGTCATCACGTCCTGCAGGTTCCGTCGTTCCGGGGCGTGATAGAGGACGTCGTTGGTGGCGACCATCCGCGCGCCGGAGCGCTCGGCCAGCGCCGCCAGCCTGGACAGCCGGTGCAGGTCCCGCGGGCCGTAGCCGCGGGCCGCCGCCAGCCAGACGTCGCCGCGCAGCTCGCCGGCGATGCGCATAAGGTCCGCCTCGAAGCGCTCGTCCAGATGGCTCGGCGGAACTACCAGGACGAGCTGCCCCTGGGCGTGGTCCAGGAAATCGGCCCAGCGAAGCTCGCACTCGCCCTTCTCGGCCCGAAGCTGGCCGATGGTCAGCAGCCGGGTCAGGCGGCCATAGGCTTCCCGATCGGAGGGGTAACAGAGCAGCGAGGGTGATCCATCGGCGAAGTCCAGCCGGCAGCCGGTCAGGGCGCGGACCTCCGGCCCGTTGTTCTCCTTGAGGAAATTGACCTGCGACCAGGCCCGCACTACCCCTGCCAGGGAGTTGCGGTCGCAGATGCCGATCGCCTCCATGCCTAGGAGCCCCGCCCCGCTGACCAGTTCGTCGGGATGCGAGGCCCCGCGCAGGAAGGAGAAGTTGGTGGTGGCCTGGAGCTCGGCGTAGCGGGTCATCCGAACACCCCGTGCATCCACCAGCGGGCCGGCGCACCGGCCTCATAGAGCCCCTCGCGATAGACCCAGAAGCGCGCGCCTTCCTGGTCCTCGACCCGGTAATAGTCGCGGACATGGCGGACGTCGGTCTCGTCGATGTCGCCCCGCCACCATTCCTCGCCGATGCGTTCGGGCCCCTCTGCGTGCAGGACGCGGTGGACGCGCTTGCGCCACTGGAACTGCCGGGGCGGATCGTCCGGCGTCAGGGCCATGACGTTCTCCAGCGGCTCGGGCTGGCGGAAGAGACGCATGGGCCGAGGCGCCTCAGGGTTCCAGGCGCGCGGCGGAACCGGGGCCAGGGGCGCGGCGGGGCGGGCCGACAGCTCTGGCACGTGGCTCTGCACCGGCGCGCTCTTCCAGACCCGGCCCTCGCCCAGGCGGTTGCTGAGCCGGTCCACCAGCGGCGCCAGCCCATCCTCCACCGCAGCCTCGGCGCTGGCGTCCAGGCGGACCTGGCGACCGGCGACGGGCTCCACCTCCTCGGCTTCCAGGGTGACCACCTCGATCCCGAAATCCGGGTCGATGGTCTCGAGCTTGGGGCCGAAGAGCTTGGCGATGCGGACCGGGTCGCGCGCCGCCAGGGCCAGCCCCACTTCCAGCGGCAGGGCCTGACCGTCCACCCGATGGAAGGCGATGCGATAGCGACGCGCGCCTTGTCCTTCCCGCTCCAGCCGGGCGCAGAGCTTGGCGGCGACGTCGCGCGTCACCCTCTGCAGGTCTTCCAGGGCGCTGATCGGCTCGAAGAAGGCCAGGCGCGCGAACCAGGGATGCGGCGGCCGCCGATAGGTCAGGGCCTCGCTCGCCCGGCCCATGGCCTGGTCGATCCGCATCAGGGTGTGCTGGCCGAACCGCCGGGCCAGGGGCGCGCGCGGCATGCCGAGGATCTGGAACAGCATCCGCAGGCCCAACCGCTCCATCTGGGCGGCGGCTTCCGGCTCCAGGCGCAGGGCGGCCGGCGGCAGATAGGCCATCAGGTCGGCCTGGCCGCCCGGTGGGACGATGATCTCCGCGCCCTTGCCGAAATGGGCGAAGGCCCAAGCCGCGCCCGGCGTGTCGGCCACTGCACAGCGCATGAAGATCCCGTTGGCCGCCAGTCGCGCCCGATAGTCGGACACCAGTTGCGCCTCGCCACCCCACAGGTGGTCGACTCCGCTGATGTCGAGGAATAGGCCGTCCGACGCATCCTCGGCGACGGCCGGCGAAAACCGCACCGACCAGTCGGCCAGGGCGGTCAGGGCCTCGGCGTCGGCCTCCGGCTCGGCCTCGGCGGTGGCAAGGCCCGGGACCAGCGCCATGGCGTCGGTCACCTTCTGCCCTGCGAACAGGCCCAGCTTCCGCCCCGCCTTGTCCACCGCTGCGAGGCGACGGACGCTCTTGACGGTTTCGATCAGCGCGAAACCAGATGCTCCCCCCCTGGGGGAGCTGTCAGCCGAACGGCTGACGGAGGGGGCCTCCCCGCCAGGGGAGGTTACCGCGATGGGGGTCGTCTGTTTCGCAGCCCCCTCCGTCTCGATGCTTCGTATCGATCCACCTCCCCCAACGGGGGGAGATCGGGGTTCAGCTCGCCAGGCGTTGCGGCGGCGCCAGTTCGCGATCGCCCAGTTCGGCGACCAGGCGCAAAGGATGCGGGCCATTCTTGGCCTCCCAGACATAGGCGGCGCTCGCCTCCATCAGCCAGGCGCCGCTCCGTCCGCCGCGGCAACGCTCCAGCTCCGCGCGCCAGCGCGGGGGGCCAAGGCCAAACTCTCCCGGGCCAGGTTCGCTGGCCGCAGGCGTGATCTTCCATCGCGTGGCGGCGGCCGAGCCCGCCGTCCCCTTCCGGCCCATCCCGCCGAAGGGACGCCGCCGGATGACGAAGCCGGTGGCGCCATGGGCCTCGCAGGCCAGTTGCAGCCGGCGGCCGGCGGTCAAGTCCACCGCCTCGACCTCGGCGAAGACGGCGGCGACGCCCACCGTCGCAAGGGCGTCCTCGGCCACGGCCAGGGCTTCGTCCTCGTCCCGAGCGCAGACCTGGATCAGGCGTTCGACCGGGAACCCCAGCCCCATCAGGCCGGGCGCAAAGAGGTCGTCCCGCCGCAGGATCCAGACCGCCTCACCCCGACGGGCCAGAGGCGCAGCGACCAGGGCGGCAAAGGCCGCCGCAGACGCGCCCGTCTCGGTCTCCATCCCCTCTCCGAAGAACTCGTGCCACTGGCCCAACGGCAAGCCGCCGCCCGACAGGCAGCGGTCCAGGGCGGCCGCCCCGAACGGCAAGGACTCGGATTCCACCCGTCCCCCCGCCTCGATCGCGGAGATCTTCGCCTTGAGAGCCGCCAGGCGGCCATCGCGAAAACCGGACATGCCCTCATTCCTAAGTTCTATTTTTGTTCTAGTTTTAGACTCCCAAGAGTCAAGCACCTCAAGGTGGCGCCTCCTCAGACGGAGGAGTGTTATGCTGGCTGGAAATGGACGTGAGGGAGCGACATGTCCGCCGCAATCCAGCTTCTCGTCGGCACCCGCAAAGGGGCCTGGATCTATCGAAGCGACGAGGCACGACAGGAGTGGTCGGTGCAAGGCCCGATCTTCCTGGGCCATATCGTCAATCACCTGGTCCTCGATCCCAGGGATGGAAAGACCCTGCTGATGGCCGCGTCCACCGGCCACCTCGGCCCCACCATCTTCCGCTCGGTCGACAGCGGCCAGACCTGGACCGAGGCCCAGCAGCCCCCGGCCTTTCCGAGGGCCGCTGGCGACGGGCCGGCGCGGGCGGTGGACCACAGCTTCTGGCTGGAGCCGGGCCATGCCAGCGAGCCCGGAGTCTGGTGGGCCGGCACCTCGCCGCCCGGCCTCTTCCGCAGCGCCGATGGCGGTGTCACCTGGGAGAGCGTCGCAGGGTTCAACGACCATCCGAAATACTGGGACTGGTGTCCCGCCGATGGCGGCACGCCCGACGGCGCCTTGCTCAACCAGATCCAGATCGACCCCCGCGACAAGGCGCACATCTATATCGCCACCTCCACCGCCGGTGTGTTCGAGAGCCTGGATGAAGGCGCGAACTGGCGGCCGCTCAACCAGGGCGTGGAGGCCAATTTCCTTCCCGATCCCTATCCGGAATACGGCCAGGACGCTCACTACATCGCGCTCGCCCCGACCATGCCCGACCGCATCTGGCAGCAGAACCATTGCGGCATATATCGGCTGGACCGGCCCGCCGAGCGCTGGGATCGAATCGGCGCCGCCATGCCGGGCGAGGTCGGCGATATCGGCTTCACCATCGTTCCCCATCCGCGCGACGCCGACACTGCCTGGGTCTTCCCCATGGACGGCACCGAGGTCTGGCCCAGGACCAGTCCTGGCGGCAGGCCCGCCGTCTATCGCACTCGCGACGCCGGCCGCAGTTGGGAGCGTCAGGACAGCGGCTTCCCCGCCGAGCAGGGCTGGTTCACCGTCAAGCGCCAGGCCTTTTGCGCGGACGCAGGCGCTCCAGTCGGGCTCTATCTCGGCGCGACCAATGGCGAGGTCTGGATGAGCGACGACGAGGGCGCGGCCTGGCGTCCGGTCGCCCGGCATCTACCGGAGATCTATTCGGTGGTGGCGGCGCCGCTCTGATGGTGCAGGTCTTCATTCCCTCGCAGCTCACCTCCTACACCGAAGGGGCCAGCCGGCTGGCAGCCGAGGGCGCGAGCATCGCCCAGGTGCTGGACGACCTGGACCGGCGCTTTCCCGGCCTGAAGTTCCGGGTCATCGACGAACAGGACCGCATCCGCCGGCATATGCGCATCTTCCGCAACGGCGACCGCGCCCAGGATATCGGCCTGGCCGTGAACGAGGCCGACGAGGTGCTGATCTTCGGCGCGTTGTCCGGAGGCTAGAAGGGCAGGATCTCGTCCGGTTCGGGCGTCACCGGAAAGCGGACGGCGGCGATCTCGTCCTGGCCGGCGATCAGGGCCTTGGCGAGGCGGTGACCGCCGTCCATCAGCCGGCCTTCGGCGCAAAGGATGACGGGATAGGCCGGATCGGCGTCGAGGATGCGCTTGGCGTGCCCGGCCACCTCGCGAACCGTCGGCCTATGGCGCTCGCCGAACCAGCAGTCGATCTCGAGCTCGGGAATGGCGGCCAGCTTGACGCGCTGCACCGGCAGGTCGGCGGCCAGGGCCCACAGGCGGTCGGTCCACCAGAGGCCGCGGCGGCCATCGGCAAGCGGACGAGTGTATTTGTCCCGGCTCACGGCGCCTCCAGCAATTTGCTGAGCTTCTTGGGCGCGATGGCGACGTAGCTCTGCCACAACCACGCCTTCAGCGTATCGAGCTCGGCGAGGATATCATCCTGCGGACCGAAGTCGGCGATGACCCAGTTGTGCTGCTTGTACCAGCCCTTTGCCTCGCGCACGAAGGGCAGGTCCGCGACCATCTCGGCGGAGATCGGCAGCTTGACGATGATGGTGAGGGCGTCGGCGGGCTGGGCCTTGTCGCCGAAGACGGCGAACCCCTTCTTCTGAACATAGAGGCCGCGTGTGAACCCCCAGCTCGGGCCGGTGTTCGCCTCGGGAAAGGTCAGGCCATAGGCCGTGAGCAGGGCCTCGGCGCGCTGATGGGGCGTCTCGGGCATTGGGGCCTCCTTCGGGAGGAAGCCGAGGGTGCGCGAGACCGCGCCGCCTAGCAAGACGGCGCGGCCCCCGCGGGGGTCAGAACTGCAGGTTACGCGCTTCCTTGACGTGCGGCAGGTCGCGGACCTTTGCGATCAGGTCTTCCGGCGCTTCCTGGTCCACGCCGATCAGGGCGATGGCGTCCTCGCCGGCCGAGACACGGCCGAGGTTGAAAGTCGCGATGTTCACGCCCTTCTCCGCCAGCAGCGCGCCGATGGCGCCGATGAAGCCCGGCTTGTCGAGGTTGTTCACATAGAGCATGGCCGGAGCGAATGGAGCGTCCAGCTCCATGCCCTTCACCTCGATGATCCGCGGCGCGCCGGCCACCACGGTGCCCGCGAAGGAGCGCTTGCCAAGGGCCGTGGTGACGGTGATCCGCACCAGGCTTTCATAGATCGGCGAGTCGTCCTGCTTGCTTTCCGAGACGGTGATGCCGCGATCCTTGGCCACGGCCGGGGCCGAGACCATGTTCACCTCGGCCAGCATTGGGCGCAGGACGCCGGCCAGGGCGGCGGCGGTCAGCGGACGGGTATTGAGGTTGGCGACTTCACCTTCGTAGGCGATGTCGACGGCCTTCACCTCGACGTCGACCATCTGGCCGGCGAAGGCGCCCAGGCGCTCTGCCAGAGCCACGAAGGGCTTCAGCTTCGGCGCTTCGTCGGCAGTGACCGACGGGCTGTTGAGGGCGTTGGAGACCGCGCCGGTGAGCAGGTAGTCGCTCATCTGCTCGGCCACCTGCAGGGCGACGTTCTCCTGGGCTTCAAGGGTCGAGGCGCCCAGGTGCGGGGTGGCGACGAAGTTCTCGGCGCCGAACAGCACGTTCTCCTTGGCCGGTTCCTCGACGAAGACGTCGAAGGCGGCGCCGCCGACGTGACCTTCGTCCAGCAGCTTGCGCAGGGCCGCTTCATCGACCAGGCCGCCACGGGCGCAGTTGATGACCAGCACGCCCTTCTTGGTCTTGGCGAGGTTTTCGGCCGACAGGATGTTGCGGGTCTTGTCGGTCAGCGGGGTGTGCAGGGTGATGACGTCGGCGCGGGCCAGCAGGTCTTCCAGCTCGACCTTCTCCACGCCGATCTCGACGGCGCGTTCCGGCGACAGGAAGGGGTCGTAGGCGATGACCTTCATCTTCAGGCCATTGGCGCGGTCGGCGACGATGCCGCCGATGTTGCCGGCGCCAATCAGGCCCAGGGTCTTGGCGTAGAGCTCCACGCCCATGAAGCGGTTCTTTTCCCACTTGCCGCCCTGAGTCGAGAGGTCGGCGGCCGGCAGTTGGCGGGCCAGGGCGAACATCATGGCGATGGCGTGTTCGGCGGTGGTGATCGAGTTGCCGAACGGGGTGTTCATCACCACGATCCCTTTGGAGGTCGCGGCGGGAATGTCGACATTGTCGACGCCGATGCCGGCGCGGCCGATGACCTTCAGGTTCTTGGCGGCGGCGATGACATCCTTGTCGGCCTTGGTGGCCGAGCGGACGGCCAGGCCGTCGTAGTCGCCGATGATCTTCAGCAGCTCTTCCTTGGAAAGGCCGGTCTTCACGTCGGCGTCGACGCCGCGTTGCTTGAAGATTTCGATGGCGGCGGGGCTCAGTTTGTCGGCGATGAGTACGCGGGGCATGTGCGGTGTCCTTGCGGATTGGGGTGTGCGCCCTCGCCCCGCACCGGAGTCCGGGCGCGGGTCGGCGAGGGCGCTAAGGCTTGATCAGGCGGCTTGGAGCTGTTCGAGCGTGGTCGCGAAGGCCCAGTCGAGCCAGGGCGTCAGGGCTTCGAGGTCGGAGGCCTCGACCGTGGCGCCGCACCAGATGCGCAGGCCGGCCGGGGCGTCCCGGTAACCGCCGATGTCCAGGGCCGCGCCTTCCTTCTCGAGGACGCCGGCCAGCTTCTTGGCGAAGTCGGCCTGGACGTCGGCGGCGAGGCCGGTGACCCGCGGGTCGACCACCTTCAGGCAGACCGAGGTGTTGGACCGGGTGGCCGGATCGACCGCCAGGAAGTCCACCCAGCCGGTCTTGGCGACCCACTCGGCCACCACCGCCAAGTTGGCGTCGGCGCGGCGCTGCATCTCGGCCAGACCGCCGATCTGAGCGCCCCACTTCAGGGCGTCGATGGCGTCTTCCACGCAGAGCATCGAAGGGGTGTTGATGGTCGCGCCTTCGAAGATGTCCTTGGCCAGCTTGCCGGCCTTGGTCATGCGGAACAGCTTCGGCATCGGCCAGGCCGGGACGTAGCTTTCCAGCCGCTCCACCGCGCGGGGCGACAGGATCAGGATGCCGTGGGCCCCTTCGCCACCGAGCGCCTTCTGCCAGGAGAAGGTCACCACATCGAGCTTGGCCCAATCGAGGTCCTGGGCGAAGGCGGCGCTGGTGGCGTCGCAGATGACGATGCCTTCACGGTCGGCGGCGATGAAATCGGCGTTCGGGACACGCACGCCCGAGGTGGTGCCGTTCCAGGTGAAGACCAGGTCGGCGTCCTTGCGCACCTTGGTCAGGTCCGGCAACTCGCCGTAGGGGGCGTCCAGCACCTCGGCGGGAAGCTTCAGTTGCTTGACGACGTCCGTGACCCAGTCCTTGCCGAAGCTCTCGAAGGCCAGCAGTTGGACCGGGCGCGGGCCGAGCATCGACCACAGGGCCATTTCCACGGCGCCGGTGTCCGATCCGGGCACGATGCCAATCAGGAAATCTTCCGGAACCTCCAGCACCTGGCGGGTGCGGTCGATCGCTTCCTGCAGGCGCGCCTTGCCCAGCTTGGAGCGGTGCGAGCGACCGAGGACGGCGTTCTGGAGATTTTCGGGGGTCCAGCCGGGGCGCTTGGCGCACGGGCCGGAAGAAAACTCGGGGCGAGCCGGGCGCATGGCCGGCTTGGCGAGGGTCGTCATAGCGATGTCTCCCATCCTTACAGATGAGCTGCGCCCCGTTGGGGAGGCGTGGCCCGCGGGCGACTAATGACGCTTTCGCTTTCGAAGCAAGCGAAAGTTTTGGCGCCGCACAAAGAAGGTGTGGGCCGATGGGCCGACGGACCTAGTTCTGGCGCGCCTGGGTGGGCGATTTCGCCGCAGGCTTCTGCGCCCGGCTCCGCTGCCACCAGGCCACGCAGGTTCCCACGGCCAGACAGATGCTGATGCCGAGGAAGTTCACGTTGTTGATCTTGATGTGCAGGATGTCGATCGGCCGCGAGGTCACCAGATAGAAGGCGTGCAGGCTGAACTGCGCGGCATAGAGCAGCATGACCCCGCCGAGCCAGAAGCTGGCGTAGCGAACGGCGATGACCAGAAGGCAGAGCGCGGTGAGGCCATCGAGGGTGAGCCGCGCAAGGGACTGGGCCGACTGCGGCAGAACCAGTCCGCCAAGGATCGACAGCAATACGTTCGCGCCGACGACGGCGCCGCCAAGCCTCTCGGCCGGTCCGCCCTTCCAGAGAGCGAGCAGCGAGATCCCCAAGGTGAGGGTGATCAGGCCAAGAACGATCGGTGCTGTCGGCATGATACTACGCCCCTAACTCTCATTAGGAGCGTAGCACCAGTTAAACTATTGCAACCAGTCTCGGGCTCAGCCGACCTGACGCATGGTCGTAGCTTCGACCTTCCGGGCGTTGGCCGGCTTGTCCATGTAGCCAAGCTTGGTGCGGATGCCGAGGCGGAGCTGGGCTTCGGCGAGCTCGTTGTGGGCGCCGACCATGGCGGTCCGGGCTTCGCCCAGCGCCTGAATGGCCTCAACCATCTTCACCTGCACGTCGTCGGCGAAGACCAGCGAGGCGTTCACTTCGCTGCGAGCCTTCAGCAGGTCCGCGAGCAGTTCGGTGGCTTCGACCAGAGCTTGGTCCACCGCCGCTTCAGTCGAAAACAACTTGGTCGCGACGCGCTGCGCGACAAACACCTTTTCCATGGGGGAGCCCCTCCGAAGGATTTAACCCTAACTCAATCAAGGTAAACCAGAGGTTAAATTTCACCTATAGGCTTTACGCTTTGTTAACCACGATTCTGTCGCGCGGGGGTTGAAACTGTGTCATTCCGACAACGCTTCACCCGTCAGGCGAATTTTGTGGAAGCGAACCGTTAGGAGAATTGGCGTAGACCGGTCGGGCGGAAGCGGTTTCGAGCCCGATGACTGAGCAAACGCCCACGGCGGGCTCCAGGCCCCAGATCACGTTCCACGCCAGGGTGGCTGGGGTGGCGCTGATCACGACCATTGTCGTGCTCGTCGCCGCATGCCTGACCTTCATGCTGCAGCAGTGGGCGGTCGCCCGCGAACAAAGCCACCAGGCGCACAGATCGCTCGCCGCCGTCACGGCAGGCGCAGCCTCGGCCGCGGTCATCGATGGTGACCTCGTCCGCGCAAGGACTTCCATCGCCACGTTGGCGGCCGACGCCAGCGTGACGTCCGCAGTGCTGACCGATGCGAACGGCCGGCGCATCGCCGTCTATGAGCGCGGGACCGGGCCTGCGACGGGTGACCTGGAGACCATCAGGACGCCGGCCTTGGTCGATGGGAAGCGGACCGGCGAGCTCGTCATGAGCTTCGAGGCCCCAGCCCTCACGGCGCTGCTTCCGCAGTTCGTCGCCCTGACCGGAGCGCTGTTCTTCGGCGGGGTGGGCCTGGCGCTCTTCCTGGCCCGCGGACTCGCCGCCAAGGTGATCGCCCCGGTGCTTCGGTTGTCGGAAGCCATGCACGAGGTCGCCGCCAGCGGGCGCTTCACTCCCGTCGAGGTTGACGCCGACGACGCGCTGTTCCGCAGCCTCACCGACAGCTTCAACCACTTATTGGCGAAACTGGACGAACGCGAGCAGGCGCTGCAGACCTCGCTGCGCGAACTCGTCGAGGCGCGCGACGCGGCTAACGCCGCCAACGTGCTGAAATCCCAGTTCCTCGCCAACATGAGCCATGAAATCCGAACGCCGCTCAACGGCGTCCTGGCCATGGCCGAGGTCATGTCGATGGGCAAGCTGGACGCCGTCCAGCGCGAACGCCTGGAGGTGATCCGTCAGTCGGGCGGGCTGCTGCTCGCCGTCCTCAACGACGTGCTCGACCTCTCCAAGATCGAAGCCGGCAAGCTAGCCCTGCTGGTGGACGATTTCGACCTCGACGCCGAACTGGCGCCGATAAGAGAGTCGTTCGCGGTCATCGCCGCTGGCAAGGGCCTGGTTTTCCGGGCCGACGTGGCCGAGCCCGCCCGGGGCGCATGGCGCGGCGACGCCGACCGCATCCGCCAGATCGTCGGCAACCTTCTGTCCAACGCCATCAAGTTCACTCTGCAGGGCGAGGTCTCCGCCCTGTTCGACATTGCGCCGGAGACCGGCGCCCTGCGGCTGACCGTGCGCGACACCGGCGTCGGCATCGCGACCGAAAAGCAGTCGGGCCTGTTCGAGAAGTTCACCCAGGCCGACAACTCGGCGACCCGCCGCTTCGGCGGCACGGGCCTCGGCCTGGCGATCTGCCGGGAACTAACCCAGATGATGGGCGGCGTGATCAGCGTCGAGAGCCACGAGGGCGTTGGCTCGGTGTTCATGGTCGAGCTCCCCCTGGCCCGCGGCGAGCTGGTCGATCGCGAGACGGACGAAACCCCCACGCCGAGCCAGGCCGACGAGTCCGCCCTGCGCCTGCTGGCCGCCGAGGACAACCCGACCAATCAGCAGGTGCTGGCCGCGGTCATGGGATCGCTGGGCATCGACATCGACATCGTCGCCAACGGCCGGGCCGCCTTCGAGGCCTGGCGCGACGGCGCCTACGACCTGATCCTCATGGACATCCAGATGCCGGTCATGGACGGCATCGACGCGGCCCGCGCCATCCGCGAGGCGGAGGCCAGAGAGGGCCGCCCCCGCACCCCGATCATCGCCCTGACGGCCAACGCCCTGGCGCACCAGATCGACGAGTATCTCGCCGTCGGCATGGACGGACACGTCGCCAAGCCGATCGAGATCTCGAAACTCTACGAAGCGATCAGCCGCGCCCTGACCGAGGCCGCCACCGGCGTCGGTTCGGCGACCGCGGCCGCCTGAGGCGCCCTAGCCTTCGATGACGAGTTCGGGCCAGCGGCGCTGGGCCGCCTGCGCCGTTCTCAGGAAGCCGCCCGTCGCCCGGATCGGATTGGGCCGCAGCCGCATGGCGAAGAGATCGTCCAGGCCGAAAGGCGCATGAACGGTGAGAGCGCCGTCCGCTTCCAACCGCACCCCGACTGCGAAGACGGTGGAGGTGAAACGCGACAGCGCCTCGGCGCTGGACGACAGAGGCGCGTAGGGCTCGCCGAACTTGCCCTCGAACCACAGATGCACGCGCGCCTGATTGCGCACCTCGACCATCTCGGAAAATGGCTGTGCGAAGGCGGCGGCCACCTGTCGGATCACCACATCCTCGGCTTCGTAGGAGACATCGGCCGCATCGAAATAGCCGAGGTCGTAGTCCTTGATCCCGTAGTCGGGTTCACGGCCGGTCAGGTGGTTCAGCACCGGCTGATAGACCGCGCCCGAGAAGATCAGCCAGTCGGGCAAGGCCAGCTCCCGCGCCGTTTCCAGCACGTGCATCAGGTTGGGCGTGGCGCGGACGATCGCCTCCAGTCGGTTCCGTTGCGCCTGGCTCATGAGGTCTTCCGCAAAGGCCAGCCATGATCGAGCGGGCCGTGGCCGCCGCCGAGGCCCGGCGCCAGGCGCATCGCCTCGTGCACATAGCCCCAGGCCCGCGCAACCGCCTGCTCCAGAGGCATGCCCTGGGCGATCCCCGTCGCGCAAGCCGAGGCCAGGGTGCAGCCCGTGCCGTGGGTGTGACGCGTGTCCAGACGCTCGCCGGAGAAGGTCGTCTCGCCATCCCGCGTCATCAGGACATCGGTGACCGTGTCGCCCGGAACATGACCGCCCTTCATCAGCACCGCCGCGGCGCCGAGTTCTAGCAGGGCCTCGCCCACCCGTCGCTGGCCGTCCAGATCGGCCACCGGCAGGCCCGTCAGCGCCTCGGCCTCCGGGGCGTTCGGCGTCAGCAGGGCCGACTGCGGGATCATCAGGCTACGAACCGCATCGACCGCTTCGGGCGCCAGCAGGTTCGCCCCGCCCTTGGAGATCATCACCGGATCGACCACTGCCGGAATTCCCGCCTGCGCCAAGATCTGCGCCACGGTCTCGACCATGGCGATGTCGCCCAGCATCCCGGTCTTGATCGCATCGGCCCCGATATCGTCGAGCACCGCCCGCGCCTGGGCTTTCACCACCTCGGTCGGGATCGGATGCACGCCGGAAACCCCCAGGGTGTTCTGGATCGTCACCGCGGTGATCGCCGTGGCCGCGTAGCCGCCCAGGATGGTCACGGACTTGATGTCGGCCTGGATCCCCGCCCCGCCTCCGGAGTCGGAGCCGGCGATGATCAGCACCCTGCCTTGCTTCTCGCTCATCCCCCGGACCTAGCGCGGCTATGCGGCGAATGCATGGGGATTTGAGAAACCGTCCACCACTGAGCGCTTCCCGGCGCTCACGGCCCTGCTAGGCTGAACGGCATGACCGAGAAGATCGCGATCGTCACCGGCGCAGGCTCCGGCATCGGCCGGGCCAGCGCCATCGCCCTGCTGGACGCCGGCTGGCGCGTGGTCCTCGCCGGGCGGCGCGAGGCGGAGCTGAAGGTTACGGCGGCCCATGCGCCCGACCGGGCGTTCGTCGTCCCCACCGACGTCACCGACGAGGCCGCGGTCGACGCGCTGTTCGCCGCCGCGACCTCGGCCTATGGCCGCCTGGACCTGCTGTTCAACAATGCCGGCGCCTCGGCCGGCGGGCGGCTGGAGGACCTGTCGCTGGAGGCCTGGACGAGGGTCGTGGACGTCAACCTCACGGGCGCCTTCCTCTGCACGCGGGCGGCCTTCCGGGTGATGAAGAACCAGCAGCCGCGCGGCGGCCGGATCATCAACAACGGCTCGATCTCGGCCCACGCGCCGCGGCCCTATTCGGTGGCCTATACGGCGACCAAGCACGCCATCACCGGCCTGACCAAGTCCGCCTCGCTGGACGGACGGGCCTATGACATCGCCTGCGGCCAGATCGACATTGGCAACGCCGCCACCGAGATGACCGCCGCCATGGCCAAGGGCGTGCCCCAGGCCGACGGCTCCTTCGCCCGGAGCCGATGATGGACGTAAGGGCCGTCGCCGAAGCCGCGGTGATGATGGCCAGCCTGCCGCTCGATGCGAACGTCCAGTCCATGACGATCATGGCGACGAAGATGCCTTTCGTCGGCCGGGGCTAGGGTTTCTCCGAGCGGGCGAGCAGGTCGATCAGGTCCTGCTTCCAGAACCTGGCGGCCGTATGAGTGCCGTGGCCTCGGGTTTCGGAGGTAGCCTTGATCAGCACGAAGCGGCCGTTCTTCAGGCGCTTGGCGGCCGGCTCGGCGATGCCCAGGTTCGGCGGATTGATCAGGTCGTCCGTGGAATTGACCCAGGTCACCGGCATGGTGATCCGCTCCAGCCCCTTGGACGGGTCGTAGTCCCGAGAGGCGTCGAGCTGGTAGATCATGTCATTCGCGTCGCGCCGCGGCAGGTCGGCCTCGAGCCGGGTCTGGTAGTAGGCCTCCGCCGCATCGCGGGTCGGGACCTGCGCCTGCCAGGCCTGGGGCGCGGCGCCCATGAGCAGCAGCAGGTTCACCGCCCCGCGCAGGCCGAGCACCGGCTGGGCCTCATAGTCCCCACCCTTCCAGGCCGGGTCAGCCTTGATGTTCTCGACCGCCGCCTTGCGCCAGAAGCGGTTCATGCCGGCGATCTGCACCGGCAGGCAGGCCAGCGGCATCATCGCCTGCACGAAGTCCGGATGCGTCTCCCCCCAGACGAAGCCGTGCATGCAACCCATGGAGGTCCCCATCAGCAGCCGCAGGTGATCGACCTTCAACCCGTCGACCAGCAGCCGGCGCTGGGCCTCGACCATGTCGCCATAGCCGTAGTGCGGAAACTTCGCCCGCAGGCCGTCGCTGGGCTTGGACGACGCGCCATGGCCGATTCCGTCGGGCAGGATCACGTAGTAGCGCTGGATATCGAGCGGCTGGCCGGGCCCGTACAGTTCGTCAGCGAACTGCGGTGACAGGAACTGCGCGCCCGACCCACCAGTGCCGTGCAGCACCATGACTGCATTGGTCACCTTGCCTTGCGCGTCGCGCACGGGCTTGCCGAGGGTGCGATAATGCAGCTTCAGCGCCGGCAGGCTTTCGCCGGACGCGAACTTGAAGTCCTTGACCACGAAGTCGCCCTCGACGGCCGCGGCCTCATAGGACTGTGCGGCCAGCGCCGCGGCTGGAACAGCCAGGGCCAACGCCCCGAGCGCTGCTGCGATCCACGTCTTCATCATGTCCCCCGACTTTGGTTCGGCCGCAGACTAGCGGGCCTGGGCTATCGCATTCCAGACCTTCACCGCCTGAACCGTTTCAGCCACATCGTGCGCCCGCAGCGCCGCCACGCCAACCGCCGCTCCGGCCAAGCCCGCGGCGAGCGAGCCCGCGAGGCGGCCATCGAGGGCCTCGCCAGCCGGATCGAGCGCCGCGATGAACCGCTTGCGACTGACGCCCAGCAGCACCGGAAAGCCCAGGGCCACGACCCTGTCGAGATGAGCCAGCAGGGCGAGGTTGTGCTTCAGCCGCTTGCCGAAGCCGATGCCGGGGTCGAGCCAGATCTTCTCGCGGGCCACGCCCGCGGCCACCGCCCGGGCCGCCCGGCCCTCGAGAAAGGCGCAGACCTCGGCGACCACGTCATCGTAGTGCGGGTCGGCCTGCATGGTGCGCGGCTCACCCTGCATGTGCATCAGCACCACCTCGCAGCCCAACTCGGCGGCCGTGGCTGCGGCGTCGCCGGCAAAGCCCAGGGCCGTCACGTCGTTCCAGATGTCGGCGCCGGCCGCCACGGCGGCGCGGGCCACCTGCGGCTTCATGGTGTCGATGGAGATCGGGATGTCGCTCTCGGCGCGAATGGCGCGGATCAGCGGCTCGGCGCGGGCGATCTCATCCTCGGCGCTGACGGGGTCGGAGCCCGGCCTCGTCGACTCCGCGCCGATGTCCAGGATGTCCGCACCCTCGGCAATCAGCCGGCGGGCATGTTCCAGCGCCGCTCCAGGTTCGAAATAGCGCCCACCGTCGGAGAAGCTGTCGGGGGTGACATTGACGATCCCCATCACCTTCATGGCCGCGAGCCTCCAGGCAGATAACAAAACGCCCTCCTGGCGGTCGGCCGGGAGGGCGTCAAGCTGTTGGTCCTTTGAGCCGTCAGGCCGCCGGTTCGGGACGGGGCGAGATCGGCACCGCCACAGAGGGGCCGGTCGGCCGGCGCGCGTCGGCGTCGTCGCGGACCGGAGGCACCCCCTTGAGGGCGTTCATGATCTCGTCGCCGGTCAGGGTTTCGTACTCGAGCAGCGACTTGGCCAGGGTATGCAGGTCGTCGAGCTTCTCGGTCAGGATCCGGCGGGCTTCGTCGAAGCCGCCCTGCACCAGACGCTTGACCTCGGCGTCGATCAGCTTGGCCGTCTCTTCCGAGACGCTCTGAGTGCGCGACACCGAGTGGCCGAGGAAGACCTCGTCCTGGTTCTCGCCATAGGAGACCACGCCGAGCTTGTCGGAGAAGCCCCACTTGGTGACCATGGCGCGGGCCAGCTTGGTCGCCTGATCGATGTCGGACGAGGCGCCCGAGGTGATCTTGTCCTTGCCGAAGATGATCTCTTCGGCCATCCGGCCGCCCATCAGGATGGCCAGGCGCGAGGTCATCTGCTCGTAGGACATCGAGAGCTGGTCGCGTTCCGGAAGCTGCATGACCATGCCCAGGGCGCGGCCGCGCGGGATGATCGTCGCCTTGTGGACCGGGTCGGTCGCCGGAACGTTCAGGGCCACCAGGGCGTGGCCGCCCTCGTGATAGGCGGTCAGGCGCTTTTCGTCCTCGGTCATGGCCATGGACTTGCGCTCGGCGCCCATCATGACCTTGTCCTTGGCGTCCTCGAAGTCGCGCTGAGTGACCATGCGGCGGTTCTTGCGCGCGGCCATCAGGGCGGCTTCGTTGACCAGGTTGGCCAGGTCCGCGCCCGAGAAGCCGGGGGTGCCGCGGGCGATGGTCTTCACATCGACGTCGGCCGCGAGCGGCACGTTCTTCATGTGGACCCGCAGGATGCGTTCGCGTCCGGTGATATCCGGGTTCGGCACCACGACCTGACGGTCGAAGCGGCCGGGACGCAGCAGCGCCGGGTCCAGAACGTCCGGACGGTTGGTCGAGGCGATGACGATGATGGCTTCCGACGGGTCGAAGCCGTCCATCTCGACCAGGAGCTGGTTGAGGGTCTGCTCGCGCTCGTCGTTGCCGCCGCCCAGGCCGGCGCCACGATGGCGGCCGACGGCGTCGATCTCGTCGATGAAGATGATGCAGGGGCTGTTCTTCTTGGCCTGCTCGAACATGTCGCGCACGCGGCTGGCGCCGACGCCGACGAACATTTCCACGAAGTCCGAGCCGGAGATGTAGAAGAACGGCACGCCGGCCTCGCCCGCCACGGCCCGGCCGAGCAGGGTCTTACCGGTGCCTGGAGGACCGACCATCAGGGCGCCCTTCGGAATCTTGCCGCCCAGGCGCTGGAACTTCTGCGGGTCCTTCAGGAAGTCGACGATCTCGAACAGCTCTTCCTTGGCCTCGTCGACGCCGGCGACGTCCTCGAAGGTGATGCGGTTCTTGTTCTCGGTCAGCATCTTGGCCTTGGACTTCCCAAAGCCCATGGCGCCTCGGGCCCCGCCCTGCATCTGACGCATGAAGAAGATCCAGACCCCGATCAGCAGCAGGATCGGCAGGCTGTTCAGGAACAGGCCCAGCAGCCCGCCGCCGGCCGACTTCACGTTGATGTCGGCGCCTTGCGACTCCAGCCGCTTGATCAGGTCGTCCTGATTGTTCGGCGTCAGGGCCGTGAATGACTTGCCGGCGCGATCCTTCACCTCGATCGCCGTACCGCGCAGCGTGGCCTCCTTCACCTCGCCCGCATTCACCTTGTTCAGGAGCTGCGAGTAGGAGACCTGACCCGATGCGCCGGCAGCCTGGCTGCCGCCGGTCATCATGCTGTAGAGGCCGATCAGGACGACGACGATGACGCCCCAGATGGCGAGATTACGCAGGTTCATGACGCGCCTTCGTAAAAAGAGTGTCTCAAAACCCACTGTACGTGGGTCTGACCCCCAGAACTAGCAAGGCTCATGCCGCGCGACCGAACATCGCGGTTCGGTGAACGCGCATGCAAAGGGCCGCGCAGTCACCCGCGCGGCCCCCACAATTCGGCGAAAAGCCTTAATTTTTACCGGCCCGCCTTCTTCGGCGCGGCGATCAGGCCTTCGCGTTGAGCGCGCTTGCGAGCCAGCTTGCGGGCGCGACGGACGGCCTCGGCCTTCTGGCGAGCGCGCTTTTCGCTCGGCTTTTCATAGTGGACGTGCCGCTTCATCTCGCGGAACGAGCCCTCGCGCTGCATCTTCTTCTTCAGCGCCTTGAGGGCCTGATCGACGTTGTTGTCGCGGACGAAAATCTGAACCAGAGGTCTCTCTCCTGTCACCGTTCCCGCTCGGCCATCCTGGTAGGGGCGGCGGCGAACGGACGAATACCTTGCACCCGCAGGCCTGGACCTTCGGGTTTGAGCGCGGCGAGATAGCAGAAGCCCGGCGCCATGTCCACGGCGGACAGGCGCAAAAACGCCGGCTAAGATGTCGCCATGGCCAATTCAGACGACTGGACGAGCGCCGCCGAGCGGCAGGTTTTGAGCGCAGCCTTGCAGATTGCGGCCGTTCGCGGCTGGACCTGGCCGACCGTGAAGGCGGCCGGAAAGGCCGCCGGCCTTTCAGAGGCGGACGTGGAGCTGCTGCTGCCGCGCGGCCCGAAGGACCTCGCGGCCTTATTTTCCAGGCGTCACGACGCGATCGCCCTGGCCGCCCTGCCAGATCCGGCGACCCTGAAGATCCGCCAGCGCATCCGCGCCGGGGTCGAGGCCCGGCTGGACGCCGCAGCGGCGGACGAGGGGGCTTTGCGGCGATGGGCAGGTTTCCTCGCCCTGCCGCTCAATCTGCCGCTGGCGCTGCGACTGCTGTGGGAAACCGCCGACGGCCTCTGGCGCTGGGCCGGAGACACGGCCACCGACGAGAACCACTATTCGAAGCGCGCCATCCTCTCGGGCATCCTGGCCTCGGCCATGGCCATCCGGCTGTCGTCGGGACGCGAGGCGGCGATGACCTTCGTCGACAACCGCATCGAGAACGTCATGGCGTTCGAAAAGTGGAAGGCCGGCCACAAGCCCGCCGAGCTGCTGCGCGACGTAGCCGGCGCCCTGGGCAAGATGCGCTACGGCTGAGCCGGCGGGTCGAGTTCGGCCCCGACCAGATCGCAACCTTCGAGCCGGCAGTCCGAAAGCTCGGCCTGCAGGAACCGGGCGCGGGCGGCCTGGGCCCGGCGCAGGTCCGCATGACGCAGATTGGCGCGGGTGAAATCGGTGGCGAGCGCCCGCCCCTGCCCGATCTGCAACGGTCCGAGCAGCGCGCCGTGCAGGTCGGCGCGGGTGAGCTGGGCGTCGACAAGCTTGGCGCCGCGCAGGTCGGCCATCCGCAGGTTGACCCCGCGCAGGTCGCAGCGGGAGAGGTCCGCCCCTTGCAGCTCAACCCCCTCGAGATCCATCTCGAAGAGGATCGAACCGGGAGCGATCAGGCCACTGAGCTTGCGGCGCTTCAGGCTCTCGAGCGGACGAAAGTCGACGGAGGCGAGCTTGGCTGGCAGGCCCGCCCGACCACCGCTCTGGCAGAAGGACTCGTGCGCGGCCAACACCTGGCCCAGCGGCCGGTCGTCGACGAAGACCGCGGACGGAGCGGCCTGCAGCGCATCGGAGAGGTCGGCGCCCTCGACGGTGGCGAAGCTGAAATCCACCCGGATCAGCACCGCGCGGCGCAGAGAGGCTCCAGAGAGGTCGGCGCCGGCCACGTCGGCGTCGGTGAGGTCCGCCCCATCCAGCTTGGCCTTGATCAGACGCGCGCCGCTGAGTTGGGCCCCAGACATGTCGGCGTCGGTGAAGTCGGCCGCCAGGGCCGAGGCGCCGGTCATCTGTGCGCCGGACAGATCGGCGCCCACCAGCAGCGCGAAGCTCAGCTCGCCCGGGCCACCGGCATGATCGAGATAGCGGAACCCGTCGTTGCGGTCCTGCAGGGCGATGCGGCCCTCGCGAAGATCGACCCCGACGAGGCTTGCGCCCGAGAGATTGGCGCCCCGTAGCGAGGCGCCGCGGAGATCCGCGCCCGACAGGTCCGCCCGCCGAATGTCGGAGTCGCGCAGGTCCGCCCCAAACAGCACCGCCCGGGCCAGCTTGACCCCGACCATCGAGGCGCCGGCCATGCGCGCGCCGGTGAGGTCCGCGTCACTGAGGTCGACGCCATCAAGGCGATAGCTCGATAGGTCGGCATAGGACAGCACGGCCCGGCGCCCGCCCGTACGATGGGCGAGGTAGCGGCGATGCGCCTCCAGGGTCTGGCGCAAGGCGTGAGGCTCGAGAGGCCGAAAGAGATTGGCGACTGCCGACATGCGATCCGGGGAAGGCGACGAGAATTTTACAATTCTCCATTCGCGCTTAAGGAACGGTTGCTCGACTGTGTCAAAAATGCGGCCGCCTTGCGGCCAATAGCCAAGCTTTACAGCCAGCCCTTTCGCTTGAACCAGATGAATGGCGCGACGCCGCTGATAACCATAAGCAGTAAAGCCCATGGATAGCCGTAAGCCCAATGAAGCTCGGGAATTATCTTGAAGTTCATCCCATAAATCGAGGCGATCAGCGTAGGGGGAAGGAAGACTACCGCAACAACCGAGAAGAACTTGATGATGCTGTTCTGCTCGATGTTGATTAAGCCTAACGCGGCATCCAGCAGGAACGAAATGTGGCCGGAGGTGAAGCTGGCGTGCTCAGTCAGGGCCTGAACGTCATGTTGGATCGACGTCAGGTGACTACGTCGGGCTTCATCCCTCTGGAACTCCGGGGCCAGGGCGCCGAAGCTCGTCAGGCGGCTCAGCGAGACCAGACTCTTGCGCACCATCGAGGTGATCGACTGGGCGCGGGAAAGATCGGTGAGCAGGGGCCCGAAGGCGGTGCTGGGCGGGCGATTGAAGATCGCGATCGAGGTTTCGTGCGTCAGGCTCGACTGCAGCTCCAGCACTTCTGCCGAGCGCTCGACGATAGCGTCCAGGAGCTCCAGGGCCGCATCCCCGCCGTCGTTGACCGGCACGTGAGCGCAGCGCTGGGCGAAGATCGTAAAGGCCTTCAGCGGCTCGTATCGGATGGTGATCAGGACATTGTCGATCAGGACGAAGGTCACCGGGGTGGCGACGGGATGCGGCTCGTCCACCCGCGCCAGCAGGGTGGCGGTGAGAAAGGTCGCGCCATTCTCCTGATAGAGGCGCGAGGACGGCTCCAGCCGGGCGGTCTCCTCGCGGGTCGGAAGGTCGACGCCATAGGCCGCTTCGACCGCGGCCTCCTCCTCCGGGGTGGGGCTCTGGAGATCGATCCAGACGATGTCGTCGGTGGGCCGCCACTCGCCGCTGACGACATGCGGAACGAAGCCGCGCGTGGCGCGGCGAAGCAAGTTCATCATGAGACTCTCCGCCCAGCGGCAGCGGTCATGTGCCCCCCAGGCGGCGATGGGTCAACGCCGCGGTATCTCCGGTCGGCTTGGGTTTGCTTGAGCCAAGTCCCGAATGCCCCCCGAGGGTGTGCCAACCTGAGACTGGTCGGCGTAGAGCTCGGGCCGGGCAGGAGCGTCGAGACCGCTTCTACGTGACTCTGACGGCAACATGTATGCTCGGCGAGGATCAAGGCTTCCCCCGACATGGGACGACCACCTCGCGCCGATCAACCAGGCTCGCAAGTGGAGAGCGGAGTTGGCTGGGTTTGGAGCAGCCTCTCCATCGACCGGACCGACAACGGCGGCGGCTTGATTTTGCGACGAATGCGGGAAGGGCTTTGCCGCGATGAGCGAGCTGATCATCTGGACTTACGACTGGGTTCCTGAAGGCCCTCGTGGCTTTGTGCGGGATCTGAGGCTGCGATGGGCGTGCGAGGAAGCTGATCTCGCCTATGAGATCCGAATGGTCCCATTCGACGGTCGCCAGACCAATCATCTTGAGCGCCAGCCATTTGGCCAAGTTCCGTTCCTGAACGACGGAGAGCTGGAGATATTCGAAAGCGGCGCAGGACTGCTGCACCTGGCGCGTAAAAGCGACAGGCTGATGCCGCCCGATCCGGTCGGAGAAGCCGAGACGCTGCAGTGGACCATCGCCGCCCTCAACTCGATCGAGATGGTCACCGTGCCGTGGTGGTTCTTGAAGATTTCCGGCGATACAGACAATGGGCTGACCGGATGGCTGGGCCAGCGCCTCGACCATCTAGAAAGGGTGCTGAGCGAGCGGGAATGGCTCGCGGCCGACCGCTTCACCATCGCCGACCTGCTGATGGCCGATGTGCTCCGGGTTCCGGAGGTCCGCGCTTTCGGCGCCAGACCAGCGAGCGAGGCCTATGTAGCCCGCATGACCGATCGACCGGCGTTCAAAAAAGCCCAAGGCGACCAGATCGATTTTTTCGAGGCCGCCGACCTGAAACGACCAGGATAAGCATCCCGGCGCCGGCTCCCGGCGCGGCGGACCTCGGTAAAGAAAAAGCCGCCCCGCGTCGCGGGACGGCTTTCCGAATCGAGGGCCAAGCGGCCCGGAGTGCTCCAGACGGCGCCCTTTAGGCGACTGCCAGGGCGCCACGGCGGCGACGGATGGCCGCGCCGGCCAGGCCGAAGCCGGTGATCATCATCGCCCAGGTGGCCGGTTCCGGCACAGCGCCGCCGGTCACATGGGAGAACGGGATGTCCTGCGAGAACAGGTCGCCGATCTTCTGATCCTGAGTTCCGTTGTTCGTCCACAGGATCTTCAGGTGCGGGCCGCTCTCGGCGAAATTGAAGGTCCCGCTGTTCGCAGTGATGTCGAAGGTCAGATTGCTGACGTTCGCCGCAACGTTCGGCGAGAAGTCGAAACAGACGAAGCCCGCGCCGTTGCCGTTGCATCCGCCCGCCGCGAGGCCGCCGCTGATCGCGTCAACGCCCGCGCCGCCGCCTGCCGGCGTGGCCGTCAGGTCGCTGGCGCCGAGCCCCTTGAACGAGAAGGCGCCGAGGAACTGCGCGCCCGCCCAGTTGCCGCTGAGCGCGTTGGCGCCCGCGATATCGAAGGTGATGTTCGTGTCGCTGTTCTGTGTGACGGTGAAGGTCGCACCCTGGAACGTCGTCTGGTAGACGGTGGCCGCGTTCGCCACCGAGGCCGACAGGAAAAGCGCCGCGGTCGCGCAGGCCGCGCCAATAAGCTTCTTCATAACCCCAACCCTTTTCACGGCCTTGCGGCCACCGAGTGTTATTAAAAGCGGCGCCTTCGCCGCGTTCCACGGTCCCGCAGCAATAGTCGTGCCAAACTATCGGGCGCAATGAGACTCAACCGCACGGGGAACAATCCAGGCTCGCTCGGCTCGTAGGAGTCTTAGGGGTCGGCGCCGCCCGGTCAGGCGCGCGCGTATGTCAACCGGATCACATCCTTGCCGATCCGGTCGTTGGCGACGGGGCGGAGCGGAGGCGGGGAACCGGCGAAGAAGGGTTTGCCGCGGCCAAGGACGATCGGGTGGAGATACAGTCGATACTCGTCGACAAGACCAAGGTCGGTAAGGCTGCCCGCCAGCTCCGGGCCGCCGACTTCGGTCTCTCCGTCGAGCTCAGCCTTCAGTCGGCGCGCCACCGCTTCCAGGTCATCGCCGATCAGCGTGGCGTTTGGACCCACGGCCTTCAACGAGCGCGACGCGACCCACTTGCGCTGGCTGCGCCACGCTGCAGCGAACTCCCGCTCGTCTGGCCCCCACCCGATGTCGTCCTCGTCCCAATACCGCATAACCTCGTACATGCGGCGACCGTAGATGCTGGCCGCCACGCCATGCGTCTGCTCAATGAAATGGCGAAAGAGCTCGGGGTCGGGCGCGAACGCCTCGTGGTCGACATAACCATCCAGGGATTGGTTCAATCCGAAGACAAGCTTGGCCATGCCGCAGATCTCCGATCAGGCTCCCGTGGCGTCCACGACGACGGTCACCGGCTTGCCCCGGGACAACGGCTCCCACCCCGCATCGATCGCCGATGCGATGGCCCTGGCCACCAGCGCCGGAGGAATCTGCGAGGCCTGCAGTTGCGGCGCGCCGTATCTGGGCCGTGGGCCGGGCGGAAACTCCAGGACAGCTTCACGCTGCCCCTCCCTGTGACGCACGGCGATCGCCGGACCACGGCTCTCGGACGGGTCGCTCGACCACTGCGGCCTGCGATGAAGCCGCCAGACATAGAGCTCCCCGCCTAGCTCGATCTCGAGCTCCGGGCTTTGCTTGGTTCGCGCCATGTGAAGAAGTTAGCCCGACAGACGCGCCCAGGCCAGCCGGCCTGGGCCTTGCCAAGCCGGCCCCGCGGGGCCGGCGACCGATCAGTTGGATTCGGCCGGCGGCTGCATCTGGGTCGCAGCCTGGATGAGGGCGGCGATTCGGTCAGTGGAATCCGCGGCCTGGCTGAGCAGCGAGAGCGGACCGGCGCCCGGCCGGACGGCCGAGGCGACCTGGCTGGCCGCGCCCTGGGCCACGGCGATGGCCGCGTTCTGGGCGGTGTTGAGGTGCGAGTTCGCGACCCTCACCGCCTTGGCGTCCTGATAGATGAAACCGTGGGTCGGGTAGACCGACGAGCCGAGGTCGCGCACCGGATCGTACCAGACCTTCACCTGGCTCCAATCGCCGGAGGGCGAGACGTCGATGACCGTCACGTCCTTCTCGATCTGGCCGCGGGTTCCGCCGATGCGGGACCAGTTGGCATGGGTGATCTGGATGACGCGATCGGTGAGCACCTGGCTGACCACGGCGACGTGGCCGAGGCGCATCTTTCCAGTGGGCTTGAAGCAAAGGACCGCGCCCGCCTTCGGGGTCACGCCGGTCTCGTACTTGCCGACGGCCTGGCGCCACCAGGTATAGGCGTCGCCATAGATCTGGACGCCGGAGATCAGGCGCGCGAATGGAACGCACTGCCAGTAGGTGTCGGCGACGGCGCCCGACATCGGCGCCAAGGCCATAACCGCCGCGGCGGCCAGGGAGCCCAGCAGGGCCCTCGGTCGTTTTAGCATGTTACGGGTACTCCCCCACGCGAACTCGGTCGAAGGAGTAACCATGGCCCTAGCGGATGAAAAGAGTCTTTACGCCGCAGGGCTTGAAGCTTGTCCGTTCACAAGCCTCACCGGACGCAGTTGCACGCAAGCTGCACTGGGCAAATGGCGAAGTCTTGGTGAGTCAGAGGTAAATTGATCTTCCTGCGCGATTCCGCCTGATCCTAGCTTTCAGCTCTAAACGGCCGCGCTAAGCTCTAATATTGCACGCTGGGTTGCGCGAATACGATCTGGCTGGACCTTTGAGACCCTGCATGAGCGTCGCCGGGCGCAAGTGATCGCTCGCGACCTTGTTACGAAATGTTTCGGTCGGAAGGCGTGTCTTCAAAGCAACGCCGCAAAGGCCACGCTTCGCCGGTCCGCTCACATTTTCGGCATCAGCCCTCCCCAAAGCCCGCCGCAGGCACGACGTGGCCCTGAAGATTCGCGCGGACTCGCCTCGGCGGGGCGCCCGCGCGCGCCAGGTCGTCGTCCCGAGGGGATGAGGGCCAGGCCGCCGGGGGGTGGAAAAGCTTTGTCGCAGAAGCGCCGCTACCGGGATCGACCGGCCTAGCTAGATTTTTGAACCGAGAGTTTTCGAGAGGACCGAATGGACAGCCTTATGGCTCTGGCGAGCGACCCGACGGCATGGGCCGCGCTAATCACCCTGATCGTCATGGAGGTCGTCCTCGGCATCGACAACCTGGTCTTCATCTCCATTCTCTCGAACAAGCTGCCGCTGGAGCAGCGGACCAAGGCGCGGCGGCTGGGGATCAGCCTGGCCCTGATCATGCGGCTGGCGCTGCTGTCGACCATCGCCTTCATCGTCGGCCTCACGGCGCCGGTGTTCCAATTACCCTGGCACGGCGCGCTGAACGAGCATGGGGAGCCGGCCTGGGAACTGGTCTTCTCCTGGCGCGACATCATCCTGATCGTCGGGGGGCTGTTCCTGATCTGGAAGGCGACGACGGAGATCCACCACAATGTCGACCCGACGCGAGCCGAGGAGGAGGCCGCCATACCCGGCGACGCAGGCCGCGCGGCGGCCCGGAACTTCGGCGCGACCATCGTCCAGATTCTGCTGCTGGACATCGTATTCTCGGTGGACTCGATCCTGACCGCCGTCGGCATGACCGACCACCTGCCGGTGATGGTGATCGCGGTCATCGTCGCGGTGAGCGTGATGATGCTGGCCGCCGACCCGCTGGCCAACTTCATCCACCACAATCCGACCGTGGTCATGCTGGCGCTGGGCTTCCTGCTGATGATCGGTGCGACCCTGATCGCCGAGGGCTTCGGGGTGCATGTGCCCAAGGGCTACATCTATGCGGCCATGGCCTTCTCCGGCGTCGTCGAGGGACTGAACATGGCCAGCCGCAACGCCGCGAAGAAGCGGGCGGAACGCTAGAGGTTGAGACTCTCCCCTGAGGGAGATGGATCGCCGAAGTCGAAACGGAGGGGGCCGCCAAAGGGCGGTCCCACCCATCGGCCGCAGATCTTGCCTGCCGGCGAGGCCCCCAGCGGGGGAGCCTCCATTCAAAGAAAACTGTAGGGGTCGACGTCTATGGCGACGCGAATGGCGCCCGGGGGCCGAACGCGGGCGCGCCAGGTGGCGAGGTAGGCCGAGAGGTCGACGTTGCGGTCGGCTCGGACCAGGAAGCGCTTGCGGCGCCGGCCGCGAACCAGGCTGAGGGGGGCGTCGGCCGGGCCGTAGACCTCAACCCCCTCGGCATTGGGAGCCGCCTTGGCCATCTCCTGGGCGAAGGCTTCGAGGGCCGCGGCGTCGGGGCCGGAGACCACGATCGCGCCCAGCCGACCGAAGGGCGGCAGCTTCATGATCTCGCGCTCGGCCATTTCGGCGGCGACGAAGGCGTCGCGGTCCTGGGCCTTGAGAGCCTGCATCACCGCGTGCTCTGGGGCGTAGGTCTGCAGAAGCGCGCGGCCGGGACGGTCGCGGCGGCCGGCGCGGCCGGTGGCCTGGGCCAGGAGCTGATAGGTCCGCTCGGCCGCCCGCAGGTCGCCGCCCCTCAGGCCGAGGTCGGCGTCGACCACGCCCACCAGGGTCAGGCGCGGGAAGTTGTGGCCCTTGGCCGCGGCCTGGGTGGCCACGAGGATGTCGATCTCTCCTTCGGCCATGGCGTCCACCAGGCGGCGGGCCTCCTTGGCGTCCCAGACGGTGTCGGAAGAGAAAACCGCGACGCGAGCCTTGGGGAAAAGGAACCGCGCCTCTTCCTCCACCCGCTCCACCCCCGGGCCGATAGAGGCCAGGCTGTCCTTGGCGCCGCAATGGGGGCAGCGCTCGGGCTTGGGCATGGAAAAGCCGGTGAGGTGGCAGACCAGGCGTCCGGAATAGCGGTGCTCCACCAACCATGAGTCGGTGTCGGGCGAGGTCATTCGCTCGCCGCAAGCCTTGCAGAGAACCAGCGGCGCATAGCCCCGGCGGTTGAGGAACAGCAGGGTCTGCTCGCCGGCGGCCAGGGTCTCGGCCATCGCCTCGACCAACGGGGGTGAAAGCCAGCGGCCGGCCTCGGGCGGAGTCTCCTTCAGGTCAATCAGGCTGATGTCGGGCAGGCGGGCGGTCCCATGGCGGGCGGCGAGCCGCAGCCAGCGATAGCGGCCGGTCTCGGCGTTGCGCAGGGTCTCCAGCGACGGGGTGGCCGAGGCGAGGATCACCGCGGCGTTCTCGATCTTGCCGCGGACCACCGAGAGGTCGCGGGCCTGGTAGATGAAGCCCTCGTCCTGCTTGTAGGAGCCGTCGTGCTCCTCATCGACCACGATCAGCGAGAGCTTGCGGAACGGCAGGAAGAGCGCCGAGCGGGCGCCGACCACGATGCGCGCCTTGCCGGTGGCGACGGCGTCCCAGACCCGGCGGCGCATGGGCGGGGCGACATCGGAGTGCCATTCGGCAGGTATCACGCCGAAGCGCTCGACGAAGCGGGCGATCACCGCCTGGGTCAGGGCGATCTCCGGCAGCATGACCAGCACCTGGGCATCGGGGTCGCGAGCCAGGGCCGCGGCGACCGCCTCCAGATAGACCTCGGTCTTGCCCGAGCCGGTGACCCCGTCGAGCAGGGCGACGTTGAAAGTCCCCTCCCCCACCATGTCGGAAAGCGCCGCGGCCGCGGCCGCCTGGCTGGCGTTCAGCTCATGGCCGGCGCGGGCGAGGTCGGGGGCGTCGAAGGCGTCCTCGGCTTCGATCATGCGCAGGGCGAGCACGCCCTCGTCCACCAAACCCTTCACGACACCGGCTGAGACTCCGGCGGCGCGGGCGAGGTCGGCGGGCGCCGCGGGGCCGGCCTGGGCGGCTTCGATCACCTTGGCGCGGGCCGGAGTCATGCGGCCGGGCATGGCGCCGGTGGCCTCCAGCACCTTTTCCGGCCTGGCCTTGGGCGCGCGGGCGCCACGGATGGCGATGGCCAGCGGCTGGCCGGGCGCATCGACCGAATAGCGGGCCGCCCACTGCACGAACTCGATGGCGCCCGCGGGCAGGGGCGGGGATTCCAGTTTGCCCTCGATCGGCTTGAGCGGCCGGTTGCCGCCGGCGCCTTCGCGCAAGGCCACGACCACACCGCGCAGCAGGCGCGGACCAAGCGGCGCGGCCACCTGGTCGCCCACCTCAAGGTCCATTCCCTCGGGCTCGGCGTAATCAAACGCCTCCGGAAGAGGCATGGGCAGGAGGACGGACGCGATACGGCTCATGGCCTGGCCCACATAGGCTGGCCCGCCGTCGCCGCAACCGGTAAAGAGCCGTCGCATTCCAGCGTCAGAAGGTCACCCATGCAGCTCTTTCTCGACACCACCGACATCGGCCTGCTCAAGGATCTCACCTCGACCGGCCTTGTGGACGGGGTGACCACCAACCCGTCCCTGATCGCCAAGTCCGGCCGTCCCATGCTGGAGGTCATCGCCGAGATTTGCGACCTCGTCGAGGGTCCGGTGAGCGCCGAAGTCGCCGCCACCGACGTCGAGGGCATGCTGGCCGAAGGCGCCAAGCTGGCCGGCGTGGCCCAGAATGTGGTGGTGAAGGTTCCGCTGACCCGAGCCGGCCTGATCGCGACCGCGGAGTTCGCGGTGCAGGGCATTCAGACCAACGTCACCCTCTGCTTCTCGGCCGCCCAGGCGCTGCTGGCGGCCAAGGCGGGCGCCTCGTACATCTCTCCGTTCATCGGCCGGTTGGACGATGTCGGCGCCGACGGCATGGAACTGATCAGCGAGATCCGCGCCATCTACGACAACTACGGCTTCGACACCGAGATCCTGGCGGCCTCGATCCGCACCACGGCGCACGTGACCGCCGCAGCCCTGGCCGGGGCCGACTGCGCGACCATTCCGCCCAACGTCTTCGCCGACCTCTTCAAGCACCCGTTAACCGAAAAGGGGCTTGAACAGTTCATGAGCGACTGGGCCAAGACGGGACAGTCGATCCTTTAAGCGGGCGATGGGGGCGGAGATGGAAGGCGGGGCAAAAGCCAAGGAACAGGGGCCGGAACCGGCCATCGTCCGGCAGTTCCTGGCCGAGAACCCCGACTTCCTGCAGGGCGATCCGGGCTTGCTGCGCGAGCTCGGCCTGCGCGCCGATTCGGCCAATATCATCGACTTCGGCCCGGCCGCCCTGGCGCGTGTTCACGAGGCGCATCGGCGCGAGAGCAACGCCCGCAAGCGCCTGGAAGCCACCGCCCGCGCCAACTTCAACGCCCAGGCCCAGACCCATGGGGCGGTGGTCGACATGCTGGACGCCCGTAACCACGCCGACCTGGCGCGGCGGGTGGACGAGCTGGCCCAGCTCCGCTTCGGCCTGGCCGCGGGCGTGGTGGCGCTGGAAGGCCCCGACCGCACACCGGCCGGCTGGCGCATGCTGGTGGAAGGCCAGATCGACATGATCATCGGCCACGACCGCGTGGCCCTGATGGGCTTCCAGCCCACGGCTCTGGGACTATTCGGCGAACGAGCGGGCGAGATTCGCTCCATGGCGATGGTCCGCATGGCGATCTGGGAGCCGTCCCGCGAGGGACTGCTGGCCTTCGGTTCGACCGACGCCAAGGGCTTCACCGAGGATATGGGCGTCGAGCTGGTCGCCTTCCTGGCCCGCGTGGTCGAGCGGACCGCGGAGCGATGGCCGGTCCTGTGACCAGCGCGCGCCAGGCGCTGGCCCTCTGGCTGGAGCACCTGGCCAAGGAGCGGCGGGCCTCGCCCCGGACGGTGGAAGCCTACGCCTTCGCCGCCAACCGCTATCTCTTCTTTCTGGAACAGCATCGCGGCGAGAGCCTGAGCGTCGCCGACATGGGTTCGCTGACCGCTGGCGAAATCCGCGCCTGGCTGGCGCACCTGCGACAGGGCGAGCGTCCGCTGTCGGCGCGGTCGCTGTCTCAGGCCCTATCTGCGATCCGCACCTTCCACCGCTTCCTCGACCGGCGGCTGGACACCCCGAACCCGGCGATCGCCCTGGTGCGCGGGCCGCGCGTGGTCCCCTCAGCGCCACGGCCGGTCAGCGAAGACCAGGCCCGCGGCCTGATCGCCGAGCCAGGCCTCGACCCCGACCGCGCGGACTGGGAGGCCAGCCGCGACCAGGCGGTGATGACCCTGCTCTATGGCTGCGGCTTGCGGATCTCCGAGGCGCTGTCGCTGAAGCGGAGCGACGCGCCGCTGCCCGAGAGCCTGCGCATCCTCGGCAAGGGCGGCAAGACCAGGATCGTGCCGGTGTTGCCGGCGGTGCGCGAGGCGGTGGACGCCTATCTCGCCGAAGTTCCGTTCGTCCTGGCGGCGGACGGGGCCCTCTTCCGCGCCAAGCGGGGCGGGCCTTTGAGCGCCCGTCACGTGCAAGCGACGGTGCAGAACCTGCGCGGGCGGCTTGGCCTGCCCGACAGCGCCACGCCTCACGCCCTGCGTCACTCCTTCGCCACGCACCTGCTGGGCGCGGGCGCAGACCTGCGCTCGATCCAGGAACTGCTGGGCCACGCCTCGCTTTCGACAACCCAGCGCTACACCGAGGTGGACGCGGCCTCCCTCCTCAGCGCCTACGCCAAGGCGCACCCGCACGCGTAGTGGAGGTGATCTCAGCTATCCGGCGCTGACGCACCGGCTCAGAACAGCGGCGCCAGCCTTTCGATGGTGCGGGCGAGCGCGGCGGCTTCGTAGGGTTCGGCCGGGCTGTGGCCCCAGACCGGGCCGGGCCAGGCCGGATCGCCCTCGCGGCGGCCGACGATGTGGATGTGGAGCTGGGGCGTGACGTTGCCCAGGGCTCCGACGTTCAGCTTGTCGACGGTCACGCCTGCGGCCCGGACCGCGCGGCCGGCCAGCAGCACTTCGTCCATCAGGATCGAGAGATCGCCCCTGGAAAGGTCCTCCAGTTCGCGGACCGCGGCCACGCGAGGGATCAGCACCAGCCAGGGATAGCGGGCGTCGTCCTGCAGCCGCACATGGCAAAGCGCCAGCTCGGCCAGGGGGTGGGAGGTCGCCAGGAAGGCGGGGTCGATCGCGAACATCGGCGCGCTCCGAAGATGGTCAGGACCAGCGGTGTCCTAGCTAGAGCGCGGGCGGCGCCCTGTCACTTGCCCTTGGGACAATGCGGGTCTAGACCGCCCGCGATTTCGCACCGCAACTACGGGACAGTTCCATGACCACGAAAAAGCCGATCCGCGTCGCTGTCACCGGCGCCGCCGGCAATATCGGTTACGCCCTCCTCTTCCGCATCGCCTCGGGCGAGATGCTGGGCAAGGACCAGCCGGTCATTCTGCAACTGCTCGAAATCCCGACGGAAGGCGCCCAGAAGGCCCTGAAGGGCGTCGCCATGGAGCTGGAAGACTGCGCCTTCCCGCTGCTGCAGGACATGGTGCTGACCGACGACGCCAACGTCGCCTTCAAGGACGCCAACTGGAACCTGCTGGTCGGCTCCAAGCCGCGCGGCCCGGGCATGGAGCGCGCCGACCTGCTGAAGGACAACGGCAAGATCTTCATCGCACAGGGCAAGGCCATCGACGCCGTCGCCGCTGACGACGCCCGCGTCGCCGTGGTCGGCAACCCCTGCAACACCAACGTGATGATCGCCGCCGCCCAGGCCAAGCGCCTGACCGCCGACCGCTTCACCGCCATGGTGCGCCTGGACGAAAACCGCGGCCGCGCTCAACTGGCCAAGAAGGCCGGCGTCTCGATCAACGACGTCAGCGACCTGTTCATCTACGGCAACCACTCGCCGACCATGTTCGCCGACTTCACCCACGCCAAGATCGGCGGCAAGCCGGCGGCCGAGGTCATCGGCGACGAAGCCTGGCTGAAGAACGACTACCTGCCGACCGTCGGCAAGCGCGGCGCGGCCATCATCGACGCCCGCGGCCTGTCATCGGCCGCGTCGGCCGCCAACGCCCTGATCGACCACGTCCGCAGCCTGACCACCGTCGGCGCGATCCACTCGGTCGCCGTCAACAGCGAAGGCCGCTACGGCTTCGCCGAAGGCGTCTGGGCCGGCATGCCGGTGAAGACCACCGCCACCGGCTACGAAGTCATCACCTCCTACGAGATGGACGACTTCGCCAAGTCGAAGATCGCGATCACCAACGACGAACTGGTCGGCGAGCGCGACACCGTGAAGGACCTGCTGGCCTAAATCCGGCAAAGGCCGGACCCGATCACCAGGTCGGGTCCGGACCGTCGGCCATCGCGTTCAAGTCCGCGATGCGCTGATCGTAGAGCGAGGCGAGCGCCTGGGGCGAGCGCTGGGCGGCGTCTTCCCGCATCGCCATGAAGTCCCGTTGCTCGGCCTGGAGCTGGCGCAGGGGAACTCCCGACCTCACCGCGCGATCGAAGGCACGGGCCATGTGCCGGTCGGCCGCGGCGAGCACCGCATCCGTACAGATCAACTCCTCGGCCAGTGATTCCGCACGGCGGCAGTCGAAGCTCGGACGAATGGCCTGGGCCGGTTCACGCGCGACCGGGGGCCTAGGGGCCTGGCGCGCTCGCGGCGGCTCAGGCGGCCAGGGCGGCTCGGCCACCGGCGGCGGCTCGAAGGCGGGCGCGGGCTCAGGCGCGGCCGGCGCAAGCACTTCCGGCGGCCCGATGGGCGCTGTCGGCGCGGCCGCCTGCTGGCCTGCCTCGAGGGTTTCCGGCGACAGGGTTTCCAGCGGCGGACGCTCAGCGAATTTCGGCTCCGGCGGCGGCTCGGCCATCTGCAGCTCGAGCCGCCGCTCGTCGTTCTGGGCGGCGGGGGCCAGCGCCGCGATGGCGCGCGTGAGGATTTGCGGGCGGGCCGCGAGACCAAGGCCGACGCCCAGGACACAGGCCAGCGCCACGCCGCCCGCCAGCGCCTTGCCGTTCATCCGCCGCCTCGGAGGCCGGTGGACCGGCTCGATCCTCAGGGGCGGTTCGTCATCCAAGTTCATGGCGAAGAACTAGGGCCGGCGGGCTGAACGAGGCCTGAACCGCTAGAACCACATGTCGCGGACGCAGCGACCGTCCCGCGGCAAGTCCTTGAAGCTCTCCAAGCCATCGAAATGGTCGATGGGTAGCCTGGCGACCGCCTCGGGATCGGCGAGGCGCACATTAACGGCCATGCGGCGGCGATTGCCCGCGTGCAGCCGCATGCCCCGCCAAGCAAGGACGCAGGCGCAGGTCGGGCAGAAGAGGATCTCCAGCCCGGGGTCCTCCTTGCGCTTGTAGGAGCCGGTCGGGCCTTCGAGCCGGATGCGCTCGTTCTCGTAATCGTAAGCCCAGAGCGTCCCATAGCGACGGCAGAGCGTGCAGTTGCAGGCCGTCACCGGACCAGGATCGCCCTCCATGCTCCAGTGCGCGCCGCCGCAATGGCAAGAGCCGGTCAGCATGGGCGTTCTCCCGTGGTGGCGTTCTCCTATTTTAGGCTGGCGGACTGGCCCGGGAAACCAGGAGCGATCGCCCATGGCGCGTCAGGGGGAGAAGGATCAAACGCCGAGGAGTGAATTCGCACCGTCAGCGGACGAGTCTGACGGTCATTTCCACCTGGATGCGGTCGCCCGCGGTGACATTGGCCTGGCGGCGGACGGCGTCTTTCAGGGGCAGGAAATAGGTGTCGGGCTTGGGGAAGAGGGAAGTGGTGAAGGTGGTCTCGCCGATCCTGGCCGCCACGGGGATCACGCCCCATCCATAAGAGACCGCCTTCGCGACCCGGCGCACTTCCTGCGCGGCGGCCTGGGGCAGCGGGGCGAAGAAGAAGGGCGCAGGGCCGCGCCAGGTGATCACCTCGGCCTCGAAGCTCAGCTCGATCATCGGCTCGCCGGGCATGGCTCACGCTCTTGGCAGGCGTTCGGCCAGCAGCCGGGTGAGCAGCTCGATCTGTTCCTCCTGTTTGGCGACGAGCATTTGCAGTTGCTCGTTCCTCATCTGGTCGAGCTTGTCGTGCAGGGCCATGATCTCGATCTCGCACTTCAGATTGACTTCGTAGTCGTGAGCCGCATCGAGGCGGTCCTTCGCCGCCTGGCGGTTCTGGCTCATCATGATGATCGGAGCCTGGACCGCGGCCAGCATCGACAGCATCAGGTTCAGGAAGATGAAGGGATAGGGGTCGAACGCGGCCCGTCGCAGCAGCAGATTGCCGCCGACCCAGATCGCCAGGGCAAGACCGAAGGCGATGATGAAGGTCCAGGACCCACCAAAGGTCGCCACCTGGTCGGCCAGCCTCTGGCCGAAAGTCAGCCTGTCCTGGAAAGCGTCATTGATGTTCTTGGATATGGGCTTGCGCGTCATGGCGCGGTTCAGCGCCCGCTGTTGGTGCGCGCTCAACTCGCTGATGGGCTTGCCGAACCAGTGATGGGCCGCTTTGCCAATATCGTGGGGCAGGTCGGACATCGGTCGTCTCCTTCTCGCCCGTATCTTGCGAGCGGGCGCGGGCCAAGCCAACGCCGAAAGATGGGACTGCAGACGCATGGCGAGGCCTGGCGTCACCATGCGAAGCGCGCGAAGGTCGGCGCCATGAGTCTTGGCCCGACCCTGGAAACCGCCCGCCTGATCCTGCGCCCGATCGCGCCGGAGGACTTCGAGCCCTGGGCGGCCTTCGCCGCCGACGAGGAAGCCGCGCGCTTCCTGGGCGGCCCGCAACCGCGCGAGGTCGCCTGGCGCTCGATGTCGACCATGGCCGGGTCCTGGGTGATCCGCGGGTTCGGCATGTTCTCGGTGATCGAGAAGGAGAGCGGCCGCTGGGCCGGACGGCTTGGCCCCTGGCGGCCGGAGGGCTGGCCCGGCACCGAGGTCGGCTGGGGCGTCGCGCGCGAGTTCTGGGGCCGCGGCTATGCGCCAGAGGGCGCGGCGGCGGCGATCGACTGGGCCTTCGACCAACTCGGCTGGACCGAAGTGATCCACTGCATCGATCCGGGCAACGTCAATTCGCAGGGCGTCGCGCGCAAGCTCGGCTCGACCATCCTGCGCCATGCGGTCCTGCCGCCGCCCATCAACGACAGCGTCGACATCTGGGGCCAGACGCGGGAACAGTGGCGCACGCGAAGGTAGAATTTTCCTAAGCGCGATCTGCCTTCAGGCAAGCTTTTCGGCCCCTGCGGAGCTCACGCGGGGTCAGGCTTGAAAAGCTTTGCGTTAATTGGCGTAACCTCGATCGCAATACGGGGTTTTATTGGCCCCGTGCGGTTGCCAGGGCCGTCCCTGGCGCCTATAACCCCCGCCGTCCGCCAGGTCCCTGGCGGGCCTTCCCCCTCACGCGTTACGCGGCCTCATGAACATTCACGAGCATCAAGCCAAGTCCGTCCTCTCAGAGTTCGGCGTGGCGGTTCCGCGCGGCTATGCCGCCTTCTCCGTTGACGAAGCGGTCAAGGCCGCCAAGGACCTCGGTGGTCCGGTTTTCGTCGTAAAGTCCCAAATCCACGCTGGCGGACGCGGCAAGGGCCGCTTCGAGGGCCTCGGGCCTGACGCCAAGGGCGGCGTCCGCGTCGTCAAGTCTGTCGATGAGGTCAAGGCCAACGCCGAGGAAATGCTCGGCCGCGTGCTGGTGACCCACCAGACCGGCCCCAAGGGCAAGCAGGTGAACCGCCTCTACATCGAGGAAGGCGCTGCGATCGCCAAGGAATTCTACCTCTCGCTGCTGGTCGACCGTGAGACGAGCCGGGTCTCGGTCGTGGCCTCCACCGAAGGCGGCATGGACATCGAGGAGGTCGCCCACTCGACCCCCGAGAAGATCGCCACCTTCTCCATCGACCCGGCCACCGGCGTCTTCCCGCACCACGGACGGGCCCTGGCCAAGGCGCTCGGCCTGACCGGCGGTCTCGCCAAGGAAGCCGCCACCCTGCTCTCGCAGCTCTACACGGCGTTCCTCGCCAAGGACATGAGCCTGCTGGAGATCAACCCGCTGATCGTCACCGCCGACGACCATCTGCGCGTCCTGGACGCCAAGGTGAGCTTCGACTCCAACGCCCTGTTCCGGCACCCGGACATCCAGGCGCTGCGCGACGAGAGCGAAGAGGACCCGAAGGAAATCGAGGCCTCCAAGTTCGACCTCAGCTACATCGCCCTGGACGGTGAGATCGGCTGCATGGTCAACGGCGCGGGCCTGGCCATGGCGACCATGGACATCATCAAGCTCTACGGCGCCGAGCCGGCGAACTTCCTGGACGTGGGCGGCGGCGCCGACGAGCCCAAGGTGACGGCGGCCTTCAAGATCATCATGGCCGACCCGAACGTGAAGGGCATCCTGGTCAACATCTTCGGCGGCATCGCCCGCTGCGACATCCTCGCCAACGGCGTGGTCAACGCGGTGAAGCAAGTCGGCCTGTCGGTTCCTCTGGTGGTCCGCCTGGAAGGCACCAACGCCGAACTCGGCAAGAAAATCATCAATGAGAGCGGTCTGAACGTGATCGCGGCGAACGACCTTTCGGACGGCGCTGAAAAGATTGTCAAAGCCGTGCGGGAGGCGAACTGATGTCCATCCTCATCGGTAAAGAGACCCGCGTCATCTGCCAGGGCATCACCGGCTCGCAAGGCACCTTCCACTCCGAGCAGGCCATCGCCTACGGCACCAAGATGGTGGGCGGCGTGACCCCCGGCAAAGGCGGCCAGACCCACATTGGCCTGCCGGTGTTCGACACCGTCCAGGAAGCCGTGAAGGAAACCGGCGCCGACGCCAGCGTGATCTATGTCCCGCCGCCCTTCGCGGCCGACTCGATCCTGGAAGCCATCGACGCCGAGATCCCGCTGATCATCTGCATCACCGAGGGCATCCCGGTGGCCGACATGATCAAGGTGAAGCGCTCGCTCTCGGGCTCCAAGTCGCGCCTGATCGGCCCGAACTGCCCGGGCGTCCTGACCCCGGACGCCTGCAAGATCGGCATCATGCCGGGCAACATCTTCAAGAAGGGCTCGGTCGGCGTGGTCTCGCGTTCCGGCACCCTGACCTATGAAGCCGTGTTCCAGACCACCCAGGTCGGCCTCGGCCAGACCACGGCGGTCGGCATTGGCGGCGACCCGGTCAAGGGCACCGAGTTCATCGACGTGCTCGACATGTTCCTCAAGGACCCCGAGACCGAGTCGATCATCATGATCGGCGAAATCGGCGGCTCGGCCGAGGAAGATGCGGCGGAATTCATCAAGAATTCAGCGATCAAGAAGCCTATGGTGGGCTTCATCGCTGGCCGCACGGCGCCTCCGGGCCGCCGCATGGGCCACGCTGGCGCCATCATCTCCGGCGGCAAGGGCGGAGCTGAGGACAAGATCGCCGCGATGGAGGCAGCGGGCATCCGCGTGTCGCCGTCTCCGGCGAAGCTGGGCGAAACCCTTCTGCAGGTGCTGAAAGGCGCCTGACGGCCAACCGGGCGCCTGGACGGCGCCCGGTGACAACCTAAGTAGTATGGGCGGTCCGCGCTCGGCTCCTTCGTTCTGAAGTCCGTGCTACGGGCCCCGGGAACGGACGAAATGGCGGACGACGGCAGTCTGATCAACGAGGTGCTCGCGGAGACCTCATTCCTCTATGGCGGCAACGCCGCCTTCGTGGAGGATCTCTATGCGAAATGGGTGGCGAACCCAGCCTCGGTAGACGCCTCCTGGCAAGCCTTCTTCGGATCGCTGAACGACCGCGCCGACGAAATCAGAGCCGCCGCCGGCACGCGCTCGTGGACGAAGCCGGGCGCCCCGGCGGCCCGCCCCGACTGGCTCTCGGCCATCGACGGGCTCTGGCCCGCGGTCGAAGCCAAAGTCGGCGCCAAGATCGCCGAACGCGCCGCTCCGACGGCCTCGCCGGAATCGGTCCGCGCCGCCACGCTCGACTCCCTGCGTGCGATCATGATGATCCGCGCCTACCGGATGCGCGGCCACCTGCGCGCCAACCTCGACCCGCTGGGCATCACCACGCCTGAGGGCGACGCCTCGGAGCTGGATCCGGCCACCTATGGCTTCACCGAAGCCGACTATGATCGTCCGATCTTCCTCGACTACGTGTTGGGCCTAGAGACCGGCACGATCCGCGAAATCCTCGATATCGTGAAGCGCACCTACTGCGGCGACATCGGCGTCCAGTACATGCACATCTCAGACCCGGCCCAGAAGGCCTGGCTGCAGGAACGTATCGAAGGGCGCGACAAGGAGATCAACTTCACCAAGGAAGGCAAGATCGCCATCCTGAAGAAGCTGATCGAGGCCGAAGGCTTCGAGCGCTTCCTGCACAAGCGCTATCCCGGCACCAAGCGCTTCGGCCTGGACGGCGGCGAGGCGATGGTCCCGGCGCTGGAGCAGATCATCAAGCGCGGCGGCGCCCTGGGCGTGCGCGACATCGTCCTCGGCATGCCGCACCGCGGCCGCCTGAACGTGCTGGCCGCCGTCATGGCCAAGCCCTACCACGTCATCTTCCACGAGTTCCAAGGCGGCTCGTCGGTGCCATCGGACATCGAGGGTTCGGGCGACGTGAAGTACCACATGGGCGCGTCCTCGGACCGCGCCTTCGACGGCAACGCCGTCCACCTGTCGCTGACCGCCAACCCGTCGCACCTGGAAATCGTCAACCCCGTGGTGCTGGGCAAGGCCCGCGCCAAGCAGGCCTTCACCCTGCGCGATGCGCCGGAAAGCGGCCGCAGCCACGTCCTGCCGCTGCTGATGCACGGCGACGCGGCCTTCGCCGGCCAGGGCGTGGTGGCCGAGTGCTTCGCCATTTCGGGCACCAAGGGCTACCGCACCGGCGGGACCATCCACTTCATCGTCAACAATCAGATCGGGTTCACGACGGCGCCGCAGTACAGCCGCTCCTCGCCCTACCCGTCGGATGTGGCGCTGATGGTCGAGGCGCCGATCTTTCACGTGAACGGCGACGATCCGGAAGCCGTGACCTTCGTCGCCAAGGTGGCCACCGAGTTCCGACAGCAGTTCGGCAAGGACGTGGTCATCGACATGTTCTGCTACCGGCGGTTCGGGCACAACGAAGGCGACGACCCGACCATGACGTCGCCCTTGATGTACGCCAAGATCAAGGACCATCCCTCGACCCGCGAGCTCTACAGCCGCCGACTGGTCGCCGAGGGCGTGACCACGGACGCGGAAGTCGCCGGCTGGCTGACCGAGTTCGACGAGTTCCTCGACAAGGAATTCGACGCCGGCAAGACCTACAAGGCCAACAAGGCCGACTGGCTGGACGGCAAGTGGGCGGGACTGGCCCTGCCCGAGGGCGACGAGCGCCGCGGCGACACCAGCGTGCCGCTGCAAAAGCTCACGGACCTGGGCGCCAGAATCACAGCCATCCCCGAGCGCCTTGACGTCCACAAGAACGTCAAGCGGGTGATCGAGAACCGCCGCGCGGCTATCGAGGCCGGTGAGGGCCTCGACTGGGCGACCGGCGAGCACCTCGCCTTCGCCAGCCTGCTCGACGAAGGCTTCCCGGTACGCCTGGCCGGCCAGGACAGCGTGCGCGGGACCTTCACCCAACGGCACTGCGACCTAGTCGACCAGACGACGGAAGAGCACTACACCCCGCTCGCCAACCTGCGCCCCGGCCAGGCCCATTTCGAGGTGATCGACTCGGCCCTATCGGAAGAGGCGGTGCTGGGCTTCGAGTACGGCTTCTCGCTGGCCGACCCGAAGACTCTGACCCTGTGGGAAGGCCAGTTCGGCGACTTCGCCAACGGCGCACAGGTGGTGATCGATCAGTTCATCTCGTCGGGCGAACGCAAGTGGCTGCGGATGAGCGGCCTCGTCATGCTGCTCCCGCACGGCTACGAGGGCCAAGGCCCCGAGCACTCCTCCGCCCGCCTTGAGCGCTTCCTGCAGCTCTGCGCCGAGGACAACATGCAGGTGGTCAACTGCTCGACCCCGGCGAACTACTTCCACGTCCTGCGTCGCCAGATGCGCCGTGAGTTCCGCAAGCCGCTGATCATCATGACGCCGAAGTCGCTGCTGCGGCACAAGAAAGCGACCTCGACCCTGGCTGACATGGCCGAGGGCTCGTCCTTCCACCGCGTGCTGAACGACGACGCCGAGCGCGGCGCCAACACCTCGGTGAAGCTCGTCGCGCCGGAGAAGATCCGCCGCGTCGTGCTCTGCTCGGGCAAGGTCTATTACGACCTGCTGGACGCACGTGAGGAAAAGGGCGTCGACGACGTCTACATCATGCGCCTCGAGCAGTTCTATCCGTGGCCGGTGAAGTCGCTCTCCAGCGAGCTGTCGCGCTTCCCGAACGCGGAACTGGTCTGGTGCCAGGAAGAGCCGAAGAACATGGGCGGCTGGACCTTCGTCGACCCGTGGCTGGAGCTCACCCTCGACCGCCTGAAGATCAAGGCAAAGCGCGCCCGCTATGTCGGCCGCCCGGCCTCGGCTTCCACCGCGGCCGGCCTGATGAGCCGGCATATGAAAGAACTGCAGAACTTCCTCGCGGAAGCCTTCGCCTAAGGCGTCTGCGTTTCAAACATAAGTAACAGAGCGAAAAGAGAGACAGGAACCTTCCAATGGCTGACATTATGACCCCCGCACTGGGAGAGTCCGTCACCGAGGCGACGGTGGCGCGCTGGACGAAAAAAGCCGGCGATGCAGTCCGGAAGGACGAAATCCTGGTCGAGCTCGAAACCGACAAGGTGAGTCTCGAAGTCGCCGCCCCCGCGGACGGCGTGCTCGAGTACATCGCGGCCGAGGAAGGCGCGACCGTCGAGCCGGGCGCGGTGCTTGGCCGCCTGGCCGAAGGCGCCGCCGCCAAGGCCGCTCCGGCCCCTGCCCCGAAGGCGGAAGCTCCGGCGCCTACGCCGGCCGCCGCTCCGGCCCCAGCTCCCGCGCCAGCCGCCGCAGCTCCGGCCGCCGCGCCGCTGGCCCCCTCGGCCCAGCGGATCGTCGCCGAGAACAACCTGAACGCCGGCGCCATCGCAGGCACTGGCAAGGGCGGCCGCGTCACCAAGGGCGACGCGCTGGCGGCCCTGGAAGCCCGCGCCGCCGCTCCGGCCCCCGCGCCGGCGCCGGCCGCGCCGCGCGAGATCCATGAGCGTGAAGAGCGGGTCCGCATGACCCGCCTGCGCCAGACGATCGCCCGCCGACTGAAGGAAGCCCAGAACGCCGCGGCCATGCTCACGACCTTCAACGAGGTCGACATGAGCGCGGTCATGGCGTTGCGCAACCAGTACAAGGACAGCTTCGAGAAGAGCCACGGCGCCCGCCTGGGCTTCATGAGCTTCTTCGTCAAGGCGGTGATCCACGGCCTGAAGCACGTGCCGGACGTCAACGCCGAGATCGACGGCGCGGACATCATCTACAAGAACCACTACGACATCGGCGTCGCCGTTGGCACCGACAAGGGTCTGGTGGTTCCAGTGCTGCGTGACGCCGACGCCCTGTCGCTGGCCGGTATCGAAAAGGGCATCAGCGCCCTCGGCAAGAAGGCCCGCGACGGTCAGCTCGCCCTGGACGACCTGCAGGGCGGCACCTTCACCATCTCGAACGGTGGGGTCTATGGCTCGCTGATGTCGACGCCAATCCTGAACGCCCCGCAGTCCGGAATTCTGGGCATGCACAAGATCCAGGAACGCCCGATGGTCGTGAACGGCCAGATCGTGATCCGCCCGATGATGTACCTGGCGCTCAGCTACGACCACCGCGTCGTGGACGGCCAGGGCGCCGTGACCTTCCTGGTGAAGGTCAAGGAAGCCATCGAAGACCCGCAGCGCCTGCTGCTGGACGTCTAAATTCGGGCCGCTCGTCGGCTATCGCATTTCATGACGGCGGGGCTTCACGCCTCGCCGTTTTGCTAAGGACTGGAAGAGCATGGCTCAATACGACGTGATCATCATCGGCGGCGGCCCAGGCGGGTACAACGCCGGCATCCGCGCCGGACAGCTCGGCCTCAAGGCGGCTGTGGTCGAAAAGCGCGTCACCCTGGGCGGCACCTGCCTCAACGTGGGCTGCATGCCCTCGAAGGCGCTGCTGCACGCCTCGGAACTCTACGAGGCGGCCGGCGGCGAGTTCGCCACGCTGGGCATCGAGGTGAAGCCGAAGCTGAACCTCGTGCAGATGATGAAGCAGAAGGCCGAGTCGGTGACGGCCCTGACCAAGGGCATCGAGTTCCTGTTCAAGAAGAACAAGGTCGACTGGGTGAAGGGCTTCGGCAAGATCACCGGCCCGGGCAAGGTGGAGGTCACCGCCGAGGACGGCGCGGTCACCTCGCTGGAAGCCAAGAACATCGTCATCGCCACCGGTTCGGAACCGACGCCGCTGCCGGGCGTGACCATCGACCAGCAACGAATCGTCGACTCCACCGGCGCCCTGTCGCTGCCCGAGGTCCCCAAGAGCCTGATCGTCATCGGAGCGGGGATCATCGGCCTGGAGTTGGGCTCGGTGTGGCGGCGCCTGGGCGCCAAGGTCACCGTGGTCGAGTTCCTCGATCGCATCACCCCCGGCATGGACAACGAAACCGCCAAGACCTTCCAGCGCTCGCTGACCAAGCAGGGCATGGAGTTCAAGCTGGGCGCCAAGGTCACCGGCGCGAAGGCCGGCAAGTCGAGCGTCTCCCTGACGGTCGAGCCCGTCGCGGGCGGGGCCGCCGAGACCCTGGAAGCCGACTACGTCCTGGTGGCGATCGGCCGGCGTCCGTACACCGAGGGCCTGGGCCTGGAGACCGTGGGCGTCACCCCGGACAAGCGCGGCTTCATCGAAACCGACCACTTCAAGACCTCGGCGCCGGGCGTCTGGGCCATCGGCGACGCCATCCATGGCCCGATGCTGGCCCACAAGGCCGAGGAGGACGCCGTCGCCTGCATCGAGATGATCGCCGGCAAGTACGGCCACGTGGACTACAACCTGGTCCCGAGCGTGGTCTACACCTACCCGGAAGTCGCCTGGGTCGGTAAGACCGAGGAGCAGCTCAAGGAAGCGGGCGTCGCCTACAAGGTCGGCAAGTTCCCGTTCACCGCCAACAGCCGCGCCAAGATCAACCATGAGACCGAAGGCTTCGCCAAGGTCATCGCCGACGCCAAGACCGACGAGATCCTGGGCGTCCACATCATCGGCCCCCAAGCCGGCGAGATGATCGGCGAATACTGCGTGGCCATGGCGTTCAAGGCGGCGAGCGAGGATATCGCCCGCGTCTGCCATCCGCACCCGACCCGCTCCGAGGCCGGCCGCCAGGCCGCCATGGGCGTAGAAGGCTGGACGATGCAGGCCTAAGTGGCGGCGAGTTAGCTTTCGGCGGGAAGCAACCGGGGCTAGAGTCCTCCACTCCAAGGAGGATTGCTATGGTCGGTTCCTTCCTGCTGATCGCGGCGACCATCGCCATGACGCCCGCGCCGCGGGCATGTCCTCCTGAGGCGAGCGTTCAGGCCGCCTTCCCCGCCGCTCCGAACGCCCTCCTGCGACCGCAGGACCGCCGCGGCGACCGAGGCGCCCAGACCCTGGGCAGCATGCCCAAGGCAGATCTGCACCAGACCGTCATCCGTTCGATCGACGGCTGCCCGATCTCCAGCAGAATCCGCGAAAACGTGCAGGGCGACGGCCGCTTCGCCCGCCCCCGCTGACAGGACGGCCATGACCGACATCGATACGGCGAACACGCGCCTGGACGCTCGCCAGCGACGCCATGACCGACTGTCGGCGCGGCTGGCCAGCCTGGGCGACGACGAGCTCACCACGCTGCTTGCCGGCGCGCCGGCCTGGCGCAACCACATCCACGGCAACCAGTCCGGCGTGATCCAGAGCGAGGGAAGGTCTTCGTCAAGAAGATCGCCCTGACGGATGTCGAACAGGCGGCCGGCCCCGGGGCGACGGCGAACCACTTCGGCCTGCCGACCTTCTATCAGTACGGCGTCGGTTCGGCCGGCTTCGGCGCCTGGCGCGAGTTGAGCGCCTATCTGCAGGCCAGCGATTGGGCTCTGTCGGGCGCCTGCCCCTACTTTCCGCTGCTGCACCACTGGCGGGTGGAGTCGAGGGCCAGCCGCCCACCGCTGCGGCCCGAGCAACTCGACTGGCTGGAAAAGGCGCCTGCCTATTGGGACGGCTCGGACGCCGTGCGGGCGCGGCTGGACGCGATCGCGGCGGCGCCGGCCAGCTTGGTGCTCTTTCTCGAACACGTCCCCGAGACGCTGGACGCCTGGATGGCCCGCCGGCTCGAAGCCGGACTGGACCCGGCTCTGGAAGCCAGGGCGCTCAGCCTGCACAACCAGGTTCAGGAGGCGGCCGCCTTCATGAACGCGCAGGGGATGCTGCATTTCGACCTGCACGCCTTCAACGTGCTGACCGACGGCGAGCAGTCCTATGTCGCCGATTTCGGCCTGGCCCTATGCGCGGGCTTCCAGTTGAGCGCGGACGAGCGGGCGTTCTTCGAAACGCACCGTCTCTATGACCGCTGCTTTGCGGCGTGGGACTTCGCCGAGCGGTTGACCGCGAGGACCGCCGCGCCGGCGGCCCTGCCCTCTGAGATGCGCGCGATGGTCGAACGCCACACCGACCTGACCGGCGTCTTCGGGCGCTTCTTCCGTGGCCTGACGGACGGCCGCAAGAGCGGCCCCTATCCGGCCGCCGAGCTTGAGGCCGCCTTCGCCGCCCTGACCTAGTTCCGCGACATCACCACGCCCAGGCGCGCGCCGCCTTCGGTGAGTTCGCCGGTCCACTCGCCATTGCCGAGCGGGGTGAGGGTTAGGGTGACCGCACCGGCGCCCGGCGAGGGATAGAAGCTGGCGGTGAGCTGGGTCCCGATCTTCTGGATCGCGGCGAGGAAGCCGGACGAATCGCGCGACCCCGGCCGGCGTGGGTCGCGCCAGGCGCCCTCCAGGCGGCCGTTGTTCTTGTCCACCAGCAGCAAGGTGTAGACCGCCTGCCCCGCGTCGGAGCGGAGGGTCCAAGCGCCGTCCAGCGGCCCTTGCATCCCCTGGGCGGCGGCGAATGACGAGCGCATCCGGTTCTCATAGCCCTGCTCCGCCGAATTCATCGGCCGGTCGGGCGTCCGGTCGTACTCGTCGACGAAGACTGGCTCTGCGAGGCTTGGCGAGAGGTTCGGCGGGGGCGGAGCGTAGGTGCTCGACGACGGGGCGTAAGGCGCAGCGATTTGCGGGCGCGGACCGTAGGGGTACGGCGCAGCCACCGGCGGCGCAGGGGTCGGGCGCGCGACTGCGGGCGGCGGGGCTCGCGGCGCCGGGACCGGAAGCGGCGGGGTTGGGGTCGCAGGCGCAGGCTGGCCGACCTGGTCGAGGATATTCCCGATGGGATCGGACGCGTCCTGAGCGAAGGCGGTCGCTGGCGCGCCAGCCAAGACCAGCAACAGGATCGAAGCTCTCAGTACCAGGTTCAAAACTCGCCTCACGCGGCGGCGATGGCTTCAGACACGGCGATGACGCGTCGCGCCTCCGCCAAGTGCAGCCGTTCCACCATGCGCCCCTCGACCTTGATCACACCCTTAGCCGCGTTCTCCGGCAAATCGAAGGCGGCGACGATGGCCTGCGACCATGCGATTTCCTCCCCGGTCGGACTGAAAGCGCGATTGGCCGTCTCGATCTGGCGGGGGTGGACGAGGGTCTTGCCGTCGAAGCCGAATTCGACGCCCTGGTCGCACTGGGCGGCGAGCCCTGCATCATCGTCGATGCCGTTGAAAACCCCGTCGAGCACCGAAAGGCCGTAGGCCCGGCCGGCGGCGATGATGAGCGACAGCGGCCCGGCCAGGGCGGTCCGCGCAGGGCTGAGCCGGCAGCGCATCTCCTTGGCCAGATCGTTGGTCCCGACCACCAGGGCCTCCAGCCCTGCGCCCGCGCCGGCGATGTGGTCGAGGGCGAAGAGCGCCGAGCAGGTCTCGATCATCGCCCACAGCGGAATGTGCGCCGCCTGGGCCGCGCCATAGGCGGTCACGTCGTGGGCGGAAGAAACCTTGGGGACCAGGATCGCGTCCGGCCTGGCCTCGATGGAAGCGGCGAGATCCTGCAGCCCCCAGGGCGTTTCGAGGCCATTGATTCGGATCACCACCTCGCGGCGGCCGAACCCGCCGGCGGCGACCGCGGCGGCGGCCTGGTCTCGCGCCTGCTCCTTGGCGTCGGGCGCGACGGCGTCCTCGAGGTCGAGGATGACCACGTCGCAGGGCAGTTCCCGGGCTTTTTCGATCGCGCGTGCGTTGACGGCGGGCATGTAGAGGGCGCTGCGGCGCGGCCGGGCTGAGATCACGGCAGGTGAGCTCCGTCAGGATGGCGAAGAGCCAGTCATAAGGGTTAGGATGGTGTCATGACCACCCGCTATGACGCCGGCGCCAGAAACGTGTTGGGGGGCGAGCTCACGCCCTGCTCGCTGGACCCGGTGACCGGGTTCTTCCGAAACGGCTGCTGCGAAACCGGCCCGCACGACCTGGGTCTGCACACTGTCTGTGCGGTGATGACCGAGGACTTCCTCACCTTCTCGAAGATGATGGGCAACGACCTTTCGACGCCTGTGCCGGAATACGGGTTCGCAGGCCTGAAGCCCGGCGACCGCTGGTGCTTGTGCGCCCCACGCTGGAAGGAGGCCCTGGACGCCGGCGCCGCGCCCCAGGTGGTGCTGGAGGCGACGCACGAGGAGACTCTGGCGATCGTGCCGCTGGGCGTGCTGAAGGACCACGCCGTCCAGGCGTGAGGCCGCAGCCTCGGCTGCTTCAGAATAGCGGATACTCGCGTTCCAGGCGGTACCAGGAGCCCTGGTCGGACTGCCAGCTCGAATAGAGGCCGAAGCTGGTCACGCGGAAGGGCGGCGTGCGCAGGAGGTTGTTGTCCTGGATCCAGCGGGCGACCTCGGCCGGATTCGGCCGCCGCAGATAGGCCAGGGTCACGTGGGGCTTGTAGGCGCGGCTGTCCGGCTTGAGGCCGGCGCGCCGGGCGGCGACCTCACAGGCGCGGGCCAGATGGCGCAGGCCCTCGTTCTCTTCCACCCCGGCCCAGACCGCGTTGATGTCGGCGCCTTCGCCGAACGCTCCGACCCCAGTCAGCGACAGTTCCAGCGGGCCGCCACCGATGGTGGTCAGTTCCGCATCGAAGTCCGAAGCGACGTTCTCAGGCACATCGCCGGCGAAGCGCAAGGTGATGTGAAAGGCCTCCGGCGGGCGCCAGCGCGCGCCGGGAAGATGATCCTGCCTAGGCGTCAACTCGGCGGAGATGTCTTCGGGAATAGCAACTGCGGCGAAGAGTCGGATCATGAAGACTACCTGAGGTGCTGACGTAATCGTAATCGACGCAACCTTGCACGTTTGGCCGCAGATCACGATATTTGGAGGCGCGCCCGCTAGGGGCGCTTCTAAAAGGGCCTTGTCTCTGATGAGCGACTATAACCGCGGCTACGCGCGCACGGTCCCCGCAGATCGCGCCGACATGTCGGTGGACGCGGGTCTGCGCAGCTTCATGCTTGGCGTCTACAACAAGGTGGCGCTGGGCCTCCTCCTTTCCGCCGCCTTGGCGTTCCTGACCGGCAGCTTCCCACCGGTCCGCGACCTGATGTTCTCGGTCGCCGCTAACGGCCGCGTCGGCTATACGCCGCTGGGCATGATCGTGGCGTTCGCGCCGCTGGCCGTCATGCTGTTCGGCGCCTTCGCGCTTCGTAACCCGACGCCCCGTTCGGCTGGCATTCTCTACTGGACCATCGTCAGCCTGATCGGCGCCGGTCTAGGCGTCCTGACCTTCGTTTATACGGGCGCCTCGATCTTCTCGACCTTCCTGATCACGGCAGCGGCGTTCGGCGGCCTCTCGCTGTTCGGCTACACGACCAAGAAGGACCTGACCGGTTTCGGCAGCTTCCTGATCATCGGCCTGTTCGGCCTGATCATCGCCAGCGTCGTGAACATGTTCCTGCACAACGGCGCGATGGGCTTCATCATCAGCGTCCTGGGCGTGTTCATCTTCGCGGGACTGATCGCCTACGACACCCAGCGCCTGAAGATGAGCTACTACGAACTGGGCGGCGACGAGAGCTCGATGGCGGTGGCCACGAACTACGGCGCGCTCAGCCTGTACATCAACTTCATCAACCTCTTCCAATTCCTGCTCAGCATCTTCGGCGACCGCCGCTAAGCCCTGAGACGGAACGAGAGTTTCGGAACCCCGGCGGACCCCCGCCGGGGTTTTTCCTTGGGCGGACGCCCTCTCCTGGCCGGAAGAGAGCCCTAATCCACGACCTTGAAGCGACCCTTGTCGAAGAAGCGGAGCACCTGCTCCAGTTCATGACCGCGGCGCAGGATCATGCCGCCCTGGCCGATCACCGCCCAGGCGCCTTGGCGGCGCGCCAGGGCGGGACGTTTCTCGATGCGATAGAGCGGGGCCTCCGAGGCGCGCCGGAAGACCGAAAAGACACAGGCGTCGCTGAGGGCGCCGATGCCGTAATCGCGCCATTCGCCGGCGGCGACCATCCGCCCATAGAGGGCCAGCAGCCGATTGAGTTCTCGGCGCTCAAAGAAGACCTGAGCGGTCCGGGCAGGCTGCTGTTGTGGTTCAAGCGCCATCGAGGACCAAGCCTGCCTCAAATCCAGGCGCACGACAAACTCTCAGTTCGCCCGGCGTTGCGCAGCCGCCACGCCGATCTCGAATCTAAAGAAACCGTAACCCGGCGCCATGGAATGACCTTATTTCGGTCTCCGACGCGCCTGATCCACTATCCATAGTCTCACTGTCGGTTGGTCGGAACCTGCTGGTCCCGGATCCTGAACAGCCCCCCCAGCCCCCCTGGATCGTGGGCTTCGGCCAACCGGCGCTTAAGCCCCCACTGCGAGCCCGTACGGATCCCCCCTCCCGTGCGGGCTTCGTCGTATTTGGAACCTGCGCCAGAGCCGCCGCCGCGCGAGCCACCACCTTGGCTTGAAGATTGCAGGTCACCGCCCGTAGATGGCGCGGGAGATCCAATGCGACACAACCTTATCTTGCGGCCCCTCACCTGGGCGATTCTGCTCGCGATGGCCGTCGGGAGTCCTGCGGCCGCAGAAGGCCCGGCATCGCGAGACGCCATCGCCCAGGAATTCCGCACCTTTCCGCTCTATCAAACGATCGAGCGGCGCTATCCCGAGACATATGCGGCGATCCTGAATCTGATGGTCGATGGAACGAACAGGGGGCGTCGCCACCGAGATCTCGTCGCGGATGGGCATGCAAGGATCGTCGCTCTCCTCGCCGAACAGGCCCCCAAGGCGAACGTCGAAAACACCCTGCGCATGGCGGAGATCACCCGCGACGAAGCCAGGGCGGTCCTCGCGAAGGACCCGGCCACCTGCCTGGTGTTGCTCGGGCTTCGCCCCCACGACATCGCGATGACCGACGCGCTTCCCGAGGCTCTGTTGAAGAAGGAGCAGGCGATCATGGCCCAGCTCCTGGAACAGACCGCGGTCGCCCCTGAGCAAACACCGGTGAAGGCGCTTGACGACAGCGCGGCCGAGAAGCTTGGCATAAAGGCCTACGACCGGCTGCCGGATGACCAGTTGAGAGCCGCCTTTCTGCGTATAGGCGGCGATCCGAAGAACGCGAACGACCCGGTCAGCCAGACTGCGTTCTGCGAATTCACCATCGCGATGTTCGATATCATACTGGACATGCCGCCGGTCGAAGCGGCCCAGATATATAAGGCCTTCAACGCATTAGGCGCCGAGTCGGCTACTCCTTGACCTTCACCGCCAGGATACGGCCGCCGCCCGCGCCCTGCACCAGGACTACGGTGACAAGGCCGTCCTCCCCGGCCGTCGGCAGGCGGTAGGCGGTAGGCCGTCCGCGCCAGGCGCCGAGGCGCTTGAGCTCACGCACGACATTGCGATGCGCGACCGTCTGGCCGCGGTTGTCGCCCTTCTTGACCACAACGTCGTGTTCGCGCGGGTCGAAGCGCACCAACCAGACCTCCGCCCCGCCGCGCGGGACCCGGCCCGAACCGACATCCACCCGGCGTTCGCCGACGAACGCCATGTCCGGCGGATTGCGCGGCGCCTTCTGGGCCAGGGCGATGAGTTGCTCCACCTTCTCGGTCTGCAGCCCGCCGGCCTGGGCGCGGCCGTCGACCACCACCTGTGGCGTATAGGGCTCGCGCAGATTCAGCCGTTCGACATAGGCCTTCTGACGGGTGGTGAATTCGGGCCGGGCGAAGGTGTCGGGCCAGCCGAGATAGTCCCAGTAGTCGACCGCGAAGGTCAGGGCGAGCAGGTCCTCGCGCTTGGCCAGCTTGTTCAGGTGGGCGTTGGCCTCGCCGCAGGAAGCGCAGCCCTGGGCCGTGAACAGCTCCACCACCACGGGCGGCTTGGCGGCCGCGGCGAGGGGCGCGGCCCACAGGATCAGGCAGAAAAGCGCAGCCTTACGCATCGTGGCGCTATTAAGCGGACTTCCCTGGGGTTTTGATCTCAACAAGGCGTGACCGAGTTCGACAACGAAATAGGGGGCCCGCACGGAGTGCAGGCCCCCTTCAATGCGATGATCTACCCCTCTCCGCGGGAGAGGCAAACCACGTCTTCTTTAGGCGGAGCGGGCCAGGTTGCGCAGCACGTAGTTCAGCACGCCGCCGTTCTTGAAGTATTCAAGCTCGGTCGGGGTGTCGATGCGGCAGCGGACCGGGAAGCGCGCGATGCGGCCGTCCGACGGACGGTACATCTCGATAGTCAGTTGCTTGCGCGGCGCCAGTTCGGTGAGGCCACGGATCGTGACGATCTCCTCGCCGGTCAGGCCCAGCTTCTGCCAGCCGTCCTGGGTGAACTGCAGGGGCAGCACGCCCATGCCGACCAGGTTCGAGCGGTGGATACGCTCGAAGCTCTCGGCGATGACCGCACGAACGCCCAGCAGCTTGGTGCCCTTGGCGGCCCAGTCACGCGACGAACCGGTGCCGTATTCCTTGCCGGCGAAGACGACGGCCGGACGGCCTTCGGACTGGTAGCGCATGGCCGCGTCGTAGATCGACATGACGTCGCCCGACGGGAAGTGCTTGGTCACGCCGCCTTCGATTTCCGGAGTGATCTTGTTGCGGATCCGGATGTTGGCGAAGGTGCCGCGCATCATGATCTCGTGGTTGCCGCGGCGGGCGCCGTAGGAGTTGAACTCCGTGGCGGGCACTTGGCGCTCACGCAGATAGACGCCGGCCGGCGAGGTCGCCTTGATCGAACCGGCCGGGCTGATGTGGTCGGTGGTGATCGAGTCGCCGAAGACGCCGAGGATGCGGGCCTCGACCACGTCGGTGACCGGCGACGGCTCCATCTTCATGTCCTGGAAGTACGGCGGGTTCTGCACGTAGGTCGAACCCATGTCCCAGGCGTAGGTCTGGCCGCCGGACACCTTGATGCCTTGCCAGTTCTTGTCGCCCTTGAAGACGTCGGCGTAGCGGGTCGCGAACATCTTCTGGGTGACGTGCTTGCGCTGCAGGGCGGCGATCTCTTCCGAGGTCGGCCAGATGTCCTTCAGGTACACCGGCTGGCCGTCCTTGCCCTCGCCCAGGGACTCGGTCGCCAGGTCGATGTTCATCGAACCGGCCAGGGCGTAGGCGACCACCAGCGGCGGCGAGGCCAGGTAGTTGGCACGGACGTCCTGGTTCACGCGGCCTTCGAAGTTACGGTTGCCCGAGAGCACCGAGCAGGCGACCAGATCGTTGGCGTTGACCGCCTCGGAGATGGCTTCCGGCAGCGGGCCGGAGTTGCCGATGCAGGTGGTGCAGCCGTAGCCGACCAGGTTGAAGCCCAGGGCGTCGAGCGACTTGGTCAGGCCGGCGGCCTTCAGGTAGTCGGTGACGACCTGCGAGCCGGGAGCCAGGGAGGTCTTCACCCACGGCTTCACCTTCAAGCCCTTTTCGACGGCCTTCTTGGCCACCAGGCCGGCGGCGATCAGGACCGAGGGGTTCGAGGTGTTGGTGCAGGAGGTGATCGCGGCGATCACCACGTCGCCATTGCCGACGTCGAACTTCTCGCCGGCCACCGGCACGCGGGGCTCTTCGCCGGTCTTGCCGAAGTCCTTGGCCAGGGCGGCCTTGAACTCGGAGGCGGCGTCGGACAGCAGGACGCGGTCCTGCGGGCGCTTCGGGCCGGCCAGCGAGGGCAGGACCGCGCCCAGGTCGAGCTCGAGGGTGTCGGTGAACACCGGGTCGGCGTCGCCCGCCTCGACCCACATGCCTTGCGCCTTGGCGTAGGCTTCGACCAGGTCAGCGCGTTGCGGGTCGCGGCCGGTGGCGCGCAGGTAGTCGATGGTCGCCTTGGTGACCGGGAAGAAGCCGCAGGTCGCGCCGTATTCCGGAGCCATGTTGGCGATGGTCGCCTGGTCTTCCAGGGTCAGGCCGGCGAGGCCCGGGCCGAAGAATTCGACGAACTTGCCGACCACGCCCTTCTTGCGGAGCATCTGGGTGACGGTCAGCACGAGATCGGTGGCGGTGGCGCCGTCCGGCAGCGAGCCGGTCAGCTTGAAGCCGATGACCTCGGGGATCAGCATCGGGATCGGCTGGCCCAGCATGGCCGCCTCGGCCTCGATGCCGCCGACGCCCCAGCCCAGGACGGCCAGGCCGTTGATCATGGTGGTGTGGCTGTCGGTGCCGACCACGGTGTCCGGATAGGCGACAGTCTCGCCGCCATCTTCGTTCAGCCACACGGTCTGAGCGAGGTATTCCAGGTTCACCTGGTGGCAGATGCCGGTGCCGGGGGGCACGACGCGGAAGTTATTGAAGGCCGAGGAGCCCCAGCGCAGGAAGCGGTAGCGCTCGATGTTGCGCTCGTATTCGCGCTCGACGTTCTCGCCGAAGGCCTTGGCGGTGCCGAAATGGTCGACCATGACCGAGTGGTCGATGACCAGGTCGACGGGGTTCAGCGGGTTGATCTTCTCAGGATCGGCGCCGAGGGTGGTCATGGCGTCGCGCATGGCGGCCAAGTCCACGACGGCCGGAACGCCCGTGAAGTCCTGCATCAGGACGCGGGCCGGACGGAAGCTGATTTCGTGTTCGACGGAGCCCTTGTTGTCGAGCCAGGCGGCCAGAGCCTTCAGGTCGTCGGGAGCGACGGTGTCGCCGTCTTCGTTGCGGAGGAGGTTCTCCAGCAGGACCTTCATCGAGACCGGCAAACGCGAAACGTTCGAAAGACCGGCTTCCTCTGCGGCGCGAAGGCTGTAGTAGACGTAGGTCTTGTCGCCGACGGCAAGTTCGCGGCGGGTTTTCAGGCTGTCGTTAGACGCCATGTTCAGGGATCCTTCCTCTGTTCTCGGCCGCTCTTGGACCACATCGGGGATCGCGCGCTTTTCGAGGCGGACACACAGCGTACGCCCCTGCGCCGCGTACGCCCCCCAAGGTGGCGACGGCCGCGCGCGTCATAGCCCCTACGAACCGGGCCGTCCATGCGCGCGAGGTTCTTTCTCCGCTAGTTGAGAATCACCCGCAAGGAGCGGGCGTATGATCCAAGCTTTGACCATAGAAAACCTGGCCCTGCGGCGGGGCGGGCGGTTGCTCTTCGCGGGGCTGGAACTGCGCCTGGAACCCGGCGAGGCGGCTGCATTGGTCGGCCGCAACGGCGCGGGCAAGACCAGCCTGCTGCGGGCCATAGCGGGACTCGTGCCCGCCGAGACCGGCCAGATCGGCTTCGGGGGGATGGATCCCGAGGAGGCCCGGGCCAGCCACATCCATTTCGCCGGACACCAGGACGGGCAGAAGCCGGCGCGCACGGCCTGGGAGGAGCTTTCCTTCTGGACCCGCTGGAACGGCGCCTCGTACGAGGCGGCCCGTGAAGCCGCTGCGACCCTTGACCTGACCCGCTTGCTCGATCTCGAGGTTCGCCGCCTGTCGGCAGGCCAGCGGCGGCGGCTTTCGCTGGCCCGCCTGCTGGCTGCGCCGCGCCGTCTGTGGCTGCTGGACGAACCCTTGAGCCCCCTCGACGCCGACTGGCGCGTACGCTTCGGGGAGTTGATGGCCCAGCATCTGGCCCGCGGCGGACTGATCGTCGCAGCAGTCCATGATCCGCTTCCGATCACCGCCCGGTCCGTCGAAATCGCAGCTCCCGTGGAGAGCGCATGAACCGCGTCATCGCCCTGCTCTCGCGGGAGACCGCGCTCGCCTGGGGACGCGGCGGGGGGCCCATGGTCTCGCTCGGCTTCTATGCCGGGGTCGCGACCCTGCTGCCGCTGGCGACGGGCCCCGAGCCCGCGCGGCTGGCGGCCGTGGCGCCCGGCGCAGCCTGGGTCGCCCTGGCCCTCGCCGCCCTCCTCTCCCTCGACCGGCTATTCGAGAGAGACTTCGAGGACGGAGCGCTGGACCTGCTGACCCTCGCCTCCACGCCGCTGGAGATCGCCTGCGCGGTGAAGTGCCTGGGCCAATGGCTGGCGACCGCCGCGCCCCTGGCCCTGGCCGCGCCGGTGGCGGCGATCGCCCTAGGCGCCAAGCCCTCCATGACGCCCTTGATCTTCGCCTGTGCGCTGATGGGTGGCTTGGCCTTCGCCTTCGTGGGAGGAATCGGCGCAGCCCTGAGCCTGGGCGCGCGGCGAGGCGGACTGCTGACCGCCGTCATCGTGCTGCCGCTCTTCGTCCCGCCGGTGATTTTCGGCGGCGGTGCGCTGGACGCTTTCGCCAGCGGCCTGCCGTGGAAGGCCGGCTTCGCCCTGATGGCGGCGTATGCCGCCGGCGCCGTGGCGCTGGGCCCGATCGCCATGGCGGCGGCCTGCCGTAACGCCCTGAGCTGAGGCCCAAAGAGCCAAGCTCCAAAAAATTCAACCGATCCGCGACGGAACCCAAGGTGCGCGCCGTTGAAGCCTGCGAGGGACGGATCAACGGAGCCATTTCCCATGAAACTGAACAAACTCGCGCCCCTGGCCCTTGGCGGCGTTCTCATCGCCGGGACCATGGCCAGCGCCGCCGCGGCCCAGCAGCCGCAAGGGGCCCCGGCCCAGGCCGGCGCGGAAGCCAGGCGCGGCCACGGCGAATGGCGTCGCCCCGATCCTGCCGCCATGGCTGCACGCCGCGCCGACCATCTGCGCGCGGCCCTGCAGCTTCGCCCTGAACAGGAAGCCGCGCTGAAGGCCTATGTGGGCGCCGCTCAGTCCAAGCCGATGATGCCCGCCCCCGGCGCACGCAAGAAGTTCGCCGAGATGACTACGCCCGAGCGGCTGGACGCTCAGCGCGCCATGATGACCAAGCGCCTCGCCGCCTTCGACGAGCGCGTGGCGGCCACCAAGCGCTTCTACGCCCAGCTCAGCCCCACGCAGCAGAAGGCGTTCGATACGCTGCAGCAGCGCGGCGGCAAGCACGGCATGCGCGACGGACACGGCGGACACGGTCCGCGCCGCTAGGCTTCGCGTGCTAAAGGACGGGCATGCTGTTCAAGGCGCCCGTCCTGAAAGCCAAGGCCGGAGGCGAGGTCGATCTCGCCTCCCGTCGCTGGCGCCTCGTTCGTGGCGAAGCTTCGCAGTCACGCCGCTTGCAGGGAGCCGCAGCCGGGGCTAATCCGCGCGCATGATCCAGGCCCTGGCATTTCTGTCGAACCCCGAGCGGTTCATGGCCTTCTCCCGCTGGGCCGCACCTATGTTCGGCGTCATCGCCGTGGTGCTGGCCGTGGCGGGGCTTTGGCTGGGCTTCGCCGCGCCTGAGGACTACCAGCAGGGCGACACCGTCCGCATCATGTTCATCCATGTGCCGGCCGCCTGGCTGAGCATGTTCGTCTATATCTGCCTGGCGGTGGCGAGCTTCCTGGCCCTGGTCTTCCGGCACGCCTTGGCCGACGCCGCCGCGCAGGCCGCGGCGCCGCTGGGCGCGGCCTTCACCTTTATCGCCCTGGTGACGGGCGCGCTCTGGGGCCGACCGATGTGGGGCGCCTGGTGGGTGTGGGACGCGCGCCTCACCTCGGTGTTCGTCCTTTTCCTGGTCTATGTGGCGTACATCGCCCTGCGCGCATCGCTCGACGATGAGACCAAGGCCGCGCGGGCCGGGGCCATCCTTGCCCTGGTCGGGGCGGTGAACCTGCCGGTGGTGAAGTTCTCCGTGGACTGGTGGAACACCCTGCACCAGGGCGCCTCGGTCTTCCGGGCGGAAGGGCCGGCGATGACCAACGACTTCCTCTGGCCGCTGCTGCTGATGGGCCTATCCTTCATGTCGGCGTTCGGATCGCTGTGGCTGGTGGGCATCCGCGCCCAGGTCTGGCGGCGCCGAGCGGAAGCTGCGGCCCTGCGAGCCGCGAGAGGTTAGGATGCTCGATCTCGACGCCGGCAAGTACGCGGCCTTCGTCTGGCCCGCCTACGCGATCACCGCGTTCTGCTTCCTCGCCATGATCGTCTTTACGCTGAACAAGTCGCGCCACTGGCGGAAGCGGGCGGAGAAGATCCGGCCGTGAACCGTCTGCTCGCGTTCCTGCCGCTGGTCGTGCTGCTGGCGCTTGGCCTGCTGTTCGGCCTCTACGCCTTGAAGCGCGACCCGCAGGTGCAGCCCGACGCCCTGGTCGGCAAGCCTCTGCCCGATCTGGTGCTGCCTGCTCTGGACACCGGCAGACCGCAGGCCCTGCGCCAGGTCGCTCAGCCGGCGCCAGTGCTGGTCAACATTTTCGCTTCCTGGTGCGCCCCCTGCGAGATCGAGCACCCAGTGCTGGTCGAGCTCAAGAAACAGGGCGTGCGGGTGGTCGGCGTCGTCTACAAAGATGCGCCAGAGAACACCAAAGCGTTCCTCGGCCGGCTGGGCGATCCCTATGCCGAGCGCCTGGTGGACCGCGACGGTCGGGCGGGCATCGAGCTTGGCGTGACCGGGGTGCCCGAAACCTATCTGGTGGGTGAGGGCGGCCAGATCCTCGCCAAGCACACCGGGCCGCTTACGCTCGAACAGGCCAGGGATCTGCTCGCCAAGGCGCGTTAACCTTTCCTTGAGCGATGCAACGGAGGGTCGCCCAAGGTTCTGTTAACCATAAAGCGCCGCCGTGAGCATCGCCCGCACGCCGATCTTCCCGACCAGCCAACAGGCCGGCCAGGCTCAGCCAAACCGCAATGCGGGAGGCCAGCGCGCCTTCTTCGCGGCGGCGATGGGTGCGCCGGCGGCGACGGCGGACATGCCAGGACCAGCGCCGGCCACGCCGCGCATTCCGGTGGACCTGCCGGCAGAGCCGCCTGCGAAGATCCTGCGGCCGGGCTCACTGCTGGATATCTGGGTCTAGGCGGCTTTCTTCAGCGTCTAGGCGGCTTTCTTCAGCTTTTTCTTCTTCGGCTTGTCGGCCTTGGCCTTCTTGGGCTTCTGAGCCCTTTCGACCTTGGGCGTCTTCTCTACCGGAAGCGAAACCGGCTTGGCGGCGGCCTCGTCGCCAGCGCGGATCAGCTCACGCAGGGCGCCGGTGAGGGCTTCGCGCTTGGACGCCGAAAGCAGGCGCAGCAGCCGGGCGTCGGCGGCGACCATCCTGGGCTTCACCACGGCCAGCGCGTCGCGGCCGGCCAGGGTCAGGGAAACGGCGTTCGCGCGAGCGTCCGAAGCCGAGCGCTGGCGCTCCAGCAGGCCCTTGGCGATCATCCGCGCGGCCATGTCGGCCAGGGTGGAACGGTCGATGCCGGTAATGCGGACCAGGTCCGTCTGGGTCAGGCCCTCATGAGCCTCCACCGCCGCCAGCACCGCGTACTGACGCTGAGTGACGCGGGCGTCTCCCATTTCTTCGGCATAGAGATCGAGAGCTAGCTGAAGAGCGCGGTGCAACAGGTGGCTAGGCGACTTGTCGAGGGCGGGAAGCCCCTTCTTCGACTTCTCCGGAGACTTCGACTTGGCCATCACCCGTCACCCCGCTTGTCGTCGCGGATATTGCTACCGCGGGATGGTGTCGGTTTGAAGACAGATGGTCAGCCTGCGTCGCAAGCCCGGTCGACTACTCCACGTGGGGCGGAGGCGGCTCGTCACTCTTGGCGTACTTCATCATCAGCGGCACCTGGGCGAAGGAGAAGACCACGGTGATGATGAGAAGGCCGGGGAAGCGAAACACCACCCAGACGTCATCGGGTTGGGTCCGCCAAACGAACTCGTTGAGCGCCGCGAGGGCGAGGAAAAAGATCGCGTAGTTGATGGTCAGCTTGCGCCAACCCTCGTCCGGCATGCGGATAGCCTCGCCCATCAGCAGCTTCAGGGGGTTCTTGCGCAGGGCCAATCCGATAAGCAGGCCGAACCCGAAGAAGGCGTTCATGACGGTCGGCTTCATTTTGACGAAGCGGACGTCGTGGAAGATCAGCGTCAGGCCACCGAAGATCAGGGCGGCAAGGCCGGCGATCAGCGGGAACGGCGCGATGCGGCGCTCGAAGACGAAACCGATGACCAGCGCCAGGGCCGAGGCCGGGACCAGCACCCAGGTCGCCTGGATCAGCGCCTGTTGCTGGGCGACGCCCGTCCACTTGAAGAAGAAGAAGGACAGGAAGAAGGCGACCAGGCCGCCGTAGTCGACGATCCCGCGCACCCACTTATGGCCGTTGCCGGAGAGTTTCATGCGTCGTCGAGGCCCACGAGGGAACGGGCGAAGGCGCGGGCCTTGAACGGCTGGAGATCCTCGATCCCCTCGCCCACGCCGATGAGCTTGATGGGCGAGTCGGACGCCTGGGCCACCGGCACCAGGACCCCGCCCCGGGCGGTGCCGTCCAGCTTGGTCATCACGATGCCCGAGACGCCGATCTGGTTGCCGAAGATGTTTTCCTGGGCCAGCGCATTGCGGCCCACCGTGGCGTCCAGCACCAGCAGGGTCTCGTGCGGGGCGTCCGGCTCGACCTTCTTGACCACCCGGATGACCTTCAGGAGCTCGTCCATCAGGCCCTGCTTGTTCTGCAGGCGGCCCGCGGTGTCGATCAGGACCACGTCGTAGCCCTGGGCCTTGGCCCGTTCGACCGCGTCGAAAGCCAAGCCGGCGGCGTCCGAGCCAGTGGGCCGCGACATGAAGTCGGCCCCCGAGCGCTCGGCCCAGACCTTGAGCTGCTCGACGGCGGCGGCGCGGAAGGTGTCGCCTGCCACGACCAGCACCTTGGCCCCGCGGCCGACTAGGTCGGCGGCGATCTTACCGAGTGTCGTCGTCTTGCCCGAGCCGTTGACGCCGATGAACATCACCACATAGGGACGCGGCCCGGAGAGCGGGGCGAAGTCGCCTTCTCGGCTCTCGAGCTCGACGCCGATGGCCTCGGCCAGAGCTTCCTTGATCTCCTGCTCGTCCACGCTCTTGCCGAACTTCTCGGCGGCGAAGCGCTCGGTGATGCGCGCAGCCGAATGCGGGCCGAGATCGGCCTCGATCAGCATCTCTTCCAGCTCGTCGAGCTTGGCCTGGTCCAGCGGCTGCTTGGTGAAGGTGGAGACCACCTGTTCCGTCATCTGCTTGGACGAGCGCGAAAGCCCGTCGGCGAGGCGTTGGAACCAGCCCTTCTTCGGTTGGGTCATGGAGCCAGCTTCTAGCCGGTCCGGTTCTTGCGCGATAGAGGACAAGGATGGACGCCCTCGCCACAGCTTTCGTCTGGCTGGACTACGCCGCCGTGGCCGTCTTTGGCGCGACCGGCGCCCTGGCCGCAGCTCAGCGCAAGCACGACATCGTCACCTTCTGCTTCTTTGCGGCGGTGACCGGAGTCGGCGGCGGCACCATGCGCGACCTCTTCATCGACGCGCCGGTCTTCTGGGTGCAGCGTCCAGACTACATCATCGCCTGCATCATGGCGGCGATCGCGGTGTGGGTGTTCGGCGCCGGCGACGCACGGATGAAGGTTCTGCTCTGGCTCGACGCCCTGGGCATGGCCGCCTACAGCGTGGTGGGCGCGGCCAAGGCCATCTCGTTGGGCGTCATGCCGTTCTCCGCCGTGGTGATGGGCGTGCTGACCGCCTGCTTCGGCGGGATCATCCGCGACGTGCTGGCCGGCGAGCCCTCGATCCTGCTGCGGCGCGAGATCTACGTGACCTGCGCCCTGATCGGCGCTGGCGTCTACGTAGTGCTCTACATGCTGGGCGTGCGCGACATGTGGAGCGGCCTTGGCGGCTTTGCCGCCGCGTTCGTGGTGCGGGCCGGGGCGATCGCCCGCGGCTGGATGCTGCCCGCCTTCCCCGGACGCGGCCGGGGCCGCACCAACTAGGTGTCGTGGTCGGGATGCTGACGGCTGACGACGGCGGCGTAGTAGCCGGTCAGCTTCGCAGCTTCCTCCGCAGGCCGGTGCGGCAGGTCGGCCAAATGGTCGACATAGGGCAGCTTGGCATCCAGACCGATCTGCATGGTCGGCGCGATGTCTTGCGGATGGTCGAAGGCGCCGATGGCGACGTTCGGAGGACTGCCCCCGGCTTCGAACGAAAGCTGCGTGCCGCAGTCGGGGCAGAAGCCGCGACGAGCCTTGTTCGAGCTCTCGAAATACGTCGGCGCGCCGCGTGTCCATTCCAGCTCGAAGGCGTCGACATAGGGGCCGAAGAAGCCGCCGAAAGCCTTCTGGCACATACGGCAATGGCAGATGCTGGCGCGGCCGAGACGTCCGGCGCGGAAACGGACCGCCCCGCACTGGCAACCGCCCGAGAGACTCACTCCGCCGCCTCCAGGGCCGGCAGGCGGGCCAGGACCTTGCCGCCCTCGTGCCCGATCGCCTGCAACGCGACGATGGAGCCGACAGCCGCCTCGCCCTCGAAGGCGATCTCGGTGAAGTCGTCGGCGCGGGCGACGCCGGGACGTTCCACCAGGCCCGAAAGCATGCGGCCGGCCTGGCGTTCCAGGTGGCGGACAAGCGCGGCCTCGCCCGCCGCCCGCAGGAGCGCGGCGCGCTCCTTGACAACGTTGCGAGGAAGCTGCGGCATCCGCGCGGCCGGCGTGCCGGGCCGCGGGCTAAACGGGAAGACGTGCAGGAAGGCGAGCCCCGCCTCTTCGACCAGTGCCAAGGTGTTGGCGAACATTTCCTCGGTCTCGGTCGGGAACCCGGCGATCAGGTCGGCGCCAAAGGCGATGTCGGGGCGCACGGCGCGGACCTCGGCCACCAGCTTCAAGGCGTCGGCCCGAAGGTGGCGACGCTTCATCCGCTTGAGGATCATGTCGTCCCCGGCCTGCAGCGACAGGTGCAGGTAGGGCATCAGCCGCGGTTCCTGCGCCAGGCACCGCATGAGGTCGGGATCGATCTCGGCTGCGTCGATGGACGAAAGCCGCAGGCGCGGCAGTTCGGGAACCAGCTTCAGGATGCGAGCGACGAGCTGGCCCAGCGTCGGCTGACCCGGCAGGTCCGCGCCCCAACTGGTCACATCGACGCCGGTGAGGACGACCTCCTGATAGCCCTGGGCGGCGAGCTTGCGCACCTGTTCGACCACTTCGCCAGCGGGAGCGGAGCGGGAGTTCCCCCGGCCATAGGGGATGATGCAGAAGGTGCAGCGATGGTCGCAGCCGTTCTGCACCTCGACATAGGCCCGAGCGCGGTCCTTGAGGCCGTCGATCAGATGACCGGCGGTTTCGCGCACGCTCATGATGTCGTTGACCCGGACCTTGCCCTCCGGGATCCGGTCGGCGTAGGCCCCGGCCTGGGACTTCTCGGCGTTCCCCAGCACCAGGTCCACCTCGGCCATGGCGGCGAAGGCGGCGGGGTCGATCTGGGCCGCGCAGCCGGTGACGATCAGCTTGGCGTCGGGGTTCTCACGCCGGGCCTTGCGGATCGCCTGGCGAGCCTGACGGACCGCCTCGTTGGTGACGGCGCAGGTGTTGAAGACGATGGCGTTCGACAAGCCGTCCTCCGCCGCGCGAGTGCGGATGACCTCGCTTTCATAGGCGTTCAGCCGGCACCCGAAGGTGACGATGTCGACGTCGGGCTTGGTCACGGCAAGGTTCCCGTGAAGTCCACCTGGGCGGGGCCGGTCATGATCACATGGCCGTCGCTTTCACGCCACTCGATGGTCAGTTCACCGCCATCCAGTTCGAGCCGGGCCTTACGGTCGGTGAGTCCGCGGCGAGCCGACGCCACCAGGGCCGCGCAGGCTCCGGTGCCGCAGGCCCGCGTCAGGCCGGCGCCGCGCTCCCAGACCTTCAGCCGGACGTGATCCCTGGCCTTGATTTGCGCAAAGCCGACGTTCACGCCTTCGGGGAACAGCCGATGGTGCTCGATCATCGGTCCGACTTCGACCACCGGCGCAGTCTCGATGTCGGGGACGAAGAACACCACGTGCGGATTGCCCATGGAGACGCAGCCGGGCGTGTGAAGGATCGGATCGTCGATCGGGCCGACCTGCAACTCTATGCCGCGGGTGTCCATTTCCTCGGCCAGCGGAATCTGGCGCCAATCGAGGCCGGGCTCGCCCATATCGACGCTGACGATTTTGTCGCCGGCGCGGGTGGCGACAAGCAGGCCGCCGCGGGTTTCCATGACCGCCTGGTCGGCGCCGGAGCCCTCCATCAGCAACCAGCCGACGCAGCGGCTGGCGTTGCCACAGGCGCCGACCTCCTCGCCATCGGCGTTCCAGAAACGCACGCGAGCGTCAGCTTTTGCTGACGATTCTATAGAAACCAGCTGATCGCAGCCGATGCCGCCATCGCGGCTGGCGATAGCACGCACCTCCTCCGCGGTCGGGGCGAAGGGGGCGGTGCGGGCCTCGACCACGACGAAGTCGTTTCCGAGCCCGTTCATCTTCAGAAACGGACGGCTCATGACGCCGGCTATATAGGCGAGAATTGGCCTGCGATCACCTTGCGCGATTTGGGCGCGAGACAGGCTCTGCCTGCGCCGCTATTCGTTCGCCCATGAAAATCGCGACGGCGGCGCTTCTGGGCGCCCTTCTCACCGCCCCCGCGGCCCTGGCGCAGACCTCGGCCGCGGCCACCGATCCCTTCATCTGGCTTGAGGACATCGACAGCCCCAGGGCCATGGCCTGGGTCGAGGCGCAGAACGCCAGGACCGCCCAGCGGCTGGAGGGCGACGCCCGCTATGCCCAATTCCTCGCCGAGGGCAGAGCGATCTTCACCGCCACCGACCGGACGCCGCGGCCAGCCTTCCGGGCCGGCGGGATCGACAATTTCTGGCAGGACGCCGAGCACGGCCACGGCCTGTGGCGCCATACGAGCCTTGAGTCCTATCGCAGCCAAGCGCCGGCCTGGGATGTGGTCCTCGACATCGACAACCTGGCCAAGGACGAGGGCCGCAACTGGTTCTACAAGGGCGCGACCTGCCTGAAGCCGGATGAGACCCTGTGCCTGGTCGCCCTCTCCAACGGCGGCGGCGACGCGGTCGAGCTGCGTGAATTCGACACCAAGACCAAGACCTTCGTTCAGGGCGGCTTCCGCTCGTCCGAGGGCAAGCAGGACGCCGACTGGCTGGACCGCGACACCCTGGTCGCCTCGCGCGAATGGACGCCCGGCGAGGTGACCTCCTCCGGCTACGCCTATGTGGTCAAGCTGGTCGGCCGAACGGGCGAGGCCCGCGAGATCTTCCGCGGCGAGACGTCGGACGTGCAGGCGAACGCCAGCGTCCTGCGCGGCGAGGGCGGCAAGGCGGAGGGCGTCCTGATCCGGCGCGGCGTGACCTTCTTCGAGTCCGAGTACAGCCTCTATGCCGACGGCAAGCTGACGGCGATCGCCCTGCCCCGGAAGGCTCAGTACCAGGCCTATGTGGACGGCCGGCTCATCTTCACTCTCCAGGAGGCGTGGAACGGCTTTGCGGCCGGCGCCCTCGTCGCCTACGACCCGCAGAACCTGGCGGCCGGCCCGGCCCTGGTCTTCCAGCCCGGCCCGCGGCAGGCGATCCAGAATGTGGCCGACACCAAAGGCCTGCTGGTGGTCGAACTGCTGGAGGACGTGAAAGGAGCGATCGACGTCCATGACCTGAAGGGCGGCGAGTGGACTTCGCGTCGCTTGGCCCTGCCCAGGAACGAGACCCTGACCATCGTCTCCGCCTCCGCTGACGACGACCGGATCTTCGTGGGCGCGGAAGGCTTCCTGACCCCCTCGACCCTGTGGCTGGCGGACGGCGCCACGGGCAAGGCGCAGAAGCTGAAGGCGCTGCCCGCCCGGTTCGACGCCTCCAGGGACCGCGTCGACCAGTACTGGGCCACGTCGTCCGACGGGACGAAGATTCCCTATTTCGTCGTGCGGCCGAAGGCGGCGAAACTGGACGGCTCGCTACCGACCCTGATGTACGGCTATGGCGGCTTCGAGTTGGCCAAGCCGCCGGTCTACATCCCGGAAATGGGCAAGATCTGGCTGGAGCGGGGCGGCGCCTATGTAATCGCCAACATCCGCGGCGGCGGCGAGTTTGGCCCGGCCTGGCACCAGGCGGTGCTGCGCGAGAAGCGCCAACTGGCCTTCGACGACTTCGCCGCGGTGGCCCGCGACCTGGAGGCGCGCAAGATCACCTCGCCGCGCCGGCTTGGGATCTATGGCCGCTCGAACGGCGGCGTGCTGACCACCGTCTCGCTGACCCAGCATCCGGAGCTGTGGAACGCCGTGGTGGTGGAGAGCCCGCTGGTGGACATGCTGCGCTACCACAAGCTCTCGGCCGGGGCCTCGTGGATCGGCGAGTACGGCGACCCCGACAAGCCGGCGGACCACGCCTTCATCGCCAGGTACGACGGCTATCTGAACCTGAAGCCGGGCCAGGCCTATCCGGAGCCCTACATCACCACCAACACCCGCGACGACCGGGTGCATCCGGGTCATGCGCGCAAGTTCGCGGCCAGGATGGAGGCCTTGGGCTATCCCTACCTCTATTACGAGAACACCTTCGGCGGCCACGCCAACGACGCCGACCCGGAGCTGAACGCCCGCCGGTGGGCCCGTCACTATGTGTACCTAGCCCAGAAGCTGATGGACTGAAGACCGCTATCGCTCTTCCAGGGACGTCCCGGCCATCCACGAGCACCGAGGATAGCCGGGGACCCTGACGCGCATGGATCCCCGGCTGGGCCGGGGATCGGGGCTAGGCGTCAGAACGCGGCGCGGAAGGTGACCTGGTAGAGCACGCCCGAACGTTCGCTTTCGCGTTCGCTGTCATGGACGTTGCGGGCCAGGCGGTTGGCGAGGATCTCGTCGACGGAGTCGCCGTCGAAAGTCCGATAGGTTTCGCGCTTTTCCTTGTCGAGCAGGTTCATCGCCGCCAGACGCACCACGTAGCGGTCGCCGAAGCGCTTTTCGACGAATGCTTCCAGGTCCGGATCGTAGTCCACCGTAACCTCTTCATCGAGGCCGGACTCGTGGCCCATGTCGCGGTCATAGAGGCTGGCGCCGAAGCTGGCGTTCCAGGTCGGGACGGTGTGCACGAAGCCGACGTTGTAGACGTAGCTCGGCTGGTTGGTGAACGGGCGGTCCTGGCCGGTGAAGGGGTCCTTCACTTCGCTTTCGAGCCAGGTGTAGTTGAAGAACACGCCGGTGTTGGGCAGGCCGATCACGTCGAGCGGCGTGGAGAAGTCCACTTCGACGCCGTAGGTCTTGCCCGAGCCGATGTTGCGCGGCTCGTAGACCCGGCCGAGGCCGGAAGACGAGACCTCGTCGGTGGCGATGGTGTCGATCAGGTTCTCGATATCGCGATAGAAGAAGTTGATCCCGATGATGCCGCGGGCGCCGAGCTTACGCTCGTAGCCGACGTCCAGGCCCCAGGCGGTCTCGTTGTCGAGGTTGGGATTGCCGCGCAGATCGTCCTCGTCGGCCGGCTCTTCCTCGGCCACGAAAGGCGCGAGCAGGTCGTAGTTGGGACGGCGCACGGTCCGGGCGATCGAGGCGCGGAACTGGTCCACATCGGTCGGGCGGAAGGTGGCGTGCAGCGAGGGGTTCAGTTCCTCGGCCTCCTTGGAGACCTTGCCCAGGTCGCTTTCGACGTCGCGCTTGGTGGTCTCGTAGCGGAGGCCCGCATCGAAGGTCCACATGGTTGAAGGCTCGAAGGTCAGCCGGACGTAGGGATCGACCCGAGTTTCCTCGATCTTGTAGATCGCGCCCGGTTCGGGATCTGGGTCGCCGACGACGCCGTCATCGACGTCGAACTCCACCTCCGCGCCGTCGCGGGTCTTCTTCAGCAGATCGACGCCGGCCTTGAGTTCCAGGGCGTCCGACTTCCACTTGTAGTACGCGCCTGCGCCCCATTCCTCGTCGTCGATATCCAGCTCGACATACTCATCGAGGCCGAGATCAGAGAGGTTTTCTTCGTCGCCCACGCCCACCGTGGTGTTGGTGCTCTCGTCATAGCGCGACCAGCCCAGATCGAAACCGATCTTGCCGGGGCCGGCATCGAACTCGCCGTCGAAGTCGAGCGCGTAGGTGCGCTGCTTGATGCGCTCGGCCTGGACCTCGACCCCGTCGAAGTCGCCGCGCGGCAGTTCGTTATAGGTCAGGGAGGTCTCGTCCTCGTCGCGGTCGGTGTCGACCACCAAGCCGGAGAAGCGGATCTTGCCGTTCTCGAAACGGTGGGCGAGTTCGCCGTTGGCCGAGATGTCGACGCCGTCGCGGGTGTCGGACTGGTACTCGACATTGTCGAAGTCGCCGAAGTCCTCGTCGTAGCGGTGGCTGACCTTCTTCTTCGGGTTGCGGCGACCCTGGTAGTTGAGGCCGGCCCAGTACGTCGTGTCGCCGCTGGCGGTGGCGCCGGCATAGGCGATCGCCGCCGAGGGGCGCGCCTTGCCGTCCTCGTTGATCAGGGCGCCGAGCTTCACGAAGCCGCCCTCCAGATTGGCGCCTTCCTTCAACACGACATTGAGCGACCCGGCCATGCCGTCGCTGGGCTGGTCGGCGCGCGGGCTGCGAATGATCTCGATGCGCTCGACCAGTTCGGCCGGGATGCGGTCGACGAAGAAACTACGGTCGGCCTCGCCGCCAGGGGCGCGGCGCCCGTTGATCAGCACCTGGGTGTAACCCGGCGGCAGGCCGCGCATGGACACGCCGTCGAACTCCAGCACGTCGGAGGTGAAGGTCACGCCCGGCACGCGCTTGAGCATCTCGCCAACGGAGACCGGTTCGAAACGCTGGAAGTAGTCCAGGTCATAGGCGAGCACCGGGTTCACGTCGTTGGTGCGGTCACGGAAGGCGATGTCGCCGGTCACGATCACTTCGGACACTGGCGTGGCGTCGTCGGCGAAAGCCGGCGCAGCCATCAGCAGCGGCGCGGCGGCCGCGCAGGCGAGCAAGGAAAGTCGTGTCATCTAGTCCCCCGACAAGCGGGACAGTTGACCCGTCCCGCGCAGCATGATTTGCAGCGCAGGGGATATATCTTGCATGCGGAGCGGGGCCAGTGACGGTTTCTAAGAAGATTTTTGTCAGTTTTGTGTCATTCGCAGCAACTTCATTGCTAATGGCATCCTGCGCCGCTGTGGACCCCGAGAGCATCTCGGACTCGGGCGGCATGACAGTCGGAACGGGCTCCCCAGTTGCGGCCGCGGGCGAGACTGCGGCTGTTGGGACCAAGGTGCGGGACGCTGCCGACGACCCGGAGATCTGGGCCGATCCGCGTGATCCCTCGCGAGGCGTGATCCTGGGCACCGACAAGCAGGCCGGGCTCTACGTCTATGACCTGGCCGGCAAGGACCTGCAGTTCCTGCCCGAAGGTCCGCTGAACAATGTCGATCTGCGTGACGGCTTCGAGGTCGGCGGCCGCAAACAGGTCCTCATCGGGGCCAGCGACCGGGGCCGCGGAGCGATCAGCTTCTTCCTGCTCGACCCGGACAACCTGCAGGCCAGACTTTGGGGCCGCACGCCGGTGAAGGTCAGCGAACCCTACGGTTTCTGCATGGGCCGACGCGGCTCCGAGACCATTGCGATCATGGTGGGCAAGGACGGCGACATCCGGCAGTTGAACATCACCGACCAGGGCGGCCAGCCCGCGGCGACCTTGACCCGCAGCTTCGACGTGGGTTCGCAATCGGAAGGCTGCGTGGTCGATGACGAGGCCGGCTATCTCTACATAGCCGAGGAGGCCAAAGGGATCTGGCGCTACAGCCTGGACCCGGCCACCGGCTCGGCCCGGGTCCATATGGCGCCAGCGCCCTCTCCCGAATTGACGCCGGATGTCGAGGGCCTGACCATTCTGCGCGAAATGGGGAAGACCTACCTGATCGCCTCCAGCCAGGGCGACAGCGCCTTCGCCATCTGGCGGGTCGACGGCGAGCCGGCCTATGTCGGCCGCTTCTCGGTCATGCCTGGCGCGGGCGCCGACGCCGTAACCGGCACCGATGGCGTCGCCGCGCTGGGCGGCCGTGTCGGCGCGTTCCCCGAAGGACTGATCGTCGTCCAAGACGATTCCGATACGGACGGTGAAACCACCGAGGGCGCCCGCGCGCGTCAAAACTTCAAGCTGGTGGACTGGCGAGCGGTGAAGGCCGCCCTGGGTATTCAATAAGGGAATCCAGTAAGGCTCAGGCGCCCCGGCGCCAGTCGACGGCCATCTCGGGCTCGCGGAAGGCGAAACGCTTGAGATGGCTGTCGACCACGTGTTCGAGGCGGCTCAGCTTTTCCGTGTCGGGGGCGTCGGCGACCAGCATCAGGGTCTCCGGCGCGGCGCGGAAGGCGGCCTGGCCAATCTCGAAACTGATCTTTCCTTCATGGTCGCTCCACTCGACCGGCACCTTGTGGCCGAAGTGCTTGCAGAGTTGGACCATGTAGCGTTGAGCGTTGGGGGTCACCACGGTGGCGCTCGATCTCATGGGGCTTAACTCCTCTACACGCGCTCGATCTTCGCGGCTGCCTCGTCCAGCGCCGCGGCGATGGCGTCGATCTGGGCTTCGCTCGGACGCTCGCCCTGCAGGCGCAGCTTGAGGGCCAGGGCCAAGTTCTGCATGGCGCGCTCCACACGGGGCGAAGACCTCGGCGAGCTTTCCGCCGCCTCGTCCAGCCGAGCAAAAACCGCCTCGACACCGGCCTTGTTCCGTTCCAGCGCGGCCAGGCCTTCCTGAGTAATCTCAAAGGACTTGCGGCCGCCCTCCGCGGCGATGGCGCGAACAAAGCCCTCGTCTTCCAGCATCGCAAGCGTCGGGTAAATCGCGCCGGCGCTGGGCCGGTAGGCGCCACCGGTGCGCTCCTCGAGGGCGCGGATCAGTTCATAGCCGTGGCTGGACTTGTCCTTGATCAGGGCAAGGATGACGAAGCGCAGGTCGCCATGCTCCAGCAGGCGTCCGAGGCGGCGTCCGCCGCCGCGACCAGCGCCGCGTCCCCAGCGGCCGCCAAAGGATTCGCGGCTGCGATGTTCATGTCGTTTCCAATGATGCCGATACATTTTCGATCCTATTTCGATATGTCTTATTTTTAGATATATCGCAACTAGATCGGATTTCAAGATATATCGTGTTTTAGGCTTAGACCTGGCGGAGGACCTCAGCCAGAAGCTGGCCTTCGGCCGCGCGACTGGAGCCTGCGCGCCACGCGACGACGATCTCGCGCTGGGGATGCTCCGCCTTCAACGGCATGACGGCGACATCGGCGGTTTCGGTCAGGCCTGCTGCGACGGCCATGGCCGGCAGAAAGCTGACGCCCAGCCCGGACCCCACCATCTGCACCAGGGTCGGAAGGGAAGTGGCGGCGAAGCTCTCCTCGTCGCCGACGCCGCGAGGCGGCTTCAGACCACAGGCGGCCAGGGCGTGGTCACGCAGGCAGTGACCGTCTTCCAGCAGGATGAGGTCGTCGCTCTCCAGCGCCGAGGGCGGGGCCTCCCGCTCCTTGGCGAGAGGGTGGCTGCGTGGCAGGGCGGCCATCAGCTCGTCGTCGGAGACATGAGCGTGGTCGAGGCCGGTCATGTCGTAGGGCAAGGCGATCAGGGCGGCGTCGAGCTGGCCGGCCTTGAGCTGGGCGATCAGCCGGTGGGTCAGGTCCTCGCGGAGGAACAGCCGCAGCTTGGGGAAGCGCTCCCGTAGGATCGGCAGCGCCCGGGGCAGGAGGAACGGCGCGACCGTCGGAATGACCCCCAGCCGGAAACGTCCGGTCAGCGGATGGCCGGCGTTGCGGGCCGACTGCACGAGTTCCTCGGCCTCGTTGAGGATACGGGTGGCCTTGCCCAGGGCGACCTCGCCGATCGCAGTGAGGATGACGCCGGAGCGGGCCCGGTCGACCACCGGACCGCCGAGGATCTTCTCCAGTTCCTGCACCCCTGCCGAGAGGGTGGGCTGGGTGACGTGGGCGGCTTCCGCGGCGCGTCCAAAGGAACCATGCTCAGCCAGCAATTTTAGATACTGTAGCTGTCGGAGGGTCGGAAGGCTCATGGGTGTTAAGATAGGAACTATCTATCAAAACTCCAGAAACAATCGATTGGCCCGCGCAATCGCGATCCGGTATCTCGCCGTGCGTGACGGCGTAGGTCCCTCCAGCCCCCAGGGGCGGCCCCATAGCCATCGGGCCGCTCGCCACGTCGTCCTGCCCGGGAGCGCGCGATCTCCCCGCGCCTCCCGGGCCCCCTATCTGGAAAATTGGAGTTGATCATGTCGCTCGACGCCCTGTGCGAGTCCCTGCCCGCCTACGCCAAGGACCTGAGCGCCAATCTCGAGAACTTGGCGTCGGAAACCGTGCTGACCGAGCAGCAGAAGTGGGGCGCGTTCGTTGCGGCGGCCTATGCGGTCGGCACGCCCCAGGTGGTGCGCGCGATCAATGAGGCGGCGCGCCAGGCCGGGCTCTCTCCGGAGGCGACGGCGGCGGCCAGGGCCGCGGCGGCGGTGATGGGCATGAACAACGTCTACTACCGCTCGCTCTACCTGATCTCGAACCCCGAATACCGGACCATGCCGGCCAAGCTGCGGATGAACGTCCTGGCCGACCCCGGCGTGCCGAAGGTGGATTTCGAGCTGTGGTCGGCGGCGGTGTCGGCGGTGAACGGCTGCGGCATGTGCCTGGACGCCCACGAGACCGAGCTGCGGCGCAGCAAGACGCCGAGCCCATCCATCCAGGCGGCCCTGCGGATCGCCGCGGTGGTGAAGGCGGTTTCCGGCGTGATCTCGGCCGAGGCGGCGGCGGTCGCCTAGCTCAGAGCTGGATGCTTCCTCCGGCGGGGGATATCTAGGAGTGTCCCGGGCCCCACGCGGGGGAGGGAGAAGAAGTTCAGGCCCGCTCGAAGCTGAGCGGGCCGCCCCAGAAAGCCTCGACCAGCCGGTGCTGGGCTCCGGGCTTGCCGGTGGTCAGGAAGCGCCGGGAGCCGCCCTCGCCGGCGCGGTATTCCGGATGCTTGGCGAGATAGGCGTCAAGCGCATCGGCGGTGGCGTTCGGCTGATGGATCAGCGGGGTCCCAGGTTTGAGCGCCTGGCGGAAAACGCCGGCCACGATCTCGTAGTGCGTGCAGCCCAGGATCGCGCGATCGGGCGCTCGACCGATTCGCGTGGTCACCTGGGCTACGTGGCGGCCGATGACGGCTGCGAGTTCATCGTCGGGCGCGCCGCTCTCTATAAGCCGCGCGAGGTCGGGGCAGGGCTCGGCGAAGACGGCCACATCCTGGCGGCGCTTGTCGATCTCGATCTCATAAACCCGGGAGGCGGCCGTGCCCGGTGTGCAGAACACCGCCAGGATGTCCAGCTTCTCGACCTTGTCGCCGCGACGCTCGGCTTCGTGCTCCCAGGGCATGCCGGTCGCCGCCTCGATGGTGGGAACGATGATGCCGAGTACGTTCACCGGCCGGCCGAGCTGCTGGCGATAGCCCGGCAACCAGGTCTGCTGCAGCCGACGAAGAGCGATGGCCGAGGCGGTGTTGCAGGCCAGGACAACCAAGTCGCAGCCCTGATCGAACAGGCGCTCGCAGCCGGCGCGGGTGAGATCCACGATCTCCTCCCCCGGCCGCACGCCGTAGGGCGCGTTCGCCTGATCCGCCAGATAGATGAAGTCGGCGGCCGGCAGCCGCTGGACGAGGGCCCGGTGAACCGAAAGTCCCCCGATGCCGGAATCGAAGACGCCTATGGCCATGGTCGGGATTTAGACCTTGGCGCGAGTCGCGTCCATGAAGCCGCCGGTTCGGCGAACCGCGTCATTTCAAATTGACAGCTTTGTCATCCTGACATACTTGTCACTTCAAGCGTTGCTGTGACCAGCCGCTGCGGACCGCCCCCTCGCCGGCCGCCCGACTTGTTTTTGTGTCCCCCGCCAACCCTGGATCCCCCGAACCCGATGCCCCTGCCCGCTGCTCGCGAACCGACCCTCGCCCAAGACGACCCAAATCCGACCTGGAAGGTCGGCGTGGAGGTCGATCTAGCCACCGCCTTGGCCCTGAGCCGCGCCGCCACCCGGGCCCTGCTGGAACTCTCGCCCCTCGCCCATCGGGAAATCACCGCGGCGCTGGAACACGAGATCAAGGTGCTCGAACGCCAGAACGATCCACTGTCGCTGGCGGCGGCCAGCGCGGTGCGCCAGTACCTGCCCGAGGCCGCCTGACCGGTCCGCGCCGCATAAGGGTCAATCTGGAGGCCCGCGCCGCAGCAGCCGAGCAGCGCCGCGCGCAGACGCGCGAGCGCCTGCTTGACGCCGCCGTGGCCGTAATCGCCGAGAAGGGCCCAGACGCCTGCTCGATCGAGGACTTCGTGGCCGCCGCGGGCGTCTCTCGCGGCACGTTCTACAATTACTATCCGACCACCGAGGACCTGCTGCGCGCGGTCCAGATCAAGGTCGGCGGCGAGCTTTCGGCGGTGCTCGACAAGCGCCTGCCCCTGTCCTTGCCCCCATCGAACCGGCTGGCGACGCGGATGCACAGTCACATGCTCTCGGTGACCCGCGACCCGGTCTGGGGCTGGGTGATGATGCGGCTGGACGGCTCGCGTCTGGCGCGCGTACCGGTCATCCAGACCGACCTCGACCGCATCTATCAGGACGGGCTGAGCAAAGGAGAGTTCCGCGAGTTGGACCCGTCGGCCGTTCGCACCCTGGTCTTCGGCGCCAGCCGCATGGTCCAGCGCGACATACTGATGGGCCTGACCGCCCCGGCGCACGCCGAGCAGGTGGTCGCTCTGGTGCTCACGGCCTTGGGCGTCACGTACGAGGAAGCGCTAAAGACCAGCGCGGAGGCCGCCGCCCTGGCGCTGGAAATCCACGACGCGGCCTGACGTCACATTACAACCGCGTCATGTGACGCCGCCGCGGCGTGACCTTAAGGTCGCGCACCTGACCCCGAACCCATCCTGGAGCTCTCATGCAACGGCGCACGTTCCTGGCCGCCTCCGGCGCGCTCGCCGCCGCCTCGTCCCTGCCGGCCGCCGCACTCGCGCAGGCGGCCGGCAACGCCCTCACCGCCACCTGGACCGGTCCCCACGGCGGCGTGCCGGCATTCGACAAGGTGAGGGTGGCCGACTTCATGCCGGCCTTCGACCTTGCCATGAAGACCGAGCGCGCGGAGATCGACGCCATCGCCGGCGCCTCCGCCGCGCCGAACTTCGACAACACCATCGCCGCGCTCGAGCGGTCGGGTTCCATGATCGAGCGGGTGGGAACCTATGCGGGCGTCTGGGGCTCCACCCTCTCGACCCCCGAGTTCCGGACCATCGAGAAGGAGCTGTCACCCAAGCTCTCGGCGCATGACGACGAGACCCTGCAGGACGAGAAGCTCTTCAAGCGCATCGAGGCGGTCTATGAGGGCCGCTCGGTCCTGACGCCCGAGCAGCAGCGCCTGACCTGGCTCTACTGGAACCGGTTCGTGCGCGCCGGCGCCCGACTGACGCCCGAGGCCAAGACGCGGGTGGCCGCGATCAACCAGGAACTGGCCAGCCTGTTCACCAGCTTCAGCCAGAACCTGCTGGCCGACGAGACGGACTATGTCCTCTACCTGCGCACCGAGAGCGAGCTGGCGGGGCTGCCAAACGACGTGCGCGCGGCCGCAGCGACCGCCGCCGAGGAGCGCGGCCACAAGGGCGAATGGGCGGTCCTCAACACCCGCTCGTCGATGGAGCCGTTCCTCACCTATTCCAACCGGCGCGACCTGCGCGAGAAGGTCTGGCGCACCTACTACAACCGCGGCGACAACGGCGACGCCCACGACAACAACGGCATCATCCAGAAGATCCTGAAGCTGCGCTTCGAGCGCGCCGAGCTTCTCGGCTACCCGACCCACGCCCACTGGCGGCTCGCCGACGCCATGGCCAAGACCCCCGACGCGGCCATGGAGTTGATGATGCGGGTCTGGCCGTCGGCCATCGCGCGAGTGAAGGAAGAGGTCGCTGAGATGCAGGCGATCGCCGACAAGGAGCGGGCCGGCATCCGCATTGAGCCCTGGGACTATCGCTATTACGCCGAGAAGGTCCGGGCCGCCCGCTACGACCTCGATATGAACGAGATCAAGCCTTACATGCAGCTAGAGAAGCTGCGCGAGGGCATGTTCTGGGCCGCCGGCCAGGTCTACGGCTTCGAGTTCGTACCGGTCACCGACGTGCCGGTGGCGCATCCGGACATCCGGGTCTGGGAAGTGCGGCGCGGCGGTCAGCACCAGGGCCTCTGGTATTTCGACCCCTATGCCCGTCCCGGCAAACGCTCGGGCGCCTGGATGAACGCCTATCGCCGCCAGCAGAAATTCGACGGACCGGTGACGATCATCGTCTCCAACAACGCCAACTTCGTGAAAGGCGCGCCCGGCGTACCGATCCTGATCTCATGGGACGACGCCGAGACCATGTTCCACGAGTTCGGCCACGCCATCCACGGGCTGAACTCGGCAGTGAACTACCCCTCACTGTCGGGAACCGCCGTGCCGCGCGATTATGTGGAGTTCCCCAGCCAGATCAACGAGCACTGGCTGCCGACCAAGGAGGTGCTGTCGCGGTTCGCCTTGCACCACCAGACCGGCCAAGCCATCCCGCAGGCCCTGGTCGACAAGCTGGAGAACGCCTCGACCTTCCGCCAGGGCTTCGACGTCACCGAGTACCTGTCCTCGGCGCTCATCGACATGAAGCTGCACCTGGCCGGCGGCGCGGACATCGACCCCGACGCCTTCGAACGGGACGAGCTGGCCAAGCTGGACATGCCGAGCGAACTAGTGATGCGCCACCGCACCCCGCAGTTCGGCCACGTCTTCTCCTCGGACGGCTATTCGGCCGGCTATTACAGCTACCTGTGGTCGGAGACCCTGGCCCTGGACGTGGTGGATGCGTTCCAGCGCTCGCCGGGCGGGATGTACGACAAGGACATGGCCAAGCGCCTGCACGATAACGTCATGTCGGTGGGCAACTCGATCGACCCGGCGGTCGGCTATCGCACCCTGATGGGCCGCGACGTCGATGTGCGGGCCTACCTCCGTGACAAGGGCTTCCCGGTGGCCTGAGGCTGCGGCTGGCGAACGCGACTGCTTTCGCCAGCTCCTGGTTCGTCATGCTGGGGACGACGATCTGGAACGGGGTCGATCTCGCTTCGGCGATCCACCTCTCCCAGCGGGAGCGACCTAGAGAGCTAGATACAATTGGTGATCCGCTTTTTCGCGCGCGGCGATGGAACGGGAGCTGCGGCGTAAGCATTGTCCGGCAGAGCTTGTCGAACCCTGCAGGAAACCGATCATGCGCGCTTCTCAATTCACCGCGGCGGTGTTGGCCGCGAGCCTCGCCATTCCGGTGGCGGCGCCGGCCCATGCCCAGACGGGCAACCCTCTTTCGTCGATCTTCGGCTGTTCGGCCGGCGGCAACAAGCAGGCCGGGGGGGCGGTGATCGGTGGCTTGGTCGGCGGCGTTCTGGGCAGCAATGTCGCCAAGAACGAACGCACCCTCGGTACAGTGCTGGGCGCGGCGGCCGGCGCGGCCGCGGGCTCCTATATCGGCTGCCGCATGCAGCGCAGCGACCAGCAGAAGGCGCAGGCCGCCACCCAGTACGCCCTGGACCGCGGCGGCTCGCGGTCCTGGTCGAACCCGGAAACCGGCGCCTCGGGCGACGTCCGGGTGGTCTCGACCTCCACCGGCGGCGGTGGCCAGCCGGTCTCGCTCAGCGGCCTGCGCTTCGCCAGAGGCGTTGAGCCGGCGTCCGGCTTCGAAAGCGCCGGTGGGCGCTTCACCGCACCGGGTACGGTCAACATCAGGGCCACCCCTTCGACCTCCGGCGCCGTCGTTGGACGGCTGAGCGCCGGCCAGAGCTTCGACGCCCTGGCGCGGGTGCGCGGAACCAACTGGCTGCTGGCCGGCCAAAATGGCATGGCGGTCGGCTATGTCTCGGAATCGGTGGTGCGCCCCTCGGGCGGCCAGTCCTATGCGGGCGGCAATTCGGTCTGCCGGACCTTCGACCAGACCATCCGCACTCGCGACGGCTCCCCGCAGACCGAGCGCTACACCGCCTGCAAGGGCGCGGACGGCCAATGGGTGGTGCGGACCTAAACCCCGACTTCCCTTGACCTAATCCATCCACAGGCGCATAAGCGCGCCCTTCCGGCGCAAACTTTTCCAGCGCCCTCCACCGCCACGACCCCGATACTATATCGGACGAGGGCGGCGAGGACCCCCGTCGACGTGATCGTCCACGGGGGCTGGTTGCGTTTGGGCTATAGGAGATCGACTTGTTCGACGCACTGACAGATCGGCTTTCCGGGGTTTTCGACCGCCTTTCCGGGCGGGGCGTGCTCTCGGAAAAGGACATCGACGAAGCCCTGCGCGAGGTGCGGGTCGCCTTGCTCGAGGCCGACGTCGCCCTGCCTGTCGTCCGCGAGTTCATCTCCAAGGCCAAGGAACGGGCCACCGGCGAAGAGGTGATCCGTTCGATCCGTCCGGCCGACCAGGTGGTGAAGATCATCTATGACGGCCTGGTCGAGATGCTGGGCGGCGAAGCGGCCGAAGGCCTCAATCTCGCGCTCAACCCGCCGACCGTGATCCTGATGGCCGGCCTGCAGGGTTCGGGTAAGACCACCACGGCCGGCAAGCTGGCCCTGAAGCTCGCCAAGGACCGCAAGAAGGTCCTGCTGGCCTCCCTCGACACCCGCCGCCCTGCCGCCATGGAACAACTGGCGATGCTGGCCAAGCAGGCCGAGGTCGACAGCCTGCCCATCGTGCCCGGCCAGTCCGCGCCCGACATCGCCCGCCGGGCCATGTCGGCGGCCAAGCTGCAAGGTTTCGACGTCGTCATCCTCGACACCGCCGGCCGCACCACCATCGACGAAGCGATGATGAGCGAGGCGGCCGAGATCGCGAAGATCGCGAGCCCCACCGAGACCCTGCTGGTCGCCGACAGCCTGACCGGCCAGGACGCCGTCCGCACCGCCAAGGCCTTCCACGAGCGCCTGCCGCTGACCGGCCTGGTGCTGACGAGAGCCGACGGCGACGGCCGTGGGGGCGCGGCGCTGTCCATGCGGGCGGTCACCGGCCTGCCGATCAAGTTCCTGGGCGTCTCGGAAAAGATCGACGGCCTGGACGCCTTCGACGCCCGCCGCGTGGCCGGCCGCATCCTGGGCCAGGGGGACGTCGTCGCCCTGGTGGAGAAGGCCGCCCAGGACCTGGACGTTGCTCGCACCGAGGCCATGGCCAAGAAGCTGGCCAAGGGCCAGTTCGACCTGGACATGCTGGCCGAGCAGTTCGGTCAGATGAAGCGGATGGGCGGCATGGAAGGCCTGATGGGCCTGCTGCCTGGCGTCCAGAAGGTCAAGAAGCAGATGGCCGAGGCGAACGTCTCGGACAAGACCATCGACCGCCAGATGGCGATCATCTCCTCGATGACCAAGGCCGAGCGGAAGAAGCCCGACATCCTGCAGGCCTCTCGCAAACGCCGCATCGCGGCCGGCGCCGGAGTCGACGTGGCCGAGGTAAACCGTCTTCTGAAGCAGCATCGCCAGATGGCCGACGCCTTCAAGATGATGAGCCGCGACGGCGGCAAGGGCTTCGCGCGCATGGCCGGCATGCTCGGCGGCGGCGGCATGGACCGGCTGAAGGCGTTGGGCGGCGGCAAGCTGCCCGCGCCCGATCCCAAGCAACTGGAAGAACTCGGCAAGCTGGCGAGCCAGGGGGGCGGTCTGCCCGGCCTGGGCGGCCCCGGCGGCCCGAAGCTTCCCGGCCTCGGCGGCGGACTGCCGCCGGGCTTCAACCCTTTCAAGAAATCTTAAGAGCTCACCAAAGGACCAACCATGCTCAAGATCCGTCTCGCCCGTGGCGGCGCCAAGAAGCGCCCCTACTACTCGATCGTCATCGCCGACTCGCACTCGCCGCGCGACGGCCGCTTCATCGAGAAGGTCGGCGCCTACAACCCGATGCTCAAGAAGGATGACCCGCAGCGCGTCACCCTGAAGGTCGAGCGCATCCAAGAGTGGATCAAGAAGGGCGCCCAGCCGACCGACCGCGTCGCGCGCTTCCTGGCCACCGAAGGCCTGGTGAAGTGGGAAGCCGGCAACAACCCGAAGAAGGCCGAGCCGGGCCAGAAGGCGAAGGAACGTGCTGAAGAGCGCGCCCAGCGCGAAGCCGACCGCGCCGCCGCGGCCGCTGAAGCCGCCGCCGCTCCGGCCGTCGAGGAAGCTCCGGCTGAAGAAGCCCCGGCCGCCGAGGAAGCCACTTCGGAACAAACCGAAGGCTGATCGGTCCGGTGATGGGCGACGAGAACTCCACCCTGATTTTCGTCGCCCAGGTCGGCGCGGCCCATGGCGTTCGCGGCGAGGTGAAGATCACCTCGTTCACCGCCGATCCCATGGCGCTGGTCGACTATCGGAACCTGTTGCGCCAGGACGGCTCTCCCGCCCTGGCGATCGCAGGCGCCCGCCCGACCAAGGGCGGGATCGTCGCCCGCCTGAAGGGCGTGACCGACCGCAACGCCGCCGAGGCGCTACGCGGTCTGAAACTCTATATCCGCAGGGAAGATCTGCCCGAGCCGGAGGAAGACGAGTTCTATCTCGCCGACCTCATCGGCCTGACCGTCGAAACCGCCGAGGGCGAGGTGCTGGGCAAGGTCCGCACCGTACAGGACTTCGGCGCCGGCGACCTGCTCGAAATCCAGCCCAAGGCCGGGACGAGCTGGTGGCTGCCCTTCACTCGCGACGCCGTCCCCGAGGTGCGCATCGCCGAGGGCAAGGTGATCGCGGCCCCGCCCCCCAGCGTCGAAGCCGATCCGCGCGAGACGCGAGACTCCTGAAACGAAAAACGCCGCCGGCGGGACCGGCGGCGCTGAATTCCCTAGGCGTGGCCGACCGGCTCTTCGCCCATGGCCTGCGCCCGCCGCGCGGCGTAGACGCCAGCGAAGTCGATCGGGTCGAGCATGAAGGGCGGATAGCCACCGTCCGAGGTCACCGAGGCGATGATCTGGCGGGCGAACGGGAACATGAAGCGCGGGCACTCGACCAGCAGCACCGGCTCCAGGTCTTCCTGCGGCACGCCGTTGATCTGGAAGACGCCGCCATAGAGCAGCTCGACGTGGAAGACCGGGCCGTCATCGCGCGTGGCGCGGGCCGAGAGCTTCAGGTCCACTTCAAACAGGCCGTCTTCGCGGCCGCGGGCGTTCATCTCGACGCCCATGTCGATCTGCGGCTGGGCGGCGTTCTGGGCGCGCAGGCTCTCCGGAGCGCGCGGATTCTCGAACGACAGGTCGCGGATGAACTGGGCGAGGACACGGATCGCGGGCTCAGCGGCCGCGCCATTGGTCTCGGGGCCGGCGGCGTCGGTATCGGTCATATTCAGGAAAATCCGGTTGTCGGACGCCTATTCACGTCCTGTTGTGGCCTGGGCTGCTAACATGGCCCCCTTGCCGTGGCAACGTCGCCCCTGACGTGGGCGTTTCGCTGTCCTATATTGAAGTTTGAACGTCCCGAAAGCCCGAAGAAGTTGCAAGTCCTAGAACTGATCATTTTCGCCGGTCTGGCCGGCGTCGTGCTCTACCAGCTCTATGCCGTGCTGGGTCGGCGCGTGGGACGGCAGCCGGAAGACAGCCCGACCAAGGAGGCTGCGCCCGCGACCACGCGGCAGGCGCCGAGCCTGGAGGCCCAGGATGACGGGGTCGGCCTGACGGGCCTGCCGGCCATCAAGCATCGGGACCCCTCCTTCGATCTTTCGCGCTTCCTGGCGGGCGCCAAGGGGGCCTACGAGATGGTGGTCCGCGCCTTTGCGGCGGGCGACCGTGAAACCCTGAAGAACCTGCTGGCGCCGAATGTGATGAGCAGCTTCGAGACCGCCATCACCGATCGCGAGACCAACGGCGTCACCGAGACCGTCGAGTTCCTGCATCCGCCGCGCGCGGACCTGGAGCGCGCCGATCTGCGCGACGACATGGCCAGCATCACCGTCCGTTTCCTGGCCGAGTTCCGCAGCCGGACCAAGAGCATCGAGGGCGAGGCCGTGGACGACAAGCGCACCGCCGAACTCTGGACCTTCGAGCGCAGCCTCAAGAGCCGCGATCCCAACTGGACGCTCGTCCACGTGGACGCCGCCGAGGCCTGACCCCGCAAGGGTAAGATTTCTTTAACCCTTCCGCCGTTTTCCCGCCTGCAACGCAAGGCTATGAGAGGACGGCGGCGCGGCGGGCGCCTGTCGGTTCGATGAGGGGCGAATTGGAACTTCGAAGCTTGTCGCGCCTGTTTCCGGCGCTGCTCCTGACCCTGATCTTGGCGGCGTGCGCCACCCCCAAGGCCGTGCCGCCGCCCGCGCCGCCGAGGCCCGGCCCGTCCGCCCCGCCGCCGACCCGACCGGCGCCGCCGCCCGCGCGTCCGGAGAGCTTCAGCCAGCTTCCTGGCTGGGCGCAGGACGACCATGCCGCCGGTTACGAGGCCTTCCGCACGACCTGCGGCGTTTCGCGTGATCCGGCATTGGGCGAAATCTGTCGCCGGGCCCGAGCTATCGGCCCGCTGGACGCCTATCGCGCCAGGGCGTTCTTTGAGGAGAACTTCCAGCCCGAGCTGATCCTGGGCGAGGGAATCCTGACCGCCTACTTCTCACCGGAGTACGAGGCCCGCGAGCGGCCCGATGCAGAATTTTCCGCACCCGTGCGCCCCAAGCCCATCGACCTGGTGGGCAACGGCGTGGGCGGCAAGGCGGCGCTGCGCCGGGGCCCGGATGGCCGAACCGCCCCCTATCCCGACCGGGCGCTGATCGAGACCTCGCCCATCGGCCAACCGCTGGCCTGGATGCGGCCGGAGGACCTGTTCTTCCTACAGATCCAGGGTTCGGGCGTGCTGAGCTTCCCGAGCGGCCGCAGGTCGAAGGCCGTGTTCGCCGCGACCAACGGCAAGACCTTCGTGGGCATCGCCAATCCCATGCGCGACCGCGGCCTGCTGCCGGCCAACAACACCTCCGGCGAGGCGATCCGCGCCTGGTTGGCCGACAACCGCGGACCGCGGGCCGACGAGATCATGCGGCTCAATCCCCGCTATGTGTTCTTCACCCTGAGCCCCGACGACGGCCGGCAGCCAGTCGGAGCGGCAGGCATACCGCTGCCGGCAGGTCGCGCGATCGCGGTCGACACCGGTCGCAACAGCCTGGGCGACATCTACTTCATCGAAGGCGTGGCGCCGACCCTCAACGGCGCGTTCCCAGCTTATCGGCGCACGGTCATGGCGCTGGACGCCGGCGGCGCGATCAAGGGCCAGGTCCGGGCCGACCTCTATCTGGGCCTTGGGGATGCGGCGGGGGCCGAAGCCGGCCGGGTCCGTCACACTCTGCGCATGCACCGCCTCGTCCCGAAGGTCGGCCCCTATAGATGAAACGCCCAATCCGCCCCGATGAGCAGAAGCTCTGGGCGATGGTCGCGGCGACCGTGCGAGCGAAGCCGGGCCGCAAGGCCGAACTGCCGCCGGCTCCGGCCCCAGGCCATAAGAAGCCGACCGGCAAGGTCGTTGATCCCGCCGCACGCCTGCCCCTGCTGGAGGCCAAACCCGCGCCGCCCAAGCCGCCCCGTATGGCCCCCGAGGACATCGAGCCCGGCCGCAGGCACCGCATCGCCCGGGAGCGAGACCCCATCGGCGCGCGGATCGACCTGCACGGCATGGATCAGGATCGGGCGCGAGCCGCGCTCGAGGCCTTTGTGCTGCGCGCATGGGACGACGGCTATCGCGCTGTGCTGGTCATCACCGGCAAGGGGAGCCGCGGCGGCGGCGTGCTGCGCCATCGCGCGCCCGAATGGCTGGGCGGGCCGACTCTGCGCATGGCCGTTGCCGGCATCTCCGAGGCGCACCGCCGCCATGGCGGCGAGGGCGCGCTCTATGTGGCGCTGAAGCGCAAGCCCAGGGCCTGATGGGTCAAATTCGCGTTGGGGCCTGGAAAAGACCCGCGCGATCCCCGACATAACCGCAGACCACACAAGGGAAACGCCGACTTTGACCTCTCGACTGAGCAAGATTTTCGCCGTCACGGGCCTTTCGCTGGCGATGGGCCTGTCCCTCGCTTCCGAGGCGGACGCCCGCCGCGGCGGCAGCTTCGGCAGCCGTGGGGCCCGGACCTACAACGCCGCCCCGGCGACCAAGACCGCGCCCACCCAGGCGGCCCCGGTTCAGCGCTCGATGACCGAGCGTCAGCCCGGCCAGGCTGCCGCCACCAGTCCGGCGCGGCCGCTTGGCGCGAACCCGATGAATCAGCGCCGCCCCGGCCTGTTCAGCAATCCGCTTGTACGCGGCCTGATGCTGGGCGGACTGCTCGGACTGCTGCTGGGCCATGGCTTCGGCGCCGGCATGGCCGGAATGCTGGGCGGCCTCTTGCAGATCGCCCTGATCGCCATCGTCGCCATGCTGGCCTTCCGGTTCTTGGCTTCGCGCCGCCGCCCGGCCGAGGCCGCAGCGCCGAACGCCGGATCGACCAGCTTCCGCTCGCCCTTCGACATCCAGCAGCCCGCGAGCCCGCAGCCAGCCTACGCGCCCGTCGATCTCGGGCAGGACCTGGCCGTGACCGGCGCTGACCGGGAAGCCTTCGAGCGCCTGCTGCGCGAGGTCCAGGAAGCCTTCGGCCGCGAGGACTACGGCGCGATCCGCGAACGCACCACGCCGGAGATCATGAGCTATCTGGCCGAGGAGCTCGGGCAGAACGCCACCCGCGGCGTGCGCAACAAGGTGAGCGACATCCAGATGCTTGAAGGCGACGTGGCCGAGGCCTGGAGCGAGGGCGACCTGGAGTACGCCACCGCCGCCATGCGCTATTCGAGCCGCGACGTGATGGTCGACCGCGAAAGCGGCGCCATCGTCGAGGGCGAGGATCGCCCGACCGAGACCACCGAGCTCTGGACCTTTGTGCGCCGCCGGGGCGAGCCCTGGAAGGTCTCGGCCATCCAGGAAGCGGCCTGATCGTCTTGATGGCGTCCTTATGCGGGGCGCCATCTTCCACATCGCGCCTTGAGGCCCATCGCGGCCAGTCTGTGACGCGCCGGCTTGAGTAAAGACCGGCCGTCCAGACGAGGGATCCATGCGCGATCTTCGGCCGACCGTCGGCCTCTCCCAACTTCTCGATGCGGCCGGTGTCGGCCCTGACAGCGCCATCCGGGTGACCGGGTCGGGCGCGCTTTTCGCGCTGCTTTGGCTGCACCGGCGCGGCTATGCCGACGTCGGCTGCCTGCACGCCGGCCAGAGAGCGCCGGGCGACGAGGCCGACGCCCTGCTGGCGGCGCATACCGCCACTGTGGAGCGGTTGAGCGACCTGCTCCATCGCGGTCCGCAAGTCCGCCAGGGTGGTATCATCATCGTGCAGACCCGTTCCGGCGAGGGCGGGGCGCAAGCGGTCCTGACCTTCCATCGGCACGGCTTCGAACTGGTGCGTCGCCTGCCCGGCTCGCACCGCGACGTGCTGGTCGCCCGCCGCACGCTCGAATTCCGGCAGGCGGCCTAGCCATGGAAGCCTGCTCCTTTGCGTCCCCGACCGCCTTGCCGCCCGACCCCCAACGACGGCTCGTCCTGGGCGCCACGCTTCCGCTCACCCCGTGCAGCCTGCGCCAAAGGCTCAACCCAGCCATGGCCATCGAGGTGTGCGATGGAGAGGACGCGGACCGGCCCGACGCTATCGTCGCGCCTTATGGAGAGCGGCGGCCGGGATGGCGCTCGGCCCCGCTCTGGTCCGAACCGCTAGCGCTTTATGTCCGGCCAGGTCACGCTCCCGAGCCCGCGGACCTCGCCGACATGACGCTGGTGACCTGCGGCGCCTGGACCAGCGCGATGCTGGCGGGCCTCGGGGTCTCTCCAGCCCACATCCACTACGGCCGCGACTGGCGTGACGTCGCAACCCTGGTCGCGGAAGGCTTCGGCATAACGATCGCCGGCATATCCGCAGCCGAGATCTTCGGTCCCGATGTCCGCGCCCTGCCGATCGACGGCTGGCTCACCTATTGCGTCTATTGGCGAGAGGGCGATGACACGCCGGGCCTGGGGCGGCTGCTGGAGCATCCCCATGGGTGAGGACGACCAATCCCGGCGCGTCCACGGCGGCGCACTGGCGACCTGGCTCGGCATCGTCGCCATGGTCATCATCTTCGTCGCCTCGGTCGTCGTCGCGGCCCGGTCCGAAGTCGCCCAACCCGAGGCGAGGAGCGCTATCGCCGCCGGGCCGTTATAGGCGCGGAGGATCGCCCATGCCAAAGCCTGTCGTCGTCACCATTCCGCACCAGCTCGGCCGCGAGGAAGCCCGCCGGCGAATCGACGAGGGCGTCGGGCGACTGACCCATCAATTCGGCGAGGGGGTGAAGCTAGCCAAGGCCTGGAACGGCGACCAGCTCTCGTTCTCGGCCAGGGTCGTGGGTCAGGCCGTGGCCGGGCGGCTGGACGTGCTGGAGGACGCTGTCCGCATGGAGGTCGACCTGCCGCCCTTCTTCGCGATGATGGCCGACAGGATCAAGGGCCGTCTGAAGAAGGAAGGCCAGTTGATGCTGGAGAAGAAATAGCTCCCATCAGCCGGGGCATCTTCCGGGTCTGCTCGACCAGGCAGACCATGTAGAAGGCCAGCAGCACCTCGTTGACCATATCCTCCAGCCCGCCGGCGGCCGGCGGGTCCTCGGGCAGCATCGGAGCTTGCAGGAGGGCGATCATAAGGTTGGTCGCCACATGGGCGCCGATGGCGAATTCCAGTCCGCCCAGCCGCAGCGCCGCCCAGGCGAAGACCGCCCCCGCCAGCGCGCGGGCGACCAGCGCGGCCGGATCGAACTCCAGGTGCGCCAGGGCGAAAACTACGGCGTTCACGCCGATCAGGATCCAGGTGTTGCGGGTGAAGGCCGCGGTCTGCTGCAGCACGTAGCCGCGGAACACCGCCTCCTCGGCGGTGGCGGCCACTAGCAGCCCGATCAGGACCGCCCCGACATAGGCGAACTTCAGGCCCAAGGACGCGGTCGGGTCGAGGATCGGGAACTGGTACTCGGTATTGTGGATGAGCACCGCGTCCAGAGCCATCAGCACCGACAGGCCTACGGCGGTCGCGCCCGCGCCCCAGAACATGAGCGACCAGCGGAAATGCGGCGCGGCGGTCAGCCAGGTGCCGATGGGCCTGGCGAACACGTATCGGGCGACCAGCATCACCGCCAGCGCCATGGCGCCAAGCCCCGCGCCGAGTTGCAGGACGTAATCGGCCGAGCGCTCCAGGGGCGCTCCCTGCACCCCTTCGAAAATGCGGCCGTCGGTCATCGTCCCCAGCACGATGATGAAGGCGACGGTGAGCACCACGACTGCGAGCGGCATTGCGGCCGCCATCGCGATCAGGCGCGGCCAGCGGCGGTCGCGTTCGGTCACCGTCTGCAGGAAAGGGAAGTGCGTGATCACCCGCCGAATATGCGCTCAAGCCTTGCTCAACACCATGGACCCATACGGAGAAAGCTGGATTCGGCGAGGGTGTTTTTACCGCCAGTTCACCCTACGGCTGTTTTTTCAGCCTTGACCGCAGAACGGGGGAGGTTCGTTCTTCGCCAATGCTTAGGCTGGGCAACCTGAACCTGCGGAGCCGGCTCGCGCCGGACGTGCCGACTTGGGTGACCGAGTGGGTGTGCGCCGGCCTTTGCGCTTCCTTCTCCGGCCTTCTGCGCCTGTGCGTCGATCTGCTGGCCCCGGGGACCCCGCCCTACCTTTTCTTCTTCCCGTTCGTGCTGCTCGCCACCCTGCTGGCCGGCTGGCGTTCGGGCGTCATCGCCCTGACGATCATGATGCTGGGCGTCTGGTACATGATCCTGTCGCCTGCCCGCTTCGGGCCGCTGGACTCCGTCGAAGCCACGACACTGATCCTCAACGGCCTGAGCGGCCTTGCCGTCGTCGCGGTCGCCCAGGCGTTCCGCCGCGCCTATGAGCTGGCCCAGAACGAACGCGCCGCCAAGCTCGAGGTCCGGGAGCTCCTGTTGCGGGAGTTGAACCATCGGGTGAAGAACAATTTCCAGATGGTCGAGGCGCTGCTGGATATGCAAAGGCGTCGCGCCAAGGACGACCAGGCCGCCGCCGCGCTCTCCGATGCGCTTCGGCGCGTGCACTCGATGGCCCAGGCCCACGCCTTCCTCTACTCGCCGGAGAACGCTGTCGAGCAGATCGACCTGGGCGACTACCTGCACGAACTCTGCTCCAGCCTGTCCGACAGCCTGCTGCAGAACGGCCTGGTGCGGCTGGATTGCCGGACGGCTTCCTGGTCGGTTTCTCGGGACCGCGCAGTGGCGGTGGGGCTGGTGGTCAACGAGCTGGTCACCAACGCAGCGAAGTACGCGTTTCCGGACGGGCGCTCAGGTCAGATCCTGGTGGCCTTGTCCGGCCGGCCGGAGGGCTGTGAGCTCACCGTGGCCGATGACGGGATCGGCATGCCCGGCGTTCCGCTGATCAAGGCCGAAGGCATGGGGCGCAAGCTGGTCGAGAGCTTCGCCCGGCAATCGGGAGGCGTGCTCACCGAGGGCGCGGGACCGGGCGTGAGTTACGTCCTCATGCTGCCCAACTAGGCCGGGACGGCGTCGAAGGCGACAGTCAGGCGATCCTCGTCGGACACGAACGGGACCGTCCCGTGCCACATGTACGAGGGAAACAGCACCAGCCGACCGACCCGGGGCTGGACGAAATGCTCGGGCGCCAGGGCGGGTGAGGTGCGCAGGGCCGGCTCGCCGAACTTGATCCAGCCCGCGCGCCCATCCGGGTCGCCGACCACCGAAGGTAGCGACACGTAGAAGGCGGACGACAACCAGCCCTGCGGATGCACATGATTGGTGTGATGACCGGAGGAGCCCAGGCGCACGGACCAGGCGCCCGTGATCGAAGCCGTCCCGGTGTTGCGACGCTCGAAGGGCCCTTCGCCGGCGGGTAGCTCCGCCGCACGCCGGTTCACCGCCTCGCGGAGACGCCCCAGCAGGTGCTCGATGGGCGGCTCATGACCGCCGTCGAGCCGCAGGGTCGCCTGCCCCCCTGCGCGGACCGACTGGCCGAACGGATGGGTGGCGAAGCCGTGCAGCCGCATCAGCGACGCGCGCAGGGCCTCAAGGAATTCATGGCCCTCGGAGGTCTCCGGGTCGAACAGATCATAGGCCGCGACCAGCCGGCCATAGTCGTAGGACCGGCGATAGCGGGGATCGCCGGCCAGCCGCCAGGCCGTGGCCTGCAACGCCAGGGTGAACTGGTCGTCCCTGTTGAGGTCCGCGGCGAGCGACGCCGCGCGGACGGCGCCCTCTGCGTCGCCCGCCGCCATCAGGGCCTGGGCGAGGGACGATTGCGCGTTGAAGTCGTCAGGGGAGCTGCCGATCGAGCGGGCCCAGGCGAGGGCGGCGTCAGTGTCGCCGAGTTCGCAGCAGACCTCGACCGCAAAGACCAGCAGGCGCCGGTCACGCGGCGCCAGCGCCAGCCCGGCCTCCAGCACAGCGCGCGCACCGGCCGGATCGCCGGTATATTCCAGGGCCAGAGCCAGAGCGTAGCGGAGGTTCGCCGCTGTGGGCTGGGCCGCTATCGCCGCCTCGAGCCGTGCGGTCGCGGCGCGGGCGTCGCCGGTCCGCATCCAGACGAGCTGGGCCAGGTCGCGATGAGCTTCCTCGTAGTCAGGCCGGTCCGAAACCGCCTCGACGAAGGCGGCCTCGGCCTCCTCCAGGCGAAGCTGGGTCTGCAGGGCGCGCCCAAGAACCAGCCGGGTTTCGGGCGCCTTCACGCCGAGGGAAATGGCGCGGCGGGCCGCGGTCTCCGCCTCCGCCGCGCGGCCGAGATCGCCCAGCGTCGACGCGAGATTGTGCCAGCAGACGCCATTGTCGGCGAAGCGCCTGACCGCGGCCTGGTTCAGGTCCAGCGCCTCCATCGGCCGGCCGGCCGCCTTGAGCACGCTCGCGCGAGCGGCGAAGACGCCAGGCCCTGCGTCGGGTTGCGTCATAAGGTCGGCGGTGAAGGCCAAGGCGCCAGGCAGGTCGCCCTGGGCAAGGAGGTCATAGGCTTTGCGATAGGCGCCGGCGGTGCTCAAGGCTTCGAAAGTCCCCTGCAGGCCAGGACCGATCCCGGCCTAGCCGGCTTATATCGCTCGCCATTTTTCGCGCAACGCCGTTCATTTTTCGGGTCGGCGGCGAACCTTCACCTTGATGCGTCGTTGTAGCGGCCAGTAGGAGGTCGCCAATGACGCTGAAGCGCGCGCTCAATCCCATGCCGGACGCCGTCCTGGAGGCCTTGCTGAAACGGAACCTGCTGGGCGCCTTCGAGGCTCGCCCGTCGTTCCAACGCAACGACTATCTCGGCTGGATCGCCCGTGCGCGGAAAGACGAGACGCGACGCAAGCGCTTGGACCAGATGCTGGACGAGCTGGAGGACGGCGATATCTACATGAAGATGCGCTGGAGCCGGCGGGCCGATCGCTAGGCGACCGCGCCCGACGCGCGCCAGGCCACATACGCCGCCGTCGCCAGCACCATCAGCGCGAAGATGCGTCGGGCGAAGGCGGCATGGCCGGCCAGCCGTGTGGCCAGCGGACCGCCGGCCAACGCACCGACCGCGCCGCCGGCGATCAGGGCCGCGAACACCGGCCAGTCCACGAGGCCGGAAGCCGCGTAGCTGGCGCTGGTCGCGGCCCCGAACAGAACCACCGAGACCAGCGACGAGGCCGCGGCGTTGGCCAAGGTCATTCCAGTGGCAGCCATCAGGCCCGGCACGATCAGGAAGCCGCCGCCGATGCCGAAGAAGCCGGCCACCAGCCCGACCAGAAGGCCAAGCGGCGCCAGCCGACGCGTCAGGTCCGGGTTCAACCGCACGCCGGGGTCACCCTCGCCCGCCTTCGGCAGCAGCATCGAGAGCCCGACCAGGGCCATGGCGCCGGCGAACCAGAGGATGAGCTGGCCGCCGTCGACCATCTTGGCGACCTGCGCGCCGATCAGCGAGCCGACCAGCCCGGCGCCGCCGAAGACCAGGGCGCACGGCCACTTCACGCGCCCCGCACGAGCCTGGGCGCCAAGCCCTGCAGCGGCGTTGACCGCGACGGCGGCGGCCGAGGTGCCGATGGCGACGTGGGGATCGCCCACCCCGACCACATAGAGCAGCAGCGGCGTGGCCAGCACCGACCCGCCGCCGCCGAACAGCGATAGCAGCAGGCCGATGGCCCCGCCGCCCAGCGCCGCAAGCGCCAGGCTGACGAGAGGCAGGTCCATTGTCAGGCCGTCACGCGGTTCCAGGGGGCCAGCGCCAACAGCCGGGCCATGCCGCAGAAGCCGGTGACTCCCGCGAAGGTAAGGCCCGCGCCCACGAAGGCGGCGATTCCGAAGAAGCCCGGATGGACCGCAAGGCCGAGGCCTACCCCGGCCAGCACCAAGCCGCCGGCGGCGATCTGCACTTGGCGCATCAGTTCCAACGGCGCTTTGCGATTCTCGACCACCGGCAGGCCAGCCGCGGCCCAGCCGTCAAGGCCGCCGTCCAGCACGTAGGCTGGGCCGGAGACCACAGCGGCAAGGCGCTCGCAATTGGCGGCCGTTCGCATGCCGGAACGGCAGGTGAAGATCGCCGCCTGGCCTGCCGGGACCTGCAGCGGATCCGCCGCCAGGGTGGCGAGCGGGCGCAGGTGCGCGCCCTTCACATGGCGACGGGCGAACTCGTCCGGATCGCGGATATCGAACAGGACCGCCCGGCCCTGGGCCAGGAGGTCAGCGGCGTCCTTGGGGGTCAGTTGGGGAAGCATCGGCCTTCTTCATGTCTGGAGGACAGAAGATCTCCGCGAGCGTCGCCACCACCTTCATCGCGGCAGGGTCGGCGATCCGGTACCAGATGGTCTGGCCCTCACGGCGGGTGGCCACGACGGCTTCCTCGCGCAGCACCGCCAGATGCTGCGACAGGGCCGACTGCGAGAGACCGACCAGGGGCAGGAGTTCGCCCACCGATCGTTCGCCTTCAGTCAACTGGCACAGGATCATCAACCGCCGCTCGTTGCCCAGAGCGCGCAGAAGCTTGGCGGCTTCTCCGGCGCTGGCCTCGAAACGGGTGATGTCGAAGTTCGCGAGATCGAACATGGCCGAGATATATGAGTTGTTTCTAAATTAGCAAGATCTTATATGATGGCGGACACCGAAGGAGGCTCCGACCATGAACCCACACGTACAGACATTCTTCGACAAGGCCACCTCGACCGCGACTCACCTGGTGATCGATCCGGCGACCCGCACCGCCGCCGTGGTGGACCCGGTGCTCGACTTCGAGCCGAAGGCCGCGCGGCTGTCGGCTGCATCGGCCGACGCCGTCCTGGCAGCGGTGCAGGACCAGGGCCTGACGCTGGTCTATGTGCTGGAGACCCACGCCCACGCCGACCACCTGTCGGCGGCCGACTACATTCGCCGCAAGACCGGCGCGAAGGTGGTCATCGGGGCGGAAATCACCCAGGTGCAAAAGACCTTCATTCCGATCTTCGAGGCGCAGGACGCCGGCGACAAGGGCGAAGTCTTCGACCATCTGATGGCTGAGGGCGACGTCCTGCCGCTGGGTGACCTGACGATCAGCGTGTTGCACACGCCCGGACACACGCCGGCCTGCGTCACCTACCTGATCGGCGACGCGGCCTTCGTCGGCGACACCCTGTTCATGCCCGACTACGGGACCGCCAGGGCCGACTTTCCCGGCGGGGACGCGGCCACCCTCTACCGCTCGATCCGCAAGATCATGGCTCTACCTGAGGCGACCCGCATCTTCGTCGGCCACGACTACCTGCCGGCCGGACGCGAGGACTTCCGCTGGGAGACGACGGTGGCCGATGAGCGCGTCCGCAACGTCCACGTCCACGACGGCGTCGGCGAGGCCGAGTTCGTGGCCATGCGTGAGCGGCGTGACGCCACCCTGGGCGCGCCGACCCTGCTCTTGCCCTCGCTGCAGGTGAATATCCGCGGCGGGGCTCTGCCGCCCGCCAGCCCGGCGGGGAACGTGTTCCTGAAGCTTCCCGTTACGGTTGCCTGATGGCAGGCTTGGCCGTCACGCTGGCGTCACCGGCGCGGTCTTGACTTGTATCAAAGCCACGCCGCGCTGTCGGCTCAAGGCTGGACCGCAATCAGCACCAGGAAAGGACCCGCGATGAAGGGCTTTGTCGACGATATCGAGGAACTGACCGAGACCAACAAGGACTTCCGCCGGGTGCTGTACACCGGCAAGCATCTGCAGCTCGTGCTCATGTCCATCGCGCCCGGCGAGGATATCGGCGAGGAGGTGCACGACACCCACGACCAGTTCTTCCGCATCGAGAAGGGCAAGGGCGAGGTCTGGATCGACGGCGAGAAGACCAAGGTGAAGGCCGACTTCGGCATCATCGTCCCGGCCGGCGCGCGCCACAACGTGGTCAACACCGGTGACAAGCCCCTGCGGCTCTACACCCTGTACGGCCCGCCCGAGCACCGCGACGGGGTGGTCCAGAAGACCAAGGCCGACGTCACCGAAGAGCACTTCGACGGCGTCCCCACCGAGGAAGCCCCCGGGACGAAGATCTAGAGGCCGCGCCTACTGCGAGATGTGCGGCTTGGAAGCGCGCTGCATGGCGTCGAGGTGTTCCTTGTCCTCAGCGCGGCGTGCTTCCCACTCGCCCTTGGTGGCGCAGACTCGCTTGGGCACCCGGCTGCCGGCCAGCGCCTCGGTCTTGCAGACCATCCGGTCCTTGTCGGCGACCTGCGCCACCTGAGCCTTCGGCGGCTCAGGCGAGGCGGCTGGCGTAGCTGGCGCAGCAGATGACGCATGCAGCGCCAGGGCGGCGGTCAGGACGGCGATGAGCACGAAGGTCGCTCCAGAGCAAAGATGAACCTAGCGCCACCTTAAGCCAAACAACGCGCAAGAAAACAACGTTCGCGGGCACAACGCCGGCGACGACCGTTCTGGGTTGGGCGGATTCCTGGTGGAGCCGAGGGGAGTCGAACCCCTGACCTCCTCATTGCGAACGAGGCGCTCTACCAACTGAGCTACGGCCCCAGGAGGCGCGGACTTAGGGGGCGCGGGGTGGTTCTGTCAAGCGGCTGATGCACTCTTCGGCGTCGCGACTTGCAACCAGCCGCCGGCCAGTCGATACAGGACGCCCAATTCCGCACGGATTTTTCGATGGCCCCGCTGATCGGCTTCGTCTTCTTCCTCCTGGACGCCCTGCTCGGGCTGCTGGTTTTCGCCTTGATCGCGAACGCCATCCTGTCCTGGTTGGTGGCCTTCGACGTCATCAACCTGCGCAACCGCTTCGTCTATGGCGTCGCGCGATTCCTGGATGCGGTGACCCGGCCGGTCCTGGCGCCGTTCCAGCGGATCATTCCAAGCCTTGGCGGCGTGGACATCAGCCCGGTGCTGGCGATCCTGGTGATCTCCGGGCTCCAGCGCTACCTGCTGCCGGCGGCGCATGCGGGCCTGCTGAACCTTTTCTACTGACATGCGGCTGGCCGTCCGGGTCACGCCCAAGGGTGGCCGCGACGCGATCGACGGTTGGGCGCTGGATGCGAACGGACGGCCCCACCTGAAGGTGCGCGTCTCGGTCGCGCCTACGGAAGGCGCGGCCAACGCGGCGGTCATCGCCTTTCTCGCCAAGCAGCTAGGCCGCCCGAAGTCGGCCCTGCGGATCGTCTCGGGCGAGACCTCGCGCCTGAAGATGGTGGAGATCGAAGGCCTGGACGAAGCAGAGGCCGAGGCCGTGCTCGGTCCCCGCCCCGCCGGCTGATCAGAACTCGGTCCAGTCCTCTTCGGCGGCGACACGAGTCCCGCCGGCGACCGCGAGGCGCGGTGTCGGGCGCTGTGGCGGAACCGCATCCGACGCCTGCTGGCCGGTCTTGAACTGCCCGATCAGGTCAGCCAGCTCACTCGCCTCTCCCGCCAAGGCGTGGCTGGCGGCCGTGGACTCCTCAACCATGGCGGCGTTCTGCTGGGTCACCTGGTCCATCTGGTTGACCGCGGAGTTGACCTGGTGGAGGCCCACGGCCTGTTCCTGGGCGCTGGCGGCTATCTCGGTGACGATGCCGTTGATCTCGGCCACCTGGCTGACGATGAGCTGAAGGACCCTGCCGGTGTCGGCGACCAGGCTCACCCCCTGCCCCACCTGGGCCGAGGAGGCGTTGATCAGCGCCTTGATCTCCTTGGCGGCCTCGGCCGAGCGCTGGGCCAGGGCCCGCACCTCTGAGGCGACGACCGCAAAGCCCTTGCCCGCCTCGCCGGCGCGAGCCGCCTCGACCCCCGCGTTGAGGGCCAGAAGATTGGTCTGGAAGGCGATCTCGTCGATCACCCCGATGATCTGCCCGATCTGCTTGGACGAGTCCTCGATCTGGCCCATGGCGGCTGTCGCCCGCTGGACGACGTCGGCGCTGTCGGCGGCGTTGGCGCGGGCGGTCTCGACCACCCCTTGCGCGTGACCAGCCCCCTCGGCGGTCTTGCGGACCGTGGCGGTGATCTGGTCGAGAGCTGCGGCCGTCTCTTCCAGGCTGGCCGCCTGCTGCTCGGTCCGGCGCGACAGGTCGTCGGCCGCCTTGCTGATCTCCCCGGCCCCCGAACGCATGCTGGAGGCGACACCGACCACCACGCCCATGGTGTTCTGGAGCTGGCTCATGGCGACGTTGAAGTCGTGCTTCAGGGACTCGTATTCGGGCGCCACCTGGGCCTCGACCCGAGCGGTGAGATCGCCCTGCGCCAGATGCTCCAGGGCGCGCGCCAGGGCGGTGACCACGATGGCCTGCTGCTCGGCGACCGCGGCGCGTTCGGCTTCAGCCCGCTGACGCGCGGCCTCGGCGGCGGCGTTGGCCGCTTCCTGGCCGGCGCGCAGATCACGGTTCTCGGCCAGGCCGTGGCGGAACCCATCGAGGGCGCGGGCGATCTCGCCCACCTCGTCATGCTTGTCGGCGCCGCGCACCGCCTTGTCGTAGCGCCCGGCGGAAAGTTCGCCCACCGCCGCCGTGATACCGGCCAAGGGCTGGCGAACCAGCTTGTCGACCGCAAGGAAAAGAGCGCCGAGCACCAGCGCGAGAATTGCCAGTCCGCCGACCGCAAGCCAGATGGCGAGCTTGCGAGCGGGACCGGTGATGTGGCTGGTCCGCACGTCCATCACCACGGCCCAGGTCGAGTCGAGGCCCGGCAGCGGGGCCGGCGTCACCAGCCGCTCGACCTTGCCGCCCGGCAGGTCCAAGCCGCTCAGCAGGACCGGCTTGCCGCCGCTCATCGCGCCCTTCAACTCGGCAAGGCCGGCATCGGCATACGGCTTCATGCGAAGCTGAGCCTCCGGATGGGAAACCCAGTTGGCTGCGGGTGAGACCAGCATGACCCGGCCATCCCCGAACGGGCGCAACGCGCCGAGTTGGGAGGAGATATCGTCCAGCGCCAGGTCCAGCCCGGCCACGCCGATCAGCTTTCCACCCGACGTCACAGGGAACGTGACCGAAGTCATGGAGATGGTCTTGCCGCCGACCTCATAGGGATAGGGCTCGACGATCGCCGCCTTGCCGCTGCGGAACGTCGTCTGGAAGAAGGGCTGGTCGTAGTCGCTGCCGGTGTCGAGCGGCTCGAGCTCGATCTGGCCGCCGTCATTCACCCAGTAGGGCGTGAATTGGCCGAGCTTGTTGGAGCCGGCCGCCGTGTCGCCAAGATGGGCGGCGTCCTGGCCATCCAGGGCGTTCGGGACCTCCATGAACCACGCACCGAGGATCATCGGCGAGGCGGAGGCCGCCGGCTTGATGATCTCGGCCAGGGCCTTGCGATCATGGATCCCGGCCGCGTGCGCGGCGCCGAGGCTTCCCGCCATGGAGCGGCCGAGCCCCTGGATCTCGCCGATGTCGCTGGCCACCTCGGCGGCGGCCTTGCCGGCCAGCGCCTCGGCGTTGTCGTTGGAAAGGCTACGGACCATGCCGCTCGCGTTCGCCGCCACGAGGGCGGCGGCCAGCAACAGCAGCGCGCCGATAGCGCAGCCCGCCGCGAGCAGGAGTTTTCCTGCGATGGATAGACGGGCCAGCATGAACCCCCCGGTTCCGTTTTTAGCTGTATGAGAGCGGCTGGTGCGCCTAGGCGGCGACCTGGATGTCAGGCGGCAGGATCGCGTCGAGGGCCAGCAGCGAAACGATGCCGGTGTCCGTGGTCATGACGCCTGTAACGTAGGAGGTCGATTCCGGGCTGCCGACTTCCGGCGGCGGCTGGATCAGGCCCTCGGTCACAGTGAGGATGTCGGAGACCGCGTCCACGACAAGGCCCATCTGCGCCTCGCCGATCTGGGCCACCACCACCACCGAGGAGGCGCTGGGGTTGGCCATGCCAAGGCCCAGGCGCGCGCCCAGGTCGATGACCGGCAGGATCGCCCCGCGGAGGTTCATCATGCCGAGCACGTGCGGCGGCGCGTGCGGCAGCGGGGTCGCCGCGGTCCAGCCGCGGATTTCACGCACAGCCATGATGTCGATCGCGTAGGCCTGCTCGCCAATACGGACCGAGATCAGCTCGGCGCCTGGCTTGGGGATACGAGAAGCGGTTTCCATCAGAACTCCTCCCAATTGTCAGCATCGTCGACCGGCTCCAGCCTGCGGGCCGTGGCCGCGCCCGAGACGTAGCTGCGCCGGGCGGGCGAAGCGACGGGGCGATGCGCAGGCGCCGGTCGGCGTGCGACGATCGGGCGGTCGTTGTCCTGGCCGATCACGAACTGGCCGAGGAGGCGAGCGAGATCGTTGGCCTCGTTGGCGAGGGCGTGACTGGCGGCGGTGGACTCTTCGACCATGGCCGCATTCTGCTGCGTGACCTGATCCATTTGATTAACAGCGGTGTTGACCTGGTGGAGGCCGACGGCCTGTTCCTGGGCGCTGGCGGCGATCTCGGTGACGGCGCTGTTGATCTCGGTCACCTGGTCGGCGATCCGTTGCAGAGCCTTGCCGGTTTCGGCGACCAATTCGACGCCCTGGCCGACCTGGGCCGAGGAGGCGTTGATCAGGGTCTTGATCTCCTTGGCCGCTTCGGCCGAACGTTGGGCCAAGGCCCGCACTTCGGAGGCGACGACGGCGAAGCCCTTGCCGGCATCGCCGGCGCGAGCCGCCTCGACCCCGGCGTTCAAGGCGAGCAGGTTGGTCTGGAAGGCGATTTCATCGATCACCCCGATGATCTGCCCGATCTGCTTGGACGAATCCTCGATCTGACCCATGGCCGCGGTGGCGCGGGTGACGACGATAGCGCTGCGCTCGGCGTCGCCGCGCGCGGTTTCGACCACTTGGCGGGCGTGGTTGGCGCCGTCCGCCGTACGGCGGACCGTGGCGGTGATCTCATCGAGGGCTGCGGCCGTCTCTTCCAGGCTGGCGGCCTGCTGCTCGGTCCGGCGCGAAAGGTCGTCGGCTGCGTCGCTGATCTCATCGGCGCCTGAGCGCATGGTGGCGGTGTTGCCGGCGATCACCCGCATGGCTTCCTGCAAGGTGGCCAGGGCGGCGTTGAAGTCGGTCTTCAACTGCTCGGCCTTCGCGTGGAAGGTCGCCGTGATGCGATGGGTCAGGTCCCCTTGGGCCAGTTTGCCCAGAGCCTCGGCGAGAGCGCCGATGGCGATGGCGTCGGCCGCGGCCTCCCGGGCCTTCTCTTCCTCGCGCGCCTGGCGTTCAGCCTCAGCGCCGGCACGTTCGTCGGCCGCTCGAGCTTCAACTCGCAGCTTCTCGATGGCCGCTTCCTTGAAGCTGAGAACCGCCTTGGCCATCTGGCCGATCTCATCCCGGCGACCCAGGGCCGGCACGTCGACCGTATTGTCGCCGCCGGCCAGACGGCCCATGACGTGGGTCATCTGCGCCACCGGAGAGGCTATGGCGCGGGAGAGAGCCCAGGCCATGAACGCCGCCACCAGCATCGCCAGCGCGCTGCCGCCGATAAGCGTGATCTTCGCCTGGCCCATGGCCTGCTGCTGACTGGCCCAACGCTTGGCGACCAGCCCCTGCTGGGCGTCGAGCATTTCGGTATGAATCTCGCGAATCTTGGTCAGTCGCTCGGAGACCAGGGCGGCGCGGGCCTGTTCGGCCGTTTCCGGATTGCGCATCAGCGCGATAGTCTCGTTGGTCTCCGTCCGCCATTCGGCGACCGCCGCCTTCAGGCGGAGGCCGCGCTCGCGTTGCTCCGGCCGGGTCGTGCGGCCGAGGAAGTCCTCCAGGTGCTTGTCCGCCGCTTGGCCGTGGCGTTCATAGTTCTCCAGGAATGTTTCGGCGCCCGTAGCGACGAAACCGCGCTCCGCGTTCTGCTGTTCGACAATGTCGGCGAGGACGCCCTGCACGTCCTCGATATTCCGATAGCTTACATTGTTCGCCTTCGCCGCCTCGAGCGCGGAGCCGAGACTCACGAACACCAGACCGGAAGCCAGCGCGAACACCGCCAGGATCACTGCGAAGGCCGCAGTGAGCTTGGCCGGAATACGCACATTACTGAAACTCATGGAAGACGCCCCAAAACTAGTAAGCCGCTCAACTCTTAAATTGCACCGCTTTCTGCTCTGTTAATCGTGATTAATAAGGCCGGCGCAGATTGTCGCACCCCGCCATCATGCTTGGTATTACTTTGTTTGAACTAAGAACTACTGGATGAGCGAGCCTTCGCCACCACCAGCCATACCGGCTGGCGCCGCCGCGTGCGGCGCGCTACCGATGAAGCGCCGCCAAGGAGGATGCCGATGTCAGACCGCGCCCAACTGGCCAGGGCCATCGAGCAGGCCCGGCGGATCGTGGTGTTTACCGGGGCGGGCATTTCCACCGAGTCGGGCATACCCGACTTCCGCAGCGCCGGCGGCGTCTGGAGTCGAATGAAGCCGATCTACTTCCAGGAATTCGTCGCCGACGAGGATCGGCGGCGGGAGGCCTGGCGACGGATATTCTCAGGCTCGGCGGGCTGGACCGGCGCCGCTCCGAACGACGGCCATACTGCCGTCGCCAAGCTGGTGGCCGACGGTAGGGCCCACGCGGTGATCACCCAGAATGTCGATAACCTGCACCAGGAATCAGGCGTGCCTGGCGACAAGGTCATCGAACTGCATGGCAATGCGCACTACGCCCGTTGCCTGACGTGCGGCCAGCGGCATGAGTTCGCCGAATTTCGCGACGGCTTCCTGGAGCGGGGCGAAATACCGGCCTGCCGCGTCTGCGGCGGGCTGGTGAAATCGGCCACCATCTCCTTCGGCCAATCCATGCCGCAGGCCGAAATGGACCGGGCCGAGGCTGCGACGCTCGACTGCGACCTCTTCCTCGTACTCGGCTCGTCCCTGGTGGTCTATCCGGCCGCGGGGTTTCCCCTGTTGGCCAAGCGCAACGGCGCCATACTGGCCATCGTCAATCGCGAGGCGACTGACCTGGACCCCTATGCCGACATCGTCCTGCACGACGAGATCGGCCCGGTAATGCGCGAGGTCCTGAATCTCTAGGCGTTGGGCCGTTTCACGGGGCGCGCTCGCAGCCGGGCCGGCGGCGGCTCGGCGCGGAAATCGCCGGCGGTCCCGAGCTTGGCGTTGCAGGAGGGACAACGGATGACGGCCTCGTCCCCCAACGCCTCGTCGATGAAAATCCCCGCCCCGCAGGGTTTGCACTTCCAGTCGAACTGCGGCGCAGGCGGGGGCTCGGGCGGCTTCTTCACCACCTCCGGAACCACCACCTTGGGCGGGTTCTTGAGTGAAAGTATCGGGCGGCGTTTCGGCTCGTCGCTCATGATCGGGAGAACTTGAGGCGCTTGTAACGAAGGCGGACTTTAGGCACGCGGCAGCTTTTCCCTTGTCCGGCCAGGAGTTGCAACATCAAAGCGGCCCGTCAGGCCGCGTCATCTCGGCCCTGGTCGCACGCGAGAACCCTCTCGCCGCAGATCGCTGTTCGTGACAGCTTAAGGTGTTTCGAGCTTAAAGGGTTGACTGGCCGTCCAGACCTCAGGCGCACGACGAAGGCGCAGGACATACGGACCGCCGAAAAGGACGCATTCGGGGAGAAACCGATGAGACTGAACTGGACTCGTGGCGCAGCGCTGCTGGCCTGCATCGCCATGAGCGGTTGCGGCATGATCGGCGGGTCGAAGAAGGCCCCCGCAGGACAGGTCGTGGCCACAGTGAACGGTGAGGAAATCACCATCACCGAGCTCAATCGCGAGATGGGGGGCGCCTCACCGGCCGATCCGCAGCAGCGCAAGGCGATGGAACAAGCCGCGCTGCAGAACATCGTCACGCGCAAGCTCCTCGCCCAGACGGCCAAGGAGCAGAAGCTCGACAAGACTCCTGTCTACGCTCAGCAGGAGGCCCAGGCCAAGGAGGGGCTGCTGGTCGGCGCCCTGCAACGCAAGATCGCCTCGACGATCACCAACCCGACCCGGGCCGACGCCGAGAAGTTCGTCTCCGATCACCCCAACATGTTCGCCCAGCGGCGCGTGATGGTGGTCGATCAGGTCATCTTCGGAAAGATCGACCAGAAGCTGATGGAAGAGTTCAAGCCGCTGACCACCCTTGAGCAGATCGAGGCCGTGCTCACCCGCGAGAGCATCGACTTCCAGCGCACGACCACCGTGCTGGATACGCTCAACGCGCCGGAAGGCCTCACCGACACGCTGATGAAGCTGCCAGCCGGCGAGATCTTCATCTTCCCCCGCGGCAACGCGGTGTTCGCCAACCAGATCCGCGAGAACCGGGTCATGCCTTTCGTCGGCGATCGAGCCATCACCTACGCCCAGGCCGGCCTGAAGCAGAAGCGCACACAGGAAGCCCTGGCCAAGCAGATCGAGGCCATCCGCAAGGGCGCCGAGGACAAGGTCACCTACAACGACAAGTACAAGCCCGAGAAGCCCAAGCCCGGCGCCGCGCCCGCGGCCAAGGCGGCGCCGGCGGCTGCGGCTCCATCCGCCCCGGCGGCCTCGGCTCCGCCTGCGCCCAACACCTGAGGCCTGGGTCCATTCCAGTTCGGTTGAAGGCGTGGCGGGCGACCGCCACGCTTTTTTCATGCGCTTGGCGCGCGAGCGGTGCGGCCGAGGGCCGCCGCCATTCAGTTCCGTGATGTCGGAAAGGATGGTGCCGCTTACAGGACTCGAACCTGTGACCCCCTCATTACGAATGAGGTGCTCTACCAGCTGAGCTAAAGCGGCCTGGCATCGCTCTCGCCCGCCTTACGGCGAAGCGAGGGAGCGCCTACTTAGCGACTCTCGGGCCGCTCGCCAAGCGCCGCCTTCCGGAAGCACGACGTTCTCCGCCTCTTGGGGCCGGCGGAGGGGGCAAATCTTCGTCCTCATAGAGCTCGTCGGCGATCTCGTAGGGGACCGCCTCGGCCTCATGCGCTTCGACGAAAGGCGCGGGCTCATAGGACATCGGCAGCTCGGGAAGCGCCCCCAGGGCGCGTTCGCGCCGCTCGTGCCGCGGATGGATCAGTTCGCCGGTCTCGGCGAAACTCACCACCAGCCGCGCCCAGTCGGCGGGCTCGTAGGCGAAGGCTCGCCCCTCGGGGTCCAGATCCGACCAGTCGGGCTCCTGCTCGGCGGCGCCAGCCTGAGCCATCCACATCCGCGCCTCGTCCGGCTGGCCGGCCACGAAGGCCACCCGGGCGAACAACGCTGCGGTCCTGGCGGTGACCGGCTCGGCCTCCAGCGCCTTCACCGCTTGCTGTGCGCCGCTTGAGTCGCCGGCCACGAGAGCCTGTTCGACCATCAGGATGCGGCTCTCTCGCGCGCCGGGATTCAGCGCGGCCAGATGGCGCAACCGATCGGCGCGCTGGCGCGGCGTTTCGGTGGTCTTCAAATCGCGATAGGCCAGCCATAAGGCCGGATGCGGCGCGGCCTTCCAGGCGGTCTCCAGGCCTTGAGCAGCGCGGCCGGCCTTTCCGTCGGCGGCGAGCAGGCGCGCGGCCATCACCACGCCCGGCGCAAAGGTCGGCTGCAACTTGGCGGCCTCCGCCGCAAGGTCCAGCGCCTGCGCGCGCCGTTTCGGATCGGCGTCGCCCTCGAACTGGGCCGCGGAGGCGGCCAGCAAAGCCGCTCGCGCCCGATCGGCGATGATCGGCGAGACGATCTTGCGGTCGAGGGCGCTCTTGGCCAGCTCGCGTGCGCCATCCCAGTCAGCCACATCGAGCCGCGCCTCCAGCAGGGCGAGCCAGGCCCAGCGCCCGGTCCGCGGCAAGGCATAGGCCTGCTCGGCGTGAGAGGCGGCGCCCGCGACATCGCCACGGCTCAGCGCGAGCTGCATCAGCCCCTTGTGGCCGGCCAGCCGCATGTCGGGCAGCGCCAGCATGGCCGTATAGGCCGCCTGGGCTGCGGCGGCGTCACCCGCAGCCTCGGCCGCCTGGGCCGCAAGCACCCGCGCCAGGCCCGGCGCCTCGTCGGCGAGATCGGCCGCTTTCAGAGCCAGGCGTCGCGCCTCCGAACCGTCACCTGCAGCCGCAGCCACGAAGCCGCGGGTCAGCACCTCGTTGGCCTGCCGGCGCTTGGCCTCCGCCCTCGCCCGCTCCGCCCGGCGCGGCGCCTCGGCCGCCCAGAGCAGCAGCCGCCACAGCATCATCGCAGACAGCGCCAGCAGGAGGGTGATCAGCACGAAGGCCGCCGCGGTCATGTCCGCCCGCCAGCCCAACCACTCGACCGTCGCGTGGCCGGGCTCGCCGGTCACCGCCAGGATGGCCGTGGCGAGCGCCGCCACCAGGAAGATGATCAGGGCAGCGCGAATCATCCAGCGCTCCGCGCCAGATCCCCCAGCGCCTGGTCACGCAGGCGGCTGATCTCACGGTCGATCTTCGCGCGCCGTTCAGCCCGATCCCGCCAGGGCGCCAGGGCGTCCTGGGCGCTAGGCGGAAGCGCCTCGAGCGTGGCCAGCGCCGCCACGATGTCTCCGTCTTCCACCTGACGCTCGGCCCGGGCCAGCACGGCGTCGGCGCTCGAACCGGGCACGTCGCCGATCCGTCGCAAGGCCACGACCCGCGAGAGCGCATAGGTGATCCGAGCCATGATCCCGGCCCCTTCTCCAGGCGCCCGCGCGGCCGAAGCCGCCCGCGCCGCATAGTCGGGGAAGCTGGCGGCCAGCGCCCAGCGACTGGGCGCGCCGCGCTCGGCGTCGACGGTCAGGGCGCGCAGGTCCAGCGATGGTGCTACAGCCGCCAGCGCCTTGACCTCCTGGGCGAAGGGCCGCGATCCCTGCGCGGCCTGCATCAGGACGCCGGCAGCCAGGGTCGAGGCGGCGGCGGAGTTCAGTCGCGCGCGGTCGGCTTCGAGCACCTCCAGGCGCTGGGCCATGGCTGCGTCGGGCGCCGGCGGCGCGGCTTCCACGGGCGCCGGTGCGGACGTCGCGGGCGCTTCAGGCAGCGCCGCGGGGGGAGCAAAGGTTTCGACTGACAGAGCTGGCGCCATCCCCGTCCGGGGCTTGGTCGGGTAGAGCTGCGGGCCGAAATTCGCCAGGGCGTATCCGCCAGCCAGGCACGCCAGACCGAACAGCACCACCGCGCCGACCCCGAGGCCTCTCCGGCGACGGCTGTAGGCGCCCGGATCGCGTGGTGCGGATAGCTGGTCGCTCATGGTTGACGGTCTATCAGATTCAGCAGCGCGGCTTCGAGCGGAAAGGGCGATGACAGCCTGGCCGCAGCCGTGGTCCCCAGCAACGGCGCCAGGGCGGCCTGCGACATGGCCAGCAATCTCAGATGAGGTTGCGGCTGAGCCTCGAGCACGGCCGCAAGCGCCTTGCCGCCCTTGGGTGAATGGACCAGGGCGACGTCAACGTCCGAAAGCGCCGCCATCTGTTCGGCGGAAAGCGCGACCGGCACGGTTTCGTAGAGCGCCTGGGCGCGAACTTCGACATCAGCCCGGGCCAGCGCTCCGGCCAGGTCTCCCGCCAGCTCGGCCGCGCCCGGATGCAGGACAAGGCCGCCGATCTCACCGCGTCGGGCGGCGATGCCTTCGGCCAGCGCGGCCACATCACCGTCCGTGGAGAGTATACGCCGGAACCCCGCAACCTTGGCGGCCTGGGCGGTGGCCGCGCCCACGGCGAAGACCTGCAGGTCCCGCACGGCGCTCAGGCCCGCAAAGGCGCGCACGCCGTTGGCGCTGGTGAAGGCCAGCGCCTTTACCCCGGCCAGATCGACCTCGGCGTCTGCGAGCGACCGAACTTCGAGCAGGGGAGCGACGAACGGTTCGTGCCCCCGCTCGCGCACGCGGGCGGCGGTGGCGTCGGCGCCAGGCTGGGCGCGGGTGATCCAGATCTTCTGCGGGCGGGGCATAGGAGAACGATCAAGCGTGACAGTTCATGACCCTGACGATGTACGGGCCTGGAATCAACGCCCCGCCACGGCTATTCCGGCGGGAGGATCAGTTCGCCGCCCTCGGCCTTGACCGCTTCGCCCAGGGAGAAGCCCAGGGCGCGGGCCGCCTCCTGCGGATCGGCCGCGGAGGAGAGCTCGGTCGAACCTTCATGCCTGAATCGGTGCGCGCCGTCGGCCGACAGTGCCTCGACGATCAGATGCAGGGATCCGTTGGCCAAGCGCGCATGGGCCCCGATCGCCGTCTTGCAGGACCCTTCCAGCGCCGTCAGGGCGCCACGCTCGGCGGCGACGGCCACGGCGGTCGGCCTGTGCCGGATAGCCTCCAGCCATGGGGCGCCAATGTCCGAGACCCGGGTCTCGATGGCCAGCGCGCCCTGGCCCGGGGCCGGTGGGCATTCCACGGGGTCCAGCAGGCTCTGGGGCAGTTCGCCCAGGCCCAGGCGCTTGAGGCCCGAGAGCGCCAGCAGAATGCCATCGGCTTCGCCCGCCGCCAGCTTGGCCAGGCGCGTGTCCACGTTCCCCCGCAGCATCTGCACGTCAAGGTCCGGGCGGCGATGCAGAGCCTGGGCCTGGCGCCGCAGCGAGGCGGTGCCGAGGATCGCGCCCTGCGGCAAATCTTCCAGCCGCTCTACCTTGTGGCTGAGGAAGGCGTCCCGCGGGTCCTCCCGCTCGGGGATGGCCGCAATGCAGAGGCCGTCCGGCAGTATGGCCGGCATGTCCTTCATCGAGTGCACCGCACAGTCGATGGCGCCGGAGAGCAGCGCCTCCTCGATCTCCTTGGTAAACAGGCCCTTGCCGCCGATTTCCAGCAGCCGGCGGTCCTGCACCCGGTCGCCGGTCGTGGTGATGACGATCAGTGGCGCGACAGCCTCGACCTCCTTCGGGTCGTTCGGGTCGGCCCCGAGCGCGGCCGCGATGCGGCGCTGGACCATGCCGCTTTGGGCCAGGGAAAGCTTGGAGCCGCGGGCTCCGATCCGGACGGGCGGTTGCGTGGGCACGACGCGCAGTCTACCTCGGCGTTAATGGAGGCTCCGGCCTATAGGACCAGGCAGCAAGCCGCAACTGCGGGAGATCCCTTGGCGAACACACCGCTCACCGTTCTTGGCCTCGAGACGAGCTGCGACGAGACCGCGGCCTCGGTCGTGCGCCTGGACGCGAACGGCCGGGTGGAGGTGCTGTCCTCGGTGATCGGCACCCAGTTCGCCGCCCACGCGCCCTACGGCGGCGTGGTGCCGGAGATCGCCGCCCGCGCCCATGTGGAGATGATCGATTCCGTCACCGCCCAGGCGATGAAGGAGGCGGGCCTCACCTATTCGGACCTTTCGGGCGTAGCGGCTACCGCGGGCCCTGGGCTCGTCGGCGGAGTTATGGTCGGGCTCTCGTTCGGCAAGGCGGTGGCGCTAGCCCGCGGTCTGCCGCTCGTGGCGGTGAACCACTTGGAGGGCCATGCAGTCTCGGCCCGGCTCGCGGCGGACATCCCCTACCCTTTCCTGCTGTTGCTGGTGTCGGGCGGTCATTGCCAGTTGCTGTCGGTCGAGGGCGTCGGCGCGTGCCGCCGCCTCGGCTCCACCATCGATGACGCTGCCGGCGAGGCCTTCGACAAGATCGCCAAGAGCATGGGCCTGCCCTATCCCGGCGGGCCGGCCCTGGAGAAGCTGGCCGAGGGCGGCGATCCCTCGGGCTATGAGCTTCCCCGCGCCCTGTTGGGCCGCAAGGGCTTTGACTTCTCGTTCTCGGGCCTGAAGACCGCCGCCGCCCGCTTTGCCGCGACCGTCGCCACCGAAGAAGAGCGCCGCGACCTGGCCGCCGCCGTCCAGGCCGCCATCGCCCGCCAGCTTTCCGAACGGACCGACAAAGCCATGGCCGCCTACGCCCAGGAGCGCCCGGGCCAGTCGCTGCGCTTCGTGGTCGCCGGCGGCGTGGCCGCCAACAGGGCGGTCCGCTCCAGGCTGCAGGAGGTGGCGGAGCGGCACGGCTTCTCCTTCGACGCCCCGCCCCTGGCCTATTGCACTGACAATGCGGCGATGATCGCCCTGGCCGGCGCTGAGCGGCTGGCGCTCGGCATCTCCGATCCGCTGGACGCCGCGGCCCGGCCGCGCTGGCCGCTGGACCCGGAGGCCGCGGCCGCCAATCCCACCCACGCATTCGGCCGCAAGGGAGCCAAGGCATGAAGACCGCAGGCGTCATCGGAGGCGGGGCCTGGGGCACCGCCCTAGCCCTGGTCTGCGCCCGCGCTGGGCTTGCGACTACGCTCTGGGCGCGCGAGCCCGACGTGGTCACAGCCATCAACGAGACCCGGGAGAACAAGACCTTCCTGCCTGGCGTGGTGTTCGACGCGCCGGTCCGCGCAACCACCGACCTGGCCGATCTCGCCGGCGCAGACTTCGTGCTCAACGTCACGCCCGCCCAGCACCTCCGCGCCAGCCTCGACGCCTTCCGGCCCTACGCCCGCGCCGGCGTGCCCATGGTGCTGTGCTCCAAGGGCGTGGAGCAGGGCTCGCTGAACCTGATGACCGAAGTGCTGGAGCAAGGGCTGCCCCAGGCCTCGCCGGCGGTGCTCTCGGGTCCCAGCTTCGCCATCGACGTCGCCCGTGGCCTGCCGACCGCCGTCACCCTGGCGTGCCCGGACGAGGAGCTCGGCTTCCAGATCGGCACGGCGCTCAGCCTGCCGACCTTCCGGCCCTATCTCGCTACCGACATGATCGGGGCCGAGATCGGCGGCTCGGCGAAGAACGTACTAGCCATCGCCTGCGGCATTTCCGAGGGCAGGGGCCTGGGGCGCAGCGCCCATGCGGCCCTGATCACCCGCGGCTTCGCCGAGATGACCCGAATGGCCATCGCACTGGGCGGCAAGGCCGAGACGGTAGCCGGGCTCTGCGGCCTCGGCGACCTGGTGCTGACCTGCTCGAGCCCGCAGTCGCGGAACATGAGCGTCGGCCTGGCCCTCGGCGGCGGCCAGACCCTGGAACAGGCCCTCGCCGGCAAGGTCTCGGTGGCCGAGGGCGTCGCCTCCGCCCCCGCGGTCGTCGCCCTCGCACGCAAGCTGGGGGTAGAGGCCCCGATCTGCGAGGCGGTCGCCGCGATCCTGGCCGGCCAAGCCCAGGTAGAGGAGGCCATCACCCGTCTCATGTCCCGCCCCATCAAGTCCGAACGCTAAAGCTGGAGCCTGCCTTGCCCCTATTCGTCCTGCACTGTGTCGACAAGCCGAACGCACTGGAACTGCGGATGGCCACCCGGGAGACCCACTTGGCCTATATCGCCGCCGGCAAGGAGAAGCTGAAGCTGGCCGGTCCGATGCTGGACGCCGACGGGAACATGGCCGGCTCGATGCTGATCCTCGACGTGGCCGACCTGGCCGAGGCCGAAGACTTCGCCGCCAACGATCCCTACCGCCGGGCGGGCCTGTTCGAGCGGGTGGACGTACATCCGTTCAAAGCCACCCTGGGCGGACTGGATTGAGCCGAGACGGCCCAGACAATCCGGCGCGGCCGGGGCCGGGCGTTGCGCTCTGCGCCCTGGCCGAGCTGGCCGATCCGGGCTCCAAGGGCTTCCGCTTTCGCGAAGGCGGCAAGATGTTCGCCGGCTTCGTGGTCCAGACCGGAGGCGCGGTGCGCGGCTACGTGGATTCCTGCCCCCACGCCGGCTGGCCGCTAGCCGCCTGGGACGACCGCTACCTGACCCGCGAGGGCGACCTCATCCTCTGTGGAGGCCATGCCGCGCTCTTTCGGCCAGGCGATGGGCTCTGCGTCGCCGGCCCCTGCGCCAACCAGCGCCTGACTCCCTGGCCGGTGGCGGTGATCGACGGCCGGATCGTCACCGCCTGAAACCTCAGCCGCGCGCCGGAAAGACCTCGGCCGAGAAGTCAGTCACGTCGGCCACCAGCCCTTCGACCGCCAGCTTCACCAGCTCGCCGCCCTTTTCCGGGGTCGCCTGAGCCGGGTCCGATCCCATGCGGCCGTCCGTATAGCGGGCGCGGAAATCCAAAGCTTCGCGGATTGGGCCGGTCGGGGCGATCTGCGGCGCATAGTTCGCCGCCTTGACGGCGTCCGGATAGGCCCACTGGGTGACCGCGATCTCGGACGGGGTCGCATGGCTGCCGTGGCCTGTGGGGAATTGGCGGTTGGCCAAGGCGTTCACGCCGCGGAGGTCCCACCAGTTCTTCAGCTTCAGAGCGAAGCCCCGTTCACGCCCGGCGAAGCTCGCCTCGGCATAGAGCTCCGAGAAAGCCGCCTCGATGGTGGCGACGTTCCCGCCGTGGCCGTTGAGGAAATAGATCTTCTCGAACCCGTGGCCCGCCAGCGAGCGGCACCAGTCGCCGATCGCCGCCATGAAGGTCGAGGGCCGCAGCGAGATGGTGCCCGGAAAGCCCAGGTGGTGCTGAGCCATACCGACGTTGAAGGTCGGGGCGACCAGGATGTCGGCGCTCTTCTGGGCCTCGTGAGCGATGATCTCGGGGCACAGCCAGTCGGTGCCCAGCAACCCCGTCGGACCATGCTGTTCGTTGGAGCCGATCGGGACGATCACGGTCTTTGAGCGTTGAAGGAAAGCTTCGACCTCTTGCCAGGTCGACAGATGAAGCAGCATTTCGAAGTCCTACTGGGGGAAGACGGCCACACACTAGTCCGGCTTGCGGCGGCGGGCCTACTCGAAGTCGTCGTCGAGGCCCGCGTCATCAGGCCCCGGCTCGTAGACCAGCAGGTCGCCCGGCTGGCAGTCCAGCTCCCGGCAGAGCGCCGAAAGGGTGGTGAAACGCACCGCCCTGGCCTTGCCGGTCTTGAGGATCGAGAGGTTGGCGATGGTCACGCCCACCCGGTCCGCCAGCTCTGTCAGCGACATCCGCCGTTCGAGCAGCACCCGGTCGAGGTTCACGCGGATCGGCATGGCTAGATCGTCAGCTCCGCTTCACGGCGAAGGCGGGCGCCCTCGCGAAACACCTCGGCCAGGACGAAGACCACCAGCACCGAGAACCAGGCGGTCGGGCTGAACTCAGGCCGGGTGATGTCGGCGCCGGGCAGGGCCCAGATCCCAATGGCGTAGATGACGTAGCGCCCGATCTCGAGACCCGCCAGGACGAGGCCGATGACCCGCAGCCGCCGCACGTTCTCCGGATGGAAGGGATCGCCCGAGGTCAGGGTGCCGAAGATTCGCCGCAACCGCTCGACGATGACCAGGACGCCGGCGAGATAGAGTCCCGCCGCCGCCAACCCGCCCAGCAGGACCGGCCCGCCCGCCTCGATTTCCGTCGCGCCGGTGCGGATGGAGATGTTGTCGATCAGCTCCGGATTGAAGCTGAACAGCACCGCAGCCAGCATCATCAGGGCCACTGCGCCCAGGCCGATCCACAGGGCGAAGAACACCACGTCGAGAATGATCTTCAGGAAGCTCGAAACCGAGCCTGGCCCAAGGGCGCGCATCGCGGCTCTCCGCATCAGTCCAGCTCAGACTACGAGCATATATCGAAAAACGATATTAAACTTTTGAAATGCGCCACAGGGGCTTGGGGGTTAGGTTCCGCGCCCATTCCCGTCCAACCCTTCCAGAGGAACCATGACCCTGAAGCTGGAGCCCGGCGCGAAGCTGGTGGTCGCCACCCACAATCCCGGCAAGGCCCGCGAGATCGCCGCCATTCTCGACAATCGCTTCGAACTGGTCACCGCTGGAGACTTGGGCCTTTCCGAACCAGATGAGACGGAAAGCACCTTCGCCGGCAACGCCATGCTGAAGGCGCGCGCGGCGGCGCAGGCCAGCGGCCTCATTGCGCTCGCCGACGATTCCGGCCTGTCGGTCGCGGCTCTGGATGGCGCGCCGGGCATCTATTCGGCCCGCTGGGGCGGCCCGGAAAAGGACTTCGTGGGCGCGATGACGAAGGTTGAGCAGCGGCTCGAGGAAGTCGGGGCCGAGGATTTTTCGGCCTGGTTCACCTGCGCCCTGGCGGTCGCCTGGCCCAACGGTCCGGCGGTGGTGGTGGAAGGTCGCGTGGATGGAACCCTGGTTTTTCCGGGCCGCGGCGACCGCGGCCACGGTTATGACCCGATCTTCCAGGCGCTCGGTGAGGAAATCTCCTTCGGTGAGATGGACCCGGCCCGCAAGGACGAGATCAGCCACCGTGCCCGCGCCTTCGCCAAGCTCAAGGCCGCCCTGCTGTGACCCAAGCGCTCGGGGTCTACATCCACTGGCCCTACTGCGCGAAGATCTGCCCCTATTGCGATTTCAACGTCTACCGCGCCCGCGGCAAGGCCGAGGAACAGGCGGCCCTCGCCCAGGCGATCGCGGCCGATCTTGAGGCCCAGCGGGCGCTCACCGGCGACCGCGAACTGGTCTCGGTCTTCTTCGGCGGCGGCACGCCCTCGCTGATGGACCCGGCCTGGGCCGCGGAGCTGATCGAGCTGGCCCGCAAGCTCTGGACGCCGGCCGGCCAGATCGAGGTCACCCTCGAAGCCAACCCCACCGACGCCGAGGCCGGCCGGTTCGCGGCCTTCGCCGCCGCCGGCGTCAACCGGCTCTCCCTGGGGCTCCAGGCCCTGGACGACGAGGCCCTGCGCCTGCTCGGCCGCAACCACGACGCAGTCTCCGCAAGGGCCGCCGCCGCCGAAGCAGCCGCCCGTTTTCCGAGGCTCTCCATCGACATGATCTACGCCCGGCCAGGGCAAACCGCAGAGGCCTGGCGCGAGGAGCTCAAGGCCGCCATCGACCTCGGTGCCGAGCACATCTCGCCTTACCAACTCACCATCGAAGAGGGCACCGCCTTCGACCGCGCGGTGCGCCGCGGTCGCATCGTCCCGCCCGGCGATGAAGCCGCCGCCGAACTCTTCGACGCGACCCAGCAGACCCTCGAGGCCGCCGGCTTCGAGGCCTACGAAGTCTCCAATCACGCCAAGGGCCTCGCCGCCCGTTCGCGTCACAACCTCGTCTACTGGAGAGGCGAGGATTATGTGGGCGCAGGCCCGGGCGCCCACGGCCGGCTGACTCTGCAGGGCGCGCGCACAGCCACCCAGGCGGCCGCGAGGCCCGCCGACTACATCGCGCAGGTCCGCGCTGGCGGCCTCGGCTTCGTCGCCGCCGAACCACTGAGCCCCCGGGAAGCGGCCGAGGAGCGGCTGCTGGCGGGCCTGCGGATCACCGAGGGCGTCGCCTATGCGGACGTCGCCCCGCTGGGCCTCGCTCCCGGCCATACCAAGGTTCGTGAGCTGGTCGAGGCGGGGCTGCTGGCCGACGACCGAGGCCGCCTGCGAGCGACCGCAGCGGGCCGACTTCTACTCGACCACGTCACCTCAAGGCTTGCGACCTGAGCGATTAACGGCCAAGCCTTACCCATGTCGTCGCGTCACCCGCCGCCCCCGGCCCTTTCCGACGTCCCGCTCGAACCGGGGCTCTATATCGTCGCCACGCCGATCGGAAACCTGAGGGACATCACGCTGCGCGCCTTGGACGTGCTGGCCGGCGCCGATCTGGTGCTGGCCGAGGACACACGCGTCGCCGCCAAGCTGCTCTCCGCCTATGGCCTTTCCAAGAAGGTCGAGCGGTATGACGAGCACTCCGCCGAACGCAGCGGCCCCAAGGCCCTGGCCCTGCTGGCCGAGGGCGCGCGCATCGCGCTCGTCTCCGACGCCGGAACGCCCCTGGTCTCCGATCCCGGTTTCCGCCTGGTGCGCGAGGCGGTGGCGCAAGGCTCGGCCGTCCATCCCATTCCCGGCGCCTCGGCCCTGCTGGCGAGCCTCTCCGTCGCCGGCCTGCCCACCGACCGTTTCCTCTTCGCCGGCTTTCCGCCGCCCAAAAGCGCCGCCCGCCGTGCCTTCTTCGAGGAGCTGGCCGGAATCCGCGCCACGCTGGTGTTCTTCGAAGGCGGCTCGCGCTTGGCCTCGAGCCTCGCCGACATGGCCGCCGTCTTCGGACCGCGGGAAGCCGCCGTGGCTCGCGAACTGACCAAGCTCTACGAGACCGTCACCCGCGCCACGCTGGACGAACTGGCGGCCGATCCGAAGATGGATTTCCCCAAGGGCGAGCTGGTCGTACTGGTAGGCCCGGGCCGCGAGGAGGCGGCCACGGCGGCGGACGCCGACACCGCGTTGAAGGACGCCCTCACCCGCCTGAAGCCCGCCGACGCCGCCGCGGAGGTCGCCAAGGCCCTGGGCCTCCCCCGCCGCGATCTCTACCGCCGGGCCATGGAGCTCAAGCAGAAGTGAGCGGCCTGCGCCAAGCGCGAGGCGCCGCCGCGCGACGCTCGGGCCGACGCGCCGAAGCCATCGCCGCCGTCTGGCTGATGCTCAAGGGATATCGAATTCTCGGCTTTCGCCTGCGCACCCCGCAAGGCGAGATCGATCTGCTGGCCCAGCGCGGCAAAGTGCTCGCCATCGTCGAGGTCAAGCGCCGCACGACCCTCGAAGCGGCTCTCGAAACCGTGACTCAGATGCAACGGGACCGGCTGCGCCGAGCGGGGCGCGCAATCGCCGCACGTCGGCCGAGCTTGCAAAATCTCTCCGTTCGGCTCGATCTGATCGCACTCGCACCGGGAAAACTGCCGATACACAGCCCTGACGCCTGGCGGGGCGGATAAGCCAAGACCTGATGACCCAAGACGAAGCGGAAAGCCTGTTGCGCGAAGCCGGAAAGGCCGGTGACGACGACTTCCCGTTGCTGGAAGCGGCGATCGCCTGCGCGGTCCACGAGGATCCCGCCCGCAACGCCGAGCACGCTCGCGACCTCGCCAAGATCGGCGTGGAGCGCCTCTCCGAGCGCCTGCGCCGCGAGAGTCCCGAGGAAGCCCTGGCCGAGACCATGGCCGGCGACCTCGGGCTCACCGGCGACCTCTTCACTTACGAGCACCCCGACAACGCTTGCGTGGTCGCCGTGGCCGAACGCCGGCGCGGCCTGCCGGTAGCGCTGGGGATCTACTACCTTCATGTGGCCCGCAGGTGCGGCCTTACGGTCCAGGGCGTCGACTTTCCCGGCCACTTCCTGCTGCGCATCGAAACCCCGGAGGGACCGCTGGCGCTCGATCCCTTCAGCGAAGGCCGGGTTGTCCTGCCGTCTGAACTGACCCGCCGCGCCCTGCACGCCGGCCTGACCCCCAACGTCGCCGACCGCCTCGACCGCCTGATGGCGCCGGCCAGCGACCGGGAGGTGTTGATCCGGCTGCAGAACAACGTCTTCGCCCGCGCCGCCAACGCTCGCGACTATGGGCAGGCCGAGCGCGCCGCCCTGCGCCGGGCCCTGCTCGATCCGCTCGACCATCGCCCGTGGCTGGATGTCGCGGCCGCCCGCGAGGGCCAGGGCGCCCTGGCCGGCGCCCTGCAGGCGTTGGCCACCGCCAGCGCCCTGGACGGCGGCGCGGCGCTCGCCGCCCGCGCCCAGCGCGAACGGGTGCGTCTGCAGCTCAACTGACTGGCGCCGAGCCCCCGCTCGGACTATCTGAGACGCCTTGGCTGTTCAGGAGCGTACGCCGATGTCGTTGAAGGTCGCTGTCCAGATGGACCCCATCGAGGCCATCAAGATCGAAGGCGACACGACCTTCCTGATGATGTTGACCGCCCAGGTCCGCGGCCACTCGCTCTTCGTCTACACCCCCGACCGTCTGCTGCTGGAAGAGGGCAAGGTCTACGCCCGCGGTCGCTCGGTCACTGTCAAGGACGCGAAGGACGACCACGCGTCGTTCGGCGACTGGGAACTGGCCGACCTCTCGACCTTCGACGTCGTCCTGCTGCGCCAGGATCCGCCTTTCGACATGGCCTACATCACCTCCACCCACTTTCTGGACGTGATCCATCCCAAGACCCTGGTCGTGAACAATCCGGCCGAGGTGCGCAACGCGCCCGAGAAGCTGTTCGTCACCAGCTTCCCTGGCGTACAGCCGCCGACCCTGATCACCTCCGACGTCGAGGCCATCTACGACTTCCGCGCCCGGCACGGCGACATCGTGCTCAAGCCGCTCTATGGCGGCGGCGGCTCGGGCGTGGCGCGGCTGCTGGCGGACGATCCCAATCTCGACGCCCTGCTTGACCTGCACCGCATGATCGGGCGCGAGCCGGTCATCGCCCAGAAATTCATTCCCGCCGTCTCCAAGGGCGACAAGCGCGTCCTCCTGGTGGACGGCGAGCCGGTCGGCGCGATCAACCGCGTGCCCAACGCCGGCCAGATCCGCTCGAACCTCGCCGTCGGCGGCCGCGCCGAAGCGGTGGAACTGACCGCCCGCGACCGTGAGCTCTGCGCCATCATCGGCCCGGAGCTGAAGCGGCGGGGCCTGATGTTCGTCGGCATCGACGTGATCGGCGACTACCTGACCGAGATCAACGTCACCTCGCCGACCGGCGCGCGGGCGCTGGAGCGCTTCACCGGAATCAACGCCGCGGAGATTCTCTGGGAGGCAATTGAAAAGCGTCGCTCAACGGTCTAGCTTACTACTCGAAGAGACACGCATAAGTCGCGGATTCGTCTCATTTTCTCATAAAGTTCCATTTTTGTTCTTGATCCGGCCCAACGGTCGTGCTCGGCTTGTGGATAAGTCGAGCCGAATCCGGGGGTTGGAATGGCGTCCCGCGTCGTCACTGTAGCTTTCCAGGGCGTCGAGGCGCGGCGCGTGGACGTCGAGGTCCAGCTCACCACCGGCGAGGTCAAGTTCATGCTGGTCGGCCTTGGCGACAAGGCAGTGGCCGAGAGCCGGGAACGGGTGCGCGCCGCCTTCGCCGGATTGGGCCTGGCCATGCCGAGCCGGCGGATCATCGTCAACTTGGCGCCTGCCGACCTGCCGAAAGAGGGAAGCCACTACGACCTGCCCATCGCCCTGGCGGTCATGGCCTCCATGGGTGTGCTGCCGCCCGACACCCTGGCCGAATGGGCCGCGATGGGCGAGCTCTCGCTGGACGGCCGCATCGTCGGGGTGGCAGGCGCCCTGCCCGCCGCGGTGGCCGCCGGCGGCATGGGCCTTGGGCTGATCTGCCCCGAGGCTTCGGGGGCCGAGGCCGCCTGGGCGGGCGACACCCGCATCCTCGCCGCGCCCTCGCTCATCGCCGTGGTGAATCATTTCCGCGGAACCCAGATCCTCTCGCCGCCGAAGCCGGGCGAGATGTCCGACGGCGACCGGGTTCCCGACCTGCGGGAGGTCAAGGGCCAGGAGAACGCCAAGCGAGCGCTGGAGATCGCCGCCGCCGGCGGCCACAACCTGCTCTTCAGCGGCCCGCCAGGGTCCGGCAAGTCGATGATGGCTGCCCGTCTCCCTGGCCTCCTGCCGCCGCTCTCGCCTGCCGAGCTGCTCGAAACCTCCATGGTCCACTCGGTCGCCGGGCTGATCGCCAAGGGGGAGCTTACGAGGGCCCGGCCGTATCGAGCCCCGCACCACTCGGCCAGTATGGCCGCGCTCACCGGTGGCGGCCTGCGAGTGAAGCCCGGCGAAGTGTCACTGGCCCACAACGGCGTGCTCTTCCTGGACGAACTGCCGGAGTTCTCGGCCATTATGCAGCAAACACACCTAACGCCGGATAAGCCATCTCTCTTCAATCCGGCTTAGGGATCGAGCGGCACGGTCAGGGAATGTCCGACCGTATTGTTCTGTCCAGGCTGACGCGCGAGTACGCAATACTCCGAGGCAAATTCAACGACGCGGAACGAGCCGTTGAGCCGGTCTTTGGATTGCGCGCCATTCGCGAGGCGTGGATCGAAATCGAGTCCACAAAGAAATTGCTCAAGCGCAAGATGGATCAGATTGAGGGGACGATCCTTCAATTCGATCCGAGTTTTGAGAAGGAGAGCGTGAAGCCGCTCCGTCCGCCTGCGCCTACACGGCGCGCGCCGGGCGCGATCACTCGGCCTGCTCTGGTCGCTTTGCGAAAGGCTGGTAGACCGCTGACCTCTCGGGAAATAGCAAAGATCATCGCGCCGACCCTTGGAATTGAAGCGCCAGATAACCGCTCTCTCGGTCGACTTTCGAGCGCCATCAACAACGTCTTCGACAAGTACGTCCTGAGGGGACGGCTTATACTCGTGGCCGAAAATCCAAAACGATGGGCTCTGGCCTCGGCGTCCTCTCGCGGGGCTGCTTCGGCGGACGCTCGCCCCGACGCTGCCAGTAGCCCTTCCAATCCCGCGAGATCGGCTGCCTAGCAGCACCGCCTAGAACCATCATGAATTGCTGACCGTTACTCGTGCGACGGAAGTCTTCCCGCCACGCCACCTCGGCCGCGTAGGCGTGGAGATATTGCGGCGAGATGCGGTGGTGGACGCCACGGTGGTTCCGCCGGAGGCGCGAATTCAGACTCTCCACGATGTTCGTGTGGACGCCATTCCGTTGCGACCACTCCTGACTGTGGTTGACGTGATGCACCTTGTCGAAATGGAGGTGCAGGACGTTCCAGTGCGCGGCCTCGTCCGTGACGACCGTAGCGCTGGAATGGACGTGCTTGAGGATCGCCCCGAGCGCATCCTTTTCATGGCCGACGACGAAGGTGAGGGTACGCCCGCCTTGCCCGCGCTCACGCAGGCTGACGACATTCCGCTCCTTGCCGTTCTTCGGCGTACGAGGGCTTTTCCCCTTGTTCCCGATGTTGCCGAGACGCTTCGATCCGCCGACCACGGCTCCGTCGATCTCGACCACGCCGGTTAGCTGTTCAGCGGTCGCCATGGCGCCGAACACCTCACGCAGTTTGTGGGTCAGCACGAAGGCGGTTCGATAGTTGATGCAGAGTTCGCGGCTCAGCCGCAGCGCGGCAACGCCATTAACGCCGTTCACGAAGAGTGCGATCGCGGTGAGTATGTCAGCGAAGTACAGCTTCCGACTGGCGAAGATCGTTCCCGAGGTGAGAGAGAACTGCTTCTCGCAGGCCTTGCACTTGAAGATCGCGCGGCTCTTGAACTCATAGACGGCGTCGGCGCCGCAATGAGGGCAAAATGGCTCTCCTCCGTTGTCCGCAAAGCGGACCGCCCGGAACGCGGCCTTGGCCTCGGATTCACTCATGCGAGCGACCTCCGTGAGGCTTAGGGATCGCGCCTTGGCGCTGAGGAGAAAGTGTTGCCGCAACCCGCCTTTCCGTGCAAAAGCATCAAATATGATGCGTATGCACGGCTGGCGCGCCCGACGTCAAGTGCAAAAGCATCATATTTGATGCTTTTGCACCGCCGGAGATGCGCCCCTTGGACGAGCTAACAGGTCAGCGTTGGGTCAAGGGCACCATCAAAGGTGAGATGGATAAGCGTGGGCTGACCTACGCAGACCTCGCTCGGCGCCTGAAACTGGTCGGTGTGGACGAAAACGAGCGCAACCTTCGCAACAAGGTCGCAAGGGGTACGTTCAGCGCCGTCTTCTTCATGCAATGCCTACAAGCGATTGGCGTGCGTAGCCTACGGATCGACATCCTAGAATTCTTGGAACAGGCCCGAGACGCAGGGGAGATCAGCCAGGACGAGGCTGATGCGGCGGCTCACGATGCGGTGTTGACTGAGATCAGAAAGATCATGGACGAGCCGGAGAAATAGGGGGCACGAGTATGTGGGCAGACGTTGCGACCGGCTTTGTGGGCGTCCTTGGAGTCGTGCTGGGGGTGGTCGTGAATGAAATGCTTCGTCGTAGAAATAGGATCGAGTCCTACTCCGCGCGCGTCTTTGATAGGCGCCTCGCAATATATGAAGAGCTGTCTGCGAAGATGGTGGCCGCGCGAAGTGTTGCCAACGATGTGATGACCAATCCAATATATAGCGGGGAAGAGAGACACGAAATCATGTCTTGCGTCATATTGGATATGGCGGGATTTGCAGACAAAAACGCGCTTTTCATAGACAGTGATCTTAGCGCTCACTGTGTAGCGGCGTTCATGGGTGCCGAAGACGTGTTCGAAATGCCAATCGGCGCCGAGCGTGAAGAAGCAAAACGTGCCTTCTGGGCTATGGATGCGAACGCTCAGAGAATGATCCGTGAAGATTCTGGCGTTGCAGAAATAAGCAAACTGTTCAAGAAGATAAACAAGCCTACCCTATCAAGTCCAATAATAGACAGAATCCGTGAGCTTAGGTCGGCGTCGTCTAAGCGCGCATAGTGCATAGCTGCCCTATGTGGCGGGGGGACTTCTAGGCGGTAGCTGGACGGGGGCGCCCAAGAAGGTCGCGTCCTCCACCACGACTTTGGCGATCGCGTCGATAAAGGCCTCCATTGCCGCCGCTCTCCGTAGCATGTTGTTGGTCGATTTCTGCCGGTAGCGGGTACGTCAATTCATCTTCTGTATAAATAGACGGACCGGGCTCATCGAAGAACAGGGTCGCATTTATCCTCTTGCCGCGATGCTTCCGAAAGTCCTCATGATCGAGGAGCCCTTCGGTCCACAACATGAGCGCATCCATAAGTTTCGCAGTGTTTTCGGGGCCAGAGACTGCGGGGCGTGATGATGCCGTGTCGCTCGCCGTGTCCGCGTCAGCGGCCATTTCCGCCCTCAACAATTCCCTGCCGCCGCATATGTTCGCCGATTGAGACCCCGCCGATGGTGCAGCGCGCCGCAACACGGTCGTAGGTGCGCCGGCCAGCTACGCAGATGGCTCGCTTGCCCTTGGCGATCCGCTCCAACGCAGCTTTCGCCTGGGTGCCACCTGGCGAGTGGAGTTCGGGAGCGTAGAAGTCGGCTAGTCGCACCTCAACCCAATCGTCGGTCGATGAACCTACCGCCACGCACATACTGTCGCCGTCACCAACGTAGGTAACCGGGCCGCTGAACGTCGCACCGGACGAGAGGTATGTGGGCATCGGACCGCGATCGGGGATGGCCTTGCAGGGATCGGCTAGGACTGGCGAACCGCAGAACAGGACGAGGGCAAGGTTGTCCCCGCCTGTGTCATTTTTCTAAGGGCGACCTGCGTCACGGCTCTTATTGGCGCGTTCTCAGCGTGGACCTTCGTGGCGTCGTTGCCACGCTGGTGAGTTGCTGAACTTCTCGACGACGGCGTAGATGCTCTCGTGATCCTGTCGACGCATCTTCCCCGTATATGGATAGCCCTTCTTTGTCGCCTGCCCCTGGAGAACTTCATAGTGTGCAGGTAGCAGGCGCTCGAAAATCAGCTTGATCTTCGGCAGCCATGTATTGTCCCGGATACTCTCATCGACTTTTCCCGAGAGAATCGCATTGCACATCATGCCAGCATGATGGAAATACAAATCGCCGGCTGACGCCAATTTCATAAAATCATCGAACGATGGATCATCGCTATCAGAATATGTTGATAGCGCTTGCGTATAAGTTTTGTAGGAAGATTCATGAGACTCGATGATTTTCATCGAATTCTCGTAGTTCTTTTGCTCTAAATCTTTCTTGTCCTTTTTACTCAATGTGAAACGACCCAGAAGTCCTATGAGCAAGGCTCCGACCGCAGATAGTATCGTCAACCACAGCGGAACCGTCTGGGTCATTTATCTTTGACTCTTTGTAGCAGCATCTCAATTGTATCCGCCTCCGATGCGTATACATGAGTATTGAATCCAGGAAGGATTTGAGCGGCTGCTCGGCGCCCCGCTTCATCTCGTGCTACGCCAGACCGGATCAGGGTTTCGGTGATCTCAGCCCACTGAGCGCCCTCCTCGGGCGTCGCGCGGCGACTCAAACCGTATTTGATCATTAGTGAATGGCCGATGTCTGCCATACGCATCCCCCTCTAGAGCGATCGTAGATTTCACTCGATTCTGTGAATTTTTACAATGACTGAGCGTGCAGGCGGCGCTCCCACGACCCAGGGTCGCCACCTCAATTGCTCAGAGAGGAGCGCCGCCGGCCTAGCAAACACTATCGGCGGGATGATAATCCCAAGGTGCGTGAGACCCGACACTCCCCCGATGCGCTGTTTATCAACGCTCATGGAGATAGCCATGTCTTACACCATCAAGATCGGACGCGATTCCGAGACCGGTGAGTTTATCACCGTCTCGGAAGCACGCCGCCGCAAGGCGACGGCAGTCGTGGAAACGATCAAGGTGACTAGGCCGAAGCGGAAGCGCTGACGCTTAGACGCAGGTGGCGGTCAGTTACAGGCTGACCGCCACCAACTTGACTCAAGAATTTTGGTCTATTTCTTGTTAAAAGTCAATATTTTATGCTCCGCCGGAGCGAGGTGCTTACTCTAAAACTCCAACTTGTCCGAAATGGTCGCTCCGTGGGCTCGCGCACGCTCGACCACATCGACACCAACCGAGGTGGGGCAGGACACCTCAATAATGCGCGCAGCCAGTTCGTTGCCGTTGGCTCGGCACATTGAGGCGGCGGTCGCAAAGACTGCGTTCCCCTCGTCCGCCGTAATCACACCCTTCAGCGTCAATTCGGCCGCAAGTGCAAAATTCGACATAAGCGCAGCAAGGGATGCCGCCTCTGGGGTGACCATGAGCTTTTCGCCCATCAAACTCTCCATATTTTCGTTGCGCAAAGCGGAGAGCGCTACACTCGCCGGACGACAGTATCGGTCGCCACGATCTTGTAGCGCTGCTCATCGATGTAGTTCACGAACGACGAGCCGTCCGAAAGTTCGAGCCGCTTAAGCCCTGCCACCCATCGGGTCGATCCGCTCACGGGGTTGAATGCTGTGAACTCCTGATAAGCGACGATTGTGTATCGTCGGCCATCCTCGTCCTGACATTCAAAACGCTCCAGTTCTCGCTCCACGAGTTTTCCAATCCTGCTGATCTGGGGGACGCCCGCGCGCGCTCGCGTTGGGCACGTTCGACTTATGTTCCGATTCGGCAGAACGGCGCTATGCGCAGCATTCCCTAGCCCAGGGCCAATCAGGCTGGTTACTGACGTGCCTGACGAAGGTCGCGGCGCAACAACTCCGCCGGCTCCATACCGAGAACTTCAGCCAGCTTGATCAGCGACCCCACGCTCGGGAAACTCTCGCCGCGCTCGATACGTCCTAGCTGGCGCATATCCAGGTCCACCTCTGCGGCGAGCTTTTCTTGGCTCAGCCCCCGCGCCTTTCGGGCACGTCGTAGGTTTTCGCCAATGATTGATTCCCACCGCATCGCCGCGAGTGGGCTAACGAAGTCGCAATGCGTTCTAGGACATCTAATGTCCTATTTTCTGGTTGGACGGGGTTAGCCATGACGAATGATTGGGCAGGAAAGATTCTCGGGTTCTTCGTCGGCATCGGACTGCTGATGATGGGGACGTTCTTCGTACTGGACCGCGCGGCGGCGATCTTGACGCCGAAGCAATACGCCGCCGCCAGGGCCGCCGAAGAGGCCGAGCAAGCAGCCGCTGAGGCACGGCAGGCCGAGGTCCAGCGAGTAGCGGACGCTGAGCAGGCCAAGCGAGATGAGGCCCAGCGCAAGGAAGAGGTCACCTACCTCGCGGCGTCGGAGTCATTCGAGAACTTCAAGATGACACTGCGTGATCCGCAGGCCGCCCGGTTTCGGGATGTTTGGGCGGTACGCGCCAAGGTGCGGGGCTTCGACATTGTCGCGGCTTGCGGGGTCGTCAACGCCCCGAACGCGCTCGGGGCCTATGTCGGCGACACGCCATTCATTGCTGCGGCGAGCTATATCTTCACGCCCGACCACCCGAGCTTTGCTGATCGCTTCCAGTCCATCTGCCTCGATGGCGAGAAGGTGTTGAAGCTGCACTAGGCCCACACAAATACTGACCGATTTTTCCGGAATTGAATTTGCTCCTGGATGTCGGATTTATCCGTCATCGGCGTCTTCTTCCGGGGGCGTTCTCGCTCCCTCGAAGGAGTTCGAATTGGTGAGACGAAGAAGAGAAGGTCCGGACCACGTCGACATTCTGGTCGGGCAACGAATTCGCGCACTCCGCCGCGAACTACGGCTGAGCCTTGAAGGGTTGGCCGCCGGTCTCGGGATAACGCATCAGCAGATGCAGAAGTACGAAACGGGCGGCAATCGGATCACGATCGGGATGCTCTATCAGATCGCAGTAGCGCTGCGCGTACCCGTGGAGAGCCTCTGGGACACCGTCCCGCCTGCGGACGAAATCGCGACGCTTGAGCCGCCCAAACGCTCGAATGTCACGTCCTTTCTCGCCTCGCCTGACGCTGGGAAGATGGCGATCGCCTACGCCAAGCTCCCGACGGCGGTCCAGCGCCGGCTCGCCGACCTCGCCGGCACACTAGCCGATCACGGCGACGGCCTGCCGGAGTAAAGAGAAAGGGCCGCCCAAAGGGGCGGCCCTCCCGCGCAGATCAAGCTATCGCAAGACCGCGCATTGCCAAAGATCGTCGTAACGATCCAGCATTTTGACCGCGCTTGGCAGGTCTTGTGCGGTGACGCAAACCCGGCAATACGGCAAGAAGTCGGTTTCGTCGAAGCGTAGTTCGAAGTAGAACTCTCTCACGGCGGACCTCCTTTCTTTGTTGGCCGAGCGACATTGCTCGACAGTTACGTTGTCTCATACCATGCTAAGCTCGCGCAATATTCACGATCGGTGTCGATCAACTCTCTCATCACGAAGGCCCGGTCCTCCCCGCGAGCAACTACCTGCCCGTCGCAGAGCCCCATGTAGCCCGTGTCATTCGCCCCGGTCGCCGGTGCGATGATGTAGACTCGGCCGCCTCGGGTGAAGCGGAGCGGAGTGCGCCTAGGAGAGTTCATCGCGCAACCTCCCAGCCTTGAAGATTCCCGACCGAAGGGACGTTCCGGACGAGCCCCTTCTTCTTCTGCACCCGCAGGCACGCGCACACGCGCTTGACCATGATCAGGGCCAGTTCCCGATCATCAGGGCTCAGACCGCGCTCGGTCATGAGCCGTATCGCGATGTCGCGAGATGTGACCGGTTCGCGGGCGTCTCGGAGAGTCTGGAAGACGATCCGCGTCACCTCGCCCTTGAAGGCCGCGTGGCGCGGCGGGACCGGCTTCGAGCGGATCGCGCCGATGTCGATCGACGGATTGAAGATGCGGATGGTCGCGTCGATGTGGTCGAGTTCGGCGATCAGGCGCCGAAGTTCGAGTTGATTGTGCTCGATCTGGCCGGCGACCTCAGCCCGCTTTCTGGTGAGGGCGTGCAGGACGTTCGGCTGATCGGCATCGAAGGGGATGATCTCGTTTGCCATGAGAAAAACATAACGAGAACAGCCTCTTAGTCACGGTGGAGCTAGGTGTGTTTGCTGCATAATGGCCGAGTTCTCGGCCCAGGCCCTGGACTCCCTGCGCCAGCCGCTGGAGACCGGCGAGGTGATCGTTGCCCGCGCCAACGCCCACGTCCGCTATCCGGCCCGCTTCCAGCTCATCGCCGCCCAGAACCCCTGCAAGTGCGGCCACGGCGGCATGGGGCGCGGCGCCTGCGGGCGCGCGCCCCGCTGCCAGACCGACTACCAGATGAAGGTGTCAGGTCCCTTCATGGACCGCATCGACCTGGTGGTCGATGTACCGGCCGTCACCGCGGCGGACCTCGCCCTGCCGGCTCCGGCCGAAGGCACGGCTGAGGCGGCCGCCCGAGTAGCCGCGGCCCGCGCCCTGCAGGCCGAGCGCGCAGGGCAAGAGGCCCCCTCGATCAACGCCCGAGCCGAAGGCGACTTCCTGGAGAAGATCGCCGACCTCGAGCCGGCGGCACGGGCGCTGCTGGCCAAGGCGGCCGAGGCGGGCGGCCTGACGGCCCGGGGCTGGAGCCGCGCCCTGCGCCTGGCCCGCACCATCGCCGACCTGGAGGGCTCGGGCCCGGTCCGACGTGTCCATGTCGCTGAGGCGCTTATCTATCGCCGGGCGGGGCAAAGCGCCGACTTCGCGCAAGCCTGACGGCCTTCGTGCTCGCCAGGACAGCCGGACTTGATGCAATCTGGCGCTGTCTGTCGCCCGTCGTCTAGCCAGAGAGGTTTTCGGCATGCCCGGCTTCACGCATATCCTCGTCACCGTCGATATCGAAGACCCGACCAACACCGAGCGTGAACTGAAGCGCGCCCGGGAGATCGCCGAGGCCTCGGGCGCGAGGATCACCCTGGTCAACGTCCGCACCCCGCGCTCGTCGCGCTACAACGCCTACCTGCCAAAGAGCTTCGACGCCGACGAGCAGGCTTTTCATGAAGGCGAACTCGCCAAATGGATCGGCAAGCTCGGGACCACCACCTGGCCGGTGTCCACTAAGGTGCGGGTCGGCGGGGTCGCCGGGGAGATCCTGGCCGAGGCCCGCGAAAGCGAGGCGGACCTGATCATCGTCGGCTCGCACCAGCCCAGCGCCATGTCCCGCCTGCTCGGCTCCAACGCCGAGCGGATCGTCCGCGAGGCCAGGGTCAGCGTGCTGGTCGCCCGTTGAATCGGGATTGCAGGTAGACGCCCACCGCCAGGCTGATCAGCACCAGGTAGCTCCACAGGATAAGGGCCGTGAGATAGGCCCAGGCCCGCACGCCCTTGTCGGCCATGATCGCCATGTGCGTGACCACGGCCAGCAATTGGAACGCGGCGGCCGGCATCACCCAGCCTCTGGTCGTCCGAACCACAAGGCCCAGGAGCAGGATCAGGAAGGCCACATCGACGGCCAGCACGCCCCATTGCGGATGCAGCCAGTCCTGTCGGTTCTGGACGGCGACCGTCAGGACCCAGGCCACGACATTGGCGCCCGCCACCAGCCGCTCGACACGGCCGCCCCGCCAGACGGCGTAGGCCGAGACGACGAACATGGCCACGGCCCAGATCCGCTCTGGAGTCGAGTTCAGCACGAAAAAGGGACCCTCTGATTCCAGAGGGTCCCGATACTGCGACTAATCCCTGCGGATGCAACCGCGCGTCAGCTCGCCAGAGCGCGCAGGGCGCGATTGGCGCTCGCGCTGGTCGGCGGCTTCTCCAGGCCGCCATACATGACGGCGCCCAGACCGATCTGGGTCTTGGCGACATCCAGCTCCTTGTGGGTTTCACAGATCGCCCGCCGCGCCTGGGCGAGCAGAGCGATCGCCTCGCTGGCCCGCTCGACGGCGTCCTGCCCGATCAGGGCCGAGAGACCCGCGTCGGCGCGCAGGCCGGGCATCACACCAGCGAGGCCCGCCGTCTTCGCCAGGGCGGCGTCGATGGCGGCTTCAGCTTCGAACAAACTCGCCGCGACTTGATCGGCGATCATACGACGTTGCTTGAGCATGAGGAGTTCTCCTGGCGCGCGGCCGAGCGCCGGCGCCTTCTAGGTGCGATCGCACCTTGGTGAACAGAGGCCTAAGCCCCCGTATTTATTTAGGATTAAATCAGGCTCTGGAGGGCGTGCAGGCCGGCCAGCAAAGCCCCGAACGCGAGCGCCGAGACGATGGCGATCAGGCCGACCAGCAACAGGCGGCCTAGAGGTCCGAGTCGTCCGGGGGCTGAAAACCCTCGTCCAGCAAGGCCCAGCTCGTGCAGAGGATTTCCCGCAAGACCATTTCCGGCGGCTTGAAGCGGGACATCTTCCTCAAAGCCGAAACCAGTTCGGTCGCCATATTCGCCTTGACCGGGTTGTCGGCCAGGTCCGCGAGCTGGCGTTCCAATTGGCTCCAGGTAAAGCCCGGAAGCATCGCGTCCGGCTGCGGGGGGGCGGGCCACCGGCTCTCGAAGGCCGCCACCTCGTCCCGGACCCGTATCGCCCGGCCGACCGCGACCCTGCTGTCCATCGTTTTCCGGTCGGGATGGAGATCCACCACCGACGCCCTGGCGTCCGCCAGTTCTCTCAACCAGTCGCCCATCAGCGCCTCCTTGCTGAGCTTCATCAGCCCATAGGACGGCGGCGTCGTCTGTCCTGATCGTGTCTTGTCCCGATACGATCGGGACAGGCGTCTCATGATCGGCCAGAGCGCGGGCGGCGGCGTAGCGGTCCGGAACGCCGAGCTTGCGGCGGGCCCGATCACAATAGGTGTCGACCGAGGCCTTCGACATCCCGAGCTCGCGGGCGATCTGCTTGGAACTCAGATGGCGATCGACCAAGCGCAGGCATTCGCGCTCCCGTGGGGTCAGAAGCTCGACCGGGTCCGCGACGCTGTCACTAGATGCGCGCATAGGACGAATACGTTAGCGACTCGCGTTAGCTGGCGTCTACTTGTTATGCTTAGCCAGTCTTCCTTAGTTGAAGAATATCGCAAGCGGATGATGGGGACAAAATGCCTCTAGATGACGCGATCGGGCCGGACCCCATAGACATTGCCATCGGCGCTCGAATGCGCCTGCGCCGGAAATCGCTCGGCATCAGCCAGAGCGTCCTCTCAGAACGAGTCGGCGTCTCCTTCCAGCAGATCCAGAAGTACGAGCGCGGCGCCAACCGCGTTTCCGGGTCGATGCTGGTCGCCATCGCCGCCGCCCTCGACACCTCGGTCGGCTGGCTGGTCGGCGAGGAAGGCGGGCTGGCGGACGCCGCCGACGACATCATCAGCGCCCTGGCGATCTCGGGCGCCACCGCCCTGCTGACCGCCTATGCGGCGATTCCCCACGCCTCTGCGCGCGCTGCGCTGGTGACCTTGGCCGAGGAAATGGCCGGACTCTAAAAGACCGCTCGGAGAACATCGGTCGAGATTTGACCCCCCGTTAAGCCCACCGGGCCTATAGGGCGCGCGATGACCAAGGTTCCGCACCGTCCCGCCACGCGGGTGAGCGCCGAGCAGCTCGCCTGGCTCAGTCATGAATTCCGCACACCGCTGAACGGCGTCCTGGGCATGGCGCGCCTGCTAGAAGGCACCAGTCTGACCCAGGAACAGCGGGCCTACGTCACCGCCCTGCGCGAATCCGGTGAGCATTTGCTGGGTTTGGTCAACGACGTCCTCGACTTCGCACGCCTGGGCGCCGACAAGATCGAACTGCACCCCGCCCCCGTCGAGGTCGAGGCCCTGCTGCGGTCCGTCTGCGAACTGCTGGCGCCCCGGGCCCAGGAAAAGGGGTTGGAGATCGCGTGGGCGGCGCCCGCAGGCATCGGCGTCATCGTCGCCGACGAGGGCCGCCTGCGGCAAATCCTACTGAACTTCGCCGGCAACGCCATCAAGTTCACCACCAAGGGCGGCGTCTTGGTCACGGCCTGCGAAAGCCAGGGACACCTCCGCTTCTGTGTCGAGGACAGTGGCCCCGGGGTCAGCGAGGCGGCCCGCGAGACCATCTTCGAGGCCTTCGGGCAGGCCGATCCGACCCGGGATATTCAACTGGGCGGGGCGGGCCTCGGCCTGGCCATCGCGCGCAAGCTCGCCCTGGCCATGGAGGGGGAGGTCGGGGTTGCGACATCCTCCTTCGGCGGGGCCGCCTTCTGGTTCGAAGCGCCGCTGCCTCACCAGCCGCAAAGACCCGACCGGTCGCTGGCGCGGCGCACCATCGCGGTCGTCTGCGCCAATCCGATCGTCACCGAGGCCGCCCGTCGTCAGGTCGAGGCGGCGGGCGGTCGCGCGGTGATCGCCGACGATCTCGTCGAGGCCCTTGCGGCCACGCGTCCCTCAGACGTGGTGCTGGTCGACCGCGACCTAGCGCCGGCCGCCGCCCCGGCCAAGCGCGCCCTGCTGGTCCTGCTGACTCCCGAAGAACGAGGCGAGATCGAAACCCTGCGGGCCGCCGGCTTCGCCGGCTACCTGATCAAGCCGCTGCGACGCGCGTCCCTGGCCGAACGGGTGCTCGCGGAGCGCACCGCGGCCCTGGCCAAGAACGCCGAGGACGAGCGCATAGCCCCGGCCGCCGCGCCCGGCGCCCGCATTCTCCTGGTCGAGGACAATCCGATCAACGCCCTTCTGGCCCGCACCCTGCTCACACGCGAGGGATGCCGCGTCGATCAGGCCGGCGGGGGCGAAGAGGCGATCGCCGCGCTCACGGTCGGCGAATACGATCTCATCCTGATGGACATGCGCATGCCCGGCATGTCCGGGCTGGAGGCGGCCCAGCGGGTCCGCGCCCTGGGGGTTCGCACCCCCATGGTCGCCCTGACCGCCAACGCCTTCGAGGAGGATCGTCACGCCTGCCTCGCCGCCGGCATGGACGACTTCCTGGTCAAGCCCCTGACCCCCGACGCCCTGCGCGCGGCCCTTGGCCGCTGGACGGCTGGCGGCGGCTGGACGGATGGGACGGAGCGCGCCAAGTTCGCCTGACGCGGGGCGTCCGCTTCGGCGGAACATGCTCAGGGGAACGCCGAACAAATGACGATCGAAAGCCAGGCCGCCAAAAAGCCCGGCACGCTTCAGGCCCTCGCGGTCTATCTGGAACGACGCTCCCTGGTGATGCTTGCGCTGGGCTTCGCCTCGGGCCTGCCCAACCTGCTGATCTTCGACACCCTCTCGGCCTGGCTGCGGGATGCGGGCCTGTCGCTGGAGGTGATCGCCTTCTTCGGCCTGGCCACTCTCGCCTATTCGCTCAAGTTCCTCTGGGCGCCGCTGGTCGACCGCGCGACCGTGCCGCTGGCCACCAAATGGCTCGGCCATCGGCGCTCCTGGATGCTGCTCTGCCAGGGGCTGATCCTAGCGGGTCTCTGGCTGATCGCCGGAACCGATCCGGCCCGCACCCTTGGCCTCATGGCCCTGTTCGCCGTCCTGGTCGGCTTCGTCTCGGCCACCCAGGACATCGTCATCGACGCTTGGCGTATCGAGGCGGCGGTGACCGAGAAGCAAGGCGCCATGGCTGCGGCCTACCAGTGGGGCTACCGCATCGCCATGATCCTGGCCGGAGTCCTGCCCCTCGCCCTTTCGGAGTACACCGGCTGGAACACCGCCTACGGCATCATGGCGATGCTCATGCTGGTCGGCATGCTCGGCGTCCTGGGCGCCCCGCGCGAGGCCAAGCACGAGATCCGCAAGATCGACACCGGTGACATCCCTGCCGCCCCCGGCCGCGACGCCTTCGAGTGGGCGATCCGGCTTATCCTCTTCGTGTTCGGCGCCCTGGTCCTGGGCTCGGGCCTGGCCGGCAACGCCGCCATCCTCTCGGCGGGCCTGGCGAGGCTGGGGCTGCCCGACGCCGCTGGGGCGATTGAAGCGCTCTGGGACGCCAAGCGCTGGGGCGCCTTCGCCCAGCTCGGAGGCGTGGCGATCGGAGCGCTCGTCATCTTCCTCGCCGCCCGCCCCGCCCCGGGCCTCCAAACCCGTCCCGGCCGCTATCTGGGTGTCGCTCTCGGCGCGCCGCTGGCCAACTTCTTCGAGCGGTATGGCCGCGCCGCCGGGCTGATCCTGGCGCTGATCTGCGTCTACCGACTCTCCGACTTCGTGCTCAACATCATGAACCCGTTCTATCTCGACATGGGGTTCACCAAGTTGCAGATCGCCGAGGTCCGGAAGGTGCTGGGCGCCGTGATGTCGGTGCTGGGTGTCGGTCTCGGCGGCTTCTGCATCGCCCGCTTCGGCCTGATCCGCTCGATGGTGGCCGGCGCCTTCGCAGGTCCAGTCTCCAATCTGGTCTTCGCCTGGCTGGCGACGCAGGGCCCGCAAATCTGGGCGCTGAGCGTCGCCATCGGAATCGACAATGTGGCCTCGGGCTTCGCCGGCACCTGCCTGATCGCGTACATGTCGAGCCTGACCGGCCAGGGCTTCACCGCCACTCAGTACGCGCTCTTCTCGTCGCTCTACGCGCTCCTGGGCAAGCTGGTCGCTTCGCAGTCCGGTCGCATCGTCGAGGGAGCCGCAGCCGCGGCCGACGCCGGCGGCTTGTTCTCAGGCCTGAAGACCCTCTTTACCAACCTGCCGCCAGCGACCTTCGCCAGCGCCATGGAGAAGTCGGGAGTAAGCGCCGCGGCCCTGGGCGCAGGCTATGTGACCTTCTTCTTCTACTCGGCCATACTTGGTGTAGTGGGGGTCATCCTGGCCTTCGCCGTCGCCCGTCTCGATCCGCAACCCAAGGACGTTCCCTGACGCCCGAAGGGGGAACCTCCCTCCCACCAAGCGCTTGAATCTCCGGGCCGCATCGGAGCCCTGCAGAGATCGAGACCCATTATGATCCGTCCGGTCGGACTGTGCCTGGCCGGCTTTCTGGCGGCCTGTTCCCCGGAAAACGCCCCGGCCTCCTCAACCCCGCCAGCCGCCGACGACATCATCAGCGCCCCAGCGCTGCCGCCGGCCTCCGAAGCGCCTGTGGCCCAAGCAGTCCAGGCCGCGCGCCTCGACCAGATGGCCCTGGATCCCGAAGCCGCGCGCGGCGTCTTGATCCGCGCCCAGGTGTTGCTTGACCGCGCCCACTTCTCGCCAGGAGTGATCGACGGCGCGCCCAGCGAGGCCATGGGCCTGGCCCTCACCGCCTTCCAGCAGGCCCGCGGCCTGCCCGTGACCAGCGCCCTCGACCCGGCTACCTGGGACGCCCTCACCCGCAACGACGAACAGCCGGTGCTGGCCGACTATGTGATCACCGAGGCGGACGTGCAGGGTCCGTTCGTCAAATCCATTCCCAGGTCTACCGCCCAGATGGCGAAGCTGCGCGCCCTCTCCTATTCCGGCCCGCTGGAGGCCCTGGCCGAGAAGTTCCACATGGACGAGGCCCTGCTGCAGGCGCTTAACCCCGGCGTCGACGTCTCACGCCCGGGCCAGAGCATCGTCGTCGCCCGCGTGACCCAGACCCCACTGCCCGTGGAGGTGACACGCGTCGAGGTCGACAAGAGCCAGGGACAGGTTCGCGCTTTCGACGCCCAGGGCGGGATCGTCGCGGTCTATCCGGCGACCGTCGGCTCGGCCGACAACCCCGCCCCCACCGGCGACTGGGCGGTGCGGGCGGTCGCCGAGAACCCGACCTGGAACTACGACCCCGCACGCCTCAGCTTCGGCGAGGGCGGGACGAAGAAGGTCGTCGCCCCCGGTCCGAACAATCCCGTCGGCGTCGTCTGGATCGCCCTGACCAAGGACACTTACGGCATCCACGGCTCGCCCGAACCCAAGCTCATCGGCAAGACGGCCAGCCACGGCTGCGTGCGGTTGACCAACTGGGACGCCACCCAGCTCGGCCGTGCGGTCAGGGCGGGGACCATCGTCACCTTTGTTGGCGACGAGGCGGCAGGTTGACGCGAAAAGGCCCGCCGCGAAGGCGGGCCTTTTCCAGGACCGGCGATCTTCGCCCCGGCTCCTACCCCCTCAATTTCCGCAGCAGCACGTCCAGATCGCGGGCGATCATCGGATCTTCGCCCTTCAGGGCTTCGATCCGGCGCACCGCATGCAGCACCGTCGTGTGGTCGCGCCCACCGAACCGGCGGCCGATATCGGGCAGGGAACGGGTGGTGATCTGCTTGGCGAGCCACATGGCCACCTGGCGCGGACGCGCCACGACGCGGGCCCGGCGCTCGGAGATCAGGTCCGCCTGCTTGAGCTGGTAGTGTTCGGCCACGGCCTTCTGAATCTGATCGACCGTCACCCGGCGTTCGTTGCAGGCCAGGTTCGGCCGCAGGATGGCCTGCGCCTCGTCCAGGCTCAGGCGGGAAATCTCGCCGCCGACCCGCGCGACCAGCGTGTTCAGCGCCCCTTCCAGTTCACGGACGCTGTCGGTGAAGCGGTCGGCCAGGAACTGCAGCACGTCACTGCGGGCGGACGGCACGAACCTGCCCTGGGCGGCGAGGGTCGCCAGCTTCCGCTCCAGGATACCCAGGCGCAACGTGCGGTCGGCCGGCTCGATGCCGCAGACCAAGCCCGCCTGCAGGTGCGAGCGCAGACGGGGCTCCATCTCGGAAAGCTCCGAGGGCGAGCGGTCCGCCGTCATCACCACGCGGCGACCGTCTTCGACCAGCGCCAGCAGCGTGTGGAACAGCTCTTCCTGGGTCGAGGACTTGCCGGCGACGAACTGCACGTCGTCGATCAGCAACAGGTCGGCGTTGCGCAGCTCTTCCTTGAAGGCCGCGGTCTGGCGATCCTGCACCGCCTTCACGAAGGTCGAGGTGAAGCGCTCGGCGGTAATGTAGACGACCCGTTTGTCCGGAGCCGACTGCATGGCTTCCCAGCCCAGCGCGTTCAGCAGGTGGGTCTTCCCGAAGCCATAGGGGCCATGGAAGATCACCGGGTTGAAATGACCGTCGGACCAAGCCGCCACCCGGCGCGCCACGGCGAAGGCGAACTCGTTGGCCGGGCCCGACACGAAGGTGTCGAAGGAGAAACGGTCCTGCAGGCCCTGCTGGCGGCCCGCGCGCGCCGCCGCCGAAGGCGCGGCGCTGGCGACCGGAACCTCGACCTCGATGACCTCAGGCTTGAGCACCACCGGCGCGGCCGGCGCGGCCGCGGTCAGGGAATCGAACTCCATCCGCGACTTCAGGTCGAGGTTGCGGCCCATGGGGTCGTTCATCGCCCAGAGTTCGCCGATACGGCGCCAGGCATGGCGGCGGATCCAGTCGCGCGCGACCCCGGTCGCCGCGACCAGGCAAAGCTCGTTTCCGCGCTCTCGCAACGCCGCCTGGCCCAGCCAGGAGCCGAAGGTGGCCTCGCCCAGTTCACGCTTCAGCGCAGCGCAGGTCGTCGACCAGATGGCCGCCGCTTGCGTCTCGGAAACAGGACTAGCAATGCCCCCGGCAGCCATCATCACAACCTCTCTTTCGATCATCCGAAGCGCCCCCGCAGCGGATAACTTTGTTCAACAAACACAAAGCCTTATCCGGCGAGCGCACAGCCCCCGCCGCCGCCTTTTATCATCCGAGATCAGATGGAAGGACGTCTTGAGACTTGTCACCCTAGTCAGGGCGGTTAGGGGGTCAACGGTGATTCTTCGCCGTGCCGTTTGATATTTTCGTTGACTCAAACCCAGCCCTCACAGGGCAAGGGAAATTGGCAGATCGACGTTCAGTTAACGGAATACGTACGACGCTTCCGTGCACGGAGTTGGTTGCAAAACGAAACACCCGCGGGTCGTTCAACCCGCGGGTGCGTCAGAATCCGTATTTCGGTTTGGGATTGGCGGCCAAGCTCAGGCTTGGCCCATCAACCTCAGGCCGCGGCCATCTTCTTGAGCTGGGCGGCCAGACGCGAAACCTTGCGCGAACCGGTGTTCTTGTGAACCACGCCCTTGGTCACGGCGCGCATCAGCTCCGATTGGGCTTCCACGAAGGCGGCCTTGGCGACGGTGGCGTCACCCGAAGCGACCGCTTCTTCGAACTTGCGCAGGTAGGTGCGCACGCGCGAACGGCGGGCTTTGTTGACTTCGGTACGACGGGCGATCTTACGGACCGCCTTCTTGGCGCCAGGCGTGTTGGCCATGTGTCAGCTCTCAATACGGATCGCGCCCGGACGATGCCCGGGCGGGCAAATTGGAGGCGCGGATATACGCAAGTCGGCGGGCGGGGTCAATGCGCCTGATGGGTTTAAGTCGAAGAGTCTTCACCAGCCAGCGTGAACGAACGCCAGGCCGGATGGGCGCTCACCAGATCGGCCATCCGCTGATAGCCGCCCGCGCCTGGATGGGCTCCATCCCACGCGATAGCTTCGGCCCGCCACAGGCCATCGGCCATCAACGGCTGGAAGACGTCGATGAAGGGGACCTTCAGGCGGCTGGCCAGCATCTTGAGATTTTCGTTCAGGCCCTCAAGCCGGGCGCTGACCCCGGGGTCGGCCATGGGCGGCGGCCCGACCAGCAGCACCGGGCAAAGCACCGCCGCCGCGCTCAGCATCGCCTGCGCGTTTTTCAGGCTCTCGGCCTGACCGAGCCGCGGCGCGCCGCCCACCGGATGGCAGTCATTGGCCCCGAACGAAAAGACGATGCGCATCGGCTCATCATCGGCCATCCGCGGTAGGGCCTCGGCCCGCCAGCGGGTCGCGATGTCCGCAGAGGTCTCGCGCCGGACACCCATGTTGTAGAGCGTAATCGCACGCCGCCCGGCGACCGCCCGGCCGACCCAGCCCAGATGGTCAGGATCCCCTGCACCGGCGACCAGGGAGTCGCCGAAGGCTATCAGCCGCACCCCTCAGGAGCCCTTGAAGGCCGGCTTGCGCTTCTCGATGAAGGCGGCCATGCCCTCCTTCTGGTCGTCGAAGGCGAACAGCGAGTGGAACATCCGCCGCTCCATGGCCACGCCAGTGGCCAGGGTGGTCTCGTAGGCCGCCTCGACCAGTTCCTTGTTCATCATCACCGCCAGAGGGGACTGGCCGGCGATCTTCGCTGCCGCAGCCATGGCCTCGCCGATGAGCTGGTCGGCCGGAACCACCCGGGAGACGAGGCCCGCGCGCTCGGCCTCGGCCGCATCCATCATCCGCCCGGTAAGGATCATCTCCATCGCCTTGGACTTGCCGACGAAGCGGGTCAGGCGCTGGGTGCCGCCGATGCCCGGGGTCACGCCCAGATTGATCTCCGGCTGGCCGAATTTGGCCGTCTCGGCGGCGATAATGAAGTCACACAGCATGGCCAGCTCGCAGCCGCCCCCCAGGGCGTAACCGGCCACCGCCGCGATGATTGGCTTGCGGAACTGCTCGATTCGCCGGGCGCTGGCGCCGAAGAAGTCCTCGGCGAACATCTGGGCGTAGGTCTTGGTCGACATCTCCTTGATGTCGGCGCCGGCCGCGAAGGCCCGCTCCGACCCGGTGATGACCACACAGCGCACCGCCTCGTCGACCTCGGCCGCGTCCAGCGCGCCGGAGAGCTCGCCGAGGAGCTGGCTGTTCAGTGCGTTGAGAGCCTCGGGCCGATTGAGCCGGATCAGGCTGACACCATCGCGGGTTTCGACGATCAGGGTCTCGTAGCTCATCATGGCGCTCCTGGAGCGCGTTCCGCAAAGCTGGACTCCGGCTTTGCAGCCCGAACGCACTCAAGCTTTTGAATCTAAATTCCGATTCAACGATCGGACGATTCCGCCTGATCGCATCGGGCTCTACTGCATGCGTCTTGGCTTAAGGCCCCTCCACCGAATAGCCAAGGGCGCGAAGTTGGCCCGGCACCCCTTCGCGCCCGATCAGGTGCCCCACCCCGACCACGACCACCGTGCGCCCCGAACCATCCAGCCGCGCCCGCAGCGCCTTGACCCAGGCCGCGTTGCGTTCGGTGACCAGGCGCGCATAGAGCCCCGGCGCGGCCTCACGCAGCGGCTCGAGGGCGTCCTCCTCCAGAGCCCGGGTATCGCCGGCCATCCAGTGCGCCACCAGCTTGTCGTAGGAATTGGGATCGGCCTGCAGCTCGCTCAGGGACTCCTCCAGCGAGGCGACCTGCTCGGCCAGAGGCGCGGCGTCGAAGATGGTGATCTGCTGTTCCGGACTCTCGAAAGCCCGGCGCTTGGCCGAGGCGGGGGCCGAGGCCGAGACCTGCTTTTCCACGCCCGAGCTGGCGTCCGCGCCGGCCTTCAGGAACTGAGCCCCGGCCAGGACGATCTCCGCGAACCACGGTTCGAACCGGTCGATCATCGGCAGCGCGACCCCCAGGTCGGCGCTCACCACCTCAAGCCGCGCCCGGCCCTCCGGCGAGAGCAGGCCCGACAAGGTCTGGCCCTCGGGCAGCATGCCGCGCGTGGCCGCAAGCTCTCCCACCCGCGCCTCGGACGCCGCGTCGATAGGCAGCTCAAACCAGAGGTCGTCAGCCTTGGCGAGGGCGGCGTCCAGTTCGGCCGGCCGCCAGTCCAGGCCTGGTGGCAACACGTGCATCGAGCCGAACAGCACGATTTCGGAATCGGCGTCCCGGACCACCCACATCGGCGGGCGCGCCTGCGCCTCGGTCGCCGCGCAGCCGGCCAGCCACAGCCCCGCCAGGGCGCCGAGCGCTCGCTTGAACATCATGGAACTCACTTCTGGCAGACGGGACAAAAGAAGGTCGAGCGCCCGGCCTGGACCTGTCGTTCGATCACGCCCTCGCAGCCGGGATTGGGGCAGGGCTCGCCTTCGCGGTCATAGACGCGGAAGCTGTGCTGGAAATAGCCGAGCGCGCCGTCGGCCTGCGCATAGTCTTTCAGGCTGGAGCCGCCGGCCTCGATCGCCTCGGCCAGCACCTCGCGCACATTGGTGACCAGTGGCCCCAACTGCGCGGTCTTCAGGCCGCCCGCGGGCTTGAACGGCGAGATCTTCGAGCGGTGCAGCGCCTCGCAGACATAGATGTTGCCGAGCCCGGCCACGACCCGCTGATCCAGCAGCAGCGTCTTGGGCCCCTGCTTGCGTCCGGCGAAGGCTTCGGCCAGCCGCCCAGCGTCGAACGCCTCGGACAGCGGCTCGGGGCCAAGGGCGGCGAACCAGGGATGCCGCGCTAGCGCCGTCGTTTCGATCAGGTCCATGTAGCCGAACCGTCGCGGGTCATAATAGGTCACCCGCCCGCCGGCCTCGGTCTCGAACACCACGTGCGCGTGCTTGGGATCAGGGTCGGGAGCATAATGGAACTCGCCAGGCCGCTCCGCCCCCTCCGGCCGGGCGATCTCGAACCGGCCGCTCATGCCCAGGTGCATGACCAGGGTGTCGCCGCGGTCGAGCTGGGCCATCAGGTATTTGGCCCGCCGCTCCAGCTTCTCGATCCGCGCCCCGGTCAGCCGCTGGACGAAGCCGTCGGGAAAAGGAAAGCGCAGATCGGGTCGCCGCGCCTCGACGCGGGAAAGGCGCGCGCCCTCCAGGACAGGCTGCAGGCCGCGCCGGACCGTTTCGACCTCGGGAAGCTCAGGCATGGGGTTGAAGTGGCATGTCGAGGCCTGATCGGCAACCGGGCCGCTGGCGCGACCGTCCCTTGCGAGCTAAGACCGCACCCCATGACCGGACCTTCCGCCACCTTCGGCTTTCGTGACGTCGACCCTTCCGAAAAGCCCCGCCTCGTGCGCGGCGTCTTCGACCGGGTCGCCAGTCGCTACGACCTGATGAACGACCTGATGAGCGGTGGCGTCCACCGACTCTGGAAGGATGCGGTCGCCGCGCGGCTCAATCCTCAGCCCGGTGAGACCATCATCGACTGCGCCGGCGGCACGGGCGACATGGCCCGCCGCTTCGCCAAGATGGCCCGCCGCGTACAGGAGCGCCGCGGAGGCGAGGACGCCCAGGTCATGATCATCGACTACAACGCCGAAATGATCGCAGCCGGCCGCGCCAAGGGCGGTGAGCCGGAGATCACCTGGAGCGTCGGCGACGCCCAGCGCCTGCCGCTTCCGGACGCCTGCGCCGACGCCTATGTCATCTCCTTCGGCATCCGCAACGTCACCGACATCTCGGCGGCGCTACGCGAGGCCCGCCGCGTACTGAGGCCCGGAGGCCGCTTCCTCTGCCTGGAGTTCTCGCACCCGGCCACCGAGGCGCTGCGCAAGGCCTATGACGCCTATTCCTTCAGGGTCATCCCGCAGATCGGCGAATGGGTCGTGAAGGACCGCGACAGCTACCAGTACCTGGTGGAGAGCATCCGACGCTTCCCCGATCAGCGCACCTTCGTCGACATGATCGTCAAGGCCGGTTTCGGCCGCGCCGGCTACACCAACTTCACCGGCGGCGTCGCGGCCCTGCACCACGGCTGGGCGGTCTGATCGATGAGCAGTCTGGCGGCGTTCGGACGGCTGGCGGCCGCGGCCTGGTCGCTGGCGCGCAACGACGCCCTGCTTCCGCGCGAGCTGGACGACCTCTATCCGCCCAGCGTCAAGGCGCTCTCCCAATCCCTGCGCGCCTTCGCCGGCCCCGAGTCCCGTTCGGGACGCCCGGGCGAGCGCCTAGCGCGCTCCTTTGAGAAACTCGGCCCGGTCGCCATCAAGCTCGGCCAGCTCCTTTCCACCCGCGCCGATATCTTCGGCGCGCCCTTTGCCGAGGACCTCTCGCGGCTGAAGGACAAGCTGCCCCCGTTCCCGACCGAGGAGGCCCGCCGCGAGGTGGAGTTGGCCCTAGGCCGCCCGATCGCGGACGTCTTCTCCAGCTTCGGCGAGCCGGTCGCCGCCGCGTCCCTGGCCCAGGCGCACGAGGCGGTCCTGCTCGACGGGCGCAAGGTGGCGGTGAAGGTTCTACGCCCCGGCGTCGAACACCGGGTCGCCCAGGACGCCGAGGCTCTGACCCTTGCCGCTCGGCTGGTGGAGCGCTGGTCCGTTCCCGCCCGCCGCCTGGAGCCCCGCGCCCTGGCCGCCACCGTCGTCCGCGCCACCGAGCTCGAGCTCGACCTGCGCCTCGAAGCGGCCGGCGGCGACGAGCTCGCCGAGATCATGGCCAAGGATGGCTATATGGCCGCCCCCAAGGTCATCTGGGACGGCGTCGGCAAGAAGGTCCTCACCCAGGAATGGGCCAAGGGCGCGCCGCTTTCCGATCCAGCCACCCTCGACCTGCCGGGCCTCGACCGTAAGGCGCTGGCCGACAAGCTGATCCGCGCATTCCTCGCCCAGGCCCTGGACCACGGCGTCTTCCACGCCGACCTTCACGAGGGCAACCTCTTCGTCGCCGCCCCTGCGGAGATCACCGCCGTCGACTTCGGCATCGTCGGGCGCCTGACCCGCGCCGAGCGCCGCTACCTGGCCGAGATCCTCTGGGGCTTCCTCGAACGCGACTACGAGAAGATCGCCCAGACCCACTTCGAGGCCGGCTATGTCCCGCGCACCCACTCGGTCTCGGCCTTCGCCCAGGCCCTGCGCGCGGTGGGCGAGCCGCTGTTCGGCCGCACCGCCAAGGACGTCTCCATGGGCCGGGTCCTGACCCAGCTCTTCGAGATCACCGCCCTCTTCGACATGCGCCTGCAGCCCCAGCTCGTCCTGCTGCAGAAGACCATGATGACGGTGGAAGGCGTCGCCCGCCGCCTGGATCCCGACCACGACATCTGGAAAGCCGCCGATCCGGTCGTTCGGCGCTGGATGTTGCGCGAGCTCGGCCCCGCCGCCCGCGCCAGGCGCTTCGCCGAAGAGGGCCTGGACGCTCTGCGCGCCATCGCCCGTTTGATCGAGAACCCGCCCCAGCCTACCGCTGTGGCCGTCACGCACGAGCCGGAACCGGCCAGGCTCACTTGGTTCGCCATAGGCGCCGCCGTCGCCGGCGCGGCCTTCTTCCTGGCCGCCTGGCTATTCTGACCCTTGCACCGCTGACGGGCATGCATCTGCACGCCGCAGGCCGTTCATTTGGAGTAAGGCCCCCGGCGCCCTATATTGTCGCTCTTCCTGACAGCGAGTTGCGACCTTGGGCGTCACCCTTGATCTTTCGCGTGGGCCGGCGACCCCGGTCGTGGCGGCCAAACCGAACCTCTCGGGCCTGACCCGCAAGGCCCTGGCCCAGGCCCTGGTCGACGCGGAAGTCGTGCGTCCGGACAAGGCGAAGATGCGCGCCTCCCAGCTCTGGCGCTGGATGCACCATTACGGCGTCACCGACTTCGCCGCCATGACCGACGTGGCCAAGGAAACCCGCGCGGCGCTCGCCGAGGCCTTCACCCTCGCCCGCCCGGAGGTGGTCGAGCGCCAGGTCTCCAAGGACGGCACCCGCAAGTGGCTGATCCGCATGGCGCCGGGCATTGAGGTCGAAACCGTCTACATCCCCGACGTCGGCCGATCGGGCGCGCTCTGCGTCTCCAGCCAGGTCGGCTGCACGCTCAACTGCACCTTCTGCCACACCGGCACCCAGGCCCTGGTCCGCAACCTGAGCGCCGCCGAGATAGTCGCCCAGGTGCAGGTCGCCCGCGACGACTTGGCCGAATGGCCCTCGCCCAAGGAGGATCGCCGGCTCTCCAACATCGTCTTCATGGGTATGGGCGAGCCACTCTACAATCTCGACAACGTCGCCGACGCCATCGACATCATCGCCGACGGCGAGGGCATCGCCATTTCCCGCCGCCGCATCACGGTCTCGACCTCCGGCGTCGTGCCCGAGCTGACGGCCCTGGGAGAGCGCACTCAGGCCATGCTGGCCATCTCCCTGCACGCCACCAACGACGACCTGCGCGACGTTCTGGTGCCGCTGAACAAGAAGTACGACGTAGCCACGCTGATGGAAGGCATCCGGAATTATCCGGGCCTTTCCAACACCCGCCGCGTCACCTTCGAATACGTGATGCTCAAGGACGTCAACGACAGCCCGGCCGAGGCCAAGGCCCTGGTCAAGCTGCTCAAGGGCATCCCGGCCAAGATCAACCTGATCCCGTTCAACCCCTGGCCAGGCACGAACTACGGCTGCTCCGACTGGGCGGCGATCGAGAGCTTCGCGGCCATCCTGAACCGCGCCGGCTACGCCTCGCCGATCCGCACGCCGCGGGGCCGCGATATCCTCGCCGCCTGCGGCCAGCTCAAGTCCGAAAGCGAGAAGCTTCGCGCCAGCGCCCGTCGCAAACTTGCGTCAGATGCGCCGGAGGCCATTGCCTAGGTTTCGCCGGTCCGTGCTAACCATTCGGCCTTAAATCTTACAGTCACGCCGACGGGGTTCCATGCCGCCGCAACTGCAGTCCCCGGAGATCCAGGCCTTCGCCAACGGCTTTCCGATCGCCCTCATGCATATCGGCGTGACGGTGGCGATCCTGTTCCTGGGCGTCTTCATCTACATCCTGCTGACGCCTCACCGCGAGATCACCCTGATCCGAGAGGGCAATTCCGCCGCCGCCTTGTCGCTGGGCGGGGTGATGGTCGGGCTCGCCATCCCGCTCGCCGCCTCTCTCGCCGGATCGACCTCGGCCCTTGAGATCGGCATGTGGGGTGCGGCCTGCGTCGCCCTCCAGCTCCTGGTCTTCCGTCTGATGGACATGCTGCTGCACGGCCTGCCCCAGCGCATCCAGGAGGGCGAGGTCGCGGCTGCGGCCCTGCTGGTCGGCGCCAAGCTCGCCACGGCGCTGATCATCGCCGCAGCCATGGCCGGATGAGGCCATGCACTTTCCAAGGCTTCCTGACTGGCTGGTCTATGCGGCGGTGGTGCTGGCCCTGCTGATCGCCGCCATCGGCCGTCAGGAGCGGGCGGACGCCCCACCGGCGCCCCCGCCTGTGGCCGGCGACGGCCAGCCGCTCGGCCCCGCCTCCCCCTTCGACCCGCAAGTCGTGGTGGATGTGCCGGGCCAGGCCGAGCCCGGCGTCGGCACCGCCTTTTCCATCTCCGAGACTGGCGTCTGGATCACCGCGCGCCACGTGGTGGACGGCTGCACCCAGACCGCCATCCTCGTCGGCGACGGCCGCGGGGTGGAGGCCCATGTGCGGATCGACCCGCGCGGGGAAGCGGCCATTCTCACCACCGAAGGCGGCGCGCCGCCTCTGCCGCTCGGTCTCAACCTGCCCCTGCATCGAGGCGATCGGGCCTTCCATCCGGGCTTTCCCCAGGGCGAACCGGGCGAAGCGACCTCGCGCCTGCTGGGTCGCGAAAATCTTGAGGTGCGCGGGCGCGGCGCCCGCACCGAGCCGGTCCTGGTCTGGGCCGAGACCGGCCGCACCGATGGGCTGGAAGGCACCCTCGCTGGGCTCTCCGGGTCGCCGGTCCTCGACGGCTCCGGTCGGGTGGTTGGCGTGACCGTGGCCGAGTCCCCGCGGCGCGGCCGAATCTACACCACCTCACCCGAGACGGTGGTCGCGGCCCTCACCGCCACCCGCCAACATCCGGACAAGTTCGCCCTCGGCGAGCCGATCACCACCGACAATTACGGCCGGGTCGCCGACACCCTTCGGCGCGACCTGCGCGTCGCCCAGGTCATCTGCCTGCGGACATCCTGACGCCTGGCGTCGCCCAACTCCTACCGCCGCTTCAGCCCGCCCAGGAGGCCGCGCATCAGCTCGCGGGCGATCGTGGTTCCGGCCGTACGCAACAGCGACTTGGTGAAGGCCTCGCCCATGGACTGGCGGTTGGAGGCGCGCGGGCGAGGAGCCGCCGGCGCGCGCCCGCGGGGCTCGGCCTCCACCGGTTCCGGCGCCTTGGCCGCGGCGGCCGCCGCGGTGTCGGCCCGCGCCTTGAGCATCTCGAAGGCGCTGTCGCGGTCCTTCACGGTGTCATACAGCCCCTTCACTGGGCTTTGCGCCATCAGCGCCGCCCGCTCGGCTGGGGTGATCGGCCCGAGACGCGAAACCGGCGGCCGGATCAGGGTCTTCTGCACGACGGTCGGCGCGCCCTTTTCGTCCAGCACGCTGACCAGCGCCTCGCCGACCCCCAGATGCTGGATCGCGTCGGCGGTGTCGAACGCGGGGTTCGTGCGGAAGGAGTTCGAGGCGGCCTTCAGCCCCTTCTGCTCGGTCGGCGTATAGGCCCGCAGGGCGTGCTGAATCCGGTTGCCGAGCTGACCCAGCACTTCCTCGGGGATGTCCGCCGGGTTCTGGGTGACGAAATAGACCCCGACCCCCTTGGAGCGGATCAGCCGCACTACCTGCTCGACCTTTTCCAGCAGCGGCTTGGGCGCGTCGCGGAATAGCAGGTGCGCTTCGTCGAAGAAGAAGGCCAGGCGCGGCTTTTCCGGATCGCCCACCTCCGGCAGCTCCTCGAAGAGCTCGCTCATCAGCCACAGGAGGAAAGTCGCGTAGAGCCGCGGGCTGGCGATCAGCTTGTCGGCGGCCAAAATGTTCACATAGCCGCGCCCCGAGCCGTCGGTGCGCATGAGGTCCGAAAGCTGCAGGGCCGGTTCGCCGAACAGGCCCGCCCCGCCCTGGTCTTCGAGCACCAGCAGCTTGCGCTGGATGGTCGCCACGGTGGAGGCCGAGACGTTGCCGTATTTGGCGCCCAGCTCCTTCGCGTTCTCGGCCGCGAAGCTCAACGCCGCCTGCAGGTCCTTCAGATCCAGCAGCAGCAGGCCCTCGTCGTCGGCGGCGCGGAACACCACTGTCAGCACGCCCTCCTGCACGTCGTTCAATTCGAGCATGCGGGAGATGAGCAGCGGGCCCATCTCCGAGACGGTGGCCCGGATCGGATGGCCCTGCTCTCCGAACAGGTCCCAGAATACGGTCGGCGCCGCCCGTGGATCGAGGGTCAGGTCCATCAGCTTGGCCCGTTCCTCGAACTTGGCGTTCGGGGCTCCAGGGGCGGCGATCCCGCAGAGGTCGCCCTTCACGTCGGCGGCGAACACCGGCACCCCGGCGTCGGACAGGCCCTGGGCCAGCACCTGCAGGGTGACGGTCTTGCCCGTGCCGGTCGCGCCCGCCACCAGGCCGTGCCGATTGGCCCGGTCGAGCCGCAGAAGCTCAAGGTGGTCCGAAAAACCGATCAGCACGCCATCCGACATGGTCCGCTCCGCAAACAGGATCCTGGCGCCGAAGCTAACCGGACGCCGGTCCAGCTTCCACCGATCTTCCTCGGCTGGAAACCTGTTGCCGAATTTTGTTCGGAATAGGTGAGGCTTGGCCGCAGTTACGCGTCTTGACGGCATGGACCCTCCCCATCTTGCGAAAACCAGGGTAGGACGTGTCCAAATTGACGCAGCAGGCCCCGGGACCGACAGTTCTAGGGATCCGCTGCAGCAAAAGAATCCATGCCCGCTCCAAACCTCGAGTCACACACTGTCCGCGTCTCGCTGGTCGCCCTCGCGGTGATCGCGACAGGCGCCGCCCTTTACTGGTTGCGAGGCATTCTGACGCCGCTGGCCCTGGCGGTGTTCCTGGCGGTGATGATCGACGGCTTCGCCCGCGTCCTGAAGGCGAAGCTGCCTTTTCTGGGCCCGAAGACCGCGCTGGCGGCGGCGATCGTGCTGCTCCTGCTGCTATTCGGAATCTCGGTGCTGGTGATCGCCGACAACGCCAGCGCCTTCATCAGCCAGATCAGCGCCTACACTCCCAAGCTCAACAACCTGATCGCCCAGATCGCCGGTTTGCTGGGGGTCGAGGTGCCGCCGACGATCAACGAACTGGTCGCCCAACTGAACCCCAGCGCCTATCTGGCGAGCTTCGCCCGCGGGCTGCAGGGCTTCGCCTCGGACGCGTTCTTCGTCCTAATCTATCTCGGCTTCATCATCGCCTCGCGTCGGGGCTTCCAGCGCAAGGTGGTCGGGCTCTTCCCCCACCACGCCGAACGCAACGAGGCCATGCAGGCCTTCCGCCGAATCCGCGACGGGGTCGAGCGCTATCTGTGGGTTCAGACCGTCACCGGCCTGATGATCGCCATCGGTTCCTGGATCGCGATGTTCGCGGTCGGCCTGGACAACGCGGTCTTCTGGGCCTTCCTGATTTTCATCGCCTCCTACATCCCGGTGATCGGCGGGGCGATCGGCATCCTGGCGCCGCCGGTCTTCGCCCTGATCCAGTTCGAAAGCTTCTGGCCGGCGATCGTCCTGTTGGCGGTGCTGCAGTCGATCCAGTTCGTGGTCGGCAACATCGTCCTGCCGCGCATGCAGGGCGACAGCCTGAACATGGACCCGATCGTCGTCCTCTTGAGCCTGGCCTTGTGGGGACTCATCTGGGGGATGACCGGGATGTTCCTCTCCACGCCCCTCACCGTCATGGCCATGGTCATACTGGCCCAGTTCGACGGCACCCGCTGGCTTGCGGTGCTGCTGTCCTCCGACGGCGAGCCGGACAAGCTGCGCGACCGCGCCGCCGCCGGCGCGCCTCACGAACCCCCGACGCCAGAACGGCGTTCCCGCCCGTCACGCAAGCGTGAAAACAAAAGCTGAAAACCAAGGCCTTCAACTTGTTCGCTTCCTCCCTATCTAAGGACCGTTCGGGTCCCCCCCGAAACATTGGCGGCTCAGGCGTCAGCCCCCGCCGCTGCGAGCCCCAAGCGCTCTGCCTTCCCCCCCAGGGCGGAGCGACGCGCCGCCGGACTCTCTCCTCCGGCGGCGCTCTCGCAGGGGGGGTGTTCCAATGAGCAAGCGACCCAAGCTGACCACGGCCCAGCGCGGCTTGGTCACCGCCTTTATGGCGCTCGCAGGCGAGACGCCCGCGGCCCACGACTTCGTCTCCCAGGCCGCCTGGGACGTAGCTCCCGACGAGCTTCCCGAGATCAGCGCCAAGGCCCTGGCGGCTGTCCTCGCCGACTTCTGGGCCTGGACCGAGACGCGCAAGGGCGCCGAGCCGGTGATCCGCCTCGCGCCGGTCGACGGCGCCGCCAATCTCGAGCGTCTCGAAATCCTGCAGGACGATGCGCCGTTTCTGGTCGACAGCGTGATGGGCGAAATCGCCGAGCAGGGCCTCTCCGTCCGCGCCTTGTTCCACCCGGTCGTCGAGGTGGCCCGGGACGCCAGGGGCGCCCGCCGGGCCGACGGCGACACCCGCCGCGAGTCCATGATCCAGGTGATCCTGGAGCGGGTGGGCTCCGACCGCGAGGACACCCTGATCGCCGGTCTCAAGATCGCCCTCGCCGACGTCCGGGCCGCGGTCGACGACTTCCCCGCCATGCTGGCCCTGATGGCTCGGACCATCGACGAACTCGAATCCGCCCCCGCAACCCCCGGCCGCGAAGAGGAGCTCGAATTCCTCCGCTGGCTGCGCGACGAGCACTTCGTCTATCTTGGCGCCCGGGTCTACGAGTACCCCCGCCTCAAGGACGGCGGCTACGCCAAGGAAGAACCGCTCTACCAGCCGCAGGACGGTCTCGGCGTGCTGCGTGATCCGGCCCGCACCGTGCTGCGCCGTTCCTCCGAGCCGGCCCTGCTGACCGCCCAGGTCGCCGCCAACATAGCCGCCGACCCGGTCACCGTGGCCAAGTCGAACCTGCGCTCGAAGGTCCATCGTCGCGGCTACATGGACTATGTCGGGGTCAAGCGTTACGGCGCCGACGGCAAGCCCTCCGGCGAAGTCCGCTTCGTCGGCCTCTTCACCTCCGAAGCCTATGACGAGCCCGCCCACGGCGTGCCGCTTATCCGCGCCAAGGTCGCCCGGGTCCTCGACCGCGCCGGCAAGGCCCCCAGCGCCCACAACGAAAAGCGCCTGCGCAACATCCTGGAGACCTATCCCCGGGACGAGCTTTTCCAGGCTTCGGAAGACGACCTGCTGGCCGCCTCGCTCGGCATCCTGCACCTCTACGACCGGCCGCGCGTGCGGCTGTTCGAGCGGCGCGACCCCTTCGACCGGTTCGCCTCGGTCCTGCTGTTCGTTCCCCGCGACCGCTACGATTCCGACCTGCGCGTCCGCGCCGGCGAAATGTTGGCCGAAGCCTATGAGGGCCACGTCTCCGCCTACTACCCTGCCTTCCCGGACAGCGCGCTCGCCCGGGTGCACTTCATCATCGGCGTCCAGCCGGGCCACCATGCCGAGCCGAACCTGAAAGAGCTCGAAGCCCGGATCGCCGCAGCCTCCCGCACCTGGGCCGACCGCTTCGCCGCCGCCGTCCGGGCCTCGGGCCGGGCCAGCGCCGAGGTCGCCGACATGGTCGGCCGCTACGGCGAGGCCTTCACCGCCGGCTATCGCGAACGCTACGACGCCGTCGAGGCTCTGGCCGACATCGCCATCATCGAGAGCCTGACCCCTGACGAGCCGGTCCGCATCCGCGCCTTCCGCCGCGCCGCCGACTCCAGGACCCAGCTCCGCTTCAAGCTCTATCGCCCGGGGTCCCCGGCCCCCCTCGCCGACGTGCTGCCGATCCTGGAGAACATGGGCCTCAAGGCCATGGTCGAGAACGGCCATCCGGTCATGCCGGCCGGCGGCCGGCGCGTGTGGGTCCACGAGTTCGAGCTCGACGACCCGAACGGTGAGCATCTCGTCTTCGAGGACGTGAAGACGGCCTTCGAGGACGCCTTCACCGCCGTCTGGGCCGGCGCCACCGAGAACGACGGCTTCAACCGCATGGTGCTGGAGCTCTCGATCTCCTGGCGCGAGGCCGCCCTGATCCGCGCCCTGGCCCGTTACCGCCAGCAGTCGGGGCTCGATCCCAGCCAGCGGGTGCAGGAAACCGCCCTTTCCAACTATCCGGACGTGGCGCGCCTGATCCTCGACCTCTTCCGCGCCAAGTTCGATCCGGCCGCCGGAGGAGACCTCGCCCAGCGCGCCGACAAGGCCGCGGCGCTGATGGACGAAATCATCCAGGCCCTGCAGCATGTGGACAGCCTGGACGACGACCGGGTGCTGCGCCGCCTGGCCCAACTTGTCGGCGCCATCAAGCGCACCAACTACTACCAGCGCGGCGAGGACGGCCGCCCCAAGCCCTATATCAGCTTCAAGGTCGCCTCCGGCGAGCTGGCCGATCTGCCGCTCCCCAAGCCCTATCGCGAGATCTTCGTCTGGGCGACGCACATCGAGGGGATCCACCTGCGCTTCGGCCCTGTCGCCCGCGGCGGCCTGCGCTGGTCCGATCGCCGCGACGACTTCCGCACCGAGGTGCTCGGCCTGGTGAAGGCCCAGCAGACCAAGAATGCGGTTATCGTCCCAGTCGGCTCCAAGGGCGGCTTCTATCCCAAGCAGCTTCCGAAGGGCGCAGCGCCGGACGTCGCCCGCGCCGAGGCGATCCGCGCCTATACGACCTTTCTCCAGGGTTTGCTGGACGTCACCGACAACCTCGACCCCGAAGGCAAGGTCGTCCATCCGCAGGACGTGATCATCCATGACGGCGACGATCCCTATCTGGTCGTCGCGGCCGACAAGGGCACCGCCACCTTCTCCGACATCGCCAACGACGTGGCAGAATCCTACGGCTTCTGGCTGGGCGACGCCTTCGCCTCCGGCGGCTCGGCTGGCTACGACCACAAGGAGATGGGCATCACCGCCCGGGGCGCCTGGGAAGCGGTCAAGCGCCACTTCCGCGAGCTGGGCAAGGACATCCAGTCCGAACCCTTCACCGTGGTCGGCGTGGGCGACATGTCGGGCGACGTCTTCGGCAACGGCATGCTGCTGTCGCAGCAGACCCGCCTGCTGGCCGCCTTCGACCATAGGCACATCTTCCTCGACCCGAACCCCGACGCCGCCCGCGCCTTCGCCGAGCGCCATCGGATGTTCGAACTGCCGCGCTCCTCGTGGGACGACTATGACCGCAAGGCCATCTCCAAGGGCGGCGGCGTCTTCTCCCGCGCCCTGAAGTCGATCCCGCTCAGCCGCGAGGTCAAGGCGATGCTGGGCGTCGAGGCCGACAGCCTCTCCCCGGCCGAGCTGATGACCGCCATCCTCAAGGCGCCGGCCGAGCTGCTCTATCTCGGCGGCATCGGCACCTATGTGAAGGGTCAGCGCGAAAACCATACGGATGTCGGCGACAAGGCCAACGACTCCGTGCGCATCAACGGCGCCGACCTGCGGGTCAAGGTGGTCGGCGAAGGCGCCAATCTCGGCCTTACCCAGGCCGGCCGCATCGAGTTCGCCCTGGCCGGCGGGCGGGTGGAGACGGACGCCATCGACAACTCCGCCGGCGTCGACTCCTCCGACCACGAGGTGAACATCAAGATCCTCACCGGCATGCTGGAACGCACCGGCGTGCTCGATCGGACCAGGCGCGACAAGCTGCTGAAGTCGATGACCGAAGATGTGGCCACCCACGTCCTGGCCCACAACTACGATCAGACCCTGGCCCTCTCGCTGATGGACCTGGATGCGGCCGGCGAGCTTGAGCCGCACGCTCGCTACATGGCTCATCTGGAAAGCCGAGGGCAGCTCGACCGCGCGGTCGAGGGTCTGCCCGACGCCAATGCCCTGGCCGAACGCGGCCAGGCCGGCAAGGGCCTGACCCGTCCGGAAGAGGCTGTGCTCCTGGCCTATGGCAAGCTGGAGCTGAAAGGCGACATGGCCCACAGCCCCGTCGCCGATGACCCTTACTTCGAAGACCTGCTGGAGGGCTACTTCCCCAAGCCCCTGCGCAAGTACGACGAGGCCCTGCGCCGTCACCGCCTGCGGCGCGACATCATCGCCACCGTGGTCGCCAATGACGCCATCAACCGCTGCGGGCCCTCTTTCCCGACCCGGCTGATGGCCGCCGCCTCCTGTGACGTCACCGCCTTCGTCACCGCCTATGAAGCGGCCAAGGCGGTGCTCGGTCTCGTTCCCCTGTGGGATCAGGTCTCGGCGCTGGACGGCAAGGCGCCCGCCGCCGGCCAGATGGCGCTTTATCGGCGCCTAGCCTACACCCTGCGCGGCGAGACCTTCTGGCTCGCCCGCCGGGCGGCGCGTGGCGGCCAGGGCGTCGAGGCGTTGGTCAAGCGTTATGGCCCCGGCGCAGCCACGCTCAAGAAGCTGATCCCGGACATCCTCTCCCCAGTGGAGCGACAGGCCCTGGAAGCCCAGGTCAGCCGCCTGACCACCGCCGGCGCGCCGGAGGCTCTGGCTCGCCAGGTCGCCAACCTGCAGCCGCTGACGGTGGCCGTGGACCTGGTCGATCTGGCGGACGCCTCGGCCTGGCCGCTGGCCGACGCCGCGCGCCTCTACCAGCAGGTCGGCCGGACCTTCGCCTTCGACCGCCTCCGCGCGGCCGCCGGCGGCTTCACCGCCGGAGACTCCTTCGAGCGCACCGCCGTCCGTCGGCTGATCGAGGACCTGCTCGCCGAGCAAGCCTCCGTCACCCGCGGCGTCATGACGCTCGCCGACGGCCGCGAAGCCGGCAAGACCGAGGAAGTCGCCCTGGCCGCCATCGATTCCTGGGCGGCCCGGCGCCGGGACGTCGCCGACGCCGCACGCAAGGCCGTGGAGGAGATCGAAGCGGCTGGCGGCGCCTGGTCCTTCGCCAAGCTCACCATCGCCAACGCCGCCCTGCGCGAACTGGCGAACGTCGAGGCGAAGTAGAACGAAGAAGCCCCGGCGCAGCCGCGCCGGGGCTTCTAGGTCCCAGTGTCATCCCGGTTTCGGCCATTGGCCGAAGACCGGGACCCATACACACCAGATCCCTCAGGACCGACCAGACGGCGCCGTCTTCGTCGCCGCAGCGCATATGGGTCCCGGTCTTGCTTCACAAACCGGGATGACACCCTCTTTCGAGCAGAGCCCTTCCCGTCAGTCCTAGTGCCGGAACACCCGCACGCCGGTGAAGACCATGGCGATGCCGCGCTCGTCGGCTGCCTCGATCACCTTGTCGTCGCCGATCGAGCCGCCAGGCTGGATCACCGCGGTGCAGCCGGCGTCGGCCGCCTGCAGCAGGCCGTCAGGGAACGGGAAGAAGGCTTCGGAGGCGCAGGCCGAACCCTTCAGGTCGAGCCCGAAGTCAGCCGCGCGCAGGGCCGCGATCCGGGCGGAGTCCTTGCGGTTCATCTGGCCGGCGCCGACGCCCAGGGTCTGGCCGCCTCGGGCGTAGACGATCGCGTTCGACTTCACGTGCTTGGCGATGGTGAAGGCGAACAGCATGTCGCGCACTTCCTCGTCGGTCGGCGGCCGCTTGGTCACCACCTTGAGGTCCGCCGGCGTCAGGCGCGCGGTGTCGCGGCTCTGCACCAGGAAACCGCCCGCCACCGAGCGGAAGGTGTCGCCCGGCGCATAAGGATCGGGCAGGCCGCCGGTGGTCAGCAGGCGCACGTTCTTCTTCTTGCGGAACAGGGCCACCGCCTCTTCGTCGGCGTCAGGGGCGATCACCACCTCGGTGAAGATCTCCAGAACCTTGGCCGCGGTGGCCGCGTCCAGCCCGGTGTTCAAGGCGACGATGCCGCCGAAGGCGCTGGTCGGGTCGCAGGCCAGGGCCCGCTCATAGGCCTCCAGCAGCGAGCCGCCGGTCGCCAGGCCGCAGGGGTTGGCGTGCTTGATGATGGCGCAGGCCGGGGCCACGGCCGGGTCGAACTCGGCGATCAGCTCATAGGCCGCGTCGGTGTCGGCGACGTTATTGTAGCTGAGCTCCTTGCCCTGGAGCTGCTTGGCGGTGGCCACGCCAGTCCGCGGGTTGGCGAAACGGTAGAATGAGGCCTTCTGGTGCGGGTTCTCGCCATAGCGCATGGTCTGGACCAACTCGCCGGCGAAGGCGCGGCGGCGCGGCGCCTCCTCGCCCAGTTGGGCCGCAAACCAGGACGAGATGGCCGCGTCATAGGCGGCGGTGCGGGCATAGGCGCGGGCCGCCAGCGTCTTGCGGAGGGCCAGGGTCGTGCCGGCGCCTTCCTTGAGTTGCGCCAGAACCTCTTCCAGGTCGGCCAGCTCGGTGCAGATGGCGACGTAGCCGTGGTTCTTGGCCGCCGAACGCACCATGGCCGGTCCGCCGATGTCGATATTCTCGACGCAGTCCTCGAACGATCCGCCCTTCGCCACAGTCGCCTCGAACGGATAGAGGTTCACATAGACGATATCGATCGCGCCGATGCCGTGGTCGGCCATGGCCTTGGCGTGCTCGGCCGCGTCACGAACACCCAGCAAGCCGCCGTGCACGATCGGGTGTAGGGTCTTCACCCGCCCATCCATCATCTCGGGGAAGCCAGTCAGGTCGGAGACGTCCTTGACGGGCAGGCCGGCGGCCTCGATCGCCGCGCGCGTGCCGCCGGTGGACACCAGCTCGACGCCGGCCTCGGCCAGCGTCTTGGCCGCCTCGATCAGGCCGGTCTTGTCGGACACCGAGATCAGGGCGCGCTTGGGCGCGACGCGATCGGGAGCAGGCGGGAAGTTCGGGGCGGCGGGCACGGCAGTCTCCTTGAGCGTTTCAAAAGGAAATTGCCCAGGCGAGCGGCATGATGAGGCCCCGCGCTCCCCGGTGGTCGCCCACCTTGATTTCGCCAGTCACGCGGAACGGCGCGGACTTAGGCCCGTAACGCCGCGCGGTCAATGCGGCTCAAGTGTCGTCACGGCCGCTATCCCTTCCCCGGCGCGGCGCTGGTCAGCTTCCAACGCACCCTGGCCCCGCTCTCGGCCCTCGCCTGGCCGCGCAGCACCACCTGCTGCGCCCGGCGGGCCTTGCCATCCTGGAAATAGACGCTGGTCTCGATGTCGGCCGATTGGGCGTCGTTGCGCAGCCACCAGCCGTGGTCGTCCTCGGCGGCCCGCAGCAGCACGCTCTTGCCGTCGCGCGCCAGGCTGGCGCTGACGTCCGGGTGCACCTGGAAGCGGATCTTGAAGGGGATAAAGCGCCGCCCCTCCTCGCCCTGGCCTTGGGGATCGACCGGGACGAGGGCGTCCTCGCCGCGCAGTTCGTCGGCGGCGATGTCCAGATAAAGCCGGCGCTCATGCTTCATGCCGAAACGCCTGACCCAGCCGTCGTGAGAAAGTTCCACAAGCAGCGCGCCCTCGGCCTCCTGCCGGCGAACCTCCACGGTCTCATAGGCGCCCACCAGCCGCGGTCCCAGCGTGGCGGCGCGGAAGCCTCGCAGCGGCTCGCCGCAGGCCGCGTCGGCGATGGAGAGCGTCGAGGAGGCGTCCACCAGGCGCAGGGCCTGCGGACCGGCCGCCTCCGGCGACCAGGCGCTGGCCGCGATCAACCGCCGTCCGTCCGCCAGCAGCTCCACGGCCAAAGGCTGGGCGCAGGCATTGATGCTCCAGGCCCCGCTGGCCGGAGGCGCGGCGTCCACGAAGACCTGCAGGCTGCGCCCGTCCAGGCGCTGGTATCCGTTTCGCGAGGCCGGCGGTGGGGATCCGCTCTCGGCGGCCCCCGCGGCGGCGACATAGGCCTTGGTCCCGGCCTCGCCGCCCTGCAGCTCCGGCAGCGCGCCGTCCGCCAGGGTAAAGAATCGCACCGCGCCAGAGAGCCGGTCGATCGCCCGCAACAGGCTCTCGGGCGCACCTTGGCCGCGCTGCACCAGGGCTTCGTCCAGTGCGCGCAGATCGAACAACAGCTCGAGCGCCGAGCGCGGGCAGCGCTTGGCGTGGCCGCCGTCCGGCTGGACCGTCACCGGCAAAGCCTGCTCCAGCTTCGCCAGGCCGAGAGCAAGCAGTTTCTCGCCCGCTTCGCCGCTTAGGGCCGTCCCGGCGAGGGCCGCGACGCAGGCCCGCTCGGCCGCCCGCACCGGCCCGTCGGCGACGCCGACCAGGTGCCGCGCCTGCCGGGCCAGGTCGGAGACGATCACCGAAGCTTCCATGTCGGAGGCCTGGGCGCAGATCGTCTTGGCGCCGCAGGCCAGCTCGAACACCCGCCGCTCCAGCACCGGCGGGCTCCAGGAAAAGGCGTTCCACCGTCCGAACAGCTCACGCCAGCCCAAGGTCAGGCGCAGAGCCTCTGCCGCGCCTTCCTCGCCCAGCACGAGCAGGTCGCGCATCCAGTCGAAGCCGTGCAGGCCGATGGCGAAGCCGTGGCTGGGACTCGGCCGGTCCCAGGGATCGCCGCGGATCCCGGCCTCCATGACCGCGCCCGAGAACAGGAAACGTCCGGCCAGGATCTGCCGCCCCGCCTCGGGGCTGGCCGGCCGGAAGTCCCTGGCCGCGATCGCCAGGCCCTCAGGCGTGGGCCTCGCCAGCAGCCAGCGGTGCAGGGGCGAGCCGGCCCAGTCGCGCCGGACCTGGCCGTACGCACCCTTGAAGAGGGCCAGGCCCCACAGCCCGCCCGGAGAGTTGGAGATCGCCGGTGTGGCGCCGGCCACCCGGTCAGCCGCCCTTCAGGGCGCGGATGTTGTCGGCGTACTTCGAAGGCCCGCCGCGGAACACCGCCGTGCCGGCCACCAGGGCCGTGGCGCCGGCGGCGACGCACAGCGGCGCCGTCTCCGGCGTCACCCCGCCGTCCACTTCCAGCTCGATGTGCTTGCCGCTGGCGTCGATCATCTTGCGCAGCGCCTCGATCTTGCGGAGCTGCGAATGCATGAACTTCTGGCCGCCGAAGCCGGGGTTGATCGACATCACCAGGATCAGGTCGATCTCGTCCATCATCCACTGGATGACGCTCGGATCGGTCGAGGGATTGAAGACCACACCGGCCTTGGCGCCCAGTTCGCGGATACGCTTGAGGCTGCGATTCAGGTGCGGGCCCGCCTCCGGATGCACGCTGATGATGTCGGCGCCCGCCTCGCGGAAGGCTTCGAGATAAGGGTCGGCCGGCGAGATCATCAGGTGCACGTCGAAGGGGATCTTCGCGTGCGGGCGCAGGGCCTTCACGATGTCCGGGCCAAGCGTGATGTTCGGCACGAAATGGCCGTCCATGACGTCCACGTGCACCCAATCGGCGCCGGCCGCCTCGATGGCGGCGACCTCCTCGCCCAGGCGCGCGAAGTCCGACGCCAGGATGGACGGAGCGATGATCGGTGCGGAGGTCATGTGTCTCGACTTAGCCAAGGGTTGAGAAGGGAACAAGAAGGTCGCGGCCTTGTGAAGGCCTAAGCCCGGCGCCTGAGCCGGGCGACATAGAAGCCGTCCTGCCCGCCCGCCAGATGATGCGGCAGCAGGCGCAGGGTCCCGTCCGCCAGCCGGCTGGCCTCCGGCGCGCCAGCCTCTCCGGGCGCGACAGGCGCCAGTTCGAACTCCGGCTGGCGCGCCAGGAAGCCGGCGATCTGGGCCTCGCCCTCCTCCGGCTCCAGCGAGCAGACGCAATAGACCAGGCGCCCGCCAGGCTTCACCCGCCGGGCCGCTGAATCCAGCAGCTTGGCCTGCACCCCGGCCAAGGCGGCCACGTCGCCCGGCCGCGCCGCCCACAGCACGTCGGGGTGCCGGCGATAGGTGCCGGTGGCGCTGCAGGGCGCGTCCAGCAGCACGGCGTCGAAGGTCCGCCCGTCGTCCCACTCGCCTGCGTCAGCGGCCACGATCTCGGCCTTGAGGCCCATGCGCTCCAGGTTCTCCCGCGCCCGGCCCAGCCGCGCGGCCGACCGGTCCACCGCCACGACCTCGGCCCCGGCCGCGGCGAGCTGCAGCGTCTTGCCGCCTGGCGCGGCGCAGAGGTCCAGTGCGCTCTCGCCCGGCCTTACGTCCAGCAGCCGGGCGGGGATCGCCGCGCTGGCGTCTTGCACCCACCAACGGCCCTCGCCATAGGCCGGCCAACCGGTGACCTCGCCCTTGCGCGCCGTGCGCAGGGCGCCGCCAGGAAGGATCTCCGCCTCCAGCGCCTGGGCGAGCTCGGCGGCATCCGCCGCCGACTTCAGCGAAAGGTCGGTGGCCGGCTCCTGCGCGATCAGCGCCGCCATCGCCCGGGCCGCTTCGACGCCATAGGCCGCGGTCCAGCGCGCATAGAGCCAGGGCGGGCACAGCGCCTCCGGGTCGTCCAGCACCGGCGGCTCGCGCAGCAGGCCACGCAGCACCCCGTTCACCAGACCCTTGAAGGCCCGGGTCGAGGAATGGCTCGCCGCCAAGTCGACACTGGTGGTCACCGCCGCGAAGGCCGGCGTGTCCATCAGGAAGGCCTGAGTCACCCCGATCCGCAGGATGTTGCGCACGGCCTCGGGCGGTGGCTTGGCCAGCCGCGAGTCCAGCGCCCGCTCGATCGCACCCAGCCGGCGCAGCGTCGCCATGGCCAGCGCCATCGCAAACCCCCGGTCGCGGAGGGCCAGGTTGCGGAAGGCCGGTCGCGCCAAGGCCTCCTCCAGCCCGGCGCGGCGGGCGAGAGCTGCGGAAAGGATGTCGATGGCGGCCCGGCGCGCGGGCAGGCCGATGTCACGGTCTTCGGTCACAGGCGCGGCGTGCCCTCATCCGGGCCGCAAGGCAAGCGGCGATACGCCCCTGCGGGCTGGCGCCGCGCCCCGCGAGGGCTTAGATGCCAGCCATGAGCCAAGACCTTCCGCCCCACGCCGCTCCCGGCAAGGAGCTCAGCCCCGCCGCTCGCCGCGCCCTGGAAGAGGCCGCCGCCCGCCGCGCCGCGGAAGCTGCGGAAGCCGAGCGCCTGGCCGAACTCGGCGGCCCCAAAGGCCCCGAGCCCACCCGCTTCGGCGACTGGGAACGCAAGGGTATCGCCGTCGATTTCTAGAAGCTCTGATGCTCCCCCGCTGGGGAAGTTGTCGGCGAAGCCGACTGAGGGGGCTCCCCGCCACGGGCGGGATCGCTTCGCGGCCTCCTCCGTCTCGCCTTTGGCGATCCAGCTCCCCAAACGGGAGGATCGACAGTACGAAACCTCGACAAGCGCCCACCTGATCCGCTGAGCGGGCGGCGACCTCGTCACCCCCGCGTCACCGCGCCTGCTTAGCTTCCGCGAACTCATTTTTCGCGGAGATTTCCGATGCTGCGCCTTGCCGATCACCCGCTGGAGCCCGGCGATCGCTATTTCGAGCGCTACTCCGCAACCGCCGCCGGCGAGCGGCTCGATCCGTCCGAGCCCGCGATCAACCCAGAGGCCAGCGTCCACGACTGCGTGCTCGGGCCCTGGACGCGCGTCGGCGCCCGCACCAGCCTGTCCGAAGTGACCATGGGCGCGTTCAGCTACATCGTGAACGACGCCTCGGCGAACTATGCGCAGATTGGCAAGTTCTGCTCCATCGCCCGCGACGCCCGGATCAATCCCGGCAACCACCCGACCTGGAAGGCGGCCCAGCACCACTTCAGCTATCGCGCCGTCTCCTATCGTCTCGCCGAGGCCGACGATCAGGAATTCTTCGAGTGGCGCCGCAGCCATCGGGTGGTGCTCGGGCACGACGTCTGGATCGGCCATGGCGCGACGGTGCTGCCGGGCGTGACCATCGGAACCGGGGCGGTGGTCGGCGCGGGCGCGGTGGTCTCCAAGGACGTACCGCCGTTCACCATCGTCGGCGGCGTGCCGTCCCACCCGATCCGCGAGCGGTTCCCTAAGGCCGTGCAGGACGGCTTGCTGGCCCTGGCCTGGTGGGACTGGCGCCACGAACGCCTGGCGGACGCCCTGGAGGACTTTCGCCGCCTGGACGCCGACGCCTTCGTCGCAAAGTACAGCTAGGCGCGGCTCACGCCGTCGCCATCTCCTGAACCACCCGCAGGGCCGCCTCGCGCGGATCGTTGGCCGCGGTGATCGGGCGGCCGCAGACGATGTGGCTGGCGCCCGCGCGCAATGCGTCGGCCGGGGTTGCGGCGCGGGCCTGGTCGTTCTTGGCCGACCAGTCGGGGCGCACGCCCGGGGTCACCACCAGGAAGCCCTTGCCGCCGATCTGGCGCGCGAGGGCCGCCTCGTGCGGGCTGGCGATCACCCCGTCCGCGCCGGCGGCGATGGCGTGATGGATGCGGCGCTCCACCAGCGAGCGGGCGCTTTCGGAGAAGCCCATCTCCACCAGGTCGGCGTCGTTCAGGCTGGTCAACACCGTGACGCCCAGGACCTTGAGGTCCGAGCGCCCCTTGCCTCGCACTGCGGCCTCCAGAACCTGGGGCTCGGCGTGCACAGTCAGGAAATCGCAGCCGGCGTCCGCCAGCACCGCGGCGGCGCGCTGCACCGTCGTTCCGATGTCGTGCAGCTTCCAGTCCAGGAACACCTGCTTGCCCTGGCCCTTCAGATCCCGCGCCAGGCCCATGCCGCCGCCGGTGGCGAACAGCTCCAGGCCGATCTTGTAGAAGCTCACCGCCTCGCCCAGCGCCTCGGTGACGCGGCGAGCCTCGTCCACGGTCGGCAGGTCCAGGGGGACGATCAGGCGCGGGTCGGCGCGCACGGCGAGGTCAGCAAGGGCCATGGCGGCCTCCTTGTCATGCAGGCGTGCTGCCGCTCCCTTGCGGGATGTCGGCGGACGCGGCGAATTGGGCTAAGACGCTTGCATGAGCCAGTGGGACTTCGCCGTCAACTTTTTCGTCGCCCTGTTCGCGCTGATCGACCCGATCGGCAACGTTCCCCTGTTCGCCGCCGCCACCAGTGGCGTGAAGAGCAGGGATACCCGGCTGATCTCCGTCTATATCTCGCTCTTCGTCCTCGGCTTCCTGACCTTCTTCTATTTCTCGGGCCTGGCGCTTCTCGAGTTCTTCGGGATTTCCCTGGCCGCCTTCCGGATCGCTGGCGGAGTGATCCTCTTCCTGCTGGGCCTGGAGATGGTTCGCGACGACTTCACCGCCACCTTCACAAACGCCGTCGATGAGGGAAGCCCGGCCACCACCGACTCCAACAGCGCCCGCCGCCGGTTCGAACGAATGATCGTCCCGTTCGCCATGCCGTTGCTGATCGGGCCGGGGGCGATCTCGACGGTGGTCATCTACGCCAGCGAGGCCAAGCAGTTCGGCCTAGCCGGCGCGGCGGTGGGGGTGGCGGTGATCGCCGCCCTGGCCCTGGCCGTAATGCTCTGCTTCTGGGCCACACCGCTGATCACCCGCATCCTCGGCCGCATCGGCCTGACCATCGTCGTCCGGGTGCTGGGCCTCATTCTCTGCGCCCTGGCCGTGCAGTTCGTGCTCGCTGGGATCGCCGAATCCACCGCCGGGGTGATCCTGCGCGAGGCCGCAGCGCCCTATTCGAACTAGAGACTTCGTCTCCCATGCGCGACGAGGGCTCAGACCTTCCCGCGAAACCTCGGCCCCTGCGAGGCCATTAGCGCCAGGGCCCACTCGTCGGGCAGCATCTTCGCCGTCGCGGCGATGGCCTTGTTCGGCGCGCCCGGAACGCAGATCGGGCGATTGGCTTCGGCCGCCTCGTAGCCTGCCGCGGCGACCTCGTCGGCGCCCAGCCACATCCAGGGCGGGGCGCTGCGGCTGATCTGCTCGCGTGTGTCGTTGACGTCGTGAAATTCCGAATAGGTGAACCCCGGGCAGAGCGCGCTCACATGCACGCCACTCGCCAGGTTCTCCAGGTGCAGGCTCTGCGAGGCCTTGATCAGATAGCTCTTCACCGCGCCATAGAGCGTGGCTCCCGGCGAGCCGGGGATCAGTCCCGCCAGCGAGGCGACGTTGACGATCCGCCCGAACCGCCGCTCGACCATCCCCGGCAGCACCCGATAGGCCAATTCCGTCGGCGCGGTGAGCATCACCCGCAGGAAGGTCTCGTGGGTCTGCCAGGAGGATTCGAGAAAGCCGCCCGTCACCCCGTAGCCGGCGTTGTTGACCAGCGCGTCGACGCTGCGGCCATGGGCCGTCAGATGCTGCAGCATCTGCTCCGGCGCGCCCGGATCGGCCAGATCCGCGGGAACCACCAGGGTCTCCACCCCGTGCGCCAGCCGGATTTCATCGGCCAGCCGCTCCAGGCGCTCGGCGCGCCGGGCGGTGAGGGCCAGGTCATAGCCGTGACTGGCGTAGATCTTCGCAAACGCCGCGCCGATTCCCGCCGAGGCTCCCGTCACCAGCGCCAGTCTGCGGTCCATTTGGGCCCCTTCTCCCACAAGCATGGCCGAAGGTGGCGAAAGCAGGCTCAAGGTCAAGCGGGCGGCGCGTTTTCGCTTGCCCGCCGCCGGGCGACGGTATCAGGTCGCGATTGTACCCTGGCGAGATTGGGTGTAATCGCGCCGGCTTTGCGGCACTCGGGCCGCGCTTTGAGCCCTTCGGCCCGGAGACCTTGCATGGCTGATTCAGCCGCCGTCGCTCAGGAAGCGGCCGAGGAATCTCAATCGCACAAGCGCGAGAGCTTCGCCGCACTGGCCCTTGGCGCCATCGGCGTCGTGTTCGGCGACATCGGCACCAGCCCCCTCTATGCGATGAAGGAGGCCCTGCACCACTCCCGCGAGGGCGGCGCCAGCGAACTGGCGGTGCTGGGCGTGGTCTCGCTGGTGATCTGGGCCCTCGTCCTCATCGTCACCATCAAGTACGTCGTCTTCCTGATGCGGGCCGACAACAAGGGCGAAGGCGGCACGCTGGCCCTTATGGCCCTGGCCCAGCGCCACCTGCCCAAGCGGTCGACGGCGGTCTTCTTCCTGGGCGTGATCGGCGCGGCGCTGTTCTATGGCGACGGCGTCATCACGCCCGCCATCTCCGTGCTTTCGGCGGTCGAGGGCCTCAAGGAGGCGCCCGGCGTCGGCTTGGGAATCGAGCCCTACCTGGTGCCGATCGCCGCGGGCGTGCTCGTCGCGCTCTTCATGCTCCAGCCCCGCGGCACCCATCGGGTGGCCGCCTTCTTCGGCCCGATCATGGCCGCCTGGTTCCTGGTGCTCGGCGGTCTCGGCCTGTTCCACATCTTCGACGACTGGACGATCGTCCGCGCCTTCCTGCCGCACTACGGGGTGATGTTCCTCTTCACCAACGGCTGGGTCGGCTTCGTCATTCTCGGCAGCGTTTTCCTGGCGGTGACCGGGGCCGAGGCGCTCTACGCCGACATGGGCCACTTCGGCAAAGGCCCGATCCGCGCCGCCTGGCTCAGCTTCGCGCTCCCCTGCCTGGCGTTGAACTATCTGGGCCAGGGCGCCAACGTGCTCGCCGACCACAACGCGCGCTTCAACCCGTTCTGGGAAATGGTGCCCGAGATCGCCTACTGGCCGGTGCTCGTGCTCGCCACCGCCGCCACCGTCATCGCCAGCCAGGCGGTGATCACCGGCGCCTTCTCCATGACCCAGCAGGCCGTGCAACTGGGCCTGCTGCCGCGGATCGACATCCGCCGCACCTCCGAGACCCAGGCCGGCCAGATCTACGTGCCGCAGGTGAACACCTACCTGATGATCGGCGTCCTCATCCTGCTGTTCACCTTCCAGACCTCCTCGTCCCTGGCCGCCGCCTACGGGATCGCGGTCACCGGCGCGATGTTCGTCGATACGCTGCTGTTCTTCGTGATCGTCCGCTACATGTGGAAGCGGCCCGTCTGGCAAGCCGCCCTGGCCGCCGGCGCCTTCGGCGTCATCGACCTGGTCTTCATCAGCTCCAACCTCCTGAAGATTCCCGACGGGGCCTGGCTGCCCCTGGTCATGGGCGCAGTGCTGGTGGTCGTCATGTGGACCTGGACCCGCGGCGCCCAGATCCTCACCGAAAAGACCCGCCGCGACTCCGTCCCGCTGGTCGAGCTGTCCGAGATTCTCAAGGCCCGCGCGCCGCACCGGGCCCCCGGCACGGCCATCTTCCTGACCTCCGACCCGGACATCGCGCCCGTCGCGCTCATGCACAACCTCAAGCACAACAAGGTCCTGCACGAGAAGAACGTGATCCTCACCGTTGTCACCACCGAGACTCCGCGGGTCAGCGAGGCCGACCGCATCCGCATCGAGCCGGTGAACGACGACTTCAAGAAGGTCTTCGTCTCCTACGGCTTCATGGAGAGTCCGAACCTGCCCAAGGCGCTCGGCCTCTGCCGCAAGCTCGGTCTGAAATTCGACATCATGGCCACCAGCTTCTTCCTCGGTCGCCGGTCCGTGGTGGCCTCGGCTCAGTCCGGCATGCCGCTCTGGCAGGACAAGATCTTCATCTTCCTGATGCGGAACGCCGCCAACCCCACGGACTTTTATAAGATCCCCCCCGGCCGCGTGGTGGAGCTGGGCACCCAGGTGAGCGTCTAGATGGATTTCCTGAGTATCGGCGCCGACGCCCTCTGGATCATCGCCCTGTCGATCATGGCGGGCGGGGCGCGGGCGGCCTGGCGCCGGATGGACGCCCAGACGCTGGTGCCGATGCGCGGAAACTGGCGCCTGCCGCGCAATCAGGCCCTCATCCTGCCGGTGCTGCTCGCATTGCTCCTGGGCGTGGCCCTGCTCTGGGCCCATCGCAACGCGGCGGACCTGGCCTACAACGTCATCTTCTTCGGCGCCCGCGCCACATTGGCGGCGATCGTGGCCATGATGCACCTGCAGTGGCTCAAGGGCGCCCTGATCACGCTCGACGCCGAAGGCGGGCTCAAGTCTTAAGGCAGCGGGATTTCGAAGCTGCGCTTGACCGTCTCCATCGGTACGTCGGTCTTCACGCTCTGGACGCTCGGAATCCGCGTCAGGTGATCGGCCTGGAAGCGCCAATAGCTGTTCAGGTCGGCGGTCACGATCCGCAGCAGGGCGTCGCACTCCCCGGTCGTCAGATAGCACTCGACCACTTCGGGAAACCGCCGCACCGCCTCGGCGAACTGCTGGGTCATGGCCGCGTCCTGGGTCTTGAACCAGACCCGGGCGAACACCGTCAGCCCGACCCCGACCTTGGCCCCGTCCACCACCGCCACATAGCGCTGGATGACGCCCGCCTCCTCCAGCAGCCGGACCCGGCGCAGGCAGGGCGATGGCGACAGCCCGACCTCCTTGGCGAGTTCGATATTCTGCATGCGGCCGTCCCGCTGCAGGGCGCGCAGAATACGGCGATCGATGGCGTCGAGCTTGATTGGCGCCATATGCCCCTCGCACAGACAAGTTTGAAATCTGGCGCCAATACCACGCCGATTGTTGGCGCATTTGCAATCCAATTGTTTTGATCCTGGCTTAGGGTGCCGCGCATGAGCACGACCAACCCCCCCATCAAGAAAGTCGTCCTCGCCTATTCCGGCGGGCTCGACACCTCGATCATCCTGAAGTGGCTGCAGACCGAGTATGGGGCGGAGGTCGTCACCTTCACCGCCGACCTCGGCCAGGGCGAAGAAATCGAACCCGCCCGCGCCAAGGCGCTTGCCGCCGGCGTGAAGCCGGAGAACGTCTTCATCGAGGACCTCCGCGAAGAATTCGTCCGCGACTTCGTGTTTCCGATGTTCCGCGCCAACACGGTCTATGAAGGGCAGTACCTGCTCGGCACCTCGATCGCCCGGCCGCTGATCGCCAAGCGCCAGATCGAGATCGCCCGTCAGACCGGCGCCGACGCCGTCAGCCACGGCGCTACCGGCAAGGGCAACGACCAGGTCCGCTTCGAGCTCGGCTACTATGCCCTCGAGCCCGACATCCACGTCATCGCCCCCTGGCGCGAGTGGGACTTCAAGTCCCGCGAGGCCCTGCTGGACTTCGCCGAGAAGCACCAGATCCAGATCACCAAGGACAAGCGCGGCGAGGCGCCCTTCAGCGTCGACGCCAATCTGCTGCACTCCTCCTCCGAAGGTAAGGTGCTGGAAGACCCGGCGATCGAGGCTCCCGAGTTCGTGCACATGCGCACCATCTCGCCCGAGGACGCGCCGGACACCCCGACCATCTTCACCATGGACTTCGAAGGCGGCGACCCGGTCGCCATCGACGGCGAGAAGCTCACCCCCGCCGCCCTGCTGACCAAGCTCAACAAGCTCGGTCACGACAACGGGATCGGCCGCCTCGACCTGGTCGAGAACCGCTTCGTCGGCATGAAGTCGCGCGGCGTCTACGAGACCCCCGGCGGGACCATCCTGCTGGCCGCCCACCGCGGGATCGAGTCCATCACCCTCGACCGCGGATCGATGCACCTGAAGGACGAGCTGATGCCGAAGTACGCATCGCTCATCTACAACGGCTTCTGGTTCAGCCCGGAGCGCGAGATGCTGCAGGCGGCCATCGACTACAGCCAGAAGAAGGTCACCGGCCAGGTTCGCGTGAAGCTCTACAAGGGCAATGTCACCGTCATCGGCCGCACCAGCCCCTACTCGCTGTACGACCAGGACCTGGTCACCTTCGAGGAAGGCAAGGTCGCCTACGACCACCGCGACGCCGCCGGCTTCATCAAGCTCAACGCCCTGCGCCTGCGCGTCGCCGCCAAGCGCGACCGCCGCGGCTGATCAATCGCGCGCAGCGCGACGGAGGGGGCCGCCCGGCAGGGCGGTCTCCGCTCCGTATTGCCTCACCCCCGCACTTTCCTGACCTCTGCGGTTGCGTCCCCCGCGTCACTCCGCATAACTCCCTCCAGAGCTTGTGACAGGGAGTGCGCAGCGTGAGCGACGGCGAAGTCTTTCCGGTTCCGAAGGCCTGGGCGCAGAAGGCCCACATGGACGCCGCCGGCTACGAGGCTGCGGTGGCCGAGGTCGAGACCAATCCCGACGCCTTTTGGACCAAGGTCGCCGGCCGCCTCGACTGGATGACCCCCTTTACCCAGGTCAAGGACGTTTCCTTCGAGAAGGAAGACTTCCACATCCGCTGGTTCGCGGACGGCGTACTGAACGTCTCGGTCAACTGCCTCGATCGCCACATCGCCGAACGCGGCGACCAGCCCGCCATCCTCTGGGAAAGCGACGACGGCCTGATGGCCCGCTTCACCTATCGTGAAGCCCTGGCCGAGGTCTGCCGCATCGCCAACGTGCTGAAGGCCAAGGGCGTCAAGAAGGGCGACCGGGTCACCATCTACCTGCCGATGATCCCGGCGGCCGCCTTCTGTATGCTGGCCTGCGCACGGATCGGCGCCATCCACTCGGTGATCTTCGGCGGTTTCTCGCCCGACTCCATCGCCGGCCGCATCCAGGACTGCGACAGCCGCATCGTCATCACCGCCGACGAGGGCCTGCGCGGCGGCAAGATCGTTCCCCTCAAGCGCAACGTCGACGAGGCCTTGAAGTCCTGCCCGCAAGTCACCGACGTCATCGTGGTGCGCCGCACCAAGGCCGACGTGCCGATGACCGAAGGCCGCGACGCCTTCCTGCCGGACCTGAAGCAGGGCGTCTCCGACGTCTGCGAGCCCGAGCCGATGAACGCGGAGGACCCGCTGTTCATCCTCTACACCTCCGGTTCGACCGGTAAGCCCAAGGGCGTGCTGCACACCACCGGCGGCTATCTGGCCTGGGCCGCCTACACCCACGAGCTGGTCTTCGACTACCGCCCCGGCGAGGTCTTCTGGTGCACGGCCGACGTGGGCTGGGTCACCGGCCACAGCTATGTGGTCTACGGCCCCCTGGCCAACGCCGGCACGTCCCTGATGTTCGAGGGCGTGCCCAACTATCCCGACCACTCCCGCTTCTGGGAGGTCATCGACAAGTACAAGGTGGAGATCTTCTACACCGCCCCGACCGCCATCCGCGCCCTGATGCGCGAGGGCGACGAGCCGGTCCTGAAGACTTCGCGCAAGTCGCTGCGCCTGCTGGGCACGGTGGGCGAGCCAATCAACCCGGAAGCCTGGCTCTGGTACCACCGCGTGGTGGGCGAGGGCCGCTGCCCGATCGTCGACACCTACTGGCAGACCGAGACCGGCGCGTGCCTGGCCTCGCCCCTGCCCGGCGCCCACCCCACCAAACCCGGCTCCTGCGCCAAGCCGATGCCCGGCGTGAAGTTCCAGCTCGTCGAGGCCGATGGCGCGGTCATCACCGGTGCGGCCTCCGGCAACCTCTGCATCACCGATAGCTGGCCCGGCCAGATGCGGACGGTCTATGGCGACGACCAGCGCTTCTTCGACACCTACTTCTCGACCTATCCCGGCAAGTACTTCACCGGGGACGGCTGTCGCCGCGACGAGGACGGCTACTACTGGATCACCGGCCGGGTGGACGACGTCATCAATGTCTCCGGCCACCGCCTGGGCACCGCCGAGATCGAGAGCGCCCTGGTCGGCAACGAGAACGTCGCCGAGGCCGCGGTCGTCGGCTATCCGCACGACATCAAGGGCCAGGGCGTCTACGCTTACGTCACCCTGAAGGCCGACGTCCATCCGACCGACATCCTCGAGGCCGAGCTGAAGGGCTGGGTCCGTCGCGAGATCGGCCCCTTCGCCGCCCCCGACGTCGTCCAGTTCGCCCCCGGCCTGCCCAAGACCCGCTCGGGCAAGATCATGCGCCGCATCCTGCGCAAGATCGCCGAGAACGACCTCGGCAACCTCGGCGACACCACGACCCTCGCCGATCCGGCCGTGGTCGAGGACTTGGTGAAGAACCGACACGGCGCCTGACGCGTTGCGCATGGCGAGGAAAGCTTCGCCATGCGCCCAGCGGTCATCATCGCCTGCATCCTCCTGGCCGCTCCGCCGGCGCAGGCGCGAGATTCGTCCTTGCGGGTCGAGGTGCTGCGTGACCCAGGCGGCGCCTCCGGCCTGATCCGCGGCGTGGTGGAGATCGACGCCCCGCCGGAAGCGGTCTGGAAGGTGCTGCTCGACTGCGACCTCGCTCCGCGCATGGTCCGCAGCCTCCGGAGCTGCCGGGTGCTGGCCAGGGACCCGGCCGGACGCTGGGACGTGCGCGAGCACGTCAGCCGCAACGGCCTCCTGCCCTCGGTTCGCAGCGTCTTCCGCTCCGACTACGACCCGCCCCGCCGCATCCACTTCTACCGCGTCGGCGGCGAGCTGAGGCTGCTCGACGGCCAGTGGCGGCTCGTCCCCCTTGACGACGGTCGCCGCACCCGCGTGCTCTACGAGAACCGCGCCTCTGTCCCCTTCGCCATCCCCGGCCCCATCGCCCGCATGGCCCTGCGCCGCGACGTCCCCGAGGCCCTTCGCGCCCTGCGCCGCGAGGCGGAGGGGGAAGCGAGATAGCGCGAGGCGTCGTCGCTCCATTTCCTCCCCCTCCCCCGCTCCGCAGGGGAGGAAAAGTGGAATAGCCCCCATGGACGAGTTAAAGCCCGCACCCATGTCCTTCGACCTGCCGCCACAGCTCCGCCTCGCCGCCGACCGCCTGCTGGAGGGCGTCTCGCGCAAGGACCTGGCCGGCCGGGCCAGCGCCATCTCCGCCCGCTATCGCGCCGGCGGCGGCTCGGCCGCCGTGGTGGCCTCGCAGGCCGACGCCATGGCCTATGTCCTGACACGCCTCCCGGCCACCTACGCCGCCGACGCCCGAGTCTTCGCCGACATCGCCGAGCGCGTTCGGGATTTCGCCCCCCGAAGCCTGCTGGACGCCGGCGCCGGGCCGGGCGGCGCCGGTTGGGCGGCCCTTGAGACCTGGCCCGGCGTCGCCCGCGCCGTCCTGCTCGACTCCAACCGCGCCTTCCTCGACCTCGCCGAAGCGCTCGCCGCCGAAGCGGCCCCCACCCTCAAGGAAGCCGAGCGCCTGCGCGCCGACCTCGCCGCCGCCGGCGACTGGCCCACGGCCGACCTCGTCATGGCCAGCTACGCCCTGGCCGAGATTGCTCCGTCCGCGCAGGCCGGCGTCGTCGCCCGCCTGTGGGATTCGACGCAGGGCGTGCTTGTCCTCATCGAGCCCGGAACACCCGCCGGCTACCAACGCATCCTCGCGGCTCGCACCCAGCTCATCGAGGCGGGCGCCCAACTCATCGCCCCTTGCCCGCACCACGCGCCCTGCCCGCTGAACGCTCCCGACTGGTGCCATTTCAGCCAACGCCTCGCCCGCTCGCGCGACCACCGCATCGCCAAGGGCGCCGAGACCCCCTTCGAGGACGAGAAGTTCATCTACCTGGCCGCCGCCCGGCCCGGCCTCGCCGTGGAGCCGCCGGCCCCGCGGGTCCTCGCCCCGCCCCGCGCCGGCAAGCCGGGGATCGAACTCAAGCTCTGCACGCCCTCCGGCGCGGCCGAGCAGCGCTTCGTCGCCAAGCGCGACAAGGCCGCCTACGCGGTCGCCCGGCGGCTGGATTGGGGCGACCTCCTCCCAACATCCTGAAACCGCCGGTTTCCAAACGCCGCCGCCCGCGGCACAAGAGAAGCTGGCCCAACGGCATTTCGGGCCACGCAAATTTCAAGAGAGAGCCCAGGGAGGCCATTATGCCCGTCAGCCGTGAGATCCACCTCGTCGCCCGCCCGAACGGAATGCCCAGGCCCGAGGACTTCGCCTTGGTGGAAACCAGCGTCGGCGACGCCGGCGACGGCCAGGTGCTGGTCCAGAACCTCTACATGTCGGTCGATCCGGCCATGCGCCCGCGCCTGACCGCCGGCCAGGACCTCAATGTCCCGATGATGGGCGGGGCGCTGGGCCGCGTCGTCCAATCCAAGAACCCCGACTTCGCCGTCGGCGACATCGTCACCAATCGCTCGGGCTTCCGGGAATATTTCGTCTCCGCCGGCAAGGACCTGAGCAAGCTGGCGGCTGATCCGGACCTTTCGCTCACCACCTACATGCACGCCATGGGCATGACCGGCTTCACCGCTTATGGCGGCCTGCTGCACATCGGCCAGCTCAAGGACGGCGAGCAGGTCTTCGTTTCCACCGCGGCCGGCGCGGTGGGCTCGGTCGCCGCCCAGATCGCCAAGATCAAGGGCTGCTACGTGGTGGGCTCCACTGGTTCGGCCGACAAGGCCGCCTGGCTGAAGGACGAAGTCGGCCTCGACGCGGTGATCAACTACAAGGAAGCCCCGATCCGGCAGGCCCTGCAGGACGCCACGCCCAAGGGGATCGACGTCTATTTCGACAATGTCGGCGGCGATCATCTGGAAGCGGCCCTCCGCCGCATGAACACCCTGGGCCGCATCCCGGTCTGCGGCTTCATCTCCGGCTACAATTCCGGCCACTCGCCGGTCTCGAACCTGTCGAACATCATCTATTCGCGGGTGATGCTGCGCGGCTTCGTGGGCACGGACTTCCCGCACCTGCACGGCCAGTTCCTGAGCGACATGGCCGGCTGGCTGAAGGACGGCAAGGTCAAGTACCAGGAGACCGTCCTCGACGGCATCGCCAACGCCCCCAGCGCCCTGATCGGCCTCATGCAAGGCGCCAACACCGGCAAGATGCTGGTCAAGCTGGCGGCGTAAAACCCGCGCTCTCTTCCTCCCCTGCGAAGCGGGGGAGGGGGACCACCCGAAGAAAAGGCGCAGCCCTGCGGCGGTCTCGCCCGCTTCCCTCCCTCGCCGCCGATGCTAGGGTCGCCGCACGCCAACCGGGAAGTCCGCATGTTCCGCCACGCCGCGCTCGCCTTCGCCCTCTGCCTGGGCCTTGCCCTTCCCGTCTTCGCCGCGGACACGGTCCCGCCCATCGCCTATCGCGAGCGCACCCTGGCCAACGGGCTGCGGGTCTATTCCTCGGTGGACCGCACCACTCCCAACGTCACCGTCCAGATGTGGTACGGCGTCGGCTCGAAGGACGATCCAATCGGCCGCTCGGGCTTCGCGCACCTCTTCGAGCACATGATGTTCAAGGCCACGCGCGACATGCCGTCCGAGACTATCGACCGCATGACCGAGGACGTGGGCGGCATCAACAACGCCTCCACCTACGACGACTTCACCAACTACTACGAGGTCGTCCCGGCCAATCACCTCCAGCGCTTGCTGTGGGTCGAGGCCCAGCGCCTGGGCTCGCTTGTCGTCGACGAGGCGACCTTCAAGTCCGAGCGCGACGTGGTGAAGGAGGAGCTGCGCCAGTCGGTGCTCAGCCAGCCCTATGGCCGCCTCTTCTACCTCTACGTCCCCGAGGCGAGCTATGAGGTCCACCCCTACAAGCGCCCGGGCATCGGCTCGATCGAAGAGCTGGACGCAGCCACCATCGACGACGTCCGCGCCTTCCACGCCGCCTTCTACCGGCCGGACAACACCGCCCTGGTCGTGGTCGGCAATTTCGACGAGGCCCAGCTCGACGCCTGGGTCGACAAGTATTTCGGCCCGCTGACCAACCCCTCGGAACCCATCGCCCGCGTCACCGCGGTCGAGCCGCCGCGCACCGCCCCGGGCGTGTTCAGGGGCTATGGCCCCAATGTCCCGCTGCCCGCGATCCTGATGACCTGGCACGGCCCCGACGCGGCCAGTCCGGACGCCCCGGCCCTGGCCGTGCTCGACGCCATCCTCTCGGGCGGCAAGTCCTCGCGCCTCTATCAGAGCCTGGTCTACGAGCAGCAGATCGCCACCGAGGTCTTCTCCGACGCCACCCTGCCCCAGCAGCCCGGCCTCATCATGCTCGGCGCCATCCTCGCAAGCGGCAAGACCATCGAGGACGGCCAACAGGCCCTGCTCGCCGAGGTCGCCCGCCTGCGCGACGCCCCGCCCACCGCCGAGGAGCTCGCCGAAGCCAGGAATGAGCTCGTCGCCAGCAAGCTGCGCGAACGCGAGACCATCGACGGCCGCGCCTTCGCCCTCGGCTATGCCCTGCGCACCACCGGCGACGCCGCCCAGGCCAACCGCGAGCTCGCCGATCTTCAGGCCGTGACCGCGCAGGACGTCCAGCGCGTGGCCCGCCAGTACCTCACCGACGCCGGCCGCATGACCATCCTCTACCAATCGGAAGCCGCCCGCCCAGCCGGCCAGGCCGACGCCGCGCCCAGGCCGCCGGTCGTCGCCTCGGCCCACTACACCGGGCCGGTGGTCACCCTGGCCCCGGAAGGCCAGCGCCAGGCGCCGCCGCCGGTCGGCGCGCCGGTCGAACCGATCCTGCCCAAGCCGGTGGAGAAGACCCTCGCCAACGGCCTGAAGGTCATCGTCGCCAAGTCCTCCGACCTGCCGCTCGTCACCGCCTCGCTCACCGTGCGCACCGGCGCCTGGGCCGATCCGCAAGGCCTGGCAGGGGCCATGGGCATGACCGCCGGCATGCTGACCGAGGGCACCAGGACCCGCAGCGCCCAGCAGATCGCCAGCCAGACCGAGGCGCTTGGCGCCACGCTCAGCTCCGGCGGCGGCCAGGAAGCCTCGGCTGTCGGCCTCAACGTCATGCCGGGCAATCTTCCCGCCGCGATGGAGATCATGGCCGACGTGGTGAAGAACCCGGCCTTCGCCCAGGAGGAGTTGGAGCGCCAGCGCACCCAGGCCCTCGACGGCCTCTCGGTGGCCTACCAGTCGCCCGGCTCACTGGCGGGCTTCGCCGCCTCGCCGGTGATCTTCTCGGGCACGACCTTCGGCCATGTGCCCTCCGGCACCCCGGCCTCGCTGAAGAAGCTGGCCACCGCCGACCTCGCCCGCCTGCACCAGACCTATTTCCGGCCCGACAACGCCATCCTGGTCCTGACCGGCGACATCACGCCCGAGCAGGGCCTGGCCTTGGCCGAGAAGACCCTCGGCGACTGGAAGGCCCCGGCCGGCGCCGCCCCGCCGCGCGGCGAGGTCGCGCCCGCGGCCCCGCCTCGCACCGTCGCCATCGACCTGCCCGGCACCGGCCAGGCGGCGGTCACCGTCGCCAAGGCCTCCATCTCGCGCAGCGACCCGCAGTACTATCCGGCGATCGTCGCCAACTCGGTGCTGGGCGGCGGCTATTCGGCCCGCCTCAACCAGGAGATCCGCATCAAGCGCGGCCTCTCCTACGGAGCCAATTCCCGCCTCTCGGCCATGCGTACCACCGGCCTCTTCCGCGCCGTGGCCCAGACCAAGAACGAATCCGCCCCGCAGGTCCTCGACCTGATCACCGCCGAGCTGAAGCGCCTGGGCGGAACCACGCCCACCGCCGATGAGCTCAAGGCCCGCAAGTCGGTGCTGATCGGCGGCTTCGGCCGTGAACTAGCCACCACCGACGGCCTCGCCGGCATCCTCGGCAACCTCGCCCTCTACGACCTGCCGCTCTCGGAGGTCGCCGCCTACACTGGCAAGGTCGAGGCGGTCACCGCCGGGCAGGTTCAGGCCTTCGCCGCCAAGAACCTCGCCCCCGACACCGTCAGCGTCATCGTCGCCGGCGACGCCAAGGCGTTCACCGAGGGCCTCAAGCAACGCCGCCCGAACCTGGAGGTCGTTCCCGCGGCCCAGCTCAACCTGGATTCGGTGAGCTTGAAATAGTCGGGGGGAGCATCTGGGAAGCCCTAAACCCCCCGCGCCCACTTCGTCAGGTCGCGCTCGCGGCCCATCAGCGCCAGGCCCGAGGCGATGGATTCCAGCTCCGATCCGCTCTCGATCTTCGACGGCTCGAAACGCCGGTAGAAGATGTCGCGCACCGCCGGAACCAGGGACGAACCGCCGGTCAGGAACACCCGGTCGATCCCTTCCGGCCCCAGCCCCGCCTCCGCCAGGGCCGCGTCGACGGCGGTTTCAATGAGCCGCAGTTCAGGCGAGATCCAGCTCTCGAACTCCGCCCGCTCCACCTCGCGCGCGATGTCGATCGTCCCGGCGTGGAAGCGGAACTGCGCCATGCCTTTCGCAGACAACGCCTCCTTCACGTCCGACACCGACCGATAGAGGCGATAGCCGTAGTTCTCGTCCAGCACTTCGACCAGGCGCTCGATCTTCTCCGGCTCGACAGCCTCTTTCACCAGCTTGCGGATCTCCCGCATGTCGCGGCTGGCGCGCATCAGGGCGAGCTGGTCCCAGCGGGCGAAGGTCGAATAGTAGCGGTTGGGGATCGGCAGCACCTTGCCGAACGAGGTGTAGCTCGAGCCCTTGCCCAGCTCGGGCGAAACCAGGTTGTCGATGATCCGGTAGTCGAAGGCGTCGCCGGCCACGCCGACACCGGCCCGGCCCAGCGGCGTAGAGCGGATCTCCCCGTCCTCACGAGTGAAGCGGATGATCGAGAAGTCGCTGGTGCCGCCGCCGAAGTCGCCCACCAGCACGGTGGCGTCCTCGGTCAGCTCGCGGGCGAAGAAGAAAGCCGCCCCCACCGGCTCGTAGGCGTAGAGGATCTCCTCAAACCCCAGTCGCCGGAACCCGGTCTCATAGCGGGAGAGCGCCAGGTTCTCGTTGGGCGCGGCGCCGGCGAAGGTCACCGGCCGCCCGACGATCGCGCGCACGGGCAGCTCCGCCATGTCCTGCCCGCCATGTTCGCGCAGCTTCAGCAGGAAGGCCGAGAGCAGGTCCTCGAACTGATAGCGGCGGCCGAGAATCTGCGTCTCGGTGAAGCTTTCCGAGGCCGCGAAGCTCTTGAAGGACTGGATGAACCGCGTCTCCAGCGGGTCTTCCACATAGGCCTCGATGGCCCAAGGGCCGGCCTCGACCTCGCGCTCCTTGGGCTGGTCGGGCGGCGCATGGAAGGAGAGCGCCGAGCGGAAGGCGAACACCTCCTTCTCCGGCGCCGGGAATTTAACGAGATGCGCCGGCCCCTCGGGGCCTGCGAGCGCGACGACCGTATTGGTCGTACCAAAGTCGATACCGATGCTGAGACCGGCCATGGTCGCGCTCCTGTCTGGGAGAAGTCTCGTCTTCTCTTTCCTCCCCTGCGTCAGCGGGGGAGGGGCGAGCGGCCGGCTCGGAGCTTGAACGCTCCCCTCCACCGCTTCGCGGCCCCCTCCGCCATCGCGACGGGCGAGGAAAAAGAAAAACGAAGACCTCCGCCTAGTTCTCCGGGGGTCGGACGGACGAGCCGTCCGCGCCCCCGAGGAGCGGACGGCTGTTTAGCTCATGTGCTTGCGCACGAGGCTCATGCCTGCCCCTCGACCAGGTCCTGCTCGTAGGCGGCCAGGGTCGCCATCTGGAGCACGCGGGACACCGAGGCCGAGAGCGGGGCGATCTGCACCGACTTCGACAGGCCCACCAGCACCGGCCCGATGACCGTCGCCCCGCCCAGCGCCTGGACGAGCTGGGTCGAGATCGCCGCCGAATGGATGGCCGGCATGACCAGCACATTGGCCGGGCCGGTCAGGCGCATGAAGGGATAGTTCACGCGCTTGCTGGGATCGAGCGCCAGTCCGGGCGGCATTTCGCCCTCGTACTCGAAGTCAACCTCCATCTCGTCGAGGATGGCGACGGCGTCGCGCACCTTCTCCGAGCGCATGCCCATCGGGTTGCCGAAGGCCGAATAGGACATGAAGGCCACCCGCGGCGTGTAACCGAGGGTCTTCACCGTCCGCGCCGCCTCCATGGCGATCTCGACCAGCTCCTCGGCCTCGGGCATCTCGGTGACGTTGGTGTCGGCGATGAACAGGGTATGGCTCTTGGCCAGCACGACGCTCATGCCCATGACCCGGCCGCCGATCGCCGGGTCGATGACCCGCAGCACCTCTTCCAGCACCTGGTCGTAGGAGCGGGTCACGCCGGTCACCATGCCGTCCGCATAGCCCAGGGCCACCATCGAGGCGGCGAAGGAGTTGCGGTCCTGGTTGATCAGCCGCTGGACGTCGCGCTTCAGGTAGCCCTGGCGCGACAGCCGCTCGTAGAGGAAGTCCACGAACTCGGGGTTATGGCGCGAGACGCGGGCGTTGACGATCTCTAGGCGGCTTTCGGCCGGGTCGAGACCCGCCGCCACCATGTTCTCCTTCACCAGCTCTTCACGGCCGACCAGGATCGCATGGCCAAGGCCCGCGGACTCGAAGGCGTGGGCGGCGCGGATCACCGTCGGCTCCTCGCCCTCGGCGAAGACGATGCGCTTGTTCGGCGCCTTCAGCACCGCGCCCTGCAGCTTCTGGAGGAAGGCCGCCGTCGGGTCGAGGCGCTGGGCCAGCGAGTCCCGATAGGCGTCCATGTCCGCGATCGGCCGGCGGGCGACCCCGGTGTCCATCGCCGCCTGGGCGACGAAGGGCGGGATGTAGGAGATCAGCCGCGGATCGAACGGCGAGGGGATGATGTATTGCGGACCGAACTTGAGCTGGACGCCATGATAGGCGGCGGCCACTTCGTCCGGCACGTCCTCGCGCGCCAGTTGGGCCAGCGCCCGGGCGCAGGCGATCTTCATCTCCATGTTCACGCGCCGCGCGCGCACGTCCATGGCCCCGCGGAAGATGTAGGGGAAGCCGAGGACGTTGTTCACCTGGTTCGGATAGTCCGACCTTCCGGTGGCGACGATGGCGTCCGACCGCGCGGCGTGGACCTCTTCCGGCAGGATCTCCGGGTCCGGGTTGGCCATGGCGAAGATGAGCGGCGTCGGGCCCATCGTCTTCACCATCTCCGGGGTCAGGGCGCCCTTGACCGACAGGCCGATGAACACGTCCGCGCCCTTCACGGCGTCGGCCAGGGTGCGCGCGTCGGTCTCGACCGCATGCGCGCTCTTCCACTGGTTCATGTCATTGGGGCGGCCCTTGTAGATCACGCCCTTGGAGTCGCAGGCGACCACGTTCTCGGGCGACACGCCCATGGCCTTGATCAGGTCCAGGGTGGCGATCCCCGCCGCGCCGGCGCCGTTCAGCACGACCTTGACCTTGGAGAGGTCGCGGCCGGTGATGTGGCAGGCATTGATCAGGCCGGCGGCCGAGATGATGGCCGTGCCGTGCTGGTCGTCATGGAACACCGGGATGTCGAGCAGTTCCTGCAGCTCGGTCTCGATGCGGAAGCACTCGGGGCTCTTGATGTCCTCAAGGTTGATGCCCCCGAAGGTGATACCGATGTTCTTGACCACCGTGATGATCTCGTCCGGATCGGTGGCGCTGACCTCGATGTCGATGGCGTCGACGTCGGCGAAACGCTTGAAGAGGACGCCCTTGCCCTCCATCACCGGCTTGGAGGCCAGGGCCCCCAGATTGCCCAGGCCCAGGATCGCCGTGCCGTTGGACACCACGGCCACCAGATTGCCCTTGGAAGTGTAGTCGTAGACGCTCTCGGGATCCTCGGCGATCTTGAGTACGGGTACGGCCACGCCGGGCGAGTAGGCAAGCGAGAGGTCCCGCTGGGTGGCCATCGGCTTGGTCGGGGCGATGGCGATTTTCCCGGGAACCGGGTGCCTGTGGAAGCTCAGCGCTTCTTCGTCCGTGAAAGTACGTTTTTCGGCGTCGCTCATAGGCGCGGCGTTTCCTCTACCCGCTTTTGAATTTGAAGTGCGCCAACCTATAGGCCCGACCCCGCCGCCACAACAGCCCGCGCCGCCGTTGCGAGAGGTGTTGCTTCCGGACGCGCCGATTAGGGCGCCGCGGGCCCGCAGATGAGCGTCAGGCCGGCCTCGTAGATCGCGCGCAGGGTCGGCTCGTCGGCCCCTGCCCGGGCGCGCACCGCCATGGTGTGGAGCAGGCCGGTGGCGAGCTTGGCCAGGCCCGCGGGATCGGCCCCTGCCGGAAGCTCATCCCTAGCCTTCGCGAAGGCCGCGGCGAAGCAATCGTCCATTTCCTGGAAGGCCGAGGCCAAAACCTGCCGAACCGCGGGGTCCGCGACCGATTCCGTCACCGCCGTGCCGATCAGGAAGCAGCCCCTCTGCCCCTCGTCGCCGGCCCGATAGAGTTCGCTGGCCCTTGAGAAGACGAACAGCAGGCGTTCGCGCAGGCTTCCTGTCGCGGCCAGGCCGTTCGTCAGGCTGACGATCATGTCCTGCCGATTGCGCTGCAGCGCCGCGAGATACAGCGCCCGCTTGTCCCCGAACGCCCCGTAGAGGCTGGGCCGGTTCAGGCCCGTCGCCGCCGACAGGTCGTCCAGCGAGGTCGCCGCATAGCCCTTGCGCCAGAAGGTGTCGCGCGCCTTCAGCAGCGCCGCGTCAGGCTCGAAGCTCCTGGGCCGCCCTCGCCTCACGGGCGCCGTTTCTTTTTGTACCATTTCGCAAGAAATCCTTGACGGCCGATTATTTCGTATCGGACGGTATGAAAATCAACGACGGAGCTTCCCCCATGGACGTTTATTTCTCCCCGCTCGCCTGCTCCCTGGCCACCCGGATCACGGTCTACGAGGCCGGCGCCGAGGACAAGGTCGGCCTGCACCGCGTGGACACCAGGTCCCAGACCACCGAGACCGGCGAAGATTATCGCGCCGTCAATCCCAAGGGCCTCGTCCCGGCCATCCGCACCGACGCAGGCGAAGTGCTGACCGAGAACGCCGCCGTGCTGCAGTACCTGGCCGACGCCTTCCCCAAGGCTGGCCTCGCGCCGGCGGCCGGATCGCTGGAGCGCTACCGCCTTCAGCAGTGGCTGAGCTTCGTCGGAACCGAACTGCACAAGCTGATCTACAATCCACTGCTCTCGTCCGCCGCCAACGACGGCGCCAAGGCCTTCGCCCGCGAGGTCGCGCCGAGCCGGCTGGCCTATCTGAACGAGCACCTGACCGGCCGGGACTACCTGCTGGACCGGTTCAGCGTCGCGGACGCCTATCTGGCCGCCGTCCTCAACTGGAGCCCCTTCGTCGGCCTCGACCTCGACCAATGGCCGGCGCTCGCCGCCTATCGCGACCGGCTCGCCGCTCGCCCCGCGCTCGCCCGCGCAATGAAGGAAGAGTTCGACCTCTATCGCGCGGCGGCTTGACCACGGCTCCGGGGACGCGAGACTAGGCCGCGAGTTTTTTCGCGTCCCCGGAGAGTTTCCCCTGACCGCCCCCATCGATATCGCCGTCGCCGGCGCGCTTGGCCGCATGGGACAGGCCGTCACCAAGGCGGTTTCCGGCCGCCAGGACGTGCGCCTCGCCGCCCGCTTCGACCGTCCGGGCGCCGAGGGCGAAGGACTGGTCTCGCTGGAAGCGGCGCTTGCGGCCGCGCAGGTGGTCATCGACTTCACCACTCCGGCGGCTTCCGTCGCCCTGGCCAAGGCCGCCGCCGCGCGCGGCGGCCCGGCCCTGGTGATCGGCTCCACCGGTCTCTCGGACGAAGACATCGCCGCGATCGGCGAGGCAGCGAAGAAGGTGGCCATCGTCCGCGCCGGCAACTTCTCGCTGGGCGTCAACATGCTGATGGGCCTGGTCGCCCAGGCCGCCCGGGCCCTGCGCCCCGAGGCCTACGACATCGAAGTGTTCGAGGCGCACCATCGCCGCAAGGTCGACGCCCCCTCCGGCACCGCCCTGATGCTCGGCGAGGCCGCCGCCGCCGGCCGGGGCGTCAAGCTCGCCGATGTCGCCCAGCGCGTCCGCGACGGCGTCACCGGCCCGCGTCCGGCCGGCGAGATCGGCTTCTCCGTCCTACGCGGCGGCGACATCATCGGCGAGCACTCGGTGAGCTTCGTGGCCGACGACGAGATCCTGACCCTCAGCCACTCGGCCCGCGACCGCGGTCTCTTTGCCCGCGGCGCGGTGGAGGCCGCCCGCTGGGCCGCCACGCAGCCGCCGGGCGAATACGACATGCAGGACGTGCTGGGGCTGAAATGACCTCCGATCTCCTCGCCCGGGACGCCACCGACCAACTCGCGGCCCTCCGGACGAAGGAGATTTCCGCGGTCGAGCTGCTCAAGCTCGCCCTGGCCCGACACGAACAGACCCACCAGCGGCTGAACATCGTGGTCGCCGCGGATCTCGGCCGGGCGCTGGACGCCGCCAAGGCCGCCGACGACCTGCGGGCCAAGGGCGCGGGCGGGCCGCTCACCGGCCTGCCCATGACCATCAAGGACACGCTCGACGTGGCGGGCATGCCGGCCTCCTCCGGCGTCGAGGCCCTCCGCCGCCGCAAGGCCGAGGACGCCGGCGCCGTCGCCCTGGCGCGTCAGGCCGGCGCGGTGATCTGGGGCAAGACCAACGTTCCGGTCATGGCCGCCGACTGGCAGAGCTTCAACGGGCTCTACGGGACCAGCAACAATCCCTGGGACACCTCGCGCACCCCTGGCGGCTCTTCCGGCGGCGCCGCCGCGGCCCTGGCCGTCGGCGTGACCCCGCTGGAGATCGGTTCCGACATCGGCGGCTCGCTGCGCGCGCCGGCCAGCTTCTGCGGCGTCTTCTCGCACAAGCCGACCTGGGGCCTGGTGCGCCAGGCGGGCCATGTGCCGCCCTCGCCGGGGTCGCACGCCGAGCGCGATCTGAACGTGATCGGGCCGATGGCGCGCTCGGCGCGGGACCTTCGCCTGCTGATGTCGATCCTGACGGAAGGTGTGCCCGCCAAGGCCGAGGTCGCCGATCCGGCCCGGCTGAAGATCGGGCTGTGGCTGGACGGCCCGCCCCTCGACCCCGAGGTCCGCAAGGTGATCGAGAATCTGGGCGAACGCCTCGCCGCAGCGGGCGTGGAGATCCAGCCGATCTCCGCCCCTGTCCCGCTGGACCAGCTCATGGCCGCCTATCAGGTGCTGCTGAGCTCGGTGATCGCCACCGACATGCCCTCCTCGGTCCAGGCCGGAATGCGCCGGATGCGCGGCCCCGCCGGCCTGGCGATGAAGTTCGGCGCGGCCCCCGGATCCTGGGCCCGCACGGTGCGCGCCTATACCGCCAGCCACGCGGAATGGATCGCCGCGGACGAGATCCGCGCCCGCCTCAAGCGCACCATCGAAGGCGCGTTCGGCGCGCTCAACGCCATCATCGCGCCGGCCACCCCCGTTGCAGCCTTCCCGCATGACCACCGGCCGTTCACGGATCGGAAGCTGACCCTCACGACCGGCGCCCAGGTCCGCTACGCCTCCATGCTGGACTGGATCGCCCTGGCGACCGCCTGCCATCTGCCGGTCACCACCATACCTGCGGGCCTGACCGCCTCTGGCCTGCCGGTCGGCGCGCAGATCATCGGCCCGCACGGCGCCGACTCCCGCACCCTGGCCATCGCCCAGGCCATCGACGAGAACGTCGGCGGCTTCGTCGCCCCTCCGTCCTTCGCCGCAGCTTGAGGCGGACGCCGGGCTCTGGCATCTGGCGGTCAGCACCTCCCCGCAGCAAGGACCCGTCATGACCCAGCCCCGCTTGACCGCGCAGTTCAAACGCTGGGAAGGCAATTCCGACCTGCCCCTGCCCGCCTACGCCACCGCAGGCGCCGCCGGCTTCGACTTCCGCGCCGCCGTGCCGGAGGGCGAGACCGTGACCATCGAACCAACGGCCCGCGCCCTGATCCCCACCGGCTTCGCCGTCGCCCTGCCGGCCGGCTACGAAATGCAGATCCGCCCGCGCTCGGGCCTCGCCGCCAAGAACGGCGTCTCCATCGTCAACGCGCCCGGCACCGTCGACTGCGACTATCGCGGCGAGATCCTGGTCTGCCTGATCAACCTGGGCGCGGAGGCCTTCCACGTCCGCCGCGGCGACCGCATCGCCCAGGGGATCATCGCAGCGGCCCCGCAATGGAGCCTGGTGGAGGTGGAAGAGCTGGACGATACCGTCCGCGGCGCCAACGGGCACGGCTCCACCGGAGTCTAGCGGCCGAGGAAAGCGCCTAGGCCAGTTCCTTCAGCATCCGCCGGCGTTCGACCGACGACGGGATGCGCATGGCTTCGCGGTACTTGGCGACGGTGCGCCGGGCGATGTCGATCCCGGTGTCCTTGAGGATCTCGACGATGCGGTCGTCGGAGTGGACCTGGGCCTGGGTCTGCTCGCTGTCGATGAGCTGCTTGATCTTGTGGCGCACGCTCTCTGCGGAATGGGCCTCGCCGCCGGAGGTCGAGGCGATCGACGAGGTGAAGAAGAACTTCAGCTCGAACATCCCGCGCGGCGTGGCGATGTACTTGTTCGAAGTCACTCGGCTGACGGTCGATTCGTGCATGCCGATCGCGTCGGCGACGGTCTTCAGGTTCAGCGGCCGCAAGTGCTCGACCCCATAAGCGAGGAAGCCGTCCTGCTGGCGGACGATCTCGCTGGCGACCTTCAAGATGGTCTTGGCCCGCTGGTCGAGGCTCTTCACCAGCCAGTTGGCGCTGGCCATGCAGTCGGCGACGAAGGTCTTTTCCTGGTCTGTGCGCGCGCCGCCGGACACTCGCGCATGATAGCGCTGGTCCACCAGCAGCCGCGGCAGAGTGTCGGTGTTGAGCTCAACGTGCCAGAGCCCGCCCGCCCCCTCGCGCACGAAGACGTCGGGCGACACCGGCTGGCTCGGCTCGCCGCCGAAGGCCGCGCCCGGCCGCGGTGTCAGGGCGCGAATCTCGGCGATCATGTCACGCAGGTCGTCGTCGTCCACGCCGCAGACGCGCCGCAGGCCGGCCATGTCGCGGCGGGCCAGCAGGTCCAGGTTGTCGAGCATGGCGACCATGGCCGGATCGCAGCGGTCCAGCTCCTTGAGCTGCAGCATCAGGCATTCGCGCACGTCGCGGGCGAAGACGCCGGTGGGCTCGAAGCCCTGCAGCACGTCGAGCACCTCTTCCACGGCGGCAAGTCCGCAGCCCAGCCGATCGGCGGTCTCGGCGAGATCGCAGCGGAGATAGCCGCCATCGTCCACGCCGTCGATCAGCACGGCGGCGATGGCCCCCTTGGCGGCCGGCAGGCTGGCCACGGCGAGCTGGTCGTGCAGGTGTTCGGCCAGTGTCTTTTCGCGGGTCAGCCGACCCTCGAAGTCGTCGGTGTCCTCGAAGCCGCCGCCCTTGCCGGCGCGGGACCAGTCGATCGCCCCTCCGGCGTTGGCCGCCCCTTCCACATCGCCGGTCGCGCGCTCGCCGGGGGAGGCCTGGTCGTGGGAGACGTCCATATCGGCGGCGGCCGCATGGTCGGAGACCTGGTCGGCGGCGTAGGTCTCGGCCTCGTGAATCGGCTCCTCGCGCTCGGGCTCCGAATCACGCTCGTCGCGCTGCAGCAGCGGGTTGCGCTCCAGTTCGCCCTCGACATAGGCCTCGAGCTCAAGGTTCGAGAGCTGCAGCAGCTTGATGGCCTGCTGCAGTTGGGGCGTGATGACCAGCCCCTGACCCTGCCGAATCTCTAGCCGCGCGCCGAGCGCCACACTCGCCTCCTGGCCTGTTTCTTGCTGGCGAGGTTAGCGCGGTCGTCCCAACTGAATCGTTAACCGCACGGCCAAGCTTGGCTCAGGCTGCGACGGCGACGTCCGGAAAGTCGAGCGGCGTCCAGGCGAACTCCGGATAGACCCCCGCCATCATGCGATCCACATAGGCCGTGAGCCTGCCGAAGGTGAGCGCCCTTCGAAGCAGCGCTTCGCAACCCGGCCTCGTCAGCCCCGCCAGCAGTCCGAGCGCGGCCGCATCGACGGCGGTCGGCCGCAGGCCCATCAGGAAGGGCCTGTCTCCCAGCAGCGCCGCGAGGGCCGACAGGGAGCGCACGCCCTGGGCCAGGATCTCGGCTTCCGAACCGCGGCCCGACTGATTTTCGATCATCCGCTCGATGGCCCAGGCCTGGGCGCGCTCGACGGCGCCGAGACCGGAATCGAAGTCGATCCCGTATTTCCTCTCCAGGTGCAGGCGTATGAAATGGCTGCCTGCGACCGAGCGCCCGTCGTCCTCGATCCAGGGAAGCCGCCGGCCGGGCATCGGGACGGAAAGGGCCTTCACATAGGCCAGACCCGCCATCCGAAGCTGCGCCTCGGCCTTGATCACCTGCGGGCATGCCTCCGGAAGCCCGAAGCTCTCGCCGAAACCATAAAGCGTGATCATGGGGGACTCTCCCGGGTTGAAAGAACCCGGTTGGCTTAGATCCCGCCTACTGCCACCATGCTGTCAGCATCGCCGGCCGATGCTGACCCCCATGAAGCGGATCTCCATGCGACGCGCCGACCGCCTGTTCCAGATCATCCAGATCATGCGCCGGGCGCGGGCGCCGGTGACCGCCGACCGGATCGCCGAGGAGCTGGAGACCTCCAAGCGCACGATCTATCGCGACATCGCCACCCTGATCGGTCAGCGCGTGCCGATCCGCGGCGAGGCCGGCATGGGCTACATCCTTGACCAGGGCTTCGACCTTCCGCCGCTGATGCTGACCCCCGACGAGATCGAGGCCGCGGTGCTCGGCGCCCAGTGGGTGATGACCCGCGGCGACCCGTCCCTCTCCCGCGCCGCCCAGGACCTGATCGCCAAGATCGGCGCCTCGGTGCCCGAACGCCTGCGTCCCTTCGTGCTGGAGCCGGCCGGCCGCGCCGTGCCGGCCTGGCGCGCCGCCGAACCCGACGGCCTGGACATGGCGATGGTGCGAACCGCGATCCGCGCCGGCCACAAGATCGCCCTGCGATATCGCGACGAGCAGGACCGCCAGAGCGAACGGGTGATCTGGCCGATCACCGTCGGCTATCACGAGACCGTCCGGCTGCTGGTCGGCTGGTGCGAACTGCGGACCGACTTCCGCAACTTCCGCACCGACCGGGTGATTTCCGCCGAATTCCTCGAGGAGCGCTATCCGGAGCGCCCATCACTGCTCCGCGCACGCTGGCGCGCGGTCGTCGAGGCCGAGCGGCGCCGCCACATGGAGGCTCAGGGCAAAGCCGCCGAGTGAGGCGCTCTAGTCCTGTCCGAAATGCTCGCCCAGATAGACCCGGCGGACGTCGGGATTGTCGACGATCTCGTCCGGCGTGCCTTCGAACAGCACCTCGCCGGCATGGATGATCGAGGCGCGGTCGATGATGTCCAGGGTCTCGCGGACATTGTGGTCGGTGATCAGGATGCCGATGCCCCGGCCCTTCAGATAGGTGATCACCTCGCGGATGTCGGCGATGGCCAGCGGGTCGATGCCGGCGAAGGGCTCGTCCAGCAGCATGAAGGACGGTTCGCTGGCCAGGGCGCGGGCGATTTCCACCCGACGCCGCTCGCCGCCCGACAGCGAGATCGCCGGCGCGGCGCGCAGGTGCTCGATGCGCAGCTCCTGCAGCAGCTCGGTCACCGTGGCCTTGGCGCGCGACTGGCTGCGTTCACGCAGCTCCACCACCGCCATGACGTTCTCTTCCACCGTCATGCCCCGGAAGATCGAGGTTTCCTGCGGCAGGTAGCCGACGCCCATGCGGGCGCGCTGGTACATCGGCTGGCGGGTGATGTTCTCGCCGTCGAGGAAGATCGAGCCGTAGTCCACCGGGATCAGGCCGGTGATCATGTAGAAGCAGGTGGTCTTGCCCGCGCCGTTGGGGCCGAGCAGCCCAGCGACCTCGCCACGCGCCAAGCGCAGCGAGACGCCCTTCACGACCGGGCGCTTGCGGAAGGACTTGCCGATATTGTCGACAATCAGCCCTTCGCCCGCCAGGCCGGGCAACGACTCGTCAGCTTCAACCGTCAAGGGAACCCCTATCTCCGGGCCGAGGGCTGGCCGGATTGCTCCTGCGGATAGATCACGGCGCGCGGACGCGCCTTGCCTGCGCCCTTGGACCCCGCCTCCATCTGGGCGTCGCCCGTGGAGACATTGACCACCAGCCGGCTGCCGCGGATCACGTTCTGGCCCGAGACCGCGACGACGTCGCCGGTGATGACGATGGTTTCGGTGGTGACGTCATAGGTGGCGTGGTCGCCGCGCACCCTCTGCTGGGGCGTCACGTAGAAGACGTTGCCGATCGCTTCCATGCGCTCCAGCGCGCCGCAGGACGAACCCTGCGAGCCGGCCTTGGCCGGGCCGCGCTTGGAGAAGGTCTTCAGGACGTCGGCGCGCAGCCGCGTGCGATCCTGCAGCGCCTCGGCCGATCCGCTCCAGATCGACATGCACTCGTTGTTCACCACCTCGAGGGAATCGGCGGTGATGTCCACGGGCGCGTCCGAGCTCCGGGCGATCTGCGCCGCAGCCGGTCCCGCGCCTATGGCCATCGCCAAGGCCGCCAAGGCCGCCAGCTTCGTCATGTCCAACCCGCTCATTCTCATGAAGCCCATTTGGGACGCCCGGTGCGAAAGGTCGAGTGTAAAGCTCTACTTCGAATCGATGCGTCCACGCACCCCGCCCTTGAATACGAGACGCTCGCCCTTGTCGTACACGCCATAGGACTTCGCGGTGATTTCGCCAAGCTGTGAGGCGCCGGAGATCTGACCCTGGCCCTCCAGTTCGCCGGTCGCCGTATTGAAGATCGAACTGATGGTTTCGAAAGTCACGTCACCGCCGCTCATCTTAACGCCGCCTTCCAGATTCAGCATCCGGCGATCCTCGTTGTAGACGCCCGATTTGGCGGTCACCCGGGTCGGATTGACGCCCTCGGCGTCGAGGATCAGCGCCGGCCGGTCCAGCAGCACGCGCTGGTAGTCGTTCTCGTCGCGCACGGCGGAGGCGGCCGTCAGCACGAAGGCTCGCCCCTTGTCGTCCTTGCCCACGAAGCGCGGATTGACCAGCTCGATCGGGGCGTCCGCCTCCTGCCGGGCGGTGTCCCGGCCCATGAGGGTGGTTTGCAGCACGAAGCCGAGCATGGCGAGCAGGATCAGGCCGATCAGCGCAGGCAGGATCACCCGCAGCCGCCGGACGAGGCGCGAGCGTCTGCGCCAGCGCTGGAAATCGCCGCGGGCGTCTATGCGTGCGGGTGTGACGGCCGCCGTCAAGCCGGCCTCAGGAATGGGCGAAGATGTCGACCTCTTCCCAGCCCCTCACATCCAGGAGGGCGCGGTGGGGAAGGAAGTCGAAACAGGCGCGCGCCAAGCCGTCTCGCCCTTCGCGGACGAGCATCATGTCGAGCTTGTTGCGCAGGGCGTGCAGATGCAGCACGTCGGACGCAGCATAGGCGAGCTGATCCTCGCTGAGCTTCTCGGCCCCCCAGTCGGAGCTCTGCTGCGCTTTGGACATGTCGACCCCGAGCAGCTCGCGGCTGACATCCTTCAGGCCGTGGCGGTCCGTATAGGTCCGCGCCAGCTTCGAGGCGATCTTGGTGCAGTAGACGGGTGCGGTCATCACGCCCAGATGCAACTGGAACATGGCGATATCAAAGCGGCCGAAGTGGAAGATCTTCAGGACCTTCGGATCGGTCAGCACCCGCTTCAGGTTCGGCGCGTCGTAGTCCGGGCGCTTGAGCTGGACGATATGGGCGTCGCCCTTGCCGTCGGAGAGCTGGACCACACAGAGCGGGTCGCGCCCCAGGCCCAGGCCCATGGTCTCGGAATCGACGGCCACCGCCTCGGCGTCGACGAACAGGCCATCAGGAAGATCGCCGATATGCAGAAAGTTGGCCAAGGGCCTCACGCTCCGAACTCAAGATTTGCCCCTCTATAGCTTGAGAAGCCTGAGAGGGCGATGGCGTCAGGAGGGCGCCTGTCCTTTTCGCTGTTCGTGGCGTCGGCCGCCGGCGGAGGAACGGCGGCTAGTACCGTCCCACCGCATTGATGAAGAACCCTTTGTGATCGTAGTCGAAATTGGTCAGGTCGTCGGAGAACTCCGTGAAATTGTAGCCGACGCCGATCCGGACATTGTTGGTGAGGTCGCGGTCCACGCCGACCAGGAAGCCCTGCTTCACCCCGCCATCCTTGACGTCCAGCACGCGATACTCGGCCAGGGCATGCCACTTGGACAGGATGTCGTAACGCACCTGGGCGGCCGCGAAGGTGGTCGCCGAGTCGAACCAATCGCCCGAACCCCGGCCCATCCGCACCTCGCCCTCGCGATGGGCGATCTTGGCGGCCAGTTCCCAGCGCTGGTCGAGGCGGTGCACGCCTTCCAGGGAGAAGATCTGCGACTTCTGATCGTAGTCGGCCCCGCCTTCCTGGCCGATGGTCGCCAGGTCATAGAGGTAAGTATAGCGGCCGAAGAGGCCCCAGCGCGTGTCGTTCCAGGGCCGCCAGGCGAAGCCGAGATTGCCCTCGACGAACTTGGCCCCGGCCAGCGCGTTGATCTCGTCTTCCGTGTCCGAATAGTTGAAGCGCGCGGCGACCCGCCAGCTCTCGTTGATCTTGTGGGTGAGGCGGTTGGTGGTCACCCACTGGACGCGATGTTCGGCGCCGGTGTCGCGCCGCCACTCGAGCTTGCTTTGCCAGTCGGTGCTGGGTGAGATGCGGCCAAGGCTCGCGCTGACCGCATCGCGATCAACCACGCCGCCGAACTCGTTTCTGAGTTCGCCGGTCTGATAGGTAAGGCCCAGGTTCCAACCCAGCGCCGGATAGAAGTCCAGGCCATAGGTATGCGCCATGCCGGACTGGCTCGGCTCCTTCAGATACTCGCTCTCATTGAACAGATTGACCTGGTTCGACAGCCGCCAGCGCTGCCCCAGGGTCCAGCCATTGCGGTGGTTGGGGTTGAGCAGCGTGTCGTATTCCGCCGTGTCGGTGGAATAGGCGTAGGCGCCGTACAGTGTGTGGTCCGGCGCCAGGGCGTATTCGGCGCTCAAGGTCGCAGCGTCCCCACGATCCCCGGTGCTGACCTCGGCCCCGACCGACGACTGGTCGCCGAACAGATAGCGACCGCCCGCCAGCACCATGTCGTTGTCGCGATAGCGGCCATGATCGTCGTCGAGCGTCGCCTGGCCCTGGGCGTAGAGATCGAGCGCCGTGCCGATCCGCCGGGTGTACTTGATCGCGCCGAGCACGCCGGCGCCGTCGGCATAGGCGCTGTCTTCGGCCACGCGGCGGATTTCACCGGCAAGGCTGTTGGCGTCATCGATCCGCCAGTCGAGGCTGCCTTGCGCCTGGATCAGTGAATTGGGTCCGCTTTCGGCCTCGCTGTAGCGCGCATAGACTCCCAGGCTCGGCGTGATCTGGCCCAGCACCTCGCCGCCATATTCCGAAGTCGGCAGGCCGGTGTTGTAGCGGCTGGTCGAATAGCCGGCGCCCGTTTCGCGCCACCAGGCCGCCGCGCTCCAGTCCAGCGAGGTCCAGCCCAGCTCGGTCAGGTTGATCCGGCCCTCGAGGGACTTCGCCTCGCCCTCCTGCGGCCCAACGCCGCCGAGCTGTACGAAGTCGAAGCCGCCGTTGGTGGAGAAGAAGGTCGGCGTGGCGAGGGACTCGGTCCTCGCATATTCCGCCTTCAGATACGTCCCCTTGCCGGCCTGCAGAGTCAGGTCGCCGCCATAGAGGGTGTAGTCCTCGCCGGCCCGGTTCTCGTCCACATAGGTCGCGCCCACGCCGACATGGTCGCCGAACCACTTCTTGCCGCGGAAGCCGGCGGTGACCTCGTCGCTGTCGAAGCCGGAGGGAACCCACTCGTAATCGACGATCAGCCGCTGCTCGAACCCGTCGAGCGGGGCGTCGCGCGTGATCGAGGGGGCGTTCTCGCGGGTGATCTGGGCGAGCGGGCGCGTCAGGATGATGCGGCCCTGCAGATCGTCGAGCTCATAGTCGGCGCCGCGGACGAGTTGCACCCGGTTTTCGGCCCGGCCCGTGGTCCGGTCACGGATCTCCAGGAAGACCACTTCGGACCCCGGCAGCAGATCGGTATGCCGCAGGTAGTAGAGGCTGCCGCCGGTGCCGAGGAACTCGCTGTGTCCAGGCGCGCTTTGCGCCTGCGAACCGAACACCCGAAGCTCGGAGGCGGGATCGCCCCACAGGTTGGAGTCGTTGCTGCGCCAGCTCAGCGCAGCCCCGTACAGCGAGCGGACATATTGTGCGTAGTCCGTGCCGGTGAGGCCGGTCTGGTAGTTGCCCCACAGCGCCTGGTTCTTGTCCCAGTCAACGCGCAGGTAGAACCGTCCCATGGTGTCGACGTCGCGATAGGTCGTCGAGTCGTCGCCATAGATCGGATAGTAGAGGTCCGGATCCAGCCGGCGGAAGACGTCCTGCGGATCGGCCTTTCCGAAGCCCTTGAACAGGTCACGCAGGTCGCGCTCGGTGGTGTCGGCTTGCGCCGTGACCAGATACCGGCCCTTGAGCTTGGACTTGAGATAGAAGGCCAGCCGGCCGTCGGTAAGAATGTCGTCCTCGTAGCGGGAGTCGCCCGCAAAGGGCTCGACCGAACCTGAGATGTCGTTCTGCGCGATGGTGATGTCAGCGATGCCGACGCCGAAGAAGTAGCGTCCGGTGACATCCACATCGAGCCGGTGGTGCTGGAGCGCCTCGCCACCCTCGCCCGTCAGGGCGATGTCGAAGCTGTGTCGGCCGATCGGGCTGAGATACTCGGCGACGAACTTGCGTTCGAGATCGACGGGATAGGACTCGCCGTTGATCGTCAGTTGCTGGTCCGGCGGCAGATTGCGGCCCTGGATGCGGATGCGCGAACCGTGGATGGCGATGTTCTGCTGACGCAGGCCGTTGCCGCTGAACACGTCGTTGAGCAAGTTCTGAGTCCGCGCCTGCTCGGTGGTCAGCGCCGTCCCCATCGTCCGTTCGACATCGTTGCGCAGGAGCTGGTTGCTGCGCGCCACATCCTCCGGCCGCACCAGCTGCAGCGGCTTCGAATAGGTCTCGTCGAAGGCGCCGTTCTCGCCATAGGCGCGCACCACATAGGTGAGCTCGTCGCCAGTGCGGAACCGGTATTTGCTCGAAAGCGCGCCGTCCCAGGTGACCTGCGCGACCGCCGCCACATCGACCGGGATCGTCGCCAGCGGCTCGATCAGGTCGGCGTCGGTGCTGCGATAGACGGTGATTTCGAGCCGGCTGATGAAGCCGGGATAGTTGTTGCGCACGAAGAACTGCACCGGCTCGGTGATCTTCGTCCCGTCGTAGGCGACCATCGACGGCGCTGAGACCGACAGTTCCGGCTGGCCGAGATTGGGGTCTTCGGTCGCCCAGATCACCCCGCCGTTCGGCAGCGAGACCGAGAACTTGCCCAGCGCCGTCGCCTGGCCGGCCTGTTCCGCGGCGATCGTCACCCGCCGATCGGGCGCCAGGGCCTCTGACGATGAGCCCGCGTCGGTTCCGGCGGTCACCTGGCGTGACGAGCTACGCGTGCGCAGCTTGAAGAGGACGCCCTCCGCGTCCGCACACTGGTCCTGCGAGCAGTCGAGCCGCGCAGTTCCGCTCTCCTGGGCAAGCGCCGACACCGAGGTGCTGGCCATCAGGCTGGCGAGGGTGAGCTTCAGTAGTTTCTTTTGCATGGTCCCGCGCCCCCTCACCGACGCTGCTCATTGGCGGGAGGCGTGGGGTCGCTCTCGACGCGGACCCTTGCTCGTATGTTCGGAGGAACTCTGGCGGCGAGGGCGTCATAGACCGCCCGCGCGCGGCGCATGCCGAGAGCGGTGTTGTAGTCGAACGAGGCGCGCACGTCGGTGTGACCGACGATGGTGACGACGCCCCCGTCCTGCTGGACGATCCAGGCCGCGACCTTGTCGAGGACCGGCGCGAACTCCGGCCTGATGTCGGACTTGTCGGTGTCGAAGAGGACTGTGCCGAGCAGGGCGCCGCCCTCGTCCACCCCGACCAGCATCGACGCCGGATCGTCGGCCTTTGCGCGCGCGACGACCGTGAGGTTGCGCGCGGCCTCCGGTTCGACCTTGGCCAGCAGCGCGGTCCTGACGGCGTTCGCCCGGGCCAGCGCCTCCTCGCCATTGGCGTCGATGACGACCTGGCCGCCGCGATGCTGGCGCACCGTCTCCGCCATCTTGTCGATGACCGGCCGGTAGCGGTCGTCCACCTCCGCGCTTCCCGGCGCGAAGATGACCCGGCCGAGATCGAGCTCGACCTCTTCGGCCCGGCCCTCGATCAGCGCGACCGGCAGCTTGACGCCCCAGTCGAAGCGGACCGGCAGGCCAGGCGTCGTACGCCGTAGGAGCGGGTTGTCGGTGGTGAAGACCGCACCGGCCGGCAGGGTGGCCGGGTCGACCTTCAGGATGAAGTTGCGGCCGCGCTGGGCGTCCCCGCCCGGAACGCCTTCCAGGTGATAGCGGCCGAACTGGTCGGTCTCGACGATGAGGCCTTCGACCGAGGCGATCCGCACCCCAGGAATGCCGCGCTCGTCCACGCCCTCGTTCTCGATGACATAGTCGACCACGTAGCCGCCTTCGGCCTGCGCGATCCTGCGCTCGACGCGCGGCTCGGCCTGGTTCAGGCCCTTGGCCGCCTCCCCGCCTTTCTCGATGCGGGTGCGTCCTTCGGCGTCCATGCGGACGGTCACGCCCTGAGCGCTGGTGAGGACGAAGTCGTCGGTGAAGGTCGGGCTGCTGAGCTTCTGGCGGATGACGATCCGGTGGCTTCCAGCGCCGTCGGCCTCGGACTGCCGCGCGCCGAGATCGCCAAGCTTGAGCCCGTTGGGCAGCGAGGCGTTCGGATCGCCGCCCATCCCCTCGCCGCGGTCGATGGCGGTCGATCCCGCGACATAGGCCTCGGGCGCAAAGCCGCCCTGGACCTTCAGGCCCGAGAGTGCGGCGCTGTCCTGCCAGCCATCGCCGTCGCGATCGTCAAAGACCGTACCGAAGATCAGCGTGTCGTCGATCAGCGGATCGCCCACCAGCTCGACCTGGGCGGTCGCGGCGTTGGAAACCGGCCGCTCGTCCACCGAGACCGTCTGAGCCTGGTTGGTATGGACGCCTCCGCGGACGCCGGCGCCGACACGCATCAGGTAGGTGAGCGTCGCGGTCTTGCCGACCTGGACGTCGATCCCCTGGAACCGCACCGGCCGCTGGCCGGAGATCGTCGCGGCATTGTCGCCGTCGACCACCCGCAGCGAGCCCTCGACATAGGTAAAGCCCGCGGGCGGCGTGTCGATGACCCCGCCATCGACCAGGTCTCGCTCACCGACGTTCTCGACCGACAGCGTGTAGCGAACCAGATCGCCAATCTTCACCTGGCGCACCGCCGCGGTCTTCACGAGGCGGATCTGCATCAGGTCGACCGTGAGTTCGACGGCGCAGTCGACGCACTCCGGCGCTGACGCTCCGCCGCCGCCGGTCCCGGTGACGAGGTTGCGGACCGTCTCGCCGGCGTTCTCGTTGATCATCGCGCTGTAGGCGAGGCGATGGACGCCGACCGGCGTGCCGGCAGGCAGGGTGCAGGTCACGGTCGCGCCGCCGGCGACGCAGCCGGCCGGCAGGCTGGTGATGGTCAGCCCCCGATCGGGCGTATCGACCAGCACCAGCGGCTCGGTGGTCGCAGCATCGGTCACGGTCGCGACGAGCGCGTAGTTGATCGTATCGCCGATCCTGACCGTCCCGCCCGGAGCCGGGTCGGAGGTCTTGGAAAGGCGGATCACCGGCGCAGCCACGGTGGTGCTGGTGCCGCAGTTCTCCACGCAGTGGGGGTTGTCGACGCCGGTCCCGACCACGGCGTTGTCCACCGTGCCCGAGGCCTGGCCGTTCACCGTGGCTGTGTAGGTGACGCTGTAGGCGCCAGGCTCGGCGCCCGCCGGCAGGGTGCAGACCAGCGGACTGGCCGCGTTGCAGGTGAAGGCTCCGGCGCTGGTCACCGCCGTGAAGTCGAGGCCCGCGCCCAGGGTGTCGGTGAGCGTCACCACGTCGGTTGTGGCGGCGTCGGAAACCGTCGCCGTCAGCGTATAGGCGATGACCTCGCCCGCCTTCACCGGCCCGGCCGTGCTCGCCGTCTTGGCGTAGACCACGTCCGGCGCAGCAACGATGCTGCTGGTTTCGCAGGCCCCTGCGCAGGTCGGCTTGTCCGGGCCCGAGGCGACCACCGCGTTAAGGACGGTGTCCTTGGCCTGGGCGTTGACCGTGGCGGTGTAGCTGACCGCATAGGTTCCCGGCGCCGCGCCGGCCGGCAGGGTGAAGCGCACCACCGGCGCGCCCGAGGCGTCGACGCCATAGGCGCCGGCGCTGGTCACAGCGGTGAAGTCCAGGCCCACGCCGAGCGTATCGGTCAGCAGGACCGTGTCGCTGGTGGTCTTGGCGTTCGCGACCGTTGTCGTCAGCGTATAGGTGATGACGTCGCCGGGCTTCACCGGCCCAGTCACGTCCGCCTTCTTGCTGTAGGTGACGCTCGGCGCAGCGACGATGTTGCTCGTGTTGCAGCCGCCGTCGCAGGTCGGCTTGTCGATGCCCGTGCCGACCACGGCGTTGGTGACGCTGCCGTTGGCCGACGCATTGACCTTGGCCGTGTACGTCAGGCTGTAGGCGCCCGGCGCCGTGCCGGCCGGCAGGGTGCAGACCAGCGGGCTCGCGCCGTTGCAGGTGAAGGCCCCCGCGCTGGTCACCGCCACGAAGTCGAGGCCCGCGCCCATCGTGTCGGTCAGGGTCACGACGCTCGTGGTCGGCGCATCGGCGACCGTTTCGGTCAGGGTGTAGGTCAGCACGTCCCCGACCTCGACCGAGGCCGGCGCGGAGACCGTCTTCCGGTAGCCGACCACCGGCTCGGCGACCTTCGTCTCGGTGCCGCAGGCCGTGGTGCAGGTTGGCTGATCCGTGCCGGAGCCGACGACGGCGTTGGCCACCGTCTTGCTCGCCTGGTCATTGACCGTGGCCGTGTAGGTCACGGGATAGACGCCCGGCCCCGTTCCGGCCGGCAGAGTGAAGCGCACCACCGGCGCGCCCGAGGCGTCGACCGTATAGGCGCCGGCGCTGGTCACGGCGGTGAAGTCCAGGCCCGCGCCCAGGGTGTCGGTCAGCAAGACGGTGTCGCCGGTGGTCTTGGCGTTCTTGACCGTGGTGGTCAGGGTGTAGGTGATGACGTCGCTGGCCTTCACCGGCCCAGCCGTGCTCGCGGTCTTCGCGAAGACCACGTCCGGAGCGACCAGGATGGTGGTGGTGTTGCAGGTCCCATCGCAGGTCGGCCCGTCGACGCCGGATCCGACCACCGCATTGGTCACGCTGCCGGTGGCCGAGGCGTTGACCGTCGCGGTGTAGCTGATGCTGTAGACGCCCGGCGCCGTACCGGCCGGCAGAGTGCAGGTCAGCGGGCTGGCGCCGTTGCAGGTGAAGGCCCCGGCGCTGGTCACCGCCGTGAAGTCCAGGCCTGCGCCGAGCGTGTCGGTCAGGGCCACGACGTCGGTGGTCGGCGAATTGGCGACTGTCGCAGTCAGGGTGTAGGTCACGACGTCGCCGATCTCGACCGCGGCGGCCGAGACGCTTTTCTTATAGGTGACGCCCGGCCCGACCGGCGTTGTCGTACCGCACGCGTTGGTGCAGGTCGGCTTGTCCGGGCCCGAACCGACCACGGCGTTGCTGACCTCGTTCCCCGCCTGATCGTTGACCGTTGCGGTATAGACGACGGCGTAGGTCCCAGGGCCGGTTCCGGCCGGCAGGGTGAAGCGAACCACCGGCGCAGTCGAAGCATCGACGGTATAGGCGCCGGCGCTGGTCACCGCCGTGAAGTCGAGCCCCGTTCCCAGGGTATCGGTGAGCAGCACCGTGTCGCCGGTGGTCTTGGCGTTCGCGACCGTGGTGGTCAGGGTGTAGGTGATGACGTCGCCCACCCGCACCGGCCCGGCCGTGCTGGCCGTCTTGGCGAAGTGGACGTCCGGCTCGACCACGGTCGTGCTGGTGGAGCAGGTCGTCTCGCAGGTCGGCCCGTCGGTCCCGGTGCCCACCACCGCATTGGTGACAGCGCCTTCGGCCGCCGCATTGACCGTCGCGGTGTAGGTGAGGCTGTAAGTCCCCGGCGCCGTGCCGGCCGGCAGGGTGCAGACCAGCGGGCTGGCCGCGTTGCAGGTGAACGGACCGGCGCTGGTCACCGCCGTGAAGTCCAGGCCGGGACCCAGGGTATCGGTCAGGGTCAGGACCCCCGTGGTCGGGGCCTTGGTGACCGTCGCCGTCAGCGTATAGGTCAGGACGTCCCCAGCCTCGACCTCGGCGCCGGGGGCCGAGACGCTTTTCCCGTAAGTGACGGCCGGACCGTCGACCGGCGTCTCGGTGCCGCAGATCGTGCAAGTCGGCTCATCCGGCCCCGAACCGACCACGGCGTTGGTCACGGAGGTCTTGGCCTGGGCGTTGACCGTCGCGGTGTAGGTGACGGGGTAGGTCCCCGGCCCCGTCCCGGCGGGCAAGGTGAAGCGGACCACCGGCGCGCCCGAAGCATCGACGGTATAGGCGCCGGCGCTGGTCACGGCGGTGAAGTCCAGGCCCGCGCCCAGGGTGTCGGTGAGCAGCACCGTGTCGCCGGTGGTCACCGAGTTCTTGACCGTCGTGGTCACGGTGTAGGTGATGACGTCGCCCGCCTGCACCGGACCGGCGGTGTTCGCCGTCTTGGTGAAGGTGACCGCCGGCTCTGTCACGGTGGTGCTGGTGTTGCAGGTGGCGTCGCAGGTCGGATTGCCCCCGCCCGTCCCGACCACCGCGTTCGTCACCGCGCCGCTGGCCGAGGCGCTGATCGACGCGGTGTAGGTGAGGCTGTAGGTCCCCGGCGCGGTTCCGGCCGGCAGGGTGCAGACCAGCGGACCGCCCCCTTCGCAGGTGAAGGCTCCTTCGCTGGTCACCGCCGTGAAATCGAGCCCGGCGCCCAAGGTGTCGGTGAGGATCAGGTCGTCGGTCAGCGCCGAGCCGGCGACCGTAGCGGTCAGGCTGTAGGTCAGGACGTCGCCCGCCTTGACCTCGGCGGCCGGGGCCGAAACGCTCTTGTGATAGGTGGCCGCGGCACCTTCGAGCGGAGTGCTGGTGGTGCAGCTTGCGCCGCAGGTCGGCTCGTCGGGGCCTGTGCCGATCACCGCATTGGTGACCGCGCCGCTCGCCGAAGCGTTGACCGTCGCGGTGTAGGTGAGGCTGTAGGCGCCGGGCGCTCGGCCCGCCGGCAGGGTGCAGACCAGCGGACTGGCGGCGTTGCAGGTGAAGGCCCCCGCGCTGGTCACCGCCGTGAAGTCGAGCCCGTCCCCGAGCGTATCGGTGAGGGTAAGGGCCCCGGTGCTCGCCGAGTTGATGATCGTGGCGGTGAGCGTATAGGTCAGGACGTCGCCGACCTTCACCGTCGCGGCCGGGGCCGAGACGCTCTTCTGATAGGTGACGCCGGCCTCTGCGACCTTGGTGGTCGTACCGCAGCCGGTGGTGCAGGTGGGCTGGTCGGTTCCCGAGCCGACGACGGCGTTGGCCACCGTCCCGCTCGCCTGGTCATTGACCGTCGCCGTGTAGGTGACGGGGTAGACGCCCGGTCCCGTGCCCGCCGGCAGGGTGAAACGGACGATCGGAGCGCCGGAGTCGTCGACCGTATAGGCGCCGGGGCTCAGGACGGCCGTGAAGTCCAGGCCCGTCCCCAGGGTGTCGGTCAGCAGGACCGTGTCCCCGGTGGTCTTGGCGTTCTTGACCGTCGTCGTCAGGGTGTAGGTGATGACATCGCCCGGCGACACCGGCCCGGCCGTGCTCGCGCTCTTGCTGTAGATGATGTCGGACGCAACGAGGGTGGTGCTGGTGTTGCAGGTCCCCGAGCAGGTCGCGCCTGTGCCGACCACGGCATTGGTCACCGCGCCTGCGGCCGAGGGGTTCACCGTCGCGGCATAGGTCAGGGTATAGAGTCCGGGCGCCGTCCCGACCGGCAAGGTGCAGGTCAGCGGACTCCCCGCGTTGCAGGTGAACGCTCCCGCGCTGGTCACCGCGGTGAAGTCGAGCCCCGCGCCCAGGGTATCGGTGAGCGTGACCACGGCCTGGGTCGCCGAATGCATGACCCGCGCCGACAGGGTGTAGCTGATGACGTCGCCGATCTCGGCGTTCGTCGCATTGGTGCTCTTGCTATAGGTGACCTCCGGCGCGACCGGAGTGGTGACGCATTGCGCCGATGGACAGGTCGGCGTCACGCCGCCGGTGGCCTTCGCGATATTGCGTATCTGTGTCAGCCCCGCCGGCAGCGGGCTTTTCACGGCCACGACGACGTTGAGGTTCAGGGAGCCCCCGGCCGGCACGCCGAGGCCCGACCACGTCACGTTGCTTCCAGCCGACACGCCGTTGACCGTGGCGCTGACGAAGCTGGTGTTCGGATCCAGCGTGTCGGTCACGCCAAAGGCCGTCGCCGCCACCGTGGTGGGGTTGGTCAGCGTGATCCGATAGGTGAGGTTCTCGCCGGGCTCGGCGAAGCCATCGATCGATCCGCTCTCGGAGAGCAACTGCTTGGCGACCGTTACAAACGCATCGGAGTCGGTCGCCGTGTTGTTGGCCATGTTGGAGTCGAGCGCCGTGGCCGGCGGCGTGACGGTCGCCGTATTGGTCAGCACGCCCGTCCGGCCGGCCGGGATCTGCAGCTTCATGGTGAAGGTGACCGTGGCCCCCGCCGGCAGGTTCACCGACCGATTGACGATCGCGCCGCTGCCGCTCGCCGTTCCGCAAACGCCGCCGCCGGTGGCCGCGCCGCAGGTCCAGGTCGCGGCGGTGATTCCGGTGGGCAGCGGATCGTTGACCAGCGCGCCCTGCACGCCGAACGGCCCGTTGTTGCGCACGACGATGCTGTAGGTCGCAGTCGTCCCGGGCAGGTAGAAGGTCTTGTTGTCGGTCTTCGTGATCGACAGGTCGGCCCCGAACTGCAGCGCGGAACTGAAGCACTTGGCGGCGTCGTTGTTGCCGCTGACCGGCGAACCGGAAATCAGCGTGGTGGCGCCGTTTGCTGGATTGATCTGGAAAAAGCCGCCGGTGTTGTTGACCCCGAAGATGCCGTTCGAAGCGCTGACCATCCCGCCGAACGTCTGGGTCGACGGGCCCTTCACCGTCACCTGACCGTTTGACGGATTGATCGTGTAAAGAACGTTGTTGTCGTGCGCGTAGAGCAGCCCGTTGTACCAGGCGAGGTCGGCGGAGGCGCGCCCCTGCGACATGGTGATCGCCGTCGCGACCCTGGTCGCAATATTGACCCGATAGATCACGGGATTGGTGTCGGTGAACTTGAGGTAATAGAAGCCGTCGGCCCCGATCTCGCCGGAGTTGGGCGCGCCCGGGCGCGCGTTGATGTTGCCGCCGGTGATATCGCCCATGACCTGGACGCCGCCGCCCGCGCCGATGCGCAGGAGCTGGATGTTCTCGCCCGGCTGCCTGTTCACGCCGTAGATGAAGTTGTCCGCCGGACGATAGGCGATGGCGTTGTAGGTGACGCCGGAAGCCGGGCCGACAGCCGGATAGGTGAAGGGGTTCGTCGTCGTGCTGACACGGAACAACTGCGTCGGCGAGTTCTGGGCGAGATAGACCTGGGGGCTGCAGTTCGGGAACGGCGTCTGCTGCGCGCGCGCCGCCGGCGCGAAGATCAGGAACTGCAGGACGACGAGGCTCGCGACCAGAAAGGAGGCGAGGCTCGATCTCACTTCTCCGGTGACACGCTCCAGGACCGCAAACGGATCTGTCCCTGCGGCCTTACCGCAAGTTGCGCTTGTCGCGTCCATCGTTCCCTCCCCCAAAGCACGACCGACGAAGGGCCCCGCTCGCCGCTCAGTTGAGTTTGCTAAGAGGTCGGATCCAGCGGCGGTACGTTGCGCCGTAAGGGCCGAGAGCCTTGCCGCGTGGACGGCGGACGCCGCCCAACTCAACTGAAGGCGTTGTTTGGCACGGCTACGCGCAGCGCGCTTGTCCAGGCGTCTCATAAATGACGACGCGCCGTCTCATCGCGTGCTGCGTTACAAAATTATACTTTAACGCGAACTCCAAAATAGCTAAGGCGAAGCTGTGGGGTGGCGTAGGGGTCAGTAGTGCAGGCGGGCTTATTTCTTTCGACGGAGATGGTCGCCGAGGAGCAGCGTTCCGAATTCTGGCGCGAAATAAGTCGGCCGATTTTCGACCTGTTGCCGATCAACGAAGAAAAAGAAGATCTAAAGGGTTGTGTTCACGCATACACCCTTGGCGAACTGATCATCTCTTCAGTACAGTTCAATCAACAGAATTACCTGCGCGACAGGCGGGCCATCGTTCACAGCGGTCTGGACCATTATCTTCTTCAGGTCATGACCGGCGGCTCGCTGGTCGCCGACTGCGACGGCCTATCTGTAGTTGCGCGCCCAGGCGATATCTGGCTGTTCGACCTTGCTAGGCCGTATCGCTGCAATGCCGAGGCCGGATCACGGATCACCCTTGCCGTGCCCCGGGAACCGATCGACCGGGCGAACGGCGGCCGAAGCGCCCACGGCATGGTTCTGCCGGGTGCGGACCCGCTGACCGGCATGCTCCGCAGATACCTTGTGGATCTGCACGAGACGATGGACCGCATCGGGCCGGACGACCTGGCGGCCATGGAGACCGCCACGATCGAGCTGGTGTCCTCCATCACGGGCCGCCGACCATGGAGCGAAGGCCGCCAGTCCTCTTCCGTCGACCGCATCCGCGCTCGGATGTTCGAGTTCATCGACGCCCACATCGGCGATCCGCAGCTCGGCCCGGAGTTGCTGATGCGGCACTTTCAGATGTCGCGGGCCCACCTCTACCGGTTCTTCGCCGAGTTGGGCGGGGTCAACGCGGTCATTCGCAACCGCAGGCTGGACGCCGCCCTCCGGACGCTCAAGCGCCCTTCGCCCAGCCGGCGGACGATCACCGACCTCGCGCTCGAGCTCGGCTTCGCCAACAGCGGCCACTTCACCCGCGCCTTCACCAGGCGCTTTTCGGTCTCGCCCAGCGGCGTGCGTCCAGGCGTCTGGCTCCCCGACGGAGACGGCGGCGCAAGGCGCCTGCAGACCCACCTCGCATCGCAAATTCGGACCTGGAACGATCGCACCGCCCTGCCGACGAACGCCGTCGACGCGGAAGCTCTGATCGATGTTCCCGACCCCGCCGTCATGCAGGCCGAACACATTTGAGAACGAGCTGACCCGTCTCGCCGCCTCGCTCCGATTCACCCACCCCACGAAGGGGACGGAAAAATCGCAAGTGATCAGTGTGTCATCGCGGTTTCGGCCGTAGGCGCCGACCACCGGCTGCCTGCGCTCAAACAGCATCGGGTCAGCCGCGCCAAGAAAAGCACGCTCGCTACTCTATCGATGATCTTGGGATGAAGCACTCGATGGTGCCCAGGAGAGGACTCGAACCTCCACGACCTTTCGGCCACTGGCACCTGAAGCCAGCGCGTCTACCAATTCCGCCACCTGGGCCCGATCCGCTAGGACCGCGCGAGGCGCGTCTTCTAGGGCGCCGCCTTTCCGGGGTCAACGCCCCCTCGCGCATTTTGTGACGAAGATTGCGACGACCGTCGCCATCGTCTATCGGGAGCCACTTCGGACCCACTTTGTTTTCTTATACGCGGACGCAGGACATGCAGGATCTGGTCACAGTCTTCGGCGGATCGGGCTTCATCGGAACCCAGATCGTCAGGGCGCTGGCCCGGCAGGGCCTGCGGATTCGCGTCGCGGTGCGCCAGCCGCACCTGGCCCACACCATGCGGTTGATGGGCGATGTCGGCCAGATCGAGGTCGTCCAGGCCAATGTCCGCAACGAGGCTTCGGTGCGCCGCGCGCTCGACGGGGCCCAGGCCTGCGTCAATGCGGTCGGCATCCTGTTCGAGGCGGGCGCCCAGAAGTTCAAGTCGGTGCAGGTCGAGGGCGCGGCCAACGTCGCCAAGGCCGCCAGGAACCTGGGCGTCGAACGCCTGGTGCACATCTCGGCCATCGGCGCGGACGCCAACTCCTCTTCGGAATACGCCCGCACCAAGGCGCAGGGCGAAGAGGCCATCCGCGCGGCCTACCCCGAGGCGGTCATCATTCGCCCGTCGGTCGTGTTCGGCCAGGGCGACGGCCTGTTCGAGAAGTTCGCGGAGATGGCCGCGGCGAGCCCGGCGTTGCCGCTGATCGGCGCGGCGACCCGCTTCCAGCCGGTCTTCGTCAGCGACGTGGCCCGCGCAGTGGCCGCGGCGGTCCTCGACCCCTCGGCCGCCGGCAAGACCTACGAGCTGGGCGGTCCGGGCGTCTTCACCATGCAGCAGGTGCTGGACCTTGTGCTGGCCGAGACCGAGCGCCGCCGCATCCTGGTCCCCCTGCCGTTCGGGATCGCCAAGCTCATCGGCGCGCTCTGCCAGCCGCTGGCCCTGCTGACCGTCACCCCGCCGATCACCGCCGACCAGGTCGAGCTGCTGAAGCGGGACAATGTCGCCAATCCGGCCATGCCGGGCCTGGCCGAGCTGGGCGTCACCGCCCCGATCACGGTCGAGGCGGTCCTGCCGACCTACCTCTACCGCTTCCGCAAGGGTGGCCAGTTCGCCGATCAGGCGATCACGACCGCCTGATCGCTCGATCAGTAGAAATAGAGGACGCCCAGGCCGATCAGGCCTGCGGCGATCCGCCACCAACCGTAGGGCGCCAGGCCGAAGCGGTTGATGAAGTCGAGCATGGTCTTCACCACGACCAGGCCCGAGACGAAGCTGACCACGAAACCCACCGCGATGATGCCGAGGTTGTCGCTGGTCAGCACGTCCTTGTTCTCCCAGAAGTCCAGGACGAAGGCCCCGACCATGGTCGGGATCGCCATGAAGAACGAGAACTCGGCCGCCGCGCGCCGATCGACCCCGATCAGCACCCCCCCGACGATCGTCGCCCCTGAGCGCGAGACGCCCGGCACCATGGCCAGCACCTGGCAGAAGCCCATGCCCAAAGCTCGCTTCCAGCTCATGTTCATGGCGTCGTCCTCCTTGGGCTGAGGCGCCCAGCGGTCGACGGCCAGCAGGACGAACCCGCCCAGGATCAGCATCACGCAGATCAGGCCGATGCTCTCGAACAGCACGGTCTTGATGAAGTCGTGCGCCACGAAGGCGATCGCCATCGAGGGCAGCACCGACAGGATCACGCTGGCGGCGAACCACCGCGCCTTGGGGTCGCTGGGCAGGCGGACGAACACACCCCACAGCCTTTGAAAATACAGCACCACGACGGCCAGGATCGCGCCGAGCTGGATCATCACCGAGAAGGTGTCCCAGAAGCCGCTGGGCAGGCCGAGCAGCTTCTTGGTCAGCAGCAGGTGCCCCGTGGAAGAGACTGGAATGAACTCCGTCAGGCCTTCGACGAGCCCGAGGATGACGGCGGCGATCCAGTCCGACACTGGCGACTCCATGGTGATGAGGTGGGTTAGCAAGGGCGGGGAACAGGGTAAATTTCCAGTTCATCCCGAAAGTGGACTATTTGAGGGACTAGTCCCTTCAATCGCCGCCAAAATGGCGTGGCTCACGATTCATTTTGTCCATGAATTTTACCATCATATTTCGCGCCCCCTATTAGACGGCTATTGAGCCCCCGCCTGACACATGGGCGTGGAGGTTTTGCGGCATGGCCGAGCGGATGCTGAAATTCACGACGGTCGTGCGCACGACGCCGCAAAAGCGGGCGGCCGACGCCCGCTCGGGCGACTTCCATGAGATCTATGCGGACTTCATCGACGCCAAGGCGGCCGAGCAGGCTTCGCGCTGCTCGCAGTGCGGCGTCCCCTTCTGTCAGACTCACTGCCCGCTTCACAACAACATCCCCGACTGGCTGCGGATGACCGCCGAGGGCCGGGTGCAGGAGGCCTACGCCCTCTCCCAGGCCACCAACTCGATGCCGGAGATTTGCGGCCGGATCTGCCCGCAGGATCGCCTCTGCGAAGGCTCCTGCACCATCGAGCAGTCGGGCCACGGCACCGTCACCATCGGCGCGGTCGAGCGCTACCTGACCGACAAGGCCTGGGAGGAAGGCTGGGTCGAGCCGCTGCGCACCGGTCCCGACCGCGGCCTGTCCGTCGGGATCATCGGCGCCGGGCCGGCCGGTCTCGCCGCCGCCGAACGCCTGCGTGAAGCCGGCTACGCCGTCACCGTCTACGACCGCCACGACCGCGCCGGCGGCCTGCTGATCTACGGCATTCCCAGCTTCAAGCTGGAAAAGGAGGTGGTCGAGCGCCGCACGCGCCGCCTCGCCGAAGGCGGGGTCGAGTTCAGGCTCTCCTTCGAGGTCGGCCGCGACGCCTCCCTGCCGGAGCTGCGCGCCCGCCACGACTCCATCCTGATCGCCACCGGGGTCTATGCCGCCCGCGAGCTGGTCGCTCCCGGCGCCGGCTCGGCCGGGGTGACCGCGGCCCTGGACTATCTGATCGCCTCCAACCGGGTCGGGCTGGGCGACGACGTGCCCGAGTACGCCAGCGGGGAACTGAACGCCGAAGGCCGCGACGTCGTGGTGGTCGGCGGCGGCGACACCGCCATGGACTGCGTGCGCACCGCCGTTCGTCAGGGCGCGAAGTCGGTGACCTGCCTCTATCGCCGCGACCGCGCCAACATGCCCGGCTCGGCCCGCGAGGTCGCACACGCCGAGGAAGAGGGCGTTGTCTTCGAATGGCTGGCCGCGCCTCGCGCCGTCCTCGGAAAGGCCGACCGCGCCGATGGCCTGCGCGCTGTCCGCATGCGCCTGGGCGCGCCCGACGCCAGCGGCCGCCAGGCCCCCGAAGAGGTCGAGGGCGGCGACTTCGACCTGCCCGCCGGCCTGGTCATCAAGGCCCTGGGCTTCAATCCGGAAGACCTGCCGAACCTCTTCGGCGCCCCCGACCTCGGCGTCTCGCGCTGGGGCACGGTCAAGGCGGACTTCAAGACCATGCAGACCAGCCTCGAAGGCGTCTTCGCCGCCGGCGACATCGTCCGCGGGGCGTCGCTGGTCGTCTGGGCCATCCGCGACGGCCGCGACGCCGCCGACGCCATCCACCAATACCTCTCGCAGCGCGCGCTGCTGGCCGCGGAGTAAGACCATGAGCGATCATTTCTCCCCCGCTCGTCGCGGCGCTTCGGCCTCCGCCGCGGTGGGCAGAGACCTCGACCGGTATCTGCAAAACCGCGAGTTGCTCGCCGCCGCCCACGCCTACTCCCCCGCGGACGAGCGCGACGCCTGCGGCGTCGGCCTGGTCTGCGCGGTCGACGGCAAGCCGCGTCGCGAGGTGGTCGAGCTGGCCATCCGCGCGCTGAAGTCGGTCTGGCACCGCGGCGCGGTGGACGCCGACGGCAAGACCGGCGACGGGGCCGGCATCCTGCTCTCCGTGCCGCAGGACTTCTTCTCCGACCAGGTGACGCGCATCGGCCATGTCCTGCGCCCCGGCCCGATCGCCGTCGGCCAGGTCTTCCTGCCGCGCAACGACCTCTCGGCCCAGGAGTCGGCCCGCACCATCGTCGAGGCCGAGGCCCTGCGGTTCGGCTTCTATATCTACGGCTGGCGCCAAGTGCCGGTGAACACCGCCGTCATCGGCGAGAAGGCCAACGCCACCCGCCCCGAGATCGAGCAGATCATGCTCTCGCCGCCCGCCGGCCTCTCGGGCGAGGCGCTGGAGCGCGCCCTCTTCCTCTGCCGCAAGCGGATCGAGAAGCGCATCGCCGCCGCCGGCATCCAGCACTTCTACCTGTGCTCGTTCTCGGCCCGGCAGCTCATCTACAAGGGCATGTTCCTCGCCGAGCACATCGACGCCTTCTATCCCGACCTCTGCGACGAACGCTTCGCCGCGGCCGTGGCCATTTTCCACCAGCGCTATTCGACCAACACCTTCCCCGAATGGCGCCTGGCCCAGCCCTTCCGGATGCTCGCCCACAACGGCGAGATCAACACCAAGAAGGGCAACGTCAACTGGATGAAGTCCCATGAGATCCGGATGGCGGCCGACGCCTTCGGGGAGATGGGCGACGACGTGAAACCGGTCATCCAGGACCCGCACGGCTCGGACTCCATGGCGCTCGACAACACCTTCGAGGTGCTGGTCCGCGCCGGCCGCGACGCGCCGATGGCCAAGGCCCTGCTGATGCCCGAGGCCTGGAACGCCCGCTCCGACGAGCAGATCAAGCCCGCCCACAAGGCGCTCTACGCCTACTGCAACTCGGTGATGGAGCCCTGGGACGGGCCGGCCGCCATCTGCGCCACCGACGGCCGCTGGGTCGTGGCCGGCAAGGACCGCAACGGCCTGCGCCCCCTGCGCGTCGCCTACACCGAGGACGGCCTGCTGATCATGGGCTCCGAGGCCGGCATGTGCCGGGTCGAGGAAACCCGCATCGTCCGCAAGTCCCACATCTCGGCCGGCCGGATGGTCGCCGTCGACCTGGCCGAGGGCCGCCTTTACGGCGAGGACGAGATCGTCGACGAGCTCGCTGTCCGCCACCCCTACGACCAGTGGCTGGGCAACATGGTCGACCTGGAGAAGCAGATCGCCCCCGGGCCCGAGCCCCGCGCCTACAGCCGCGAGGAGCTGGTCCGCCGCCAGGTGGCCGCCGGCCTCAGCCTGGAGGACATCGAGCTGATCCTCGCCCCCATGGTCGAGGAGGGCAAGGAAGCCGTCGGCTCGATGGGCGACGACACGCCGCTGGCCGTGCTCTCCGAGCAGTACCGGCCGCTCTCGCACTTCTTCCGCCAGAACTTCAGCCAGGTGACCAACCCGCCGATCGACTCCCTGCGGGAGACCTCGGTCATGAGCCTGAAGACCCGGTTCAAGAACCTCGGCAACATCCTGGCCCAGGACGAGGCTCAGACCGACGTCTTCGTGCTGGAAAGCCCGGTGCTCACCACCGGCATGTATCAGCGCATCGTCGAGATCATCGGCGAGAAGAGCGTCGCGGTCATCGACTGCACCATGCCGATCCCGGCGGCCGAGAGCCGGCCGGGCGATGCTTTGCGCGCCAACCTCGACCGCATCCGCGCCGAGGCCGAGGACGCCGCCCTGCGCGGCTGCGCCACCATCGTCCTCACCGACGAGGCCAGCGGTCCAGGTCGCCTGGCCCTGCCGATGATCCTCGCTACCGGCGGCGTGCACTCCTCCCTCGTCGCCAAGGGCCTGCGCTCCTACGTCTCGCTGATCGTCCGTTCGGCCGAGTGCCTGGACACCCATTACTTCGCGGTGCTGGTCGGGGTCGGGGCCACGGCGGTGAACGCCTATCTCGCCCAGGAAAGCTTCCAGGACCGCCTCGACCGCGGCCTGGCCGGCGACCTGTCGCTGCGCGACGTCTGCCTCAACTACAAGCACGCCATCGAGGGCGGCCTCCTGAAGATCATCGCCAAGATGGGCATCGCGGTGATCTCCTCCTATCGCGGCGGCTACAACTTCGAGGCCCTCGGCCTCTCCCGCGCCCTGGTGGCCGAGTTCTTCCCCGGCATGCCCTCGCGCATCTCCGGCATCGGTCTCGCCGGCCTCGAGGCCAAGGCGCTGGAGCTGCACCAGAAGGCCTGGGGCGCGGCCGCCATCTCCCTGCCGGTCGGCGGATTCTACAAGTCCCGCCACTCCGGCGAGAGCCACGCCTTCGAGGCGCGGATGATCCACACCCTGCAGCGGGCCTGCGAGACCGGCGACTACGCCGCCTTCAAGGCCTATTCCGCCGGCATGCGGCGGATGCCGATGATCCAGCTCCGCGACCTCCTCGACCTGCGCTCGACCGAACGGCCGCTGAGCACCGACGAGGTCGAGAGCGTCAACGAGATCCGCAAGCGCTTCCTCACCCCCGGCATGAGCATGGGCGCCCTCAGCCCCGAAGCGCACGGCGTGCTCAACATCGCCATGAACCGGATCGGCGCGAAGAGCGTCTCCGGCGAGGGCGGCGAGGACCCGGCCCGCTACATGCCGCTGCCCAACGGCGACAACCCGAACTCGGCGGTCAAGCAGATCGCCTCGGGCCGCTTCGGCGTCACCGCCCAGTATCTCAACGAGTGCCGCGAGATCGAGATCAAGGTCAGCCAGGGCGCAAAGCCCGGCGAGGGCGGCCAGCTACCCGGCTTCAAGGTCACCGAGCTGATCGCCCGCCTGCGCCACTCGACCCCGGGCGTCATGCTGATCAGCCCGCCGCCGCACCACGACATCTATTCGATCGAGGACCTGGCCCAGCTCATCTACGACCTCAAGCAGATCAACCCGGAAGCCCGGGTCTGCGTGAAGCTCGTGGCCATGACCGGCATCGGCGCCATCGCCGCCGGCGTGGCCAAGGCCAAGGCGGACGTCATCCTGATCTCCGGCAATGTCGGAGGCACCGGCGCCTCGCCCCAGACCTCGATCAAGTACGCCGGCGGCCCCTGGGAGATGGGCCTCTCCGAGGCCCATCAGGTCCTGACGCTCAACAACCTGCGCCACTCGGTCCGCCTGAGGGCCGACGGCGGCATGCGCACCGGCCGCGACATCGTCATCGCCGCGATGCTGGGCGCCGAGGAGTTTGGCATCGGCACCGCCAGCTTGATCGCCATGGGCTGCATCATGGTCCGCCAGTGCCATTCCAACACCTGTCCGGTGGGCATCTGCACCCAGGACGAGGACCTGCGGGCCAAGTTCTCGGGCAGCGCCGAGAAGGTCATCAACCTCTTCACGCTCATCGCCGAGGAGGTGCGCGAGATCCTGGCCGGCCTCGGCTTCCGCACCCTGAACGAGATCGTCGGCCGCACCGACCTGCTGCAGCAGGTCTCCCGCGGCGGCGAGCATCTGGACGACCTCGACCTCAACCCGCTGCTGGTCAAGGCCGACCCCGGCCACCACGCTCCCTACTGCACGGTCGAGGGGCGTAACGAGGTGCCCGACACCCTGGACGCCCAGATCGTCCGCGACGCCGCCCCGCTGCTCGAGCGCGGCGAGAAGATGCAGCTCACCTACACGGTGCGGAACACCGCCCGCGCCATCGGCTCACGCACCTCCTCGCACATCGTCCGCCGCTTCGGCATGGACGGCCTGCCGCCGGGCCACCTGACCGTCCAGCTCAAGGGCTCGGCCGGCCAGAGCCTGGGCGCCTTCGCCGTCCAGGGCCTGCGCATCGAGCTGACCGGCGAAGCCAACGACTATGTGGGCAAGGGGCTCTCCGGGGCGACCCTGGTGATCCGTCCCTCGCCCCACCTGGCCGCGCCGCAGGCCAACGCCATCATCGGCAACACCGTCCTCTACGGCGCCACCAGCGGCAAGCTGTTCGCCGCCGGCCGGGCCGGGGAGCGCTTCGGGGTCCGGAACTCGGGCGCCAGCGCCGTCGTCGAGGGCTGCGGGACCAACGGGCTGGAATACATGACCGGCGGCCGGGCCGTGGTGCTGGGGCCGGTGGGCTTCAACTTCGCGGCCGGCATGACCGGCGGCATGGCCTATGTCCTCGATCCCGAAGACCGCCTGCCGACCATGCTCAACCGCGATAGCGTGCTCATCCAGCGGATCGGGACCCTCCACTGGGAGGCCGAGTTGAAGGCCCTGGTCGAGGAGCACGCCCGCGAGACCGGTTCGGTCTTCGCCGCCGACATCCTGCGCGACTGGGACCGCCACCTGCCGAAGTTCTGGCAGATCGTGCCCAAGGAGATGGTCCACCGCCTCGACAAGCCGCTGGCCGAGGAGGAGGCCGTCCACCACCGGGCCTGAGGCCCCCCTCTCCAATCGTCATCCCCGGCCGCGTGAGCGTGCCCGGGACCCGTACGCGCGCCGGCTCGATACTATTCAGGCTCAACCCCGACATAGCGGGCGCGCGGCCGGATCAGCGCGCCGGTCTGCTCCTGCTCGATGGCGTGAGCGATCCAGCCGGCGCAGCGGGCGATGGCGAACAGCGCGAACGGCGCGTCCTCCGGCAGCCGCAGCGCCTTGGTCATGGCCACAAGGGCGAAGTCCACATTGGGCGGCAGGCCGGTGATGTTGGCCACCGCCGCCTGCAGCCGGGCCATCTCCGGCGTCGGCGCGAACCTCGCCAGCAGGGCCTGGGCGCGCGGGTCGCCCTCCGGATAGAGGTTGTGGCCGAACCCGGGGATCGCCCGGTCCTCGGTCAGGCGCGCCGCCACGGCCGCCCTGGGCCCTGCCGGCTGAGCCGCATCCCGCGCCAGGCCCTGCACCGCCGCAGCCGCGCCGCCATGCCGCGGTCCCGACAGCGCCGAAAGCCCAGCCAGCGCGGAGGCCGCCAACGAGGCGCCGGTGGAGGCCGCCACCCTGGCCGCGAAGGTCGAGGCGTTCAGCTCATGATCGGCCAGCAGCACCAGGGCGCGCCGGATCAGGTCCGCGCCCGGGCCGCCCGGACCGAGGCCCCAGGCCAGGGCCAGCCGGTTGGCGATCGCCCCACCGCCCACCTCGCCGGCCACGGCGTCGGTCAGCACGTCCAGCAGGGTCGCAGCCTCCACCGCCAGGGCCAGGGGGTTGCGGCCGCGCGCCGGCGGATCCTTCCCCGCCTGGATGGCCAGGGCCAGGAACGCCCGCGAGCGCATGTCCGGCCCCTCCGGCGGCCGCGGCCGGTCGGTGCGCTTCAGCGCGGCCCCATGCCCGCCCCGCAGCAGCCGGGCCACCGCCTCCAGCGTCTCGGTCTCGGCGAGCTCCACCGCGTCGCGGCCCCGATAGAACAGCCGCCCGCCCGAAATCGTGGTGATGGCCGAGGCGAGCACCGGCTCGCCCCAGGCGATGGCCCCGGCCGCCACGTCCGAGACCTTGCGGCTGCGGCTCTTGCGGGCGGCCAGGGCCGCGATGTCGGCGGTGCGATAGAGGCTGCGACGAGGGTCCGCCGGATCGGCGCGGACCTGCACTCGCCCCCGGCTCACATAGGCGTAGAGGGTCTGCGGCCGCACGCCCAGCCGCGCGCGGGCCTCCTCGGCGGCGATCCATTCCGGCTGTCGGGCTGCGGCTTCGGCGGTCATAGGTTGATTATATTGATCAAGATTGACGCAAACAGCGTGGAGGCAAATATCGCGGCGAGCAACAGGAGATTTAGCCATGTCCGATGGCCTTGAAGACGTCGTCGCCGCCAACACCGTCCTCTCCGAAGTCGATGGTCAGCGCGGCGTGCTGATCATCCGCGGCCACTCCCTGGACGAACTGGCCGGCCGCACCCGTTTCGAGGAGGTCGCGCGTCTGTTGTTCGACGGGTTCTTCGACGACCTGCCGGCGGACCTGGCCCCGGGCCTCGCCGCCGCCCGACGCGAGGTGTTCGCCGAGGTCAGCGCCCTCGACACCGGCCTTCTCGACCGCAACCCGGTGGAGGGGATGCGCGCCCTCACCGCCCGCCTCGCCGACGGCGACGATCTGGCGACCGCCCTGCGCCTGCTGGCCGCGCCGGCGGTCTTCACCGCAGCCGTCGTCCGCGCCCAGGCCGGCCAGGCCCCGGTGGCGCCCGACATCTCCCTCGGCCACGCCGCCGACATCCTGCGGATGCTGAGCGGCAAGGCGCCGAGCGCCCAGGAAGCCGCCGCCCTCGACACCTACCTCGTCACCGTCAGCGACCACGGCCTCAACGCCTCGACCTTCGCCGCCCGGGTCATCGCCTCGACTCGCGCGGGCCTCACCTCGGCGGTGCTTGGCGGGATCAGCGCCCTGAAGGGTCCGCTGCATGGCGGCGCCCCCGGTCCGGTCATCGAGATGCTGGACGAGATCGGAACGCCGGGCCAGGCCCGCGCCTGGATCGAAGCGGCGCTGGCCCGCGGCGACCGGCTCATGGGCTTCGGCCACCGCGTCTACCGCGTCCGCGACCCCCGGGCCGACGCCCTCAAGGCCGCCGTCCGCCGCCTGGACGACGGCGCGGGCGCGCGCCCCGGCCGCATCGCCTTCGCCGAAGCTGTGGAGGCCGCCGCCCTCGCCATCCTCAAGGAGCACAAGCCGAACCGGCCGCTGGACACCAATGTCGAGTTCTACACGGCCCTGCTGCTGGAGGCCCTCGACTTCCCGCCCTCGGCCTTCACCTGCGTCTTCGCCATGGGCCGCGTCGCTGGCTGGATCGCCCACGCCCGTGAACAGGTCGCCGCCGGACGTCTGATCCGCCCGCAATCGGTCTATATCGGCCCGGCCCCACTGGCGGCGTAAGGCAAAGCGCCGACAGATGCTCCTCCGTTGGGGGAGCATCTGTCGGCGCCAAACTACCCGTGGCTCCCACACACCGGGCATTCCGGGTCGGCCCCGATCCGTACCGTCCGGCTCTCCCCGCTGAGCCCGTCATAGATCATCAGCCGCCCAGCCAGCGGATCGCCGGCCCCGGCGATGAGCTTGATCGCCTCCAGCGCCATCATCGACCCGATCACCCCGGCCAGGGCGCCGACCACGCCCACGGCGACGCAGGTTTCGGCCTCCGGGGGAATCTCCGGCACCAGGCAGCGATAGCAGGGCCGGCCGCGGAACACGCCCACCTGCCCGGTCCAGCGCCCGATCGCGCCGGAAACCAGGGTGCGCTCGTGGCGCACGCAGGCCTCGTTGACCGCAAAGCGGGTGGCGAAGTCGTCGGTGCCGTCCAGCACCAGGTCCACCCCGGCCACCAGCGGCCCGACGTTGCACGGCTCCACGTGCACCGGCGCGCAGTCCACGTGCACGTGCGGGTTCAGCGCCCGAAGCTGGTCGGCCGCGGCCTCCACCTTGCGCCGCCCGACGTCGTCGCTGCGGAAGATCACCTGCCGCTGCAGGTTGGAAGTGTCGACCACGTCGGCGTCGGCCAGCACGATCCGCCCGATGCCGGCCGCGGCCAGATAGAGCGAGGCCGGCGCGCCCAGGCCCCCTGCCCCCACGATCAGCGCGCTGGCCGCCTTCAGTCTCTGCTGCCCCTGGCCGCCGACCTCGCGCAGCACCAGGTGGCGGGCGTAGCGTTCGACCTCGTCGTCGGTAAAGCTCATCGACTGTCCGTCCATTCCGGGCGCGTCAGGGGCCTGCCTGGTCGCACCGCGCTTGACCTTGTCCGCCCCCCTGGCCACATCGAGAGCCATGACGACAAGCTCGAACTTTCCAGATTGGCACGGCACCACCATCCTCGCGGTGCGCAAGGGCGGCAAGACCGTGATCGCCGGAGACGGCCAGGTCTCCATGGGCCAGACCGTGGTCAAGGGCAATGCGCGCAAGGTCCGCACCCTGGCCGGCGGCAAGGTGGTGGCGGGCTTCGCCGGCGCGACCGCCGACGCCTTCACCCTGATCGAGCGACTCGAGGCCAAGCTCGAGCAATATCCCGACCAGCTCGCCCGGGCCTGTGTTGACCTCGCCAAGGACTGGCGGACCGACCGCTATCTGCGCCGGCTGGAGGCCATGCTGCTGGTGGCCGACAAGGAGTCGATCTTCACCGTCACCGGCGTCGGCGACGTGCTCGAGCCGGAAACCGGGGTCGCGGCCATCGGTTCGGGCGGCAACTACGCCCTGGCCGCGGCCCTGGCCCTCGCCGACACCGACCTTTCCGCCGAAGACGTGGCCCGCAAGGCCATGGCCATCGCCGCCAAGATCTGCGTCTACACCAACGGAGAACTCACGGTTGAGAGCCTCTAACGCCCTTCTGGCCGCAGCTCTCCTCTTCCCAGCTTCTTCCGCCATGGCTCAGGCCGGACCCCCGGGCGCCCATCCCTCGGCCGTCGTTGCGGCCGAGCGAGCCTTTGCGGCCGATGGCCTGGCGCTGGGGATCAAACGGTCGTTCCTGAAACACGCTGCGCCGGAAGCGATCGTCCTGGCTCCCGATCCGGTGAAGGTGTCGGAGTTCTATGGCGCAAAGCCCGACGAGGCTCACCCGCCGCTGGTCTGGTGGCCCCTGTGGGCGGCGATCGCCCGGTCCGGCGACCTCGGCTTCACCAGCGGTCCGGCCACCTTCGGCGGCAAGCCGAGCGGCTGGTTCTTCACGGTCTGGGCGCGCCAGCCGGACGGCGGCTGGAAGTGGATCTACGACGGCGGCGCGCCCAGCGACCACTCGGCCGCCGCCCCGCAGGGCTCTACGCCTGTCTATCTCGCGCCGGCGACCGGCCCCGCCGTCGACGCCAAGGCCGCGATGGCCGCCGTCCATGACGCCGAGGCCAGCCTCGCCAAAGCCGCAGCCACCGACGCCAAGGCCGCCTATCTCGCCGTCCTCGCGCCCGACGCCCGCCTGACCGGCTCCAGGTCCGCGCCCGCCGCTACGCCGGAAGCGGTGCGGGCCGAGCTCGCCCGACGCGCCCCGGCCATCGGCTTCAAGCCGCTCGGCGGCAGGGCCTCGCAGGGCGGCGATCTCGCCTGGACCTATGGCGAGGCGGCCTGGGACGGAGGCCGCGGCCATTATGTCCGCGCCTGGCGAAGCGGCGCCGAGGGCTGGCGGCTGGTCTACGATCAGATTCTTCCTGTCGCAGAGCCGAGGTCGTGACTATCTAGGCCGCTATGACTGAGTTTTCCCCTCGTGAGATCGTCTCCGAACTCGACCGCTTCATCGTCGGCCATCCGGACGCCAAGAAGGCCGTGGCCGTCGCCCTGCGCAACCGCTGGCGGCGTCGGCGCGTGCCGGCCGACCTGCGCGACGAGGTCACGCCGAAGAACATCCTGATGATCGGCCCGACCGGAGTGGGCAAGACCGAGATCGCGCGGCGCCTGGCGCGGCTCGCCCAGGCCCCCTTCCTGAAGGTCGAGGCCACCAAGTTCACCGAGGTCGGCTATGTCGGCCGCGACGTGGACCAGATCGTCCGCGACCTGGTGGAGAGCGCCATGGCCATGGTCCGCGACCGGCGCCGCGCCGGGGTGCGCGCCCGCGCCGAGGCCGCCGCCGAGGAGCGCCTGCTGGACGCCCTGACCGGCCCCGGCTCCACCGCCGCCCGCGACTCCTTCCGCAAGAAGCTCCGCGCCGGCGAGCTGGACGACAAGGAGGTCGAGCTGACCCTCGCCGACACCGGCGGCGGCATGCCGATGTTCGACATCCCCGGCCAGCCGGGCGCCCAGATGGGCATGCTCAACATCGGCGAGATGATGGGCAAGGCCTTCGGCGGCCGCACCAAGACCCACAAGACCACCGTCTCCGGCGCCTGGGCGCCGCTGATCGCCGAGGAAAGCGACAAGCTGCTCGACCAGGAGGCCCTCACCCAGGAAGCCCTGGAGCTGGCCGAGAACAACGGCATCGTGTTCCTCGATGAGATCGACAAGGTCGCCTCCGCCCGCGAGCGCTCGGGCGCGGACGTCAGCCGCGAGGGCGTGCAGCGCGACCTGCTGCCGCTGATCGAAGGCACGACCGTCTCGACCAAGTATGGGCCGGTGAAGACCGACCACATCCTGTTCATCGCCTCGGGCGCCTTCCACGTGGCCAAGCCCTCGGACCTGCTGCCCGAACTGCAGGGCCGCTTGCCGATCCGGGTGGAGCTGAAGGCCCTGACGCGGGACGACTTCCGCCGCATTCTCACCGAGCCGGAAGCCAACCTGATCCGCCAGCACCAGGCGCTGCTGGCCACCGAGGGCGTCACCCTCACCTTCACCGAGGACGCCATCGACGCTCTTGCCGACGCCGCCGTCACCGTGAACGGCTCGGTGGAGAACATCGGCGCCCGCCGCCTGCAGACCGTGCTGGAAAAGGTGCTGGAGGAGATCAGCTACACCGCCTCGGACCGCGAGGGCGAAACCATCGCCATCGACGCCGCCTACGTGAAGCAGCGCCTGGACGGCCTGGCCCAGAACACCGACCTCAGCCGGTTCATTCTGTAACCTGGATCCTCGCGGCGGAGGGGGCCGCCGCCAGGCGGATCACCCTCTTCGCGCTGCATAGATCGCCCGCTCCAGCGCCCGGGCGAAGTCTGCCCGCTCCACCGGGCTGAGCGCCGCGGCGACGCTGGCGTGGCGGCCGGACATGGCCAGACGCACGCCCCAGACCACCTGGTCCTCGTCCACCTCCAGGGCCACGCGGGTGAAGGCGGTGGGGCTTTCCCAGACCACCTCGCTGGCCTTGGGCGTCTCGCGCACCACCCGCACCTCGCGCGAGGTCACCCGCACCCGCTCGATCCGCTTGGCGGCCGCATAGCTGGCGAGGAAGGCGACGATCACCGCCAGCACGTCCAGGCCGAGGAACAGCGGCACCAGGGTCGCGCCCATGGCCAGGAAGACCGCGGCGGCCGCGCAGTTGAAGAAGGTCACGACGCCGACCAGCATCACGAACCCCCGCTGCGACAGCGAGCGGTTCGGCGTGATCACCGCATCCATGTAGACCAGGCCATCCATGCTGGTCCGCCAGTCTAATCCTGAAATCCGCCGTGCAAAGCCTTGGCGCGCGGCGCGGACCGGGCGATGTTCCCGCCGCCATGGCAAAGTCTGTCCAGAAGAAGCGTCTCAGCCCGGCCGAAAAGGCCCGCATCGCCGAACTCTTCCACCGGTTCGAGAGCCTCAGCGACGACCCGCGCACCGAGCTGGACTATGACAGCCCCTACACCCTGGTGGTGGCTGTCGCGCTGTCGGCCCAGGCCACCGACGTCTCGGTCAACAAGGCCACCGCCAGGCTCTTCAAGGTCGCCGACACCCCGCAGAAGATGCTGGAGCTGGGGGAAGAGGGCCTGATCCCCTACATCGCCTCCATCGGCCTCTACCGGACCAAGGCCAGGAACGTGATCGCGGCGGCCAGGATCATCATGGAGAAGCACCACGGCGAGGTGCCGCTGAACCGCGAGGACCTGATGGCCCTGCCGGGCGTCGGCCGAAAGACCGCCAGCGTGGTGCTCAACGAGCTGCGGGTCGAGCCGGCCATCGCCGTCGACACCCACGTCTTCCGCGTCGCCCACCGGCTGAAGCTGTCGGCCGGCAAGACCCCCGACCAGGTCGAGGCCGACCTGATGGCCATCGTCCCCGAGGCCCAGCTCACCCGCGCGCACCACTGGCTGATCCTGCACGGCCGCTATGTGTGCACGGCCCGGCGGCCGAAGTGCGAGGAGTGCCCGGTGGGCGACCTCTGCCCCTCGCGGCGGCTGTTCCTGGCCCCATGACCACACGGCTGCCGCTCAACGCCCTGCGCGTCTTCGAGGCCTGCGCCCGGCACGGCAGCTTCCTGGCCGCTTCCGAGGAGCTGGCCATCACTCCCGGCGCCGTCTCGCGGCAGATCAAGGCCCTCGAGGCCGAGCTCGAAGTCAGGCTCTTCGACCGGTTCAACCGCGCCGTCCGCCTGACGCAGGCCGGCGAGCAACTGGCGGTGGGCGTGAGCCAGGGGCTCTCCACCCTGCAGGCGGCGGTGGACGCGGTCCGCTCGCGCCGGGACGCGCCGCTGGTGGTCACGGTGCTGCACTCCCTGGCCGCGCGCTGGCTGGTGCCGCGGCTCTACGACTTCCAGGCCCGCTATCCGGACGTCGAGATCCTGGTCTCGGCCTCCGACGCCCCCAAGGACCTGGCCCGCGACAATATCGACGTCGCCATCCGGCTGGGTCGCGGCCCCTATCCCGGCCTGCACGTCACCCACCTGTTCGACACGGTGCTGGTCCCGGTCTGCAGCCCCGGCCTGCTGCGCAAGTACGGGCCCTTCGAGCATCCCAACGACCTGGCCCGCACGGTGCTGCTGCACGACGTCAACATGATCGCCGCCGAGCCGGAGTGGAGCGACTGGCTGGCCGCCGCCGGCGCCGACAAGGTCAATCCGCGGCGCGGCCCACGCTTTTCGAACACCTACCTCTCGATCGAGGCCGCCCTCTCCGACCGCGGCGTGGCCCTGGCCGACGAGGCCATGGTCATCGACGACCTCAGGAGCGGCCGCCTGGTGCAGCCCTTCGCGCTCACCCTGCCGACCACCCTGGCCCAATGGGTGCTTTGCCTGCCGGAAAAGGCCGAGCAGCCGAACATCCGCCGTTTCCGCGCCTGGCTGCTGGAGCAGGCGCAAAAGGACGGCCTGGCGCCTTCGATTGACCAGAAATCAACTGACGAGCCGTAAGCTCGTTTGTCATAAGCTGCCGATTATCGGAATTTACGGGCGTTCACCGATGTAGGAGCCTCCCCGTGACCTGCACCTATGATCAATCGATCGAGCTTCCGCGCGGCGGCGACCTGCTGCGCGACGTGGTTCTCGTCCTTGCGCTTGCGATCATCGCCGCCCCACTGGCGGTCATCGCCCTGGGCGCAGCCTGACGAGCCGGGGCCGGCCCCCGCCGGCCCCGTACTCGCCCTTTGCCCCGTTCGGTCCTCGCCTCAGGTGATCTTCTTGGCGCTCGGCGGGTCGCTGCTCGGGAAGCTCTCTTCCAGGGCCTCGTCCAGCAGCGCTTCCTGACGGTCTTCGGCCTGCTTGGCCTTGCCCGCCAGTTGGTCCGGCTTTTCGTTCTCGCCCAGCGGCTTGGCCGCGCGGGCGTGAGGCGCCTCGGTCCTGTGATCGGCCATGACCGGCTTGCCTTCGACCGCGGCGTCGGCGCCCGCCGCGCCCGAGCCGATGCTGGCGCCGGCCTCGTGCTTGGCCTTGCCGCGTTTAAGGATACCCATTTCGATCCTCCGTATTGCCTAGGATCAACTCACGGGCCGCTCGCCGGTTGCCGCCGGACCCTGCGCTCCGTTGCTCAAGTCCGGCTTTGCCTGTAGGACGCAAGGCCAATTTCCGCGAAGGCCGATCTTCCCGCATGACCGAGCTCTACGACGTCGCCGCCATCGGCAACGCCATCGTCGACGTGATCGCGCCGGCGACTGACGAATTCCTGGTTCAGCAGGGCATGGACAAGGGCGCCATGATGCTGGTCGACGAGGTCCGCAGCGCCGCCATCTACAAGGCCATGGCTCCTGGCATCGAGGCCTCCGGCGGCTCGGCCGCCAACACCGTGGGGGGCCTGGCCTCCTTCGGCGGCCGCGGCGCCTTTCTCGGCAAGGTCGCCGACGACCAGCTCGGCAAGGTCTTCGCCCACGACATGCGCGCCATCGGCGCCCATTTCGACACCCCGCCCCTGCTGAACGGCAAGGCGACCGCGGTCTCGATGATCAACGTCACCCCGGACGGCGAGCGGACCATGTCCACCTTCCTGGGCGCCTCGACCGAGTTCACCTCCGACGATATCGACGCCGCCATCATCGAGGCGGCCAAGATCGTCTATCTGGAAGGCTATCTGTTCGACGCCGAGGCCGCCCGCCGCGCCTTCGCCAAGGCCGCCGGCCTGGCCCACGGCGCCGGGCGGATGATCGCCATCACCCTTTCCGACAGCTTCGTGGTCGACCGTCACCGCGAGGCGCTGCTCGGCTTCATCGAAAACCAGGTCGACCTGGTCTTCGCCAACGCCTCGGAAATCACCTCGCTCTTCCAGACCGACGACTTCGACGCCGCCGTGGACGCCCTGCGCACCAAGGTGAAGATCGCCGCCGTCACCCGCAGTGAAAAGGGCTCGGTCATCGCCGCGGCCGGCCAGACCTTCGAAGTTTCCGCCTTCCCGGTCGATAAAGTCATGGACACGACCGGCGCAGGCGACCAATACGCAGCCGGATTCATGTACGGCCTCGCCACCGGCCGGCCGCTCAATGTCTGCGGCCAGCTCGGCTCGCTGGCGGCGGCCGAAGTGATTTCGCACTATGGCCCGCGCCCCCTGGTCAGCCTGAAAGACCTGGCGGCGTCCAAAGGACTTTAGAGGATGGCCCGCACCGCGGAAGTGGTCCGAAACACCAATGAGACCCAGATCAGCGTCCGCGTCGATCTGGACGGCTCCGGCGTCGCCGACGTCGAGACCGGCATCGGTTTCTTCGACCACATGCTGGACAGCTTCGCCCGCCACGGCGGGATCGACCTTCATGTCCGCACCAAGGGCGACCTGCACATCGACTTCCACCACACGGTGGAGGACACCGGCATCGTCATCGGCCAGGCCATCGCCAAGGCCCTGGACGGGTTCAAGGGCGTGCGCCGCTTCGGCCACGCCTACATCCCGATGGACGAGACCCTGACGCGCTGCGCGGTCGACCTCTCGAACCGGCCCTATCTGGTCTGGAAAGTCGCCTTCAAGACCCCGAAGATCGGTGAGTTCGACACCGAGCTCTTCAAGGAGTTCCACCACGCGTTCGCCATGAACTGCGGCGCCTGCGTGCACCTGGAAACGCTCTACGGCGACAACAGCCACCACATCGCCGAAAGCGGCTTCAAGGCGCTGGCCCGCGCCCTGCGTACGGCGATCGAACTCGACCCCAAGACCCACGGTCACGCCCCCTCGACCAAGGGCGTGCTGTAAAGCGCGCTCAGCAAAAGTGGCCACCGGTTTTGCGTCCGAGCGCGCGACAAGGAAAAGAGACTGATCCATGCAGAGCGTCGCCCTGATCGACTACGGGTCGGGCAACCTTCGCTCGGCCGAAAAGGCCCTCGTCCGCGCCGCGGCGGGAACGAGCCAGGTCATCGTCACCAGCGATCCCGACACCGTGGCCGCGGCTGACCGCGTCGTCCTGCCGGGCGTCGGCGCCTTCGCCGCCTGCATGCAGGCGCTCAGCGAGCGGCCCGGCCTGATCGAAGCCATGACCCAGGCCGTCCAGGAGAAGGGCCGCCCGTTCCTCGGCGTCTGCGTCGGCATGCAGCTCCTCGCCACCCGCGGCCTGGAGTTCGGCGAGACCCGCGGCCTGGACTGGATCGCCGGCGACGTCCGCCGCGTCGAGCCGAAAGATCCGTCGGTGAAGATCCCGCACATGGGCTGGAACACCCTGATCGACCCGCACGGCCCGCCGCCGATCGCCGGGGTCGGCGAGGCGCCCATGTACTTCACCCATTCGTTCGCCTTCTATCCGACCTCGGAAGAAGACGTGGCCGCCTGGGTCGAGCACGGCGAACGTTTCCCCGCCGCCGTCGCGAAGAACAATGTCGCGGGCGTACAGTTTCATCCTGAAAAATCGCAAAGCGCCGGCATCGCCCTGCTGGCGCGTTTCCTGGAGTGGCGTCCGTGATCCTCTATCCGGCCATCGACCTCAAAGACGGCCAATGCGTCCGTGTCCTGCACGGCGACCTGGACACCGCCACGGTGTTCAACAACTCGCCCGCGGCCCAGGCCGCCAGCTTCGTGGAAGCGGGCTTTCACTGGATCCACGTCGTCGATCTGAACGGCGCCGTCCAGGGCAAGGCGATCAACGAGAAGGCCGTCGAGGCGATCCTCGAGGCCGTGTCGATCCCGGTCCAGCTCGGCGGCGGCATCCGTAGCCTGAAGGACATCGAGCGCTGGATCGAGGCCGGCGTCAGCCGTGTCATCCTCGGCACCGTCGCCGTGACCGAGCCCGACATCGTTCACAAGGCCGCCAAGCTGTGGCCCGAACAGATCGCCGTCTCCGTGGACGTCCGCGGCGGCAAGGTCGCGACGCAAGGCTGGACCGAGAGCTCCGACCTCGACGCCGTCACCGTCGCCAAGCGCTTCGAGGACGCCGGGGTCGGCGCCCTGATCATCACCGACATCGACCGCGACGGCACGGTGATGGGCTTCAACGTCGAGGCCTTTGGGGCCATCGCCGACGCCGTGGCCATCCCGGTGATCGCCGCCGGCGGCCTCGCCTCCATCGACGACATCGTCCGGCTGAAAGCGCGCAAGGGCGTGCCGATCGCCGGCGCCGTCCTCGGCCGCGCGCTCTACAACGGCGCGATCTCGCCGGAAGAGGCCCTCAAGGTCGCCGCCTGATGCTGAAGGCCCCTTATGCTGAAAGTTAGGGTCATCCCCTGTCTGGACGTCAAGGACGGCCGCGTGGTGAAGGGCGTGAACTTCGTCGCCCTGCGCGATGCGGGCGATCCGGTCGAACAAGCCACCGCCTATGACGCGGCCGGCGCCGACGAGCTGATGTTCCTCGACATCACCGCCAGCCATGAGCGCCGCGGCGCCATTCTCGACGTGATCGCCCGCACCGCCGACGTCTGCTTCATGCCGCTCAGCGTCGGCGGCGGCATCCGCCAGGTGGAGGACGCCCGCCGCCTGCTGCTGGCCGGCGCCGACAAGATCAGCGTCAACACCGCCGCGGTCGAGAATCCCGACCTGATCAGCGCCTGCGCCGACGCCTTCGGTTCCCAGGCCGTGGTCGTGGCCATCGACGCCAAGCGCACCGCCGACGGCTGGCGGGTCTTCACCTACGGCGGTCGCAACGACACTGGCCTCGACGTGATCGAATACGCCGCGGGCGCGGTGCGCCGCGGGGCTGGCGAGATCCTGCTGACCTCCATGGACCGCGACGGCGCCAAGACCGGCTACGACCTCGACCTGCTCAAGGCCGTGACCAGCGCGGTCAACGTCCCGGTAATCGCCTCGGGCGGCGCGGGGAACGCCCGGCACATGGTGGACGCCGTGACCAAGGGCGGGGCTGACGCCGTGCTGGCCGCCTCCATCTTCCACTTCGGCGAGGTCTCGGTGGGCGAGGTCAAGCAGGCCATGGCCGCCGCCCACATCCCGGTCCGGATCACGGAGGCCGCATGAGCCGCTTCGCCGACATCCTCGAACGCCTCGCCGCGACCATCGAGTCCCGCAAGGGCGCGGACCCTGAAAGCTCCTACACCGCCAAGCTGCTGGCCGGCGGCATCGACCGCCCGGCCAAGAAATTCGGCGAGGAAGCGGTCGAGGCGGTGATCGCCGCCGCCCAGGGCGACCAGGCGGCCCTCGCCTCCGAAAGCGCCGACCTCATCTATCACTGGCTGGTCCTCTTGACCGCCAGCGGCGTCAGCCTCGACGACGTCGCCGCCAAGCTCGAAGCCCGCGAAGGCGTCTCCGGCCTCGCCGAAAAGGCGGCGCGGGGGAAGTAGTCAGCTTCGCTGACAGCTCCCCCAGCGGGGGAGCATCTGTTTCTTCTTAAATCCTCCCCCGCTGGGGGATGTGGATCGGCGAAGCCGAGACGGAGGGGGCCGCGCCGCCGGGCGCGGATCACCCATCCTCAGTGCGCGTCGTCCCAGTTCGTCGCCGCCCGCGCCTCGACCACCAGCGGCACCGACAGCGACACCGCCGGCTCGGCCGCTCGCTCCATGATCTTCTTGACCACCGCGATGGTGGCGTCGGCCTCGGCTTCCGTCGCCTCGAACACCAGTTCGTCGTGCACCTGCAGCAGCATGCGGGTCGAAAGCCCCGCCTCGCGCAGGGCCGCCGGCATCCGGATCATCGCCCGGCGCATGACGTCCGCCGCCGCGCCCTGGATCGGCGCGTTGATCGCCGCCCGGTCGCCGAAGGCCCGCTCGGCCGCCGACTTCGACTTCACCGCCGGGATGTGCACCTTACGCCCGAAGATGGTGGTCACGAAGCCCTGGGTCCGGGCCATCTGCTTGGTACGGTCCATATAGGCCCGGATGCCGGGGAAGCGCTCGAAATAGGTCTTGATGTAGGCGCCGGCCTCGTCCTGCGGGATCGAGAGCTGGTTGGCCAGGCCGAATGCCGAGATCCCGTAGACGATGCCGAAGTTGATCGCCTTGGCCCGGCGGCGGGTTTCGGCCGGCATGCCCTCGATCGGCACGCCGAACATCTCCGAGGCGGTGGCCGCGTGAATGTCGTGGCCCTCGGCGAAGGCGCGCTTGAGCTGCGGGATGTCGCCGACATGGGCCAGGATCCGCAGTTCGATCTGGCTGTAGTCGGCGCTGATCAGCACATGGCCCGGTTCGGCGATGAAGGCCTTGCGAATCCGCCGGCCCTCCTCGGTGCGGATCGGAATGTTCTGGAGGTTGGGGTCGGACGAGGACAGACGCCCGGTCGTCGTCGAGGCCAGCGCATAGGAAGTATGCACCCGGCCGGTCCGGTCGGCGATCGCCTGGACCAGATTGTCCGTATACGTCCCTTTCAACTTCGAAAGCTGCCGCCAATCCAGCAGCACCCGCGGCAGCTCGTGCCCCTGGGCCGCCAGATCCTCCAGCATGGAGGCGTCGGTGGAGGCCGCGCCGGTGGCGGTGATCTTGCCCGAGGCCATGCCCATTTCCTGGAACAGCACCTCGCCGATCTGCTTGGGGCTGCCCAGATTGAACGGCCGGCCAGCCAGGCGATGCGCCTCTATCTCCAACTCGCCCATGCGCACCGAGAAGTCGTTGGAGAGCTTGCGCAGGGTGTCGGTGTCGACCTTGATCCCCTCGTTCTCCATTTGGGCCAGCACCGCCGGCATGCCCCGCTCCAGGGTCTCGTAGACCGTCAGCAGGCCTTCCCTGGCCAGGCGCGGGCGAAGCAGCTCGTAGAGCCGCAGGGTGACGTCGGCGTCCTCGGCCGCATAGCAGGTCGCCGGTTCCAGCGGCACGTGCTTGAAGCTCTTCTGCGACTTGCCGGTCCCGGTCACCGACGAGAACTTGATCGGCTCGTGCTCCAGCCAGCGCTTGGAGAGCTCGTCCATGCCGTGGCTCTTGTGGAGGCCCGCCTCCAGCGCATAGCTGATCAGCATGGTGTCTTCGATCGGCGCCACCGCCACGCCGTGGCGCGACAGCACCGCCATGTCGTACTTGGCGTTCTGGGCGACCTTCAGGACGGTCGGGTCCTCCAGCAGCGGCTTGAGCCGTGCGACGACCTCGTCGACCGTGAGCTGCTCGATTGCCTCCGGCGCCTCGAACTCCAGGCCGCCGTTGCTTTCGTTCTCGTGGCCGACCGGAATATAGCAAGCCTCGCCCGGCGCCACGGCCAGCGAGATCCCGCAGAGCGCGGCGTTGGCCGAGGACAGCGCGTCGGTCTCGGTGTCGAAGGCCACGACGCCCGCGGCCTTGGCTCGCACGATCCAGGCGTCCAGGGTCGGCATGTCGCGCACGCAGACATAGGCGTTGACGTCGATCGCCGCCTGCGGGGGCCTGGCCGGCGCGGCAGCCGGGACCTGCGCGGGGGCGGCTCCGCCGGCGCCGACCCGCCGGGCCAGGCTCTTGAACTCCATCTCCTCGAGGAAGGCCGAAAGCTCCTCGGGGTTGGGATCGTCGACCACCAGGGCGTCCACCGGTTCGGGCAACGGCGTGTCACAGTCCAGCCGGACCAGTTCACGCGAGAGGCGGATCTGGTCGGCGAAGGCGATCAGGGTGTCGCGGCGCTTGGGCTGCTTGATTTCGCCGGCTCGCGCCAGCAGCGTATCGAGGTCGCCGTACTCGTTGATCAGCAGGGCCGCGGTCTTGACCCCGATCCCCGGCGCCCCGGGCACGTTGTCGACGGAGTCGCCGCACAGCGCCTGGACGTCGACCACCTTTTCCGGCGGCACCCCGAACTTCTCGATCACCTGCTCGCGGCCGATCTTCAGGTTCTTCATGGTGTCGAGCATCGAGACCCGGTCGCCGACGAGTTGCATCAGGTCCTTGTCGGACGAGATGATCGTCACCTCGCCGCCGGCGTCGCGGACCTTGCAGGCATAGGCCGCGATCAGGTCGTCGGCCTCGTAGCCCGGCAGCTCCAGGCACGGCACGCCGAAGGCGCGGGTCGCCCGGCGCATCAGCGGGAACTGCGGGATCAGGTCCTCGGGCGGCGGCGGCCGGTGGGCCTTGTACTGCTCGTAGAGCTTGTTGCGGAAGGTCTGTTCCGAGTGGTCGAACACCACCGCCAGGTGGGTCGGCGCCTCGGCCTGGGCCTTCATGTCGACCATCAGCTTCCAGAGCATGTTGCAGAAGCCGCTGATCGCGCCGATCGGCAGTCCGTCCGACTTCCGGGTCAGCGGCGGCAGGGCGTGATAGGCGCGGAAGATGAAGCCCGATCCGTCCACGAGGAACAGCCGGACCGCCGGCCCATCCTGAGTCGGTTCGCGCGGAATGTCGGAGAGCGTGGCGGGGGCGTCGAGAGGCGCGTCGGTCATGGGCGGAAGATAGGGTGTGCGGGGCGCAAGGTCACCCCGCCCCTATCCGCAGGTTTGTGGGCGTATCGGCAGGAAACCTGCCGATCGGCGCCCTATTGGAAGCGTTTATTGAGGTCCTTCAGCCCCTGCCCCAATCCGGCCAGGGCGCTCGCGTCCCCGTCCTGCAGATAACTGCCCATCGCCCGCTCCAGCGCCGCGTAGGCGAGGCGGAACGGCGCCGTGGCCGACGACAGCCGCCGCACGCCCAGGGCCTGCAGCCGCTCGGCGGTCGGGACGCCGGCCCGGCCCATCACATTGAGCGGCAAGGCGATTTCCCTGGCGAGGGTCTCGATCGTCGCCTCGTCCGCCGGTCCCGGCACGAAGATCCCGCTCGCGCCCGCCTCCCGATAGGCTTCGGCGCGCTTGAGGGTTTCGGCCAGCGCTTCGTCCCCCTCGCCGCCCCGGAGATAGACGTCGATCCGCGCATTGATGAACAGGTCCGGCGCCGCCGCTCGCGCCGCGGCGACCTTGCGGGCGTGCAGGTCGGGGCTGCGCGCGCCGTCCTCGAGGTTGACGCCGACAGCCCCTGCCCCGGCTACGGCCTTGATAAGATTGGCAAGTTCAGGGAGGTCGTCGGTATAGCCGCCCTCGATGTCCGCTGTGAGCGGGACCGAGACGACCCGAGCGATCTCGCCGATCGTGGCCAGCAGCGCCGCCCGCGGCAGCACGTCGCCATCGGCATGGCCGTGCGCCCAGGCCACGGCGGCCGAGGAGGTCGCCACCGCCTTGGCGCCGGCGTCGGCCATCAGGGCCGCGCTGGCGGCGTCCCAGGCGTTGGGCAGCACGAGGACCCGCGGTCCCTCATGCAGTTTGCGGAATAGTTCGGCTTGGCTCATCGGCGCCTCCTGTCCTCTTGAGGACGATATAGGCGCCGGCCTTGTGACACGCTGGCGGAATTCGGCCGCGGTCAGTGACCGTGCGGACCTTCGTAGACGCCAGGCGCCAGGCGCTCGTCCTCGGGCCCCTCAGTGCCGTCGGCCAGCACGAAACGGCGATCGCAATAGGGGCATTCGACGAAATCGGCCTCGCCCATCTCCAGCCAGACGCGCGGGTGGCCCAGGGCCCCGCCGACGCCGTCGCAGGCCACACGGCCGGAGCGGACCACAACCACCTCGGACGGCGGCAGATCGGTCGTATTGGCCGACTTGGCCGGCATCGGCTCCAGTTGCGAGGAACGGCCTTGATCGGGGACCGGGGCTTTATTGCTGGCCATGGGTATGCTCTCCGGCGGCGGAAGCTTGGCGGACGCGCCGCACGGGCCTAGGTATGCGACGGGGGCTTAGCCCGTCAATGCACGCGCCGGACACAAAGAGACGCATGACCCTACCTGAGTTCGCGATCGAGGCCGAAGGCGTCGTCAAGATCTACCCGGCGACCAAGACGGCGCCTGAAATGCACGCCCTGCGCGGACTCGACCTGAAGATTCCGCGCGGCTCGATCTTCGGCCTGCTCGGTCCCAACGGCGCGGGCAAGTCGACCTTCATCAACACCCTGGCCGGCCTCACCAAGAAGACCAGCGGCAAGGTCCGCATCTGGGACCGCGACATCGACGAGCGCCCCCGCGACGCCCGCGCCGCGATCGGCGTGGTGCCGCAGGAGATCTCCGCCGACCCGTTCTTCACCCCGCGCGAGTCCCTGGAGGTCCAGGCCGGCATGTACGGCGTGCCGGCCGCCGAGCGGCGGACCATGGAGCTGCTCAACGCCCTGGGCCTCGGCGACAAGGCCGAAGCCTATGTCCGCCAGCTTTCCGGCGGCATGAAGCGGCGGCTGATGGTGGCCAAGGCGATGGTGCACAACCCGCCGGTGCTGATCCTCGACGAACCGACCGCCGGGGTCGACGTCGAGCTACGCCGCCAGCTCTGGTCTTATGTGCTCGAGCTGAACCGCAAGGGCGTCACCATCGTCCTGACCACGCACTATCTCGAGGAAGCCCAGGAGCTCTGCGACCAGATCGCCATCGTCAATCGCGGCGAGGTCGTGGCCTGCGAGCCAACCTCCACCCTGTTGCGCCGCCTCGACACCCGCAACGTCGTGGTGACCCCCGCCGAACCCCTGCTGGTCGCGCCCCAGCTCCCGGGCTTCGAGACCAGGCCCCGCGCCGGCGGCGCATTCCAGGTCACCTACAGGACCGGTGAATCCAGCGTCGAACAGGTGCTGGCGGCGGTTCGCGCCACCGGCCTGCACATCAAGGACATCGCCACCGAGGACCCCGATCTCGAGGACGTCTTCGTCTCATTGACCAGCAACGCCGCCTGACCCTTCCGTTTCGTCTCGGTTTCGGTTAGACAGCGCAACTCTCCAGATGCACCCGTAGCTCAGCTGGATAGAGCGTTGCCCTCCGAAGGCAAAGGTCACACGTTCGAATCGTGTCGGGTGCGCCATTCTCCCTTCAGATCTTGGCCGCTTTGGTCGGCGGCGCCGAAGCCGCTCTCCGACGGCGTTAGCAGCGGGCCGGAGCCGGCGCGGCCGGCGCTCTGATCATGCGCCTGGCCATAGATAGCGCAGAAGCGCGCCGTCCGATGGCTGGGGTTGGAAGCCGGCGGCCTCGAAGATGCGGATGCTGGCGGCGTTCTGCGGCTTGATCTCGGCCTCGACCGCCGTCGCCGGCTGCGCCTGGCCGAACAGTTCGAGGGCGCGTTTCAGGATCGGCACGGCCAGGCCCCGGCCCCGCGCCTCGGGAGCGAGATTGATATTGGCCTCCCATCGCCCGCCATCCTCGTCGAACCGGACCATGCCTAGCTTTTGGCCCTCGGCCTCGGCGATCAGCAGCACCCGCCGCGGATCCTCCGCCGCCCGGACGAACCAGGCCAGGTGAGCGGGCTCCTCGATCATCGAGCCGTCCCGAGACATCGACCGGGTCAGGGGATCATTGCGCCAACGCAGGACGTCGAGGGCGTCCTGCGAGGTCGCGCGGCGGATATGCAAGGGGACATCCTGTCGAGGCCGATGGAAGGAGCAAGCTGCCGCTTCCACCGCTGGCCGGCAAGCAGGCAAAGAAAAAGCCGGCGGGGAAACCCGCCGGCTTTCCAAGTCGATCGCCGTTGGCGCTTAGGCCGCGGCGAAGGCCGTACGGCGACGGCGAAGAGCCGTGCCAGCCAGGCCGAAGCCAGCGATCATCATGGCCCAGGTGGCCGGTTCCGGAACCGCCGAACCGCTGATGTCGTCAATTTCGAAGGAGTTCTGCGACGAGGCGAAGGTCAGACCGGTGATGGATTCGCCGGCGCCCACGGTCGCGAAGAACACGCCGTTGTTCGACGGGTTGCTCTGGTCGCCGCCGCCCGGGTTGCCGATGACGACTTCGTCACCGCCGCTCCAGTGGATGGTCAGCGTGTTGTAGCTGTCGACCGAACCCCAGTTGAAGCTGATGCTGCGCATCAGGCTGTCGAAGGTGATCGTCGCACTGCCGCCCGCCAGCACGTCCAGATAGTTGCCGCCCGGGATCGAGAACGGGTTCTGGGCGCCGTCGCCGTCGGTCGTGCTCTGGATCTTGGTATTCACATAGCCAGGATCCAGAACGCCAAGGTTCCCGTCAGTGAAATCATAGAGCAGGGTATCGGTACCGATCGGCGCGTCTCCGCCCGGGATGAAACCGGTAACGATTGCGGCGTTCGCCGAACCCGCAATCGCAAAACTGGCCACAGCGGCTGCAATCGCCGCCTTCACAAGCTTATTCATAGGGTTAGCCCCTCACCGCGTTTACTGGCGGTCGCCGAGCGCCACCGCCTTCAATATCGCTGATACGCCAACTTCGCCTTTAAGTAAATATCAACCATATCTGGCACGGACAGATTTTCGCCACATCGTCAAGATGACGCCGAGTCACAATCCTCCCCGCCGAACAACCTATGCCGTATAGAGAACGTATTATTCCCCCGAGGCGCGAATAACGCCGATGGAACAAGTAAACCCGCAGATCGAATCTACCGCGAGTGGCGCGGCTCAACCGTGAGCCTGACGATCGTCGCAGGAAAATAAAAGTCTGCAGCGACGCTTGAGGAAGCTGGGGTTCGGGCCAGCTTCGGTCACTTTTTAACCATGTGCCGCCCGCCACAAGGCGAAGCTTCGCTTCAAGTAAAAGTCCAACTTACTGTCCAGCTTGCTAGAAGAGCTCGCGCGGCCCTCCGAAACAGCAGCGCTAGAGGCCCTGCCTATGCAGGAAGGCCTCGACCAGCTCGTCATAGAGCTCCAGCCGCTTGTAGGCGCGGAAGTCCGACGGAGCGGTCCGCCAGGCCCTGGCGAAGGCCGCAAGCCGTTCGGGTTCGCCGATCAGATCATCCAGGGGATGCAGCCAGACCCGGATCGTGAAAAGCGCCCCGCCCGTGCGAGGCAACCGGCGCAGGGTCTGGCGCTCGACCCGAATGAACAGTTCGCGCCCCGCCGCCTCACCGGAGATGGCGACGATCCGGGCCCGCATCGGCGCCGCGTCCGGCATAAAGGGCTCCGCGGAGTTGGCCACACTCCAGTTGCGCCGCTCGAGGACAAGGCCCGGGCGCAGGCCGTCGAAGATCCGCACCACGCGGCTCAGGAACCGCTCGGCGAAACCGTTGACCGGCTGGTGGATCTGGGCGAGCGGCCGGCCGAGCACCTCTGGAACGGAAAAGAAGGTCGGCGCGGAAAGGGAGATCGCCGAGACGGCCCAGCCCTCGTCGCCTCGCTCCATCAGCACTAGGTCGTCGGCCACCCGCCTCGCGGCGGCGTAGAGCGGCGGCAGCTCCGTCTTCGGAGCCGGGCCGCAGACCGCCTCAACGAGTTCCAGCACCTCTTCCTGGCCCGGCCGCGAGCCCGGCGTCTCGCCCCAGACGATGTCGCGGCGCGCAGCGTAGAGCGGGTCCTTCCGCGCCGCTGGATCGGCCTCGCCCCCTTCCAGCCAGGCGGCTTCCGCGATCGGCTTCAGCCCGATGGCGAAGTCCACGGCCTCTGCATAGGGAGCATGGCGGATGGTCATCTCGGCTTGAACCGCCTGGCGATGGCCCAGACTATCACACCGACGCCCACGCCGATCGCATCGGCCAGAGCGTCGCGCCAGTCGCCCTGGCGGCCATAGGGCATCAGGCCCTGGGCGATCTCGATCGCAATCCCAAGGGCCAGCACCGCCGCCGCCACGACCCAGCGCCGGTGCGTCGACATCAAGAGGCCGATCACCACCAGCAGGCCGAAGGCTATCGAATGGGCCGCCTTGTCCCAGAACATCTCCGAACCGGGCACGTCCTGATTGGGCGCCAGGGTCACGTAGAGGATGACCGCCACCGCCGAGAGGAAGACGCCGAGGCGAAGCGGGCGGGGGATGAAGGAGAAGAACGGGCGCATCTCCTTTGCATAGCCGCCGCCCTCGATCACGGCGAGCCTTTCAAAGTCGGCCCGCGGCCATTAGCTTCCGCGAGGTTTTCAAATACGGATTTAGTCATGACGGTCGAAGCGGTGATCTGGGATTTCGGCGGGGTGTTCACCTCCTCGCCCTTCGAGGCGTTCAACCGCTACGAAACCGAAAAAGGGATTCCCCGCGACCTGATCCGCAAGGTCAACGCGACCAACCCGGACAGCAACGCCTGGGCGCTGTTCGAGCGCAACGAGATCGACGCCAAGGGCTTCGACGAGCTGTTCCTGGCGGAATCGACGGCCCTGGGTCACCCGGTTCCCGGCAAGGACATCCTGCCGCTGCTGTCGGGCGTCGTCCGCCCGCGGATGGTGGAAGCCCTGAAGACCTGCAAGCTGCACTTCAAGGTCGGCTGCATCACCAACAACATGGTCAGCCATCACAGCCCGGGCGCGGACAAGCCGCAGCGGGCGGCTGGCGCCATGGGCCAGATCATGCCGCTGTTCGACCACATCATCGAAAGCTCCAAGGCGGGCGTACGCAAGCCCGACCCCAAGATCTACCTGATGATGTGCGAGGCGCTTTCGGTGAAGCCGGACGCCTGCGTCTACCTCGACGACCTGGGCATCAACTGCAAGCCGGCCGCGATGCTGGGCATGCGCGCCATCAAGGTCGTGGACGTCGACCAGACCCTGGCGGAGCTGTCGGCCGCCACCGGCCTCGTCTTCGGCGACGAAGAGGCGGTGGCGTGAGCCGCCCATCGCGGATCGGACCGGACGCCGCCCTCGCCAGGCTGCCGGGCTGGGCGCGCGCCGCCAAGGACGCGCGCGAAGCCATCACCCGCACCTACCGCTTCGCCGACTTCAACACCGCCTTCGGCTTTATGACGCGGGTGGCGATCAAGGCCGAGCAGCTCGACCACCATCCGGAATGGTTCAATGTCTACAACCGTGTCGAGGTGGTGCTGACCACCCACGACGCGGACGGGGTGACGGAGTTGGACGTGGCCCTGGCGAGCTTCATGGATGCGGCGGCCCAGGCGGCCGGCGCGCAGGACTAGACGCCGAGGGAGAAGGGCGATGGCCGGACGGGTCGAGGGCAAGAAGGCGTTCATCACCGGCGGAGCCCAGGGACTCGGCGCGGCCGCGGCCCGCAAGCTGGCCGCCGAGGGCGCCAAGGTCTCGATCGCCGACATCAACCACGAAGGCGCCAAGGCGCTCGCCGCCGAGATCAACGCCGAGCACGGGGAGGGGACGGCCTTCGCCTTTCCCCTCGACGTGACCCGCGAGGACCAGTGGATCTACGCCCTGGAAGAGGCCGACGCGGCCATGGGCGGCATCTCGGTCCTGGTCAACAACGCCGGCATCAGCCGAGGCGGCAATATCGAACAGCTCTCCTTCGAGGACTGGAAGCTGGTCATGGGCGTGAACGTGGACTCCGTGTTCCTCGGAACCAAGCACGCGCTGAAGTACATGCGCCAGAACCAGCCGGGCTCGATCGTCAACATCTCGTCGATCGCCGGACTGATCGCCGCTCACAACTCGCCGGTCTACAACGCCTCCAAGGCCGCGGTCTGGTTGCTGTCCAAGGGCATCGCCCTGCATTGCGCCAAGCAGGGCCTGGATATCCGGTCGAACTCCATCCATCCGACCTTCATCGACACTCCGATCCTCGACCCGCTGCGCCAGCAGTTCGGCAAGGAGGTCGCCGAGAGCAAGCTGGCCCGCCAGATCCCGCTGGGACACATCGGCGAGCCCGACGACATCGCCAACGCCGTGCTCTACCTGGCCTCCGACGAGAGCAAGTTCATGACCGGCGCGGAGCTGAAGCTCGACGGCGGCATTTCGGCCATGTGAGAACCGCGTCGCGGTTCAGTTGATCAGCATCGTGCCGAGGAGGACCTTTGCGCCCTTTTGGCCGAGGATGCGGTCGGTCTCGCGCTGGAGGGCCTGGCTGAGCAGGTCGCCGTTCGGCGGGGCGCCGGGGCTCATGCCGGTGGCGTAGGTCTGCAGCGTCTGGACCATCACCGCGCGCACACGCGGCAGGACGCTCTCGACCTTGGCCCGCAGCCTGGCGTCGGGCACGTCCAGGCCCGCCTGGACCGTCAGCACGCCGCGACGGCCGTTAGTCCGCTGGATGGTCGCGGTCAGGGTGTTCAGCGCAATGTAGGCGCTGGAGCCCGTCGGCTTCTCGTCCTTTTTCCCGGCGCCCAGGAGGCCGGGCGCGGCGAGGACGGCGAAAAGGGCGATGGCGGTGCGGCGGTCCATGAGCCGCACCACGACACATCATGGTTAGAGCTCTCTTTACGAGCTTCACCGAAGACTACGGATGGGCGATTCGCATTCTTCGGGGGGCCGCATCTTGTTGGGCCGGTTCGCAACGACCAATCTCGACCTTGACGGCAAGGTCATCCTCGTCACCGGCGGCACCGGTTCCTTCGGTCGCCGCTTCATCGAGACGGTGCTGGGCCGGTTCCGGCCGCGCAAGCTGATCGTCTACTCGCGCGACGAGCTCAAGCAGCACGAGATGCAGATCGACCTGGCCGAGAAGTTCGACGCCCAGGAGCTTTCCTGCATGCGCTTCTTCCTGGGCGACGTGCGCGACCGCGAGCGTCTGACCCTGGCCATGCGGGGCGTGGACATCGTCATCCACGCCGCAGCGCTGAAGCAGGTGCCGGCCGCCGAGTACAACCCCTCGGAGTGCATCCACACCAACATCATGGGCGCCGAGAACGTCGTCTGGGCCTGCCTGACCAACCGCGTGAAGCAGGTGGTGGCGCTGTCCACCGACAAGGCCTGCAACCCGGTCAACCTCTACGGGGCGACCAAGCTGGCCTCCGACAAGACCTTCGTGGCGGCCAACAACCTCTCCGGCGACATCGGCACCCGCTTCGCCGTCGTCCGCTACGGCAATGTGGTGGGCTCGCGCGGATCGGTGGCGCCGCTGTTCGAGCGGCTAATCGCCCGGGGCGCGGCGGAGCTGCCGATCACCGACACCCGCATGACCCGCTTCTGGATCACCCTGAACCAGGGCGTCGACTTCGTGCTGTCCTCGCTGGAGCTGATGCGCGGCGGCGAGATCTTCGTGCCGAAGATCCCCTCGATGAAGATGACCGAGCTGGCCGCGGCCATGGCGCCGGGCCTGCCTATCAAGATCATCGGCATCCGGCCGGGCGAGAAGCTGCACGAGATGATGATCTCGGCGGACGACGCCCGCACCACCGTCGACCTGGGCGACCGCTACGCCATCGAGCCGGCCTTCGTGGAATACCAGCGCCAGTCCTACGTCGGCGATTACCCGACCGTGGCCGAGAGCTTCTCCTACGCCAGCGACAGCAATGACGAGTGGCTGTCGGGGGAAGGGCTGATGGCCCTGCTGTCCGACGGCGCGCCGGAGCGCCCGCGCCGCCGGGCCACCGACTGAGATGCTCGCCTACGGCCGCCAGACCATCGAGGATGACGATATCGCGGCGGTCACCGAGGCCCTGCGCTCCGACTTCCTGACCACCGGCCCCCGGGTCGAGGCCTTCGAGCAGGCCTTCGCCGAGACGGTCGGGGCGCGCCATGCGGTCGCCTGCGCCAATGGCACGGCGGCGCTGCACCTGGCGATGCTGGCGCTCGAGGTCCAGCGGGGCGAGGCGGTGATCGTCCCTTCCACCACCTTCCTGGCGACGGCCAACTGCGCCCGCTTCGTCGGGGCCGAAGTCGTGTTCGCCGACGTCGATCCCGACACCGGCCTGATGACGCCGGCCACCCTGGCCCAGGCAATGACCCGCCTGGACGGCCGCCGCCTGCGCGCGGTGCTGCCGGTCCACCTGCGAGGCGACGTCGCCGAACTGCCGGCGCTCGAAGCGCTGGCCGCCGAGGCCGGCGCGGTGCTGGTCGAGGACGCTCCTCACGCGCTGGGCTCGACCATGCGGTTCGGGAACCGGGAGGAGCGCGTCGGCGACTGCGCTCACTCGGCCATGGCGACCTTCTCGTTCCATCCGGTGAAGACCATCGCCACGGGGGAAGGCGGCATGGTCACCACGGGCGACGGCCGTCTGGCCGCACGCCTGCGCAACCTTCGCTCCCACGGCATGGTCCGGCCGGAGGGCGCCGATCCGTGGTGGTATGAGATGCCGGAGATCGGCTTCAACTACCGCCTGCCCGACATCCTCTGCGCGCTCGGCCTCTCGCAGCTCGCCAAGCTGCCGCGTTTCGCCGAGCGGCGGCGCGCCCTGGCGGCGCGCTATGAGGAGATGCTGGCGCCGCTCGCGCCTCTGGTCCGGCCGGCGCTCCGGCCGGACTGGAGCGACCCCGTCCTGCACCTGATGACCGTGCTCATCGACTTCCCAGCCATCGGGCGGTCCCGCCGGGAGGTGGTCGAGGCGCTGAAAGCCGAGGGGATCGGGACCCAGGTGCACTACATCCCGGTCCACACCCAGCCCTATTACCGCGGCCGCTATGGCGAGCTGGAGCTTCCCGGCGCCGCCGCCTGGTACGATCGGTGCCTCTCCCTGCCGCTGTTCCCCGGCATGGCGGACGAGGATGTCGAGCGCACGGTCCTGGCCCTCGGGCGCGCCGTCCGCGCCTAAAGTCCAGCCGGGGGACTTGCCCGCGGCGGCGAGCAGCCTAGTTAAGACGCCCCGCGCCTCCTCCCCCTCGCGCTCCTCAGACCCGAAAGACCCGCCTCCGTGGCCAAGGACGATTCCGCCCAAATGAACAGCTCGGCCATCGCCGCCGGGGTCGCCTGCTATGTGATCTGGGGCTTCGTGCCGCTGGTCTTCCAGGCGATCGGCCGACAAGGCGTCAGCGCTTGGGAGATCCTGGCCCACCGGACGATCTGGGCCACGCCCGTCGCGCTGGTCTTCGTGCTGCTGGCCCGTCAGTGGCCGCAAGTCGTCGCGGTGATGCGCGACGTCAAGGTGCTGCGGCTGCTCTGCCTGTCGGCGGCGCTCATCGCCTGCAACTGGTGCGTCTACATCTGGGCGGTGAACAGCGGCCGGCTGCTGGAAACCAGCCTTGGCTACTACATCACCCCGCTGATCAACATGGCGACCGGCGCCCTGTTCTTCCGTGAGCGGATCACCGGCCTCGGGAAGATCGCCGTGGGCCTGGCCACGGTCGGCGTGGTGATCCAGACCGCAGCGCTGGGCCACGTCCCCCTGGTCTCGCTGGTCCTCGGGATCAGCTTCGGCGCCTATGGCCTGGTCCGCAAGCAGGTCGCCGCCGAGGCTCAGACCGGACTCTTCATCGAGTGCCTGATCCTCTCGGTTCCGGGACTTGCCTACATGTTCTGGTTGGAATCCCAGGGGGCGAGCCATCTCACCGCATCGCCCGTCACGGCGACCTGGCTGGTGGCGGCCGGCCCGATCACCGCAGTGCCGCTGTTGCTGTTCGCCTGGGCGGCGCGCCGGATCCCGCTGTCGCTGATGGGCTTCCTGCAGTTCATCGCCCCGACGATCGCTTTCGTCATCGGCCTGAGCCAGGGCGAGGCCTTCACGCCGATGCGGGCGCTGTCCTTCGCCTTCATCTGGGCGGGGGCAGGGGCCTTCGTCTACGGCGCCTGGACCAAGGGCCGCACCCTGCCAAGGCCCGCCTAAAGCGCCGAATAGGCGGCCTCGATCAGCCGCTTGGCGCGGGCGTCGCCGATCAGGTCGGTGGACTGCTTGTTCATCACATAGGCCCCGGCGAGGCCCGTCTCCGGATCGGCGAAGGCGCAGGAGCCGCCCCAGCCGGAATGGCCGAAGGTCGAGAGGCCCTGGCCCCAGACCTTCACCGGCGCATTGCGCATGAAGCCGGCGCCCCAGCTCATCACGAAGGGCAGCACCAGGTCCTGGCCGTGGATGCGCTCGCGCGACGCCTCGGCGATCAGGGCGGGCGAGAGGATGGTCTCGCCGTCGAGCCATCCGTCATTGGCCAATGCGCCCATCAGCCGGGCGAGGGCAGGGGCCGTCGCATGGCCATTGGCCGAGGGGATCTCCGCCCGTCGCCACTCGGCCTGGCCGCGGCCGCCTGGCGAGGACCAAGGCGTCAGGAAGGCGGCCTTGGTCGCCTCGTTGATCTCGCCGAACTGGGGCAGGGCGCTCGGGCGCTGCAGGTCGGCGGCGCGCGAGTGCTCGGCGTCGGGCAGGCCGATCCAGAGATCGAGGTCGAAGGGCCGGGCCAGGTCCTCGCGCAGCGCCGTTCCCATGGTCCGGCCATCGATCCGCCGGAAGATCTCGCCCGCCAGATAGCCGAAGGTGATCGGGTGGTAGCCGCTGGCCGTACCGGGCGGCCAGAGCGGCGCCATGGCCGCCAGCTTGGCGCAGATGGCGTCCCAGTCGAACCAGAGGGACGGCTCCATCGGGTCCGGAAAGCCCGACAGGCCGTCCTGGTGGCTCATCACCTGTTCGACGGTGATCGCCTGCTTGCCGGCCTGGGCGAACTCCGGCCAGACATCGGCGACCGGCTGGGCGTAGTCGAGGCGGCCCTGATCCACGAGCCGGGCGATCAGCAGGGCGGCCACTGCCTTGGTGGTCGAAAAGACCGGGGTCAGGGTCTTCCCGTCGAACGGCCTGGTGCGCTGGCGGTCGGCGAACCCCGCCCAGAGATCGACGACCACCTCGCCGCGCTCGACCAGGGTAAAGCGCGCGCCCAGCTCCTGGCCGGCCTCGAAATTGGCGGCGAAGGCCTCGCGCACGGCGGCGAAACGGGGCGGGGCGAATCCGTTGATCTCGACCATCACGAACCTCCTCCGGCGAGGCGTTCTATACGCACCGATGCTGTCGGACGCACCAGCCGCTCGCCCAGCGCCACCACCGGCAGGTCCGGCGCGTTCCAGGCCCGCGCCGCCTCCAGCGCCTCGGCCACGGCGCGAAGCGCGCGCTCGGCCGCCAACGGCGCCTCCAGGCCTTCGACGAGGCCTGCGCCAAACACGGCGGTCACCAGGTCGCCCGTGCCGTTCGGCGCCTGGTCGAGCCTTGGATGAGAAAGCAGCAGGCTTTCGGTCGGCGTGCAGAGCAGGGCGCCGGCGCGCCCTTCGCCAACCGGCGCCGAGGTGACCAGGGCCGGCTTGCCCAGCGCCTTGACCGCATCCGCCACGTCGGCCGCATCCGCGATCGTGCGGCCGGTCAGGTGGGAGAGTTCGAAGAGGTTGGGGGTGAGCCAATCGGCCAATGGCGTCAGGCGCTCAGTCACCAGCCGGGCGACCTCAGGCTTCACATAGAGGCCCTTGGGATGGTCTCCGAGGATCGGATCGACCAGGACGATCGGTCTGGGATTGAAGGCGCCGGTTCGCGATGCGGCGCGGATCTGGTCGATGGCCTCGCAGGCCAGTTCCACCTGCTCGGGAAGTGAGAAGTGACCGGTAATGACCAGATCGACGAGGCCATGGAGTTCCTGGCCCCGGACCCCTTCGAGCAGCATCTGGAAGAGCTCGACATCGGTCGCCTGGCCCCGCCCGCCCTTGACCGGGCTCGCCCCGAACATCACGGTCGGCACGAGGACGGGATCGATCCCGAACGGCGCCAGCACGTACTGCTGCAGGCTGCCGCCGATGCGGTTGGCGACGACATAGGAAGAGAGGACCAGGGCCAGCGGCATGATCCTCTCCCCTTGGCAGCGCTTAGTAACGATAGTGGTCGGGCTTGAACGGGCCGGCCTGCGGCACGCCGATATAGTCGGCCTGGTCCTTGGAGAGAACGGTGAGCTTGGCGCCCAGCTTCTCCAGGTGCAGGGAGGCGACCTTTTCGTCGAGGTGCTTGGGCAGGGTGTAGACCTTGGTTTCGTACTTGGACTTGTTGGTCCACAGCTCGATCTGGGCCAGGGTCTGGTTGGTGAACGAGGCGCTCATCACGAAGCTGGGATGGCCCGTGGCGTTGCCCAGGTTCACCAGGCGGCCTTCCGACAGCACGATGATCTTCTTGCCGTCCGGGAACTCCACATGGTGGACCTGCGGCTTGATCTCGTCCCACTTGAAGTTGCGCAGGCCGGCGATCTGAATTTCCGAGTCGAAGTGGCCGATGTTGGCGACGATGGCGTTGTTCTTCATCCGCCGCATGTGGTCGACGGTGAGGACGTCCTTGTTGCCGGTGGCGGTGACGAAGATGTCGGCCTTGTCGGCCGCGTCTTCCATGGTCACGACCTCATAGCCTTCCATGGCCGCCTGCAGGGCGCAGATCGGGTCGACTTCGGTGACCATCACCCGCGCGCCGCCGTTGCGGAGCGAGGCGGCCGAACCCTTGCCGACGTCGCCATAGCCGAGGACGACCGCGACCTTGCCCGACAGCATGACGTCGGTGCCGCGGCGGATGGCGTCCACCAGGCTTTCGCGGCAGCCATAGAGGTTGTCGAACTTCGACTTGGTGACGCTGTCGTTGACGTTGATGGCCGGGAAGGGCAGCTCGCCGCGTTCGGCCATCTGATACAGGCGGTGCACGCCCGTGGTGGTCTCTTCCGAGACGCCGCCGATGGCGTTGCGGATGGCGGTGTAGAAGCCGGGCTTTTCCTTCAGGTAGCGCTTCATCACGGCATAGAGCGCTTCCTCTTCCTCGTTGGTCGGCTTGTCGAGGATCGAGGGGTCCTTCTCGGCCTTCGGGCCGAGCACGCAGAGCAGGGTCGCGTCACCGCCGTCGTCAAGGATCAGGTTCGGATAGCCGCCATCGGCCCATTCGAAGATCTTGTGGGCGTATTCCCAGTACTCGACCAGGGTCTCGCCCTTGATCGCGAAGACCGGGGTGCCCGCGGCGGCGATGGCCGCGGCGGCGTGGTCCTGGGTCGAGAAGATGTTGCAGGAGGCCCAGCGGACTTCCGCGCCCAGGGCTTCCAGGGTCTGGATCAGCACCGCGGTCTGGATGGTCATGTGCAGGGAGCCGGCGATGCGGGCGCCCTTCAGCGGCTGGTCCTTGCCGAACTCGGCGCGCACGGCCATCAGGCCCGGCATCTCAGTTTCGGCGATGGCGATTTCCTTGCGGCCGAAATCGGCCAGGGCGATGTCTTTCACGACATAGTCGGTCATCGGGCGGTCCTGTCGGAGGGAATGGTCTGGCCGCTCTATAGCCGCGCCGGCGGCTGCGGGCAACAAACACATAAGGAATTCTTTATATGGCTGCCCAGAAGGGCCGCATCGCCGCCAGCCGATCCATCGCCTTGCCGGCCGCCTTCACCGCCTTGGGCTTGGCGGCCTCGCGCGCCGCAAGCAACTGCCTGGCCGCCGCCAGGCCCGCGCCTTTCAGCCTGAGCCGCTCGATCAGCCCGGCGGCCACCGCGACGTCGTTGGCCGCGCCCAGCTCGTCCTGCAGGAGCTTGATGGCCCCGATGAACGGCTTGGCGTCGGCGTCGAACAGGGACGCAAAGGCCTCGGCCGCATAACGCAGCTTCTTGCCGGCGATGCGCGCGGCGTGCCGGGCGGTGTCGTCGGCGCCCCTGATGTCGGGAGCGCTCTTGAGCAGCGCGCGCAATCGTTTGCCCAGGGCCTTGGCCGCGAACTTCTCGGCCGGCATGTCGCGCCGCTTGGCGCTGGCCTTGCCACCCTGGTGCAGCCAGGCGCCGGTCTCGACCCAGGCGGTCGCGTCCAGCACCAGCTCTCGGAACCGCCCCGACGCCACCGCGGCGCAGGCCTTGGCGTGGGCCCGCGCCCGGGCCGCCTCCACCACCGGGGCCAGCGCCGCCAGGTCGAGACCGTCGGCGTCAAACTTGGCGGCGTCCTCGGCGAAGACGTCGAGGTCGCGGGCCTCGTCGCAGGCGCCGGCGAGCCACTTCAGCTCCATGACGATGTCTTCGGCGGCCTCGTCGTCGACGACGTTCTTGAACGCCGCGACGGCGCTGCGCAGCCGGCGGACCGCGACCCGAAGCTGGTGCAGCGCCTCGACGCTGTCGGCCTCCCGCAGCACCACGCCGTTGGCGGCGATCTGCGACAGCGCGTTGCGCGCAATGGCCTGGAAAGCGCCGGCCGCGGTCAGGCCACGGCTGAGGGGCGCCTTGTCGTGGCGGCGCGCCGCCCGGTCGGTCCCGTCCAGCAGGCCCTGGCCCTGGCTCGCCTTGCCGTCGAACGAAAGGTAGAGCGGCGCGGACTTCGAAAGCCGTCGGGCCAGATCGAACATCGGCCGGCAATCGCCCGCCTTCAGCTCCAGCTCGACCTCGCTGACCCGACGCGTCCGGTCGCCGGCCTGGACCTCGCCCTCGTCCGCCGCCAGCTCGATGGTGGCGCCGCCATGGTCGAAGGTGCGCTGGCGACGGAGCACGGTCACCGTGAAGATCGGCCTCAGCGTCTTGCGCTTGGTCGAGGTCAGGGCCTCCTTCAGGGCCGGCAAGTCGAGATCCAGGCCCGGTCCTTCGACCTTCACCTCGTGCTCCTCGCGCGCGAAGCCGTCGCCGCGCTTGAGGGTCTGGACCCGCTTGCCGCCGCCTTCGCGAATCCGAAGGGAAATCCGTGCGCGCCGCAGGTCGCCCTGCGAAGTGTCGTAATAGGTGGAAACCAGCGTCTTTTCAGAGGTCTCGCCGGGCGGGGCTGCCGCGAGCACCACTGCGAGGTCCGCCGGCTCGCACAGGAACTTCAACTCGATCTCGTCTTCACCTGCGCTCATGCGCTACACGCTCCCCACCAGGCGCGGCTTGCCTGCCCCCGTGGCAGGCGCCAGATCCTGGCGCCATGTCCCGAAGGAGAGGCTTTCGATGAACGCCCCAATCGCTCAAGGTTTCCGCGCTGTCGACCCCGCCGAGCCGCGTCACGACTGGACTCTCGCCGAGGTGGAAGCGCTTTTCGAGCTTCCCTTCACTGAACTGATCTTCCGCGCGGCGCAAACCCATCGCGCCTGGTTCGACCCGACGGAAGTCCAGCTCTCCCAGCTTCTGTCGGTGAAGACCGGCGGCTGCGCCGAGAACTGCGGCTATTGCAGCCAATCCCAGCACTTCGAGACCGGCGTGCCGGCCTCCAAGCTGATGGACGCCACCACCGTCATCGCCGCGGCCATGGACGCCAAGGCCGGCGGGGCGCAGCGCTTCTGCATGGGTGCGGCCTGGCGCGACCTGAAGGATCGCGACGTGCCCAAGGTCGCGGCCATGATCTCCGGCGTGAAGGCTCTGGGCCTGGAGACCTGCGCCACCCTCGGCATGCTGACCCGCGACCAGGCTCAGGCGCTCAAGGACGCCGGCCTCGACTACTACAACCACAACCTCGACACTGGCCCGGACTATTACGATAAGGTCGTCACCACCCGGACCTATCAGGACCGGCTCGACACGCTCGAGGCCGTGCGTTCGGTCGGAATGTCGACCTGCTGCGGCGGGATCGTCGGCATGGGCGAGACGCGCCGCGACCGCGCCGGCCTGCTACACGCTCTGGCCACCCTGCCCGAGCATCCGAACTCGCTGCCGATCAACGACCTGATGCCGATCCCCGGCACGCCGCTGGGCGATTCCGAGGCGGTCGATCCGTTGGAGTTCGTGCGGATGATCGCGGTCGCCCGGATTCTCTGCCCGAAGACCGTCGTGCGCCTGTCGGCCGGGCGCGAGCACATGAGCCGCGAGCTGCAAGCGCTCTGCTTCATGGCCGGCGCGAACTCCATGTTCATCGGCGGCAAGCTGCTCACCACCGCCAACCCGGACAAGGACACCGACGCGGCGCTGATGGCCGATCTCGGCCTCAAGCCGATGACCATGAAGGTCGACGCCTAGCGGTCAAGCACGGGAGCCCCTATCTGGCCCACCACATCTGGCGCCAAGGGGCTCGCGTGCAGCCGATCATTTCCATATCGGGTCTTTCCAAGACCTATGCCGGGGGCTTCCAGGCTCTCAAGTCCGTGGACCTGGACATCCGGCAAGGCGAGATTTTCGCCCTGCTGGGCCCCAACGGGGCCGGCAAGACCACCCTCATCAGCATCATCTGCGGCATCGTGAACGCAAGCACCGGCAAGGTGAGCGCCGATGGGCACGACATCGTCACCGAGTACCGGCCCGCCCGCGCCAAGATCGGCCTCGTGCCGCAGGAGCTGACCACCGATTCCTTCGAGACGGTCTGGGACACGGTGAAGTTCAGCCGCGGCCTGTTCGGCAAGCCGCCGAACCCCGCCTATCTGGAGAAGATCCTTCGCGACCTCTCCCTGTGGGACAAGAAGGACAGCAAGATCATGGCGCTGTCCGGCGGGATGAAGCGCCGGGTCATGATCGCCAAGGCGCTCAGCCACGAGCCGCGCATTCTGTTCCTCGACGAACCGACCGCCGGGGTGGACGTCGAGCTGCGTCGGGACATGTGGGAGATGGTGCGGGCGCTGCGCGAGAGCGGCGTCACCATCATCCTGACCACCCACTACATCGAAGAGGCCGAGGAGATGGCCGACCGCATCGGGGTGATCAGCAAGGGCGAGATCATCCTGGTCGAGGACAAGGACGTCCTCATGCGCAAGCTGGGCAAGAAGCAGCTCAGCCTCCAGCTCCAGGAACCGCTCTCGTCCCTGCCGCAGGGGCTGTCCGGCTACCAGTTCGAACTGGCCGCCGACGGTCATGAGCTGGTCTACACCTTCGACGCCCAGGCCCAGGAGACCGGCATCGCCGGCCTGCTGCGTCAGCTTCATGCGGCAGGCGTCGATTTCAAGGACCTGCAGACCCGCGAAAGCTCGCTGGAAGAGATCTTCGTCAGCCTCGTGAGGGCCCGGTCGTGAACCTCTACGCCATCAAGGCCATCTATATCTTCGAGCTGGCGCGCACCTGGCGCACCCTGATGCAGTCGATCGCCTCGCCGGTGATCTCGACCTCGCTCTATTTCATCGTCTTCGGCTCGGCGATCGGCTCACGCATGGTGGAGATCGACGGCGTCAGCTACGGCGCCTTCATCGTGCCGGGCCTGATCATGTTGTCGATCCTGACCGAGAGCATCATGAACGCCTCGTTCGGCATCTACATGCCGCGCTTCTCCGGGACGATCTACGAGGTGCTCTCGGCGCCGATCTCGGCTTTCGAGATCGTTCTCGGCTATGTCGGGGCCGCCGCGACCAAGTCGGTGATTCTCGGCCTCATCATCCTGGCGACGGCGCGGCTCTTCGTGGACTTCTCGATCATGCACCCGCTCTGGATGGCGGCGTTCCTGATCCTGACCTCCGTCGCCTTCAGCCTGCTGGGCTTCGTCATCGGCGTCTGGGCCGACGGTTGGGAGAAGTTGCAGATCGTGCCGATGATGATCGTCACGCCCCTGACCTTCCTGGGCGGCAGCTTCTACTCGATCAGCATGCTGCCGGAGGTCTGGCAGAAGATCACGCTGTTCAATCCGGTGGTCTATCTGGTCTCGGGCTTCCGCTGGAGCTTCTACGGCGTGTCCGACGTGGACGTGCGCTGGAGTATCCTCGCCACCTTCGCCTTCATCCTGCTGTGCCTCGGCGCCATCTGGGCCATATTCCGCACCGGCTACAAGCTGAAGTCGTAGCAAGCTTGAGTATACGTATTGGAAAATTGCAACTTTTGACTGAAATGATAAAGGACACTGACAGGCCGAGGCCTGCAAACGGCTGAGCCGTGTGCGCCAAGCGCTCTTGAGTCTACTACAGTCCCCAAGGTCAAGCTTACGGTCCAGTTCAGCGCGACGTCGCCCGCGACCCGGCTCCACTCAGGAGATCCGTTGTGAGCAACCTTGTCCAAACAGTACTCGGCGCCGTGGGACCCGAACTGACGGCCAGGCTGGCCAGCCTGTTCGGGGAGTCCACCGGGTCGGTTTCCAAGGGCCTTTCGGCCGCCGCCCCCGCCCTGCTGGCCGGGGCGCTTCAGCAAAGCTCCACCTCCGGCGGCGCCGATCGCGTCCTGGGACTGGTCAGCCAGGCGGTCACCGGCGGCAACCCCCTCGATCGCCTCCCGGCCCTGCTCGGCGACGAAGCTTCACGCACCAGCCTCCTCGGCCAGGGGCGAGGGCTGGCCGACGGGCTCCTGGGAGGAAGCGCCGGCCCGGTCATCGATTCCCTGGCGAATTTCGCTGGCCTGAAAGGCGGAGCCGCGGCGCAGCTCCTGTCGCTCGCCGCGCCGCTGGTGCTGGGCGCGATCGGCAAGGCGCTCGGGCCATCGCCCACCGCCTCTGGGCTGCAGTCGCTACTGGCGGACCAGAGGGCCAGTATCCTGGGCGCGCTGCCGCCGGGCCTCGGCTCGCTATTCGGCCTGGGCGGCGCGACCCAGGCGGCCCGCGGCGCGGCCACGGCGACTGCGGCGGCGGGACAGAGCGGCTTTGCGAAGATCCTGCCCTGGCTGATCGCCGCGGCGATCGTCCTGGCCCTGATCTTCGCCCTGCGTAGCTGCGGCCAGCGCACCGAAGCGCCTGTGACTCCGCCTGCGGAACCTGCAGTCCCGGCGCCGGCGCCGGTCACGCCGCCACCCGCCGCGACCGTGGCCCCGCAGACACTCACCCTGCCGGGCGGCGCGACCATCTCGGTGGCGCCCGGGTCGATCGGCTACGGCGTCGCCACCTTCCTGGCCTCGAACGAGCCCGCGCCCAAAACCTTCGTCTTCGACAACCTCAACTACGACACCGCCTCCAACGCCCTGACGCCGGAAAGCCGTCCGACCGTCGAGACGCTGGCCGCGATCCTGAAGGCCTATCCGAACGTCCAGGCGCGGGTGGTCGGCTATACCGACAACCAGGGCGACCCGGCGGCGAACAAGACCCTGTCCGACGCTCGCGCAGCGACGGTGAAGCGTGAAATGGTCGCCCTCGGCATCGCGGCCGATCGGATCGAAACCGCAGGCATGGGCGAAGCCGACCCGGTCGCCGACAACGCGACAGAGGAAGGCCGCGCCAAGAATCGGCGCACCGAACTGGTGATCGTGAGGAAGTAGCGTGACCTGGATCCCCGGGGCCCGGCCTCGGGGACCATGCCTTACTCGTCTTCGTCGAAACGGGCCTGGACCAGCGCGGCCAGGGCTTCGACCGCCTGCGGCGCCTCATTGCCCTCGGCCTGGATCGCGATGGCGCTGCCCGGACCGGCGGCCAGCATCATCAGGCCCATGATCGAGCGAGCGTCGACGCTCTGTCCGTCCTTGGCGACGGTCACTTCCGCGTCGAAGCTGGCGGCCAGCTTGACGAACTTCGCCGAGGCCCGCGCATGCAGGCCCCGCTTGTTGACGATCTCGACCGTCCTGCCCACGGTCACTTTTCGCCGGCCAACACGTAGGACGCGACCGAGATATACTTGCGTCCGGCCTCCTGGGCGCAGGCGACGCAGTCTTCCAGGCTCTGGCGGGTCCGCACCGAGGCCAGCTTGATCAGCATCGGCAGGTTGAGGCCGGCGATGACCTCGGCCTTGGTCTGCTCCATCACGGAAATAGCCAGGTTGGACGGCGTGCCGCCGAACATGTCGGTGAGCAGGATCACGCCTTCGCCTGAATTCACCGACTCGCACGCCGTCAGGATGTCCTTGCGGCGCTTCTCCATATCGTCATCCGGCCCGATGCAGATGGCCGCGACCGCCGACTGCGGACCAACCACATGCTCCATGGCGAAGATGAATTCTTCGGCCAGACGCCCGTGCGTAACGATCACGAGGCCGATCATGCAAAGTCTCTCAACGGGAATCCCCACCCGGTCGCGGCGCTGCTCCCGCCACGTGGGCGTCTTGATACGCTCCTTCCGTCCAAGCTCCAAGATGTTGCAGCGCGCGAAGCATTTTCGCAGGCGCCGAACACTCTAACGCTGGCAGCGAAAGGGCCGGAATGCTCAACCCGACATAGTTGTTGAAGGCCGGCTCAGGCATCCTTTCATGCTGCGCGCAGCGAACAGCCAGCGCAATGCGGCAAAACGGGAGCGCCGGTTCGCGGCAAATGCCGACGCCTCGCACCTCGATCAGCCCGGCCAGGGCCGTCGGCGCCCGGCCATAGAGCGTCCCGTCGCAAACCCAGAGGTCGACTCGATCGTCGGCCACCAGCCGAAAGCCATGGTCCAGCGCCCGCAGCGCCAGGTCGCTCTTGCCGGAGCCGGAGTCGCCCTCGATCAGGACGCCGAGCCAGCGCCCGCCAAGATGGGCCGCAAGCAGTCCGGCATGGATGTTCATCGCGACGCCTCGGGCAGGGTGACGATGAACCGGGCGCCCTGCACCTCTCCGCGGGCGTCCTTTCGGTTCTCGGCGCGGATGGAGCCGCCCTGGGCGGCGGCGATCTGCCGGGCGATGGAAAGGCCCAGGCCCGAATTGCCGCCGAAAGCCGCGCCCTTGGGCCGCGAGGTGTAAAAGCGCTCGAAGATGGTCTCCAGATTGTCCGGCGGGATGCCGGGGCCGTCGTCGTCCACGGTGACGATCGCCTGGCCGCGCTTGCGTTCCAGCGCCACCCGCACCTGGCCGCCGGACGGACTGAAGGACCGGGCGTTGTCGATGAGGTTGCGCAGCAACTGGCCCAGCGGCCCCTCGCGGCCGGAGACCATGATCGGCTCCAGCGTGTCGGGCTGGGCGAACCGCACCGCCGCCTCTCCGGGCCGTGCGGTGTCGTGGTAGAGTTGGATCACCTCGCCGATCAGCCGGCCCAGGTCGAGGGAGCGCAGGTCCTCTCGCGAGAGCTCGGCGTCCAGGCGCGAGGCGTTGGAGATGTCGGTCACGAGCCGGTCCAGCCGCTGCACGTCGTTCTTGAGGATCTTCAGCAGCCGAGCCTGCGCAGCCGGATCCTTGACCAGGTCGAGGGTCTCGACCGCCGAACGCAGGGAGGTGAGGGGATTCTTGATCTCGTGCGCCACATCTGCGGCGAACCGCTCGATGGCGTCCATCCGGTCCGAGAGCGTGTGGGTCATGTCCTCCAGCGACCGGGTCAGGTCGCCCAGCTCGTCATCGCGCCGGGCCAGTTGCGGCAGGGAGATGGCCCGCGCCCGCGACAGCCGCACCCGGTCGGCTGCGCGGGCCAGCATCCGGACCGGCTGGGCGATCAGGTTGTTCAGCAGGATCGAGGAGACCAGGGTCACGAAGATCGCGATCAGGATGAACGGCGCCATGGCCTGACGTTCGGCGCGGATGATCTCGTCCACGTCGCTGGCCTCGAGGGTCAGCACGCCCAGCACCGCCTGCACGTGCTGGATCGGGATCGAGACCGAGACCACCCGCTCGCCGTCGTCCGTGGTGCGCATCCCGGCCCAGTGGACCCCGCGCAGCGCTTGGCCGACCTCCATCATCAGGGCCTTCTGCGCGGCAGGCGCCGGCGGCGGAGGCGGGCGGCCGATATTGAGGTCGAGGGCCAGGCCCCGCTGGTCGCTGCGCGGCCGCGCCGGCGGCAGCACCTTCCATTCCACCCGGTCGGCCACCCAATAGCTGTCGGCGATCAGGTTGCCCTGGGCGTCGAACAGCCGGGCGCGCTGCGAGCGCGGGTTCGACAGCATCTGCAGGATTTCGCTCGCCGCCTGCGCGTCCAGCTCCGGCGTCGGCTCGCCCACCGTCGCGGCGCGGTTGATGACGTTGACGATCAGCTCGCCCTGGGTGGTCAGGCTGTCGATGCGCGCCCCGACCAGGCCGCGCCGCAGTTCGTTCAGCAGCAGCGAGCCGGCGATGATGATCGCCAGGCCCAGCACGTTGAGCAGGATGATCAGCCGCCCCAGGCGCGAACCTGGCAGCCAACGGAAGAACGAAGGTCCGGAGGGCTTGGCGCGGCGCTTGCCGACGCGGGCCTTGGGATCAGGTTTCGCGGTATCTGTATCCGACGCCATAGAGGGTTTCGATCGCGTCGAATTCAGGGTCGACTTCGCGGAACTTCTTGCGCATCCGCTTGATGTGACTGTCGATGGTGCGGTCGTCGACATAGACCTGATCGTCATACGCCGCATCCATCAGATTGTCCCGGCTCTTCACGAAACCGGGCCGCTGGGCGAGCGACTGCAGCAGCAGGAACTCGGTGACGGTGAGCTTCACCGGCCGGCCGTCCCACAGGCAGTCGTGGCGGGCCGGATCGAGGGTCAGCTTGCCGCGCTTCAGCGCCTGGGATTTGGTCTCGCCGCCCGCCGCCGCCGTGGCCGCCGCGGCGCTGGTATCTTCGCCCTCCACGCCGGCCCGGCGCAGCACCGCCTTCACGCGCTCGATCAGCAGGCGCTGACTGAACGGCTTGTGCATGTAGTCGTCGGCGCCGAGGTTGAAGCCGAGGATCTCATCGATCTCCTCGTCCTTCGAGGTGAGGATGATCACCGGCAGATCCGAGGTTCGGCGCAGGCGGCGCAGCACCTCCATGCCGTCCATCCGCGGCATCTTCACGTCCAGGATCGCCAGGTCCGGAGGATCGTTCTCCAGGGCCGCCAATCCCGAGGCGCCGTCGAAATAGGCCTTCACCTCGTGGCCGTGGCTTTCGAGGGCGAGGCTGACCGACGTGACGATGTTCTCGTCGTCGTCCACCAGGGTGATCTTGGCCATAGGGTCTCGTCGTTCTCTTCAGCGAAGCTTTGCAAGCTAATGACGGGTGAGCATGTCCTCAATGGGGCGAGGGCGCAAAGCGCTGGCAGGTCAACCCAAAGCGGAGCTGTCGGTTCCGCTCGCCGAACATAGGTCGCCGCGCTAAATCGCCATTAAATCTTACCCTGGCACAAGGGCCCTTCCGAGGGGGTTCTTCCGTGCTAGGTCAGCAAGTCCATTATGAGCTGTTCGTCCGGCGAACGCCCGGCGCGCCGTGGACCCTCGACATGGCGACGGAGAACCGTGCAGCGGTCATCGCCGCCGCCGAAGAGGTCATGGCCGAGGGCCGCACGGCCGCCGCGCGCGTGACCAAGGAGACCCTCGACCCCGAGACCCGCGAGTTCAGGTCGGTCACGATCCTGACCCTCGGCTCCAAGGACCCGGTCAAGAAGAAGAAGGACCTCGGCGACCGCGAACCGCTCTGCGTCAGCCCGCAGGACCTCTATACGGTCCACGCCCGCGAACGGATCGGCCGGCTGCTTGAGGGCTGGCTCGAGCGCAATGGGGCGACGCCCTTCGAACTGCTGCACCGCGCCGACCTGGTGGAGGCGCTGGAGGCCTCCGGCACCGACCTGCAGCACGCCATCCAGAAGGTGGCGATCCCCGAGGCCCAGGCCCGCGGCGTTTCGGTCCACGAGCTGATCCGCACCTTCACCAGCCTCGTCGAACGGACCATCAGCCGCCTGCTCAAGGATTGGCGCAAGGGCGGCATGCCCGACCTGGACAAGGAGGGCTTCGCCCGGGCCGCCGAGCGGGTCAGCCACGAGCCGGAGCGCGCCTACCTTCTGGGCGCCGGTGTGGCGGCCTCCATCGCTCCGGCTCGCTCCTGGTCGGAGAAGGTCTCCCGCCTGCTGGACCTGGCCGACTCCGCGCCGGTGACCGGGCCGCCGCGGGGCCTGGCCCTGCAAGTCATCGAGCAACCCCTGGCCGAAATCCTGGGCTCCCGTTCGGGGCTCGACCACATCATCGGCCAGGAGCTCGACCTCGGCGGCCAGCTCGCCGCGATGACCCGGCTCTCGGCTTGCGACACTGTCGATGCCCTCATGCGGATCGAGCCGGCGGTCGCCAAGATCATGCCCCCGCTGCCAGAAGCCGCCACCAGGCTTTCGAAATGGCTGGCCGAGGACTTTCAGAGCGTCCGGGCGGCGATCGCCAAGCGGGTCGTTCGCGAGCTGAGCGGCCAGCGTCGCCTTCGCCCCGGCGACGCCGTGGGCGAGATTGAGATCATTCGCGGCCTGGCCATGTCGCTCACCGCGGCGACCGCCGCAGGCGCCCTGCTCAACGCCGACGATGTCCAGGCGGCGTTCGTCGACCGCTCGCGCATGCTGGTGACCAGCGATTTCGTGGAGGCCTATCTCGGCGGCGGCGAACGCAGCGCCCGCGATGAAGCCGAAGCCCTGGTCTGGCTGGTGGAGAACGTCATCGGCGGCGCCAACAAGCGCCAAGCCGGGCGCTATCTGGCCGCCGGCGTGGCGGCCCTGCGCTTCGAAAAGGAATTCCGCTACGGTCCCGACACCGCCGCGGTGAAGCTGCAGAAGCTGGCGGACCTGCAGCGCGCCGTAGCCCGCGCCGGGCTGGCGCCCGAGGACTACGAACCGATCCAGGCCAAGATCGGTGATGTCGGCGGACTGGTTGAGGCCGACGCCCGTCTGGTGCCGACCCTGGCCCGCAATCCGGCGCCGTCGCCTCAGAAGCTGCTGCTGCTGCTCAGGCTCGCCGCCGGCGAGACGGCGCCCGCGGGCCCCGCCGCCGAACGCGCGCGCCTGGAGGCCATCAAGATGGTCCGCCTGGAGCGCACCCGCATCGAGCTGGCCGACGATCCCCAGCGCATGACCCAGGTCCGCGACCTTATCCAGCAGCTCGGCGTCGCCGCCTGAGCCCCGGGGCGAGCAGCCGGGGAGGGCGGTTCGATCAGGCCTCGGCCTTGCTCTTCAGCAGGCCGCGCTCGTGCAGCAGCTCGGCGATCTGCACGGCGTTGAGCGCCGCGCCCTTGCGCAGGTTGTCGGCCACGACCCAGAGGTTCAGGCCGTTCTCGACGGTCGGGTCCTTGCGGATGCGGGAGACGAAGACCGGGAACTCGCCCTGGGCTTCCTTGGGCGTGATGTAGCCCTTGTCGTTGCGCTGATCGATGACGATCAGGCCCGGGCTTTCGCGCAGCAGGTCGCGCGCCTCGTCCTCGTCCAGGGGATCATGGAACTCGATGTTCACCGCCTCGGAGTGACCGACCATCACCGGCACCCGCACGCAGGTCACGGTCAGGGCGATCGACGGGTCGATCATCTTGTGAGTTTCGTTCCACATCTTGGCTTCTTCGTCGGTGTAGCCGTCGTCACCGAAGGCGCCGATGAATGGAATGACATTGAAGGCGATCTGCTTGGGGAACTTCTTCGGCTCGCTGGCCCCCAGCACGAACACGCTCTTGGTCTGGTCCCAGAGCTCGTCCATGCCTTCCTTGCCGGCGCCGGACACCGACTGGTAGGTCGAGACCACCACGCGCTTGATCCGCGCCCGGTCGTGCAGCGGCTTCAGCGCCACCACCAGTTGGGCCGTGGAGCAGTTCGGGTTGGCGATGATGTTCTTCTTCCCGGCGTAGGCCACGTCGTCCGGGTTCACCTCCGGCACGATCAGCGGGACGTCGGGGTCCATCCGCCAGGCCGAGGAGTTGTCGATCACGATCGGGCCGGCGGCGCCGATCTTCGGCGACCATTCCTTGGAGAACGAACCCGAGACGCTCATCAGCACCACGTCGACCGTGGAGAAGTCGAACTGCTCGATATCCTCGCACTTGAGGATCTGTTCGCCGAACGAGACCTCGACGCCGATCGATTTGCGGCTGGCGATGGCGTGAATCTTGTCCACGGGGAAGTTCACTTCCTCCAGGATATTCAGCATCTCGCGGCCCACATTGCCCGTGGCGCCGACCACGGCCACTCGATAGCCCATGGCGGTCTCCTTCAGATCGATCAGAAGCGGAGCGTCCCCTTACGCCTTCAGGTTCCCCCGCGCAATCGAGGTGGCGCCGGCCTTGCGTTGCTCAGCCTGCAGTCAGTTGGAGGCAAGCATGTCCATCGGGGTCGGTCGATCGTCGGCAGGAGCGCCGCAAGTCCAGGAAGGCGCGCGTCCGCGAAACCCTTCCATGTCGTCCAACCCATTGGACAAGCCCATGTTCCGGGTTGTGGAGACCACCCAGCAGAAGCTTTTGGCCAAGCTCGATCTCAACGGCGGCGGCCGCCTCGACCAGGTGGAACTGAAGCCCCTCAACAGGCCGGACGTCGGCAAGAATGGCCCGGCTGGATTTGCCGCCGCCGACCGCGACGTCGATGGCGCGCCTTCTACCGGGGAGCTGGCGCCGCGCGCCGATATGAACGCCATCTTCGAAATCGCCGACAGTGACGGCGACGGAGTCCTGACCCTGGCCGAGATCGAGGCCCAGATCGTCCAGGAGCCCGACCATTACGACAGCGGCGTGCGCAGGCTGCCCGACGCGCTCCGCCCGCTCGATCCCTCGGCCCCGGATTATCTGGACCGAGTGCGGGACCGGCTGACGGCGGCGGCAAGCTTCGAGCCCGTCGCGCCCGGCCAGGAAGCGCTGCGTCGCCTGCTGCGCGAGAACTTCGCCCGCCTGACCGAGCAGATGGTCGCCCAGATCTCGCCGCCGAGAGCCGCGCTGACCTGAAAGGTCATGGACAAAGTCACATCCGGCACGGTCTTTCGGGCAAAACAAAACAGGAGATCCAGATGGCCAATGACACCGGAATGCCCTTCGCCAATCTCATGGGCGTGGAGATCACGGAACGAAGCAAGGATCGGGTGGTCGGCCGCCTGCTGGTCCGCGAAGACCTCTGCACCGCGGGCGGCATCCTGCACGGCGGCGCGTTCATGGCCTTCGCCGACGCCCTGGGCGCGATCGGCGGGTTCCTCAACCTGCCGCCCGGCGCGCGCACCACGACCCTGGAATCCAAGACCAATTTCCTCGGCTCGGCCAAGGTCGGATCGGTCGTCGAGGGCAGAGCGACGCCCCTGCACATCGGGCGTCGCTCCAGCGTCTGGCAGACCCGCATCACCAGCGCCGAAGGCAAGCTGCTGGCTCTGGTGCTGCAGACCCAGATGACCGTCGAAGCCTGACGGGCGAGCACACTCGCCTTACAGGCGGTCCCCCTTGCCAATGTTCACTTTTTATTCTTCTCTCCCGCTATAGTCTAGGTTGAACCATCGGGGGAACACGTAGGGCGGTTGGGGGCGTGCATCGCCGCCGGCCTATGGCTGGCGCTGGGGACGGCTGCGCATGCGGGCCAGGCAGGCGGGGCGCAAACCTTGCCCGAGGACCCGACGATCCGCCGCGGCGTGCTGGCCAACGGCCTTCGCTATGCGGTCAAGCCCAACCCGACCGCGCAGGGCGGGCTCTCCTTCCGCCTTGCCTTCGATATCGGCAGCCTGGTCGAGGCCGATTCCGAACGGGGTGCGGCTCACTTCGTCGAGCACATGGCCTTCCGCGCCACCCGCAGGTTCCGGGAAGGCGAGCTCGAACCGAGCCTTCGCCCCGATCGGCGTCGGCTTCGGCCGCGATCAGAACGCCTTCACCTCGATCGACTCGACCCTGTACCTGGTCGACCTGCCTCGCGGCGGCGCCAGGGAACGGGGGCTGGCCATTCGTTGGCTTCGTGACGTCGCCGACGGCATCCAGTTCGATCCGACCGTGGTGGATAGAGAGCGCAACGTCGTCCTGGCCGAGCGCAGCGCGCGACGAGACGCCGAGACGCTGGCGGCGGACGCGGTGACGAACTTCCACGCGCCCGAACTGCTCGCCCCCAAGCGCTCGCCGATCGGCGCGTTGGCGACGGTCCAGGCGATCAGCGGCGCCGACCTCGAGGGCTTCTATCGCCGCTGGTACCGGCCCGAGCGCGCCGTGCTGGTGGTGGTCGGCGACGTTCCCGACCTTCCGGGCCTGGAGGCCGAGATCACTCAGGCCTTCGCCGATTGGCGGCCGGCAGCCCCAGCCACGCCGGCGCCGCCGCTCGCCCAGCCGAACCTGCGACGCGGACTGGACGCCCTGGTCCTGGCGCAGCCGGAGATCAGCCCGAGCCTCTCCATATGCCGCGTCGCACCACCGGCGCCAAAGCGCGGACACGACCTCGCCGGACATCGATCGCGCCCAGGCCCTGAAGCTCAACCCGAAGATAGAAGCCGAGGTCGAGGCCGAGGAAGCGGCCTAGCCGACGCCGATGTCCGCGGGCTTGGTCAGGTTCCGCAGAGGCTCTCCGCGGACATAGCGGCCGAGATTGTCGAGGAAGAGCTCATCGCCCCGCGCCGCGGTCAGCTCGCCGCGATTGGAGGCGTGCGGAGTGACCCGCACCTTCGGATGGTCCCAGAACCAGGCGTAGGCCGGCAGCGGCTCGGTCTTGAAGACGTCGAGCACGGCATGGGCCGGCCGGTCGGCGTCGAGGCCGGCGCGCAGGGCGTCCTCGTCCACTAGGCCGCCCCGACCGATATTGACAAGGATCGCACCCGGCTTCATCGCGGAGAAGAAGCGCTGGTCGGCGATATCCCGGGTCTCGTCGTTGAGGGCGCAGGCCAGCACTACGACGTCGGCCTCCGGCAGGCGGCTCGGCAAATCCGCCAAGGTGCTGACGCTGTCGGCCAACCCCTCGGCCGAGGCCGAGCGGCGGACCGCCTCCACATGGGCGCCGAACGCCTTGGCCCGTCTCGCGATCTCCTGGCCGATATGGCCGAAGCCAAGGACCAGCCAGCGTGTCTGGCCGACCTCGCGGAAGCTCACTGGCGTCCATTGCCGCGCGGCCTGATGCGTCGCCTGGGCGGCGATGGGGTGCAGCAGGCTCATGGCGTGGATGGTCACGTATTCGGCGATCGCCGGCGCCTGGGCGCTGGAATTGGTGACCGCCAGCCCCTCGCGCGCCAGCGGCTTGAACATCGGGTTTTCGACGCCGGCGAAGGCGGTCTGCACCCAGCGCGCCTGCGGCGCCTTGGCCAACCGATCAAAATAGCCGGCCCCACGCTTGCCGAACGCATCGACCGTCAGCCACCACACCTCCGCGGCGAGCTGGTCCGGCTCGAAAGTCTGGCCGTCCTTGGTCAGGGAACCGTCGGGCTCGGCGACCACCACCTCCAGATCCGGCGCGGTCGAGGGCAGACGGGCGGCGATCCGCTCGTAGGCGGCGCGGGTGAGCAGGGCTTGCATGGCGCAGGACTGTAAAGGCGCAGTCCGCGCTGGCAATCCTTCGACCGCCGTCGCCCGGCGGCCGGCCCGTACCTATTTGCGGCGCTGCTTACGAGCCGCGTAGCGGGCGTCGCGCGCGGCCTTTTGCTTGGCGCGCAGCTCCAGCTCGGCGGTCTCGGCGTTGAAGGCCTCGATCTCGCGGCGCAGTGCGTCGGCCTCGGCGGCGGCCTTGCGCCTCTCGGCGCGTTCGGCCTCACGCTTGGCGCGGACTTCAGCCAGTTCGGCGGCTTTGATCGAAGCGCGATCGGTCCCGGGCTCGGCCGTGACGGCCGGCTTCGCCTTCATCTTGGCCAGGAGGGCCTTCTTGGCTTCTAGGGAGGCGGACGCGCGGTCTTGGAAACTGTTGTTCTTAAGGTCTCTCATGTGGGCGTCCCCATGTCTCATCCCGCGCGAAAATGCAATCGGCGGATGCTGCGTTTGTTCGCCGCGTCCGCCGCTTACCCCTGCTCACGTGGGCTCAGAGAGCCGCCAGCACCGCCTCGCCCATCTGTTCCGTGGTCAGGGCGCCGCCCAGGTCACGGGTTCGCGCGCCGCCCTCCAGGGCCCGCACCACCGCCGCATAGACCTTGTCGGCGGCCTCGGCGCGATCCAGCGACCAGCGCAGGGCCATCTCCAGCGACAGGATCGCCGCCAGCGGATTGGCCAGGTTCTGGCCGGCGATGTCGGGGGCCGAGCCGTGGATCGGCTCATAAAGGCCCGGCTTTCCCGGTGCGCCCAGGGCCGCCGAAGGCAGCATGCCCAGCGAGCCGGTGAGCTGCGCGGCGGCGTCCGAAAGGATGTCGCCGAACAGGTTGTCGGTGACCATCACGTCGAACTGCTTGGGATTCTTGACGATCTGCATCGCCGCGTTGTCGGCCAGGATGTGCTCCAGCTCGACGTCGGCGTATTCGCGCTTGTGCAGGTCGGTGACCACCTCGCGCCACAGCAGGCCGGAGTCCATCACGTTGGACTTCTCCGCCGAGTGCACCTTGTTGCGCCGCCCGCGGGCCAGTTCGAAGGCCACCCGCGCCACCCGCTCGATCTCGGCGGTCGTATAGACCTGGGTGTCCACGGCGCGCTTGCCGCCCTCCGGCAGCTCCTCGATGAACCGGGGCGAACCGAAATAGATGCCGCCGGTGAGCTCCCGGACGATCATGAAGTCCAGCCCCTGCACCAGCTCGCGCTTCAGGCTGGAGGCGTCGGCCAGGGCTTCGAAGCAGAGGGCCGGACGCAGGTTGGCGAAGACCTCCATCCCGGCCCGCAGGTTCAGCAGCCCCGCCTCGGGGCGCTTGTCGCGGGGCGCGCCAGCCCACTTCTGCCCGCCGACGGCGCCCATCAGCACCGCCTTGGCGGCCTTGGCGGCGGCAAGGGTCTCCTCGGTGAGGGGCAGTCCGTGCTCGTCATAGCTGCAACCGCCGAACAGCCGCTCCTCGATGGCCAGGTCCGGGGCCACGACCTCGGCCACGCGCCGGGCCTGGCGGGTCACTTCGGGGCCGATCCCGTCGCCGGGCAACAGAAGCAGGTCAGTCATGTCGAGGCCCCTTTGAAAGCACGTGCAAAGTCCGGAGGCGATCTCCTATGCGAAGAGAGCCGGCCCGCAAACCCCAAAGCCCGGTTGCATCGACAGCGCCCGGAAACCATTTGGGACCTCCGACTGCTGGGCGGCCCAGGTGCAGCCCGAGCAGAAATCGTTCCGGATCGAGACAAAATCGCGCAGAACGCCCCCGGGAGCACAGCCCCTGGGTGAAACTCTCGACTTTGCCTTGGTTTCGCCGCACCCGGACCTAAGACGGTCCGGTCGTTCCAAAAGCTGATCCAAGACTCGCGTGGCCGCTCCAGCTCCTGAAACAAGCCGATCACTTCATCGCCGCGACGTGATCGCCGCCTTGCCTTTGGCGGCGATCACCGTCGCGAGCGCCGCCCAGGCCGCGCCTGCGCGCAGCTTCAGCGAAGCCCAGGTCCGAAGCATGGCTCGCGACCTGGCGCGGCGACCCTATGTTCCGCAGTCGCGTGAACTGCCCGAGGTGCTGTCGCGCCTGTCGTACGACGAATATCGCGACATCCGCTTCAACCCGGCCCAGGCCTACTGGAAGGCCGAGGGTTTGCCCTTCCAACTGCAGTTCTTCCACCGCGGGCACCTCTTCAAGGAGCGGGTGGACCTGTTCGAGGTGCAGGGCGGGCGCGCGGTTCCGATCGCCTATTCGGCCGACCAGTTCAATTTCAAGAAGGGGGCACCCGCCGGGCTGCCGTCCGACCTCGGCTTCGCCGGCTTCCGCATTCACTCCCAGATCAACACCCCGGAATACTACGACGAGGTCGCGGTGTTCCTCGGCGCCTCCTACTTCCGGGCGGTGGCCAAAGGTATGCTGTACGGCCTCTCGGCCCGGGGCCTGGCCATCGGCGCGGGCGAGAAGGAGGAGTTTCCCTCCTTCAAGACCTTCTGGATCGAGCGGCCGGCGCGCGGCGCCAACAGCCTCGTGATCCACGCGCTGATGGACAGCCCGAGCTGCGCCGGCGCCTATCGCTTCGTCGTCACGCCGGGCGTCACCACCGTCTTCGACGTCCGCTGCCGGATCTTCGCCCGCAAGACGATCGCCAATATCGGCGTGGCGCCGCTGACCAGCATGTTCTTCTTCGCCGGCGACGCCACCCGCCGCTTCGACGATTTCCGGCCGCGGGTGCACGACTCCGACGGGTTGGCGATCGCCAACGGCGCGGGTGAGCGGATCTGGCGCCCGCTGTCCAATCCCGGCTATGTTCAGCTCAGCGACTTCCGCGACAAAGCGCCGCGCGGCTACGGCCTGATCCAGCGCGAGCGACGCTACGATTCCTTCCAGGATCTCGAGGCCCGCTACGAGCGGCGGCCCAGCCTGTGGGTCGAGCCGAAGGGCTCATGGGGCGCGGGCCATGTGCGCCTGGTCGAGCTTCCGACACAGACCGAGTTCGACGACAACATCGTCGCCTTCTGGACCCCGCAGGGCGGTGTAAAAGCAGGCCGCAGCGCCGATTTCGCCTATCGGCTGAATTGGGGGCAGGAGCCTCTGAACGGCAGCCGCGCACGGGTGATCGACACGCGGGCGGGCCTCAACGCCATCACGCGGCGGCGCCACTTCGTGATCGATTTCGACCTTCCGCCGGGGGTCCCGGTGGACGACCTACGGGCCAATGTGATCGCCGGCGCCGGCAAGATCCATGACGTTACTTTACACTCGAACCCGGAAACCAAAGGCGCCCGCCTGAGTTTCGAGCTCGACCCTAGGCAGGTCCGTACAGTAGAGCTTCGCGCCGAGATTGTGCGTTCCGGCAGACCCATTTCCGAGGTGTGGCTTTACCGATGGACCGCGTAACCGCCCGGCGGGCGGCTGCACCCTGGAAACCCAGGGTGGAGCCGGCTCTGCAGACCCTGCCCGGGCGCGCCGCGCTCGAGATGCCGATCCAGAGTTTGGAGCGCGACGCCGTAAAGGGAGCCCGCGCGCGGTTCGCCGACAGCCATCGCTGGCGCCGCATCCTGCTGCTCGGCGCCACCGGCGCCTCCACCGCCGCGGCGGCGGCGATCATGACCCAACTGCTGGCGCCGAAGGGTTTCAGCCCGGCCGACGGGCTGATGCTCGCTCTCTTCGTGGTGCTGTTCGCCTGGGTGGCCTTCGCCTTCGTCAGCGGGACCGCCGGCTTCCTCCTGGCCTGGCGCGCCCGCGCCGCTTCGCCGCTGGATCCCCAACCGATCATTTTCACGCGCACCGCGCTGCTGATGCCGACCTACAACGAGGATCCGGGCCGCATCCTGTCCGGCGCCCAGGCGATCTATGAGGAGCTCGACGCCCTCGGCGTGGCCGAGCTCTACGACATCTACGTGCTCTCCGACACGCGGGACGCGGCCATCGCCCAGGCCGAGGCCACCGGCGTGGTTCGCCTGCGGCTGCGGTTGGGCGCTCCCGACCGAATCTTCTATCGCCGCCGCGCCCTGAACCGGGACCGCAAGGCCGGCAACATCGCCGACTGGGTGATCAAGTTCGGAGCCGGCTACGAGTCGATGATCATCCTCGACGCCGACAGCCTGATGACCGGCGACACCATCGTCCGCCTGACCGCAGCCATGGAGCGGGACGAGAAGGCCGGGCTCATCCAGACCCTGCCCAACATCATCGGCGCCACCACACCCTTTGCGCGGCTGCAGCAGTTCGCCGGCCGCATCTATGGCCCCATCATCGCCCGCGGCCAGGACTGGTGGTCGGGCGCCGAGGGCAACTATTGGGGTCACAACGCCATCATCCGCACCCGCGCCTTCGCCGAGTGCGCCGGCCTGCCCCACGTGAAGGGCGGCAAGCCCTTCGGCGGCCACATCATGAGCCACGACTTCGTGGAGGCCGCGCTCCTGCGCCGCGGCGGCTGGGCCGTGCGCATGGCGCCGGAACTGACCGGCAGCTACGAGGAGGCTCCGCCCTCGCTGGTCGACATGGCCGTTCGTGACCGTCGCTGGTGCCAGGGCAACCTGCAGCACAGCGCCATCCTGGGCGCGCGCGGCTTCCATTGGGTGAGCCGGCTGCACCTGGCGCGCGGGGTGCTCGCCTATCTCACCGCGCCCCTGTGGCTGGCCTTCCTGGCGGCCGGCGCCTTCGTCTGGTTCGACCAGCGCGGCGCCATCGGCGAGGCCTCGGCCCCCATGGCCCTCGGGCTTTTCGTCCTGACCATGGTCCTGCTGCTGATCCCCAAGGTCATGGGCGCGCTCGTCACCGCTCGCGACCGCGTGGCGCGCCAGGCCTGCGGCGGACGCATCAAGATGGGCCTGAGCGTCGTCACCGAGGTCGCGCTGTCGGCGCTGATGGCTCCGATCTTCATGTTCATGCACAGCGTCGCGGTGGCCGACGTGCTGCGCGGTCGCCACTCCGGCTGGGCGGCTCAGCAGCGCGACGACGGCAAGATGAAGCTCAAGGACGCCTGGAAGCGGCATGGCATCCACACCCTGCTGGGCCTGGGATGGACCGTCGCCGCCTATCGGCTCGACCCGCTGCTCCTGGCCTGGACCAGCCCGCTGGCCGTCGGCCTCGTGCTGTCCATGCCGATTTCCATGCTGACCTCGCGCGGCGACCTCGGCCGGTTCTGCGAGCGCCTGGGCCTGTTCAGGATTCCGGAGGAAGTGGAGACCCCGCGGGTGATCCGCCGCGCCGTCGAACTGCGCGCCCGGTACGCCGCCGAGGCGGAGATGCGGTTCCAGATCGACCTGATGTTCCGCAGCCCTGCCGAGGTCTACCGGCCGAAGCCGCAGGGCGTGCAGGCCAATCTGCGCGCCGCCGCCTAGAGCGGTCGCTCGGCCGTGACTTCGTAGAGCGTCAGTCGCCGGTCGTCGACCCCCAGGGCTGGCCACCGGCTGCGCCAGGCGGCGATATGCGGGCTCTGGAAATGCGCGTCGAGCGCGGCCTGGTCACGCCAGGCTTCGAACACTCGGATCAGCCCGGGCTCCAGCACGTCCTCGCCATAGGCGTACTGGATGCAGCCGTCCTCGGCGCGGCTGGCCTCGACCATGGCCCGCATGTGCGGGCGCAGAGCCTGTAGATTCTCCGCGGGGACGCGGATCGTGCCGGCGATGATCAGGCTCACGCCCGCTCCAGCCAGGGCTGGCTGATCGCCCGCTTGCCTTCGAAGACGTCGATCGCGCTCACCGCCTGCAGGGTCTCGCCGATGGCGTCGAGGCCCTTGAGCATCTTGTCCTTGCGCGCCGCATCGATCTCGAAGCTGAAGGTCTTGCCCGAGGGCGACACGACCGTCTGCTTCTCCAGGTCGACGGTGACCAGATGGTTGCCGCCCTTGGCCTCGTCCATCAGCGCCTGGACCTCGTCGGCCTTCAGCACCACCGGCAGCAGGCCGTTCTGGAAGCAGTTGTTATAGAAGATGTCCGCGAAGCTGGTGGAGATCACGCAGGTGATGCCGAAGTCCATCAGCGCCCAGGGGGCGTGCTCACGCGAGGAGCCGCAGCCGAAGTTGTCGCCGGCCACCAGCACCGCCGCGCCCTTGTATTCCGGGCGGTTGAGCACGAAGTCGGCCTTCTCCCTGCCGGCCTCATCGAAGCGGAAGTCGTAGAACAGGCCGCGGCCCAGCCCCTCGCGCTCCACGGTCTTGAGGAACTGCTTGGGAATGATCTGGTCCGTGTCGATGTTGGCCAGCGGCAGCGGGGCGATCTTGGCGTCGAGCTTGGTGAAGGCTTTCATGGGTTCGTCTTAGGCAGGGTCTGGCTGATCGTCCAGCGATCGACGTTGCGTGCGCTCTGGCCGCTGGCGGAGATGCTGATGGTGCTGGAGCAGACGGCGCGGACCGCCAGCCCGGTCGAGATGTCGATCTCGTGGCGGCAGGCGTCCTGGCGGTCGACCTTGGCGCCTTCGAAGAACTTCATCGCATCGGCGGCCTTGTCCGGCGCGATCTGCTTCACCAGCAGCTCCATGCTCTTGCGCAGGCTTTCGGAGGCCGAGGCCTGGTCAAAGGCGTTGTTCCACAACACCACCGCGCGGCCGGCCTTTTCATCATAGGATTCAAGGTGAAAGCGGCCGGACGCGGCGACCGGCGGCCCGCCCAGCGGGTTCGGCAACTGGTCGGCGTAGGGGAAGTCCTCGCCGACCTCCAGCGCCAGGCCCTGACCCAGCGAGGCCAACCCCATCTCGCGCATCAGCACCGGGGCGGCCTGGTCCGGCGGAAGCCCGGAAATCATGTTCTGCATCGCCGGACGGACCTTGGAATCGGTGACCCGTTCGCCGATCGCCTGGTCCAGCGCCTGCCGGACCTCGGCCCAGTTGACGATGGAAACCGGCGAAAGCGCCTCGTCGACCTCCAGCACGATCGGCTGCTTGAGCAGCGTCTGGGCGTCGACTTCCGGCCCGTCCCGACTGCTGGCCGTGGCCGATTGCGGGGTCACCGTCAGCACGCCGCCAGTCCCCGAGCCCTTCCAGTCCAGGCGCGAGACCGATTGCGAATGCAGGGCCTGCGGAGCCTGGCCCTGGCGCACGCGCTCACGGTCGCGCTGGACGGTCATGGTCCAGCTCGCCCCGTCGGAGAGCCTGACGGGCAGTTCGTGGGCCACCGCCGCCGAGGCCGCGCAGCAGGCCGCGAGGGCCAGGGCCAGCGGCCTCACGGGCGCTCTCCCTGCTGGATGATCAGGGCCGGTCCGCCGGGTACGCCCGAGCGTACGGTGAAGACCTTTGTGCCCGGCTTTCGGCCGGTTTTCAGCCCATTGATATCGAAACCTGCCGATGAGAGCCGGGCATGGGCCGCCTCGATGTCGGCCACCCGCCACGCCAGGCCGCCAAACCCGTCAGGATCGTCCGAAACCGGCCGTTTCAGGCTGGCGCCCACCTCCACCACGGTATCGGCACAGTGGAAAAAGAGCTGCCGAACGCCCCAATTCTCGTTGGAACGGTCCAGCCGCAGGTCGAGGCCGAGCTTGGCGCCATAGATCGCCAGCGCACGGTCGGGGTTGGCGGTATGAACCACCACATGGTCGAGCCTCGTCACCGGGCCGGGGCTGGTCGCCTCCGACAGCGGCCAGGGGGCGCCGTCGCGCGGCGGGGCGGTCAGCAGGATGTTGAGCCCGCCGGTCGCGGCGCGATCCAGGGAGACGGTCGTCCAGTAGCGCTTGCGGCCGTCGTCGTGCGTCGAGCGGACCGGATGCGGCTTGGTCCCCGGCAGGCCGCGGCGGGCGAGCAGGGCCTGGGCGGCCTCGATGTCCGGGGTCGTGAAGGCCAGGGCCCAGAGCCCCTCGCCATGGGCGGCGAGGTGCGCGCGGATCGTGTCGCCGAAGGCGCCCTCGCCGTGCGGCGCAATGATGTCGAGGGCCATGTTCGGGAGCTGGAACCAAGCGTGCCGGGCCCCGCCGTCGCCGCCGATCCAGTTCGGGGCGAGGCCGAGCATGCGGCCATAAGCGTCCACCGCCCCGTCGAGGTCGTTCACCGCCAGGGCGATGTGATCGAGGCCCGAGATCATGCCAGGCGGCGCTCCGTGTCTTGCGGACCAAACAGCAGCCGCACCGACACCACGGCGAAGCTGAGGGCGTAGGCGATGAGAGCCACCAGGATGGCGGCGCCCAGCGCCAAGCGGCCGGCGCGCTGGCGGCGCGGCTCGACCAGGGTGCGGCCGTCGGCCCACAGGCCCAGCACCTTGCCCTGCAGGAGCTGTGTCTGGATCTGCGTCCCCGGCTGGAGCTGCAGGAAGGGCGTGGGGCTGCCGCAATTGCGCTTGAAGCGGCACTCCAGCATCAGCGGCGTGGCGGTGGTGTCGAGGTCGATGGCGTAGGTGCGGCCGAAAGCGCCGATCTGGTCGACGCTCTCCAGCTTGCCGGAGATCGTGCGGACCGGAGCGAGGTTACCGACCGCCGACTTGGTGGCTACCCAGACGCCCGCCGCCAGGATCGGGGCGCAGAGGGCGACCATGGCCAGCTCCACCGGCTTGTCGAAGCGGTCGCGGTCGCGGAAGGCGACCTGGCTCTGGCGAATGCGGAAGATCAGGGCCAAGGCCGCGACGGCGGCGAAATAGCCGGCCCCGACCATCAACGGCCCGATCTGTCCAGGACCGCGCCCGAACATGCCGCCCTCGCCGAGAAAGGCCGCGATCCCGGCGCCCAGGCCGACGCAAAGGATGGGGAGCCCCCACCAAACCAGGAAACTAGCGCGGGGGCTCATCATCAGGCGAAGTCTCTCACATCGGCGATGTGACCGGCTATGGCCGCCGCCGCCGCCATCGCCGGGCTCATCAGGTGGGTCCGCCCGCCGCGGCCTTGCCGGCCCTCGAAGTTGCGGTTGGAGGTGGAGGCGCAGCGCTCGCCCGGCGCCAGGCGGTCCGGGTTCATGCCCAGGCACATGGAGCAGCCCGGCTCGCGCCAGTCGAAGCCGGAGGCCTTGAAGATGGCGTCGAGGCCTTCTTCCTCGGCCTGGGCCTTCACGAGGCCCGAGCCCGGCACCACCATGGCCCGCACGTGCGGCGCCACCATCTTGCCGTGGACGAAGGCGTGCTGGACCACCTTGGCGGCCTCGCGCAGGTCCTCGATGCGGCTGTTGGTGCAGGAACCGATGAACACCACGTCGATCTTGGCGTCGGTGATCGGCTGGCCGGCGGCCAGGCCCATATAGTCGAGGGCGCGTTCGACCGAGGCCCGCTTGTCGGGGCTGGCGAAGGCTTCGGGTCCCGGGACCAGGTCCTCGATGGAGATGACGTCCTCGGGGCTGGTGCCCCAGGTGACCAGGGGCGCGATCTTGCCCGCGTCGATGGTCACTTCGCGGTCGAAGACTGCGTCGTCGTCCGAATAGAGCGTCTTCCAGTAGGAGAGGGCCATCTCCCAGGCGCCGCCCTTGGGCGCGGCGGGCCGGCCCTGCATGTAGTCGAAGGTGGTCTGGTCGGGCGCCACGAGACCTGCGCGGGCGCCGCCCTCGATGGTCAGGTTGCACAGGGTCATGCGGCCTTCCATCGAAAGCTCGCGCACGGCCTCACCGGCGTATTCGATGACATAGCCGGTGCCGCCGGCGGTGCCGATCTCGCCGATGACCGCCAGGGCGAAGTCCTTGGCGCCGACGCCGGGGGCGGGGGTTCCACTGATCGTCACCCGCATATTCTTCGCCTTCTTCTGGCGAAGGGTCTGGGTGGCCAGGACGTGCTCGACCTCGGAGGTGCCGATGCCGTGGGCGAGGGCCCCGAAGGCGCCGTGGGTCGAGGTATGGCTGTCGCCGCAGACGATGGTCATGCCCGGCTGGGTGCGGCCCTGTTCGGGGCCGACCACGTGGACGATCCCGTTGCGGATGTCGCCCATGGGGAAGAACTCGATGCCGTTGTCCTTGACGTTGCGCTCCAGCGTCTGGAGCTGCAGGCGCGCCTCTTCGTCGGCGACGGCGGCCACGCCCTTGGCCTGGCCCTCGGTGGGAATGTTGTGGTCGGCGACCGCAAGCGTGCGGTCCGGCCGGCGCACCGGCCGATGGTTGGCGCGAAGGCCCGCGAAGGCCTGCGGCGTCGTGACCTCATGGATGAGGTGCAGGTCGATATAGAGGATCGATTCCTCGTCCTGCCCCTGGTCCGGATTGGGGACGACGTGAGCGTCCCAGATCTTGTCGTAAAGCGTCTTTCCAACCATGCGCGGCATCTAGGTCTTGATGGCCGTCAAAGTCCAGCATCCGCCCGCATTTGCCGAATTTACCAGATCATCTATTCATGGGCGGATGGCGAACGCAGATTGGGACCTGTTCCAGAGCCTGCACTCCGTGCTCCAGGCCGGAAGCCTGTCGGCGGCGGCCAAGTCGCGCGGCCTGACCCAGCCGACCCTCGGCCGGCACATCGAGGCCCTGGAGCAACGGCTGGGCGCGCCGCTGTTCCTGCGCTCGCCCAGGGGCCTCACCCCCACCGACCTGGCGCTGCAGCTCGAACCGCATCTGGCCGAGATGAACGCGGCCGCCGCGGCCGCCCTGCGGGACGCCTCGGGCGCGGCCGACTCCCTGAAGGGCGCCATCCGCATCACCACCAGCCAGATCATCGGCGCCGAGGTGCTGCCGCCGATCCTCGGCGCCTTCCGCCGGGAGAATCCGGAGATCGACCTCGAACTGGTCCTCTCGAACAAGACCGAGGACCTCTCGCGCCGCGACGCCGACATCGCCGTGCGGATGGTGCGCCCGACCCAAGGGTCGCTGGTGGCCCGCAAGGTCGGGGCGATCGGCGTCGGCTTCTACGCCTCGCCGGACTATGCGGCCACGCATGGGATTCCGGAGTCCCTGATCGAACTGGACCATCACAGCGTCATCGGCTTCGACCGCGAGTCGCCGTCGATCGAGGCCCTGGCAGAGCTGAACCTGCCCTGGGAGGTGACGCGCGAGCTCTTCGCCTTCCGGACCGACAACGATGTCGCCCAGCTCGCGGCCCTGCGCGCCGGAATGGGGATCGGCGTCTGCCACCACGTGCTGGCCGCCCGCTATGGCCTCGTTCGGGTGCTGGCCAACGCCTTCAACTTCGAGCTGGAGGTCTGGATCGCCATGCACGAGAACCTGCGAGGCCACCGCCGCATGCGCCTGATGTTCGACCACCTCGTGGCGGGGTTCCAGGGCTATCTCGCCGAGGGCCGCAAGGCCTGATCGTCCACGCCGAGAGGCAGAGGGGAGGGCGGCTTCATGCCGGCACGCATTCATATCGTCGGCGCGTCGTCCTCGGGGACGACCACGCTGGGCGCGGCGCTGGCCGAGCGCCTGCCCGCCGCGCACCTGGACTCGGACGCGTTCTTCTGGGAAGCGACCGACCCCCCGTTCGCGACCAAGCGCCCGCCGGAGGAGCGCGTGGCGCTGATGGAGGCGGCGATGGCGGACGCGCCGTCCTGGATCATCTCCGGGTCCATGATGGGCTGGGGCGAAGTCTTCGTCCCGCGGCTGGACCTGGCGGTCTTCCTGCGCGTCCCGCAGGAGGTCCGGATGGCGCGGCTGCTGGCGCGCGAGCGCGCGCGGTACGGGCAGGCGATCGAGCCGGGCGGCGCGCAGCACGCGGCGCACCTGGAATTCGTCGAATGGGCGCGGAATTACGAACAGCCCGGCTTCCCTGGCCGCAGCCTGGAGCGCCACCGAGCCTGGCTGGCGGCCTTGCCGTGCCCGGTGATCGAGATCGAAGGCGCGCCGAGCCTGGAAGATAGCGTCCGGCAGGTGCTCGTGGTGCTGGGGGAGCGGCGCTAGATCCTCCCTCGTTGGGAGAGGTGGCGCATATGAAGGACTCCGCCGCTAGAGAGGCCGCCGTCAGGCGGTTCCGCCGCAATCCTCCCCCGGCGGGGAGGCCCCTTCAGTCGACCATTCGGCCGACAGCTCCCCCAGCGGGGAGCATCTGACGCCCTCGCGCTAGTGGCCAAGCGCTGCCGTTGCGGTAGACTTCGCGTGGTGGGTGAAATTGGAGGCCTTATGCTGAACCATACCGGCGGCTGCCTTTGCGGCGAGGTTCGTTACGAGGCCGAGGGCGAGCCGATCAATGTGCGGGTCTGCCATTGCCGACTGTGCCAGCGGGCGATCGGTGCGGCGTTCAACGCCCGGGCGCTGTTTTCCATCGACAAGGTGCGGCTGAGCGGCGCGGTGGCGAGCGCCCACTCCTCGCCCGGGGTCAAGCGGGGCTTCTGCGCCAAGTGCGGCACGACGCTCTATTCGATGCGCGAGGACAAGGGCGTGATGGGCCTGACCTTCGGCAGCCTGGACGAGCCGGATCGGCTGGCGCCCACCGAGCATATCTGGACCTCCAGCAAGCAGGCCTGGCTGGAGCTGGACGATGGGCTGCCGCAGCACCCGGAAGGCCATCCGGGCTAAAAAAAGAAAACGGCGGCTGCGTCGCCGCAACCGCCGTTCCGTAATCCCTGGGATCGACCGAAGGCTTAGGCTTCGGTGGTTTCCTTCGAGGTGTTCACCTGACGCTCGGCGATACGGGCCGACTTACCGCGACGGTCGCGCAGGTAGTAGAGCTTGGCGCGACGGACGACGCCGCGACGCTTCACTTCGATGGAGTCGATGTTCGGCGAATAGAGCGGGAACACGCGCTCCACGCCTTCGCCGAAGGAGATCTTGCGGACGGTGAAGCTCTCGTTCACGCCGCCGCCCTGACGGCCGATGCAGACGCCTTCGTAGGCCTGAACGCGCTCGCGGTCGCCTTCCTTGATCTTCACGTTCACGCGCAGGGTGTCGCCGGCTTGGAAGTCCGGGATCTGGCGGGTGGCGGCCAGGCGGTCGAGCTCTTCTTTTTCGAGCTGTTGAATGATGTTCATAGCGGTCGTCCTTGTCCTACTGGGCTTTACTCGCCCTTTGCCTGTTGATTGGCGAGATACCGCGCCCAGAGATCCGGACGCCGCTCCCGCGTGGCCGCTTCGCGCTGCGCCCGCCGCCACTTGCCGATGTCGGCGTGATGGCCACTGAGCAGCACGGGCGGTATCTCAAGTCCCTCGAACTCCCGCGGCCTGGTGTACTGCGGATGCTCGAGAAGCCCGTCCTCGAAACTCTCTTCACTCAGGCTTTCGGCCTGGCCGAGGACGCCGGGCACGAGCCTTACGCACGCTTCGATCGCCACCAGGGACGCCGCCTCGCCGCCGGCGAGAACCGCGTCTCCGACGCTGATCTCCTCGAACCCCCGGGCGTCGAGCACCCGCTGGTCCACCCCTTCGAACCGCCCGGCCAGGACGATCAGTCCCGGCCCCTTGGCCCATTCACTCACGCGCGCCTGGGTCAGGGGCCGACCCCGTGCGCTCATGTACAAAAGCGGCCGCCCCCGCCGCTCCACGCTGTCCAGCGCGGCTGCGATGACGTCCGCTCGCATGACCTGCCCCGGGCCGCCACCCGCAGGGGTGTCGTCGAGGAAGCCGCGCTTATCCTTGGAAAACGCCCGAATGTCCACTGTTTCCAGAGTCCAAAGGCCATGTTCGCGCCAGGCCGTGCCGATCAGCGACACGCCAAGCGGGCCGGGATAGGCCTCGGGGAACATGGTCAGGACGGTGGCGTCGAAGGACATGGCGCGGCTTTTGGACCACTCCGCGCGGAATTTCCACTGCGGCTGCTCTCGGCGATGGCCCGGACCTGGCGGCCCTGCCATGACGAACCGTAGGTTTCAAACCGCATGGACGCGCTCCCCATTGGAAGGGATCCGGCTTAGTCGTCCGCCGGCAGGAGCTGGGGGTTCCAGACGATTTCCCAGACGTGGCCGTCGGGATCTCGGAAATAGCCGGAATAGCCGCCCCAGAACGCATCCTGGGCCGGCTTGACGATTTCGGCGCCGGCCGCCGCGGCGGAGGCCATGACCTCGTCGACCTCTTCCTTGCGGCTGACATTGTGGCCGATGGTCATGGCCGTGGAGCTGACCGGGGAGACGGGCAAGCCGGTGTCATGGGCGATGTCGTCCTGGGCCCAGATCGCCAGCTTAAGCCCGCCCGACAGGTCGAAGAACGCCACGGCGCCGTGTTCGAACTCCTGGCCGACGACGCCCTGCGTCGGCAGGCCCAGGCCGTCGCGGTAGAACAAGAGCGATCGTTCGAGATCGGCGACGCCCAGCGTCAGGACGGAAATTCGCGGCTTCATGTTTCGACTCCGGCGATCAAGAGCAGCGGCTTTGGGCCGCAGGCGACCCGCGCCCCGCCAGCAAGGTCTTGGTGGTCTTCGTAGCGGCCGTGTTCTTTGGGTTTCAATAGAGTTTCGCCAGCACGGCGACCGTACGGCGCCGCCTTGCAGCAACGGCGCTATCAGCTTAAGCGAAAAAGCTTTCGCACTTGCAGCATTTCAGAGATCCCATGGAAACGCCCGAAATCCTCGTTGAAACCCTGGCCCTCGAGCGTATCGAGGTGAACCTGTTTCGCGGGGTATCTCCCGACGACGGCCCGGGCCGGATCTTCGGCGGCCAGGTGATCGCCCAATCCCTGCTGGCGGCCTACGAGACCGTCGAGGACCGGGTCTGCCACTCGCTGCACTGCTATTTCATCCGTCCGGGCGATCCGCGCATCCCGATCCTGTTCGAGGTCGATCGCTCGCGGGACGGCGGCTCGTTCACCACCCGCCGGGTGATCGCGGTGCAGAACGGCAAGCAGATCTTCAACCTGGCCGCCTCGTTCCAGACGGCCGAGGACGGCTTCGAGCACCAGGCGCCGATGCCGGACGTGAAGGGCCCCGAGGCGTTCGCCGCCGAGGCCGAGGCCCAGAAGGCCCAGATGCTGGAGGGCGCCACCGAGGAGATGCGCCGGATGATGAACCGGCCGCGTCCGATCGAGATGCTCGGCCGCGACAACTACGGGATGGGCTCGCGCGGCAAGCCGACCGAGCCGCGCTCCGACGTCTGGATGCGCGCGGTGGCGCCGATCGGCGACAGCGCCCGGATGCACCAGGTGATCCTGGCCTACGCCTCCGACATGAACCTGCTCTCCACCGCCATGCGGCCGCATGGGGTGGCCTGGCAGACCCGCGGCCTGCAGTCGGCGAGCCTCGACCACGCCATGTGGTTCCACAAGCCGTCGAACTTCAACGACTGGCACCTCTATACCCAGGACAGCCCCTCGGCTTCCGGCGGGCGCGGCTTCGTGCGCGGAGCGATCTACGACCAGAAGGGCGAGCTGGTCGCCTCGGTCGCCCAGGAAGGCCTGATGCGCATGAAGAAGTAGGGCGATGGCGCGGGAGGGTCTCCACAATGCCGCCACCAAGCGCTGGCGTCATCGGGCCATGAGACTCTTCTGCGCGGCCCTCGCCGCCCTCGCCCTGGCGTCACCGGCGGCCGCCGAGACGGCGTCCTTCGCCCGGCGGGGCGAGCTCTTCTTCACCGACTGCCTGGTCGATCAGGTGCTGGAACGCTGCCAGATCGACACCGGCTCCTACGAGGTGGGGCTGCGGCCGCGCCCGGAGTTCGAGTCCTATCCCGCCGAGGGGGTCGGCCAGGTGATGGGCGCGACCGGCGCGGTGCTGCCAACTCGCCAGGTGCGGCTGGGGGCGTTGAGCTTCGGCGGCTTCAAGCTGCGGGACGTGGACGCGGCCATTTCCGACAGCCCGTTCGACCACAGCATCATCGGGCTGGAGCTGATCGAGCGACTGGGAGCGGTGACCTTCGACTTCCGCCGCAACGAGCTGCGGCGGGGACGGGTGGCGTCCCGCGGCGCCTGCGACCAGCCGTTCGACGTGTTGACGCGGATGATCCGGGTGCCGGTGCAGGCCGGCGGCCAGCCGGTGATGGCCGCCTGGGACACCGGGGCCAGCACCACCGTCGCCGACGAGGCCTTCATCCAGGCTCACCCAGAGGTCTTCCGGTTCGTGCGGCGCCTGGCGCCGGGGACCGACGCCACCGCCACAGGCGTGCCGGTCAGCCTCTACCGAGCGGAGACGCTGTCCTTCTGCGGCCGGGATTTCCACGACGTCGCGGTGGTGGCCGTGGACATGTCGCGGCCCAAGGCCATGGTTCCGGACTTCCCCGACCTGACACTCGGCGCCAATCTGATGGCAGGGAACGTCTGGTCCTTCGATTTCCGCGACCGGTCCTGGTCGCTCGACTGAAACTGGGGAGAGAAAGCGATGCGGCCGATGATCCTCGCCGCCGGCGCGGCGCTGAGCTGGGCGATGGCTGCGCCCGGGCTGGCCGATCCAGCCTATGACGCCTGCATCGGCGCCAGCAACGACAACGCTTCATGGTCGCGGTGCGGAGCGGATCTGATCAAGCGCGAGGACGACCGGCTGAACGCCACGTGGAAGAAGGTCTACGGGCTGACCAGCGGCCGGACCAGGACCGACCTACTGGCCGAGCAGCGGGCCTGGATCAGCTTCAAGGACAAGGCCTGCCGGTTCTATGCGAACGGCGACCAAGGCCGCGAGGGGCAGGTGCTCAGCTATCCGATGTGCCAGGCGCAGGTCATCGGCGACCGCACCCGGCAGTTGGAAGCCATCGGGTCGCAGATCGGCCCGCGCTAGAGGCCGAACTTGCCCCAGAGCTCCTCGTTCTTGACCACCTCGCGCATGAACTTGGCGTGCAGTTCGCGTTCGGCCTCGGTCGAGCGGAAGGGCAGGGGGCGCGGCCGGGCGCCGTAGGCGGCGGCCCTGGCCACGGCGACCGCCTGCGCGGCCATGGCGTGGGTGGTGAGCTCCAGGCTGAGCGCGCGGCCGCCCTTCAGCTCCAGATAGACGGCGGCCAACAGGCGGGCGTCGATCAGCGCCCCGTGCTTCTCGCGCTCGCTGAGCGAGATCTTGAAGCGCTTGCAGAGCGCGTCGAGGGAGTTGTGCATCCCCGGGAAGCGCTTGCGGGCCAGGGCCAGGGTGTCGATCCAGCGCTCTTCGGGCAGCGGGGCGACGCCGAGGACCTCCAGCTCGTAGTTCACGAAGGTGCGGTCGAAGGTGGCGTTGTGCGCGATGATCGGGGCGTCGCCGACGAAGTCCAGGAAGTCCTGGTGGATCTCCTTGTCGCGGAACTTCGGCTTGCCGGCGAGGAAGGCGGCTGAGAGGCCGTGCACCTTCTCGGCCTCGGGCGGCATGTCGCGCTCGGGGTCGATATAGACGTGGAAGCTGCGCCCGGTGGGCAGGTAGTCCTCGATCTCCAGGGCGGCCAGTTCGACCAGCCGGTGGCCGAGATGCGGTTCGAACCCCGTGGTTTCCGTATCCAGTACGATTTCGCGCGCCATGACCCTTACTTCTTACTGTTCGCGGCGGCCTTCAACAGCCCGGGCCGGTCTTCGCAGTGGATCGCGCATGGCGGCGATGATCTCGGTGACCTGCTCGCGAGCGGCCTCCAAGCCGCGGCCGGTGTCGACGATGAAGTGGGCGCGGGCGCGCTTTTCGGCGTCGTGCATCTGCCGCGCGAGGATGGCGTCCAGGCGCTCGGGCGTCATGCCGGGACGGGCGAGGACCCGCTCGCGCTGCTGCGCCTCGGGGGCGGAGACCACGACCACGGCGTCCATGCGGGCGTCGCCGCCGGTCTCGTAAAGCAGCGGGATGTCGAGCACGACCATGTCGGCCTTGGCGGCCTCGGCGGCCTCGAAGAACTTGACCCGGTCGGCGCCGACCAGCGGATGGACGATCGCGTTCAGCCTAGTCATGGCCGCGTCGTCGCCCAGCACCCGCTGGCGGAGGGCCTCGCGATCCACCGCCCCGTCCTTGGTGACGCCGGGGAAGGCCGCTTCCAGCGGCTCGACCGCCGCGCCGCCCTTTTCATAGAGATCGGCCACCGCGGCGTCGGCGTCGTAGACCGGCACGCCGGCCTCGCGGAACATCTTGGCCGTGGTCGACTTGCCCATGCCGATGGAACCGGTGAGGCCGATGATGAGCATGTGGTTCTCCATTAGGCTCACAGCCCCAGCGCCTCGATCGCCAGGCGGCGGACGTCCACCGATTTCGGCGGGGTCTGGCCGAAGAAGTATTCGAAGCTGGGGATGGCCTGGCCGATGAGCATGGCCAGCCCGTCGACGGTGCGGCGGCCATGGGCCTGCGCCTGGGCGAGAAAGGGCGTCTTCAGCGGCTTGTAGACCATGTCCATCACCACCGCGCCTGCGGGCGTAGCCTCGATCGGAACCTCCAGGCCGGCCGAACCGGAGAGGCCCGCCGAGGTGGCGTTGACCACGGCGACGGCGCCGTCGAAGGCCGCGGCGACGTCCGAGAGCGGGAAAGCGCGGGCGCCGAGGCCATCTGCGATCTCCTGAGCGCGGGCCAGGGTGCGGTTGACGATGCGCACCTCCGGGCCGCCGGCCTCGACGAAGGCAGCGACCGCGCCGCGGGCCGCGCCCCCGGCGCCCAGGACGACCACCGGGCCGCCGGCCGGATCGAAGCCCGGCGCCTGTTCGGCTAAGGCCGCCAGCATGCCCAGCCCATCGGTGTTGTCGGCCAGGATCGAGCCGTCCTCGCGGAAAACCAGGACATTGGCGGCCTGGGCGGCGCTGGCGCGGAAGGTCGCCTCGTCAGCCAGGGCCAGGGCCTCCCCCTTGAAGGGGAGGGTGACGTTGAGGCCAGCCACCGAGCCGCCGCGCAGGGACTCGGCGAAGGCGCGGAAGCGGCCAGGCTGGGTGGAGAACGGCGCGTAGATCCCGTCGATCCCGGCCGCCGCCAGCCAGGCGTTGTGCAGAATCGGGCTCATGGAATGGGTGATGGGCAGGCCGACGACCCCGGCCACCCGCGTCGCGCCGGTGATGCTCACGTGGCCAGGGCTCCATGACGGCGGAGCAGCTCCAGCAGGCCCATCAGCGGCAGGCCGAGGATGGCGAAATAGTCGCCCTCGATCTTCGAGAAGAGCTGCGCGCCCGGCCCTTCCAGCCGATAGCAGCCCACCGAGCCGAGGGCCTGGTCGCCCTCGGTCCGGAGATAGTGGTCGAGGAAGGCGTCGGAGAAGTCGCGCATGGTCAGAGTGGCGGTCACCACCTCGCGCCAGATCGGCGCGCCGTCCTTGGCGACCACCACGGCCGAGTGCAGCTTGTGGGGCTTGCCGCGCATGGCCTTCAGGCGCTCGGCGGCGGCGTCCAGGTTCTCCACCTTGTCATAGAGACGGCCTTCGAACTCCAGGGTCTGGTCCGAGCCGATGACGAAGCCGGGCCGGCCTTGCGAGACCTTCAACGCCTTGATCTCCGCCAGGGCGTCGGCGACCTCGCGGGCGTCCGCGCCCTGGGCGAGCATGGCGGTCTTCACGGCGTCCTCGTCGACGCCGGCGACCGAGACCTCGAACGGGACGTCCGCGCCGGTCAGCACGGCGCGTCGGGCCGCGCTCTTGGAGGCGAGGATGATCGGGGAGGCGGTCATCCCAGCACCTCCACCTGGCCGTGGCCGCCGTGCAGCAGGTTCATCACCGCGGCGGCGGTCTCCTCGACGCTGCGGCGGGTGACGTCGATCACCGGCCAGCCCTGGCGTTCGTAGAGCCGCCGCGCCTTCACCGTCTCCTCGCGCACCGCCTCGATGTCGATATAGCTCGACTCCCGGTCCTCCTTGAGACTGAGCAGGCGGTTGCGGCGGATCTGGATCAGCCGGTCGGGAGAGATGGTCAGGCCGACGACCAGTGTGTTCTTCAGGTCGAACAGTTTTTCCGGCGGCGGCCGGGTCGGCACCAGCGGCACATTGGCCGCCCGGATCCCGCGATGGGCCAGATAGATGCAGGTCGGGGTCTTGGAGGTGCGCGAAACGCCGACCAGCACCACGTCGGCCTGTTCCAGGTCCTGGCCGCCCTGGCCGTCATCGTGGCCAATGGCGTAGTTCAGCGCGTCCATGCGGTTGAAATAGTCGTTGTCCATGGCGTGCTGGACGCCGACCCGCCGGCTGATCGAGGCGCCGAGATAGCGTTGCAGCGAGGAGACCAGCGGGTCGAGAGCGGCGATGCACGGCATGTCCAGCCGCCGCACGCCCTCTTCCAGGCCCGCCCGCAGCGCGTCGTCCACAATGGTGTGGATCACCACGCCGGGCGCTTCGGCGATGTCCATCAGGGCGCGCTCGAGCTGCCGGGGCGAGCGGACCAGGGCGTAGATGTGCTCGATCGGCAGCACATTCTCGAATCGGGCGCACACCGCCCGCGCCATGGCGTTCAGCGTTTCCCCGGTGGAATCGGACACCAGGTGGACGTGGAAGTAGGTCGCAAAGCGCTGGGTGGCGGTCATCAAGCCTTGGGCCGGTCGTAAAGGGGAAATTTCAGGAGCAACGCCGGAAACTTGGGGATGGAAGAGTCGAAACCTTCTTAACGAAGTCGGACTGGTTTGGGGAATAGCGCACGGCCGGCGGACGCGCCTGTGCAAAGCCGGGATGAATGCCGAGGTTTGACCGACGTTCCTCCACGCCCCCGAGTGTTAATTTAACCTTAACGCGACGGGCCGGCGGGTTAACGCGAACGAGTCCGGTTCGATCACGGCCCGGCCCACTCTTAACCTTTGTGGCTTTGCCTTGCGCAACAACAGCTTGCAGCGATCTCCCCGCTATCCACAGGCGATGGATCGACAAGGGAGAAAACCCCGGCCGGCGTGTTGATAAGGCGTTAACGGACCGAAGGGCCGGCCGGTTTTCCCCAGTCATCCACGGCCCTACTTCAACCCTCACAACCTTCTTTCAAAAATCTAGAGATGAAGAAGGGCGGACCCTGGGCTTGAGAGTTCGCCCGTTAGGCGGTTTAACGAGGCCATGTCGGAAGCTTCGAAACCGCGCCTCCTGCGGGCGCTTGCGGGCGAAACCCTTGATCGGCCGCCGGTCTGGTTCATGCGTCAGGCAGGGCGGTCCCTGCCGGAATACCGGGAGCTGCGGACACGCGCCGGGGACTTCATCTCGTTCTGCCACAATCCAGAGATGGCGGCTGAGGCGACCCTACAGCCGGTGCGGCGATTCCCGCTGGATGCGGCGATCGTCTTTGCGGACATCCTGTTGATCCCCCGGGCGCTGGGCCAGGACGTCTGGTTCGAGACCGGCGAAGGCCCCCGGCTTGGCGAACTGCCGCCGATCGAGGCTCTGGCCGATCAGATCGAAGCCTCGACCGGCCGGCTGGCCGACATAGGCGAGACGCTCAGCCGCGTGCGCGCCGAGCTCGACCCGGAGAAGGCGCTGATCGGTTTTGCCGGCGCGCCGTGGACGGTGGCGACCTACATGCTGGAGGGCCGCGGCTCGCAGCGCGAGGCTGCCCGCACTTACGCCTACCAGCACCCCGAGAAGCTGGACGCCCTGCTGGATGTGCTGGTGGAGTCCACTGCGCGCTACCTGGTGATGCAGGCCAAGTCCGGCGCCCAGGTGCTGAAGCTCTTCGAGAGCTGGGCCGAGAACCTGGCCGAGGACGTATTCGAGCGTATCGTAATCGGCCCGCACAAGGCGATCATCGAGAAGGTTCGCGCCGCCGGCGTCGACGTTCCGTTCATCGGCTTTCCGCGCGGTGCCGGGGCGCTGGTGGAGAATTACGCCGCCCAAGTCCCGGTCCAAGCGGTCGGCCTCGACACCCAGGCTTCCGCAGCGATGGGACGGAGGATCCAGGCTGGCGGCAAGACGATCCAGGGCGCCTTGGACAATCTGCTGCTGCGGGCCGGCGGACCTGCGCTGGACCGGCGCATTGACGCCCTGATCGAGCAGTGGAACCAAGGTCCCTATATCTTCAACCTCGGACATGGTGTGATGCCAGACACCCCGATCGAGCACATCGACCGCGCCGTCCGGAGAGTGACCGGCAAGTGAGCAAGCTTGCCGTCGTTCTCTTCAACCTTGGCGGCCCCGATGGTCCCGAGGCGGTAAAGCCGTTCCTGGAGAACCTTTTCAAGGATCCGGCGATCATCGGCCTGCCGGGCTTCCTGCGCCTGCCGCTGGCGAAGCTCATCGCCACGCGCCGGGAAGAAACGGCCAAGGCGAATTACGCGATCATGGGCGGGGCCTCGCCCCTGCTGCCGGAGACCACGCGCCAGGCCGCGGCTCTGCAGGAAGCGCTGTCGGCCGCGAGGCCGGATCTGACCGTGCGGGTCTTCATCGCCATGCGGTACTGGAAGCCGTTCGCTGATCAGACCGCGAAGGAGGTCGCCGCGTTCGCGCCGGACGACCTGGTTCTGCTGCCGCTCTATCCGCAATTCTCCACGACGACGACGGGCTCGTCCCTGAAGGATTGGGCGCGGGCCTACCGCGGCCCTGGCCGGCCGCACACCGTCTGCTGCTATCCCGAGGCCCAGGGCCTGGCTGAAGCCCACGCCCGCGCGATCAGCCAGATCTGGCTGAAGGCCGGTCGGCCGGCCGATGTGCGCCTGCTGTTCTCGGCCCACGGCCTGCCGCAGAAGGTGGTCGACGGCGGTGATCCCTACCAGGTCCAGGTCGAGGCCACCGCCCGGGCCATCGCCGCGCGGGTGCCTGAGCTGACCGACTGGAGCATCTGCTACCAGAGCCGAGTCGGCCCGCTGAAATGGCTGGGCCCGTCCACTGTGGACGCCGTGCGCCAGGCCGCCGCCGACGGCAAGGGCGTGCTGATCTGTCCGGTCGCCTTCGTTTCCGAGCATGTGGAGACGCTGGTCGAGCTGGACCACGAATACGCCGTGCTCGCCAAGGAGCTGGGGGTCAGCCCCTATTTGCGGGCGCCGACGCCGACGACCGACGCCTCCTTGATCGACAGCTTCGTGCAGGCGAGCCTTGAAGCCCTGGAGCGCGGGCCGGGGGCTGCGCCCTTCGGGCCTTGGCTTTGCCCGCCGAGCCATGGAAAATGCGCCTGCCAAGGCAAGGCGGGGGGAGCCTGACGATGAATCATTTCGACCTGTTGCGCGGCCTGCACATCATTGCGGTGATCGCCTGGATGGCCGGGATGATGTACCTGCCCAGGCTCTTCGCCTATCACACCGAGACGGCGCCTCCAGGGACGGAGTTCGACAAGCACTTCCTGGTCTGGGAGCGCAAGCTCCTGAAAATCATCATCAATCCGTCGATGATCCTGGTGTGGATCCTGGGCGTCGGCCTGATCCTCTATCACGTCTATGCGGTCGGCGAGGGCTGGGCCTTCCTGCTGCAGCCCTGGATGATGGTGAAGCTGGCCGCGGTGCTGTTCATTTCCGGCTGGCACGGCTTCCTGGCCGGGTCCTACAAGAAATTCCTGGCCGGTCAGCGCCCGAAGTCGGCGAAGTTCTGGCGCGCCACCAACGAGCTGCCCTTCCTGGCCGCGGTGGTCGCCGTGTTGGCCGTCACTCTTCAATTCGGCCAGCGCTGACCCTATCTGCTTGACGGCTCCCCTGATCGGGAGCCGTGAGCGACGCCAGGCCACGCTTGACCGCAAGCCGCGCATGTGGTTCCGCTGACCGCACGTGGAGTCGCGCCGCGAAGCCACGCCCCGCCTTATCCGTGCGCCGCGCTGAATGCTGCGGCCCGGTCCCAAGACATTCCCACCGGCGCGCACCCCGCGCCATGTCGAGATTCTCCCGGCGCCCGAGCTCCGTTCGGTCGCCCGTGCTTTCAGAGTAAACCCATGAGCGAAGACACCCCCGCCCCGACCGACGAGACCCCGGTCGACGCCGCCGAAACCCCGGTCCTCGAGGAGGCCCAGGTCGAGGCGGTCGCCGAAGCCGACGAAGAGGAGGACGAAGGCCCGTCCGAAGTCGCCCAGGCCATCGCGGCCATGGGCCTGACTCGCATGTCGCTGCAGGAGCTGAAGGACAAGTCGCCGGCCGACCTGCTGTCCTTCGCCGAAACCCTGGAGATCGAAAACGCGAACTCCATGCGCAAGCAGGACATGATGTTCGCGATCCTCAAGGCCTTGGCCGAAGAGGACGTCCAGATTTCCGGCTCCGGCACCCTCGAGGTGATGCAGGACGGCTTCGGCTACCTGCGCTCGCCGGAGGCCAACTACCTGTCCGGCCCGGACGACATCTATGTGAGCCCCTCGCAGATTCGGAAGTTCGGCCTGCGGACCGGCGACTCCGTCGAGGGCGGCATCCGCGCCCCGCGGGAAGGCGAACGCTATTTCGCCCTGGTCAGCGTCGAGCAGATCAACTTCGAAGCCCCCGAGAACGTCCGCCACAAGGTCCTGTTCGACAACCTGACCCCGCTCTATCCCGACGAGCGGTTGAAGATGGAGATCGACGACCCGACCCTGAAGGACCGTACCGGCCGGGTCATCGACATCGTCGCCCCGCTCGGCAAGGGCCAGCGCTGCCTCATCACCGCCCCGCCGCGGGTCGGTAAGACGGTTATGCTGCAGAACATCGCCAAGTCGATCGAGACCAACCATCCCGAGTGCTACCTGATCGTCCTCTTGATCGACGAGCGCCCGGAAGAAGTGACCGACATGCGCCGCACGGTTCGCGGCGAGGTCGTGTCCTCGACCTTCGACGAACCGGCCACCCGCCACGTGCAGGTCGCCGAGATGGTGATCGAGAAGGCCAAGCGCCTGGTCGAGCACAAGCGCGACGTGGTGATCCTGCTGGACTCCGTGACCCGCCTGGGCCGCGCCTACAACACCGTGGTCCCGTCGTCGGGCAAGGTGCTGACCGGCGGTGTCGACGCCAACGCCCTGCAACGTCCGAAGCGCTTCTTCGGCGCGGCGCGGAACGTGGAGGAGGGCGGCTCGCTGACCATCATCGCCACCGCCCTGATCGACACCGGCAGCCGGATGGACGAAGTCATCTTCGAAGAGTTCAAGGGCACCGGTAACTCGGAAATCATCCTGGACCGCAAGGTCGCCGACAAGCGGATCTACCCCGCCGTCGACGTCATCAAGTCGGGCACCCGGAAGGAAGACCTCATCACCCCGAAGGAGCACCTGCAGAAGACTTACATCCTGCGGCGCATCCTCAACCCGATGGGCGCGCAGGACGCGATCGAGTTCATGCTCGACAAGCTGCGCCAGTCGAAGAACAACGACGACTTCTTCCAGTCGATGAACACCTGAGCCTCGGCGACATCGTCGGCGAAGGAGAAGGGCCCGCAGATCCTGCGGGCCCTTTGCTTATGGAAGCGCCTGATTTTCCAGGTGTTTCACGTGAAACGCCGTCCGAATAGATCCCCGGAGAGGATCAGGGGATAAGCAGGCTGGCGCCGACGGTTTCCCGGCCGTGAAGGGCTTCGTGAGCGGTCTTGGCCTGGGTGAGGCGGAAGGTCTGGCCGATCTCGATCTTCACCGCGCCGGACTTGATCACCTCGAATAGGGCGCCGGCGCTTTCATCGAGCTCCTGGGTGGTGACCTGATAATCGCCCATGGTCGGGCGGGTGAAGAACAGCGAGCCGGCCCGCTGCAGACGCGCAGGCTCGAAGGCGGGGACGGGGCCCGACGCATTGCCGAAGCTGACGAAGAGGCCACGGCGCGCAAGGCTGGCCAGGGTGCCTTCGAAGGTCGCAGCGCCGACGGAATCATAGGCCACCGGCACGCCGGCGCCGTCGGTGATGCGGCGAACCTCGGCGGCGACGTCTTGGTCGCGGTAGAGGATGACGTGATCGGCGCCGTGGGCCTTGGCGCGCCGGGCCTTGTCCTCCGAACCGGCCGTGCCGATCACCGTGGCGCCCAGGTGCTTGGCCCACTGGACGAGGATCGAGCCGACTCCTCCGGCGGCGGCGTGGACCAGGATCGTCTCGCCAGCTTTCACCGGGTAGCAGCGCCGCAGCAGAAACTCGGCGGTCATGCCCTTCAGCAGGGCCGCGGCCCCGATCTCGGCGCTGACCCCGTCGGGGAGCTTGACGGCGCGGTCGGCGACCACGGCGTGGTACTCAGCATAGGCGCCCAGCGGCCCGGAGGCGTAGGCCACCAGATCGCCGGCCTTGAAACGGGTGACGCCGTCACCGACCGCTTCCACCACCCCGGCGCCTTCCATTCCCAGGCGGGAAGGCAGCTTCACGGGGTAGAGGCCGGAGCGGTGGTAGGTGTCGATGAAGTTGACGCCGATCGCCTGTTGCTTGACCAGCACCTGGCCCGGGCCGACCGCGGGGACGGGGACCTCGGCGATCTCCAGGACATCAGGGCCGCCGGCTTGCTGGAAGATGATGGCTTTCATCAACTCGGGCATCACGCCTCCAGGTGCTGCTTGAAGAAGGCCAGGGTCCGGCCGTTGGCCAGCTTGGCGTCGCTCGCGTCGTAGTTCTCGCCGCCGATGCGGGCGAAGGCGTGGTCGCGGCCGGGATAGGTGTGGATGGCGATCTGCGGATGGTTCTTCAGTTGGGAGATGATCAGGGCCTGGGCTTCCTTCGGCACGAACTGATCCTGCTCGGCGATGTGCATCAGCAGGGGGTGGCCCAGCTTGTCGGCCTCGACCAGGTTCTTTTCGATCCCGACGCCATAGAAGGAGACGCTGGCGTCGGAGTCGGTGCGGGTCGCAGTGAGGAAGGCGAGCAGGCCGCCGAGGCAGAAACCGACCGCGCCGACCTTGCCGGTCGACTCCGGCAGGCCGCGGACGTGGTCGATGGTGGCGGCGATATCCTTCACGCCGGCGTCCACGTCGAACGCGTTGTAGAGCTCGAAGGCCTTCTTCCACTCGGCCTCGGACTGGTCGGTGATGTCGATACCGGGCTCGATCCGCCAGAAAAGGTCGGGGCACACCGCCAGGAAGCCGGCGGCGGCCAGTTCGTCGCACACGCCGCGCATCACCGCATTGACGCCGAAGATCTCCTGGATGACCACGATGGCCGGAGCCTTCGAACGGCTCGGGCGCGCCACATAGGCGGAGAACTGGCCGTCGTCGGTCTTGATGGTGGTGGTCTCGCCCATGGGCGTCTCCCGTCTTAAATCAAAAAGCCCTCGATCGCGTACTAGCCCGCCAGGCTAGGCTGCGCTCATAACAATGTGGTCAAGGACGGCTCGTCTGTAGAGGTTTGCCGATGAAAATGACGATTGAGATCGACTGCACGCCTCAGGAGGCGCGGGCCTTCCTGGGGCTGCCTGACGTCACGGCGGTCAACGAGAAGCTGGTCGAGGAGATGCAGAAGCGGATGAGCGCCAACGTCGCCATGCTGTCCCCCGACGAGTTGATGAAGAGCTGGGCCGCGTTCGGGGTCGGCGCCCAGGAGCAGTTCCGCAACCTGATGAACGCCGCGGTCGACGCCGGCATGGGGACGAACCGGCCTAAATGAGCGACACCATCTTTGCGCCCGCCACGGCTGCGGGTCGTGCGGCCGTGGCGGTCGTTCGCCTGTCCGGGCCGCAGTCGGCGAGGGCGGTCGCGGCGCTGGCCGGCAAGACGCCTCGGCCGCGCGAGGCGGCACTGCGGACCCTGCGCGCTTCCGACGGGGAGCCGATCGATCAGGCGCTGGTGCTCTGGTTCGAAGGCCCGGCCAGCTACACCGGTGAGGACTGCGCCGAGTTTCACGTGCACGGCGGCCCGGCCGTGGTCGCCAGGGTGATCGAGGCGCTGAGTTCGCTCGGTCTTCGCCTGGCCGAGCCGGGGGAATTCACGCGGCGCGCGTTCGAGAACGGCAAGCTCGATCTCGCGCAGGCCGAGGGTGTCGCCGACCTCATTGAGGCCGAGACCGAGGCTCAGCGGCGCCAGGCGCTCGACCAGCTCGGCGGCGCCCTGGGCCAGGCGCAGGCGCGCTGGCGCGATCATCTGATCGAGGCTCTGGCCATGTTCGAGGCCGCAGTGGACTTCCCGGACGAAGAGGTGCCCGCCGACGTCGCCGCAAGGGCTCGGCCGGTGCTGCGCGCTCTGATCGAGGAACTGGAGGACGCCCTGGCCGACGCACACCGGGGCGAGCGTGTCCGCGAGGGCTTCCGCATCGCCCTGGTCGGGGCGCCCAACGCCGGCAAGAGCACCTTGCTGAACGCCCTGGCGCGCAGGGAGGCGGCGATCGTCACCTCCACGCCCGGCACCACGCGTGACGTGATCGAGGTCCCGATGCGGTTCGCCGGCTACAAGGCGCTGCTGGCGGACACTGCTGGCCTGCGCGACACCCACGACGAGATCGAGGCCGAAGGGGTTCGGCGGGCCCGGGCCTGGGCGGACGAGGCGGACCTTCGGCTCTGGGTGGTGGACGGCTCAAGCGACGCCGCGCCGACGACGCCGGGCCTGCATCCGCACGACCTCTGCCTGATCAACAAGGCCGACCTGGAGCAGGGGGCCGAGACCGGTCACGCCCTGGTCGAGGCGCGGGCCCTGGGCGTCGAGGTGGTGCGGCTCAGTGCTTGGAAGCCGGATGACGTAGCCGCCCTGGAGAACGCGCTGGAGCGGCGGGTGGTCGACGCGCTGGCCGGCGCAGAGCTGCCGACCGCGACCCGGCTGCGCCACCGGGAGCTGCTGACCGAGGCGCTGGAGCGGCTGGGCCGAGCTCTGGTGCTCGAGGACGAGCTGGAACTGGCGGCGGAAGACGTGAGGCTCGCCGGTCGGGCGCTCGATCGGATCACCGGCCGGATCGATCCGGAAGACGTGCTCGACCGGGTGTTCTCCAGCTTCTGCATCGGGAAGTAGGGCGGCCGTTTCACGTGAAACATTGGGCAAGCGCAGGTCCCTTCTGTTTCACGTGAAACAACGCCGCCCGATTCCACCGGTGAAAAATCAACTGCTCTCCGCTATATAGAGCCCGACAGCGCCCCCGGCCTTCCGGGGGCGTCTTGCGTGGAGTGAGCGAGCGTGAGCGCCTGGGACGTCATCATCATCGGGGGAGGGCACGCCGGCTGTGAAGCCGCCGCGGCCTCCGCGCGCTTCGGCGCCAAGACCCTGCTGCTGACCCACAAGCTCGAGACCATCGGCGAGATGAGCTGCAACCCGGCCATCGGCGGCCTGGGGAAGGGCCATCTGGTCCGCGAGATCGACGCCCTGGACGGCCTGATGGGCCGGTTGGCGGACAGGGCCGGCATCCAGTTCCGGATGCTGAACCGCTCCAAGGGCGCGGCCGTGCGCGGCCCCCGCAGCCAGATCGACCGCAGACTCTACCGCCAGGCCATGCAGGCGGAACTCGCCGCGACCCCGAACCTGACCGTGGTGGCCGAGGCGGTGGAAGACCTCATCGTCCGCGACGGTGTGGTGCAGGGCGTGGTCGGCGCCACGGGGAACGAGTACCTGTCCGGCCGCGTGGTCCTGACCACGGGCACTTTCCTGAAAGGCCTGATCCACCTGGGCGACACGCGCGTGCCGGCCGGGCGGGTGGGGGACGCGCCCTCGATCGGGCTCTCGGACCGGCTCTACGCATCGGGCCTCAGCATGGGGCGGCTGAAGACCGGCACGCCGGCGCGCCTGGATGGGACGACCATCGCCTGGGACGGGTTGGAGATGCAGCAGGCGGACGAGCACCCCGTGCCGTTCTCGTTCCTGACCGACAAGATCACCACGCCGCAGATCGCCTGCGGCGTGACTTACACGAACGCCGAGACCCACAGGATCATCGCCGATCGCCTGACCGAGTCCGCCGTCTACGGCGGGCGGATCAGCGGGCGCGGGCCGCGCTATTGCCCGTCCATCGAGGACAAGGTGGTGCGGTTCTCCGACAAGGACAGCCACCAGATCTTCCTGGAGCCGGAGGGGTTGGACGACGACACCGTCTATCCGAACGGGATTTCGACCTCGGTCTCGGAAGAGACGCAGGACCTTTTCCTGCGCACGATCCCGGGCCTCGAGAACGTGCGGGTGAAGCGCTACGGCTATGCGATCGAGTACGACTATGTCGATCCGCGCGAGCTCTATCCGACCCTGGAAGTAAAGCGGCTGCCGGGGCTCTACCTGGCCGGCCAGATCAACGGCACCACGGGTTACGAGGAAGCCGGCGCCCAGGGCCTGGTGGCCGGGCTCAACGCGGCGCGCGCGGCCTCGGGCCTCGACGGCGCGGCCTTCGGACGGGATGAAGCCTATATCGGCGTGCTGATCGATGACTTGACGACGCGGGGGGTGACCGAGCCCTACCGCATGTTCACCAGCCGGGCGGAGTTCCGTCTGACCCTGCGCGCTGACAATGCCGACCAGCGCCTGACGGAGCAGGGCATTGCTCTCGGGGTGGTCGGTGTTTCACGTGAAACAGCCTATCGCGCCAAGGCGAAGGAACTGGCCCACGCCCGCAAGAGGGCGGGGGAGCTGACCCTGACGCCGGCCGCCGCCCAGAAGGCAGGCCTGCCAGTGAAGGCCGATGGAGTGGTCCGCGACCTGGTCCAACTCCTGGCCTATCCGACCATCGGCTTCGATGATCTGGCGAAGGTCTTCCCGGAAGCGACCGACTGGTCGCTCGCCGCCCGCGAGCAACTGGAGATCGACGCCGCCTATGCCGGCTATCTGGATCGCCAGGCGGCTGACGCCGCCGCCTTCCGCCGCGACGAGAACCTGCGGCTCCCGGCCGACCTTGACTATGCCGGGGTCGGCGGGCTCTCCAACGAGGTCCGGGAGAAACTGACCGCCGTGAAACCCCTGACCCTCGGCCAGGCGGCCCGCATCGAGGGTGTGACGCCCGGCGCCCTGACCGCCCTGCTGGCCCATGTCCGCCGCCGCGCAGCCTGAGCCCATGGTCATCGACGTCAACGACGCGGCTGCGTTCGCTACCGCCACCGGCTGCGACGCCCAGGCGATCGCCGACCTGGAGCGCTACCGGTCATACCTCGCCGAGTGGAACGAGAAGATGAACCTCGTGGGTCCGGCGACCCTCGACGTCTTCTGGTCGCGGCACGCCTGGGACTCCGCCCAGATCCTGCCGCTGGCGCCGGAGGCCAAGACCTGGGCTGATCTCGGCACCGGGGCGGGCCTGCCGGGCGTAGTGCTGGCGATCCTCGGCAAGGGCCGTCCGGATTTTCACGTGCATCTGGTCGACAGCCTGGCCAAGCGCTGCCGCTTCCTGTCGGAAGTGGTGACGGGCCTCGACCTGCCGGCGACGGTTCACAATTCTCGTGCGGAAGACTTGGCCCTGACTGTGGATATCGTCACCGCCCGGGCTTGCGCGCCGATGTCCCGCCTGCTGGGTTACGCACAGCCCTACCTCAAGCGGGGGGCGGTGGCCCTGTTCCTGAAGGGACAGGACGTTGCGTCCGAACTGGAAGACGCAGCCAGGACCTGGGATTTCGAGGCGGACGTGTCGCCCAGCCGCAGCGACGCCAGAGGCCAGATCGTGCGTGTGAGGAGACTCGGCCGTGGCCGGAAAAGCTAAGGGCAGTTTGCGGATCCTCGTCGTCGCCAACCAGAAGGGCGGCGTCGGCAAGACCACGACGGCGATCAACCTCGGCACCGCCCTCGCGGCGGTGGGCGAGAAGGTCCTGCTCATCGACTCCGATCCGCAGGGCAACGCCTCCACCGGCCTCGGCGTCGGCCGCGCCCAGCGCAAGGTCACGCTCTACGACGTGCTGATGGGCGAGCAGCCGGTGGCGGCCGCGGTGGTCGAGACCGCTTTGCCGGGGCTGGATCTTATCGCCGCCGACCCGGACTTGTCCGGCGTGGAGCTGGAGCTCGGCCAGCAGGCCCGCCGGTCGTTCAAGTTGCGCGACGCCCTGGAGCCGATCCGCCAGTCCGGCGACTACACCTATATCCTCATCGACTGTCCGCCGTCGCTGAACCTGCTGACGGTCAACGCCATGGCCGCGGCCGACGCCGTGCTGGTGCCCCTGCAGTGCGAGTTCTTCGCGCTGGAAGGCCTGACCCAGCTCATGCGGACCGTGGACCTAGTGCGCGGCAGCCTGAACCCCGGCCTGGAGATCCAGGGCGTGGTGCTGACTATGTACGATCGGCGCAACAGCTTGTCGGAACAGGTGGCGCGCGATGTTCGCGGCCATTTCGGCGATACCGTGTACGCCACGGTCATACCGCGGAATGTCCGGGTATCGGAGGCGCCGAGCTACGGCAAGCCGGTGCTGGTCTATGATCTCAAGTGCACAGGCTCGCAGGCCTATCTGAAGCTGGCGCGGGAAGTTGTGATGCGCGAGCGGGACCGCCGCGCCAAGGCGGCGGCGTAAGGGGGCGTCATGGTCGAGAAGCGTGGATTGGGCCGCGGGCTGTCGGCCCTGTTGGGCGACGTGGACGAGGCCAAAGTCGTCGCCGGGGCGCCTGTTGAAGAGGTTTCCGGGGTCCGCGAGGTCCCGATCGAGCTGATCCATCGCAACGCCGATCAGCCACGTTGGACATTTTCCGAGGCTGAGGTGGACGAGCTGGCCGCCTCGATCCGTGAAAAGGGGGTGCTGCAGCCGATCCTCGTGCGTCCGGCGCCGGGCCTGCCTGGCGAGTGGGAGATCGTCGCCGGCGAACGCCGCTGGCGGGCCAGCCAGAAGGCCGGGCTGCGGGTCATGCCGGTGCTGGTGCGCGAGCTGGACGACGTCCAGGTGCTTGAGATCGGAGTGATCGAGAATGTCCAGCGCTCGAACCTGAACCCGATCGAAGAGGCGGCCGCCTACCAGCAGCTCATCGAAAAGTTCAAGCGCACGCAGGAGGAGGTGGCCGAGAGCATCGGCAAGAGCCGCAGCCACGTGGCTAACACCCTGCGCCTGATGAACCTGCCGGAGGCGGTGCGAGCCTATGTGCTGGAGGGCAAGCTGACCGCCGGTCATGCCCGGGCCATACTGACCGCCGACGACCCGACGGCGCTGGCCGAGCAGATCATCGCCAAGGGCCTATCGGTCCGCGACGCCGAGAGCCTAGCCCGCGGCGGCGCCTCGTCGGCGAGCCGTCCGAAGGCGGCCGGCCGCAAGGCCGCCAAGGACACCGACACCCAGGCGCTGGAGGTCGACCTCTCCGAGGCGCTGGGGCTCGATGTCGAAGTGCTCGACAAGGGCGGGGTAGGGGAACTGCGCATCCGCTACGCGACCCTGGAACAGCTCGACGAGCTCTGCCGGAAGCTGACGCGGGTTTAAGGAAACCAGATCCTCCACCCTCTGGGGGAGCATCCGCTCAGATCCTGCTTCTCCCCACCCGGGGGGGGGTGATCTGTCGCTAACCTATTGATTTATAACGACTCGAAAACGAAATCGCGTTTCTGGCGTGGCGATCGTGCCTGGGGACGGTATGGCCGGTCTTCTTGCGCCACAGCGGCGATTTTGAAACCCGACTTTCAGAGCCCCAGACGCCTTGCGCGGCCGGCGATGGTCAACGCCAGGCGCTCGGCGATCAGGCTGTCGGGGGAGCTGGCGGTCTTGCAGGCCTTGTCGGCGGCGAGCACCTCCGGCTGCAGCCGGTCGAGTTCCTCCAGCGACCAGCTCCGGGCCTGACGAAGGAACTCGCGCTCCTGCTTCCAGAAGACGCCGGAAGCCTTGGCCGCCTCCTGCAGGCCGGCGCCGGACTTGGCGAGGGTGAGGGTGCGCCGCAGGCGTGCGAGGTACATGCTGATGGCGCGGATGGCCGCGGCGCCGGCCTCGCCCTCGGCGGCGGCGCGGCGCAGGCCGGCCTGGGCGTCGCCCAGGCGTCCGCCGAAGGCGTCGGCCGCGGCGTCGGAGAGGGAGGCCTCGGGCTCGACGCCCAAGAAGTCGTCGAGGTCCCGGGCGGTGGCGGTGCGGCCGCTGCCGGGTTCAAGATAGAGGGCCAGGCGTTCGATCTCCTGGCGGGCGACGCCGCGCTCCTTGGGCAGGCGGCCGACGAAGAGCTGCAGGGCCTGGGCGTCGAGGCCGACGCTGTCCTTGGCCAGCACCTCGCGCACCAGCCGCGCCACGTCGCCGGGCTCGTCCTCATAGCAGGGGATCGCCACTGCCTCGGGCGCCTTCTCGGCGGTCTTGCGCAGGGTGGACTCGCGCCCGAGGTTCCCCGCCTCGATCAGGAAGAAGGCGTCGGGGTTCAGCTTGCCGGCGGCGTGGGCGGCGAGCGCTTCGGCCACCTGCTTGTCCAGATTGGCTTTTTCGGTGGCGAAGCGCAGGCGGATCAGCCGGCGACCGCCCATCAGCGACTGGGCCGCAAGCTCGCCCTCCAGCCGGCCGCCGTCGGAATCAAGGTCGCCGTCGGTCAATAGGGCGACGTCGAACGGGTCGTCGAGATTGGGGGCGATCTTGACCGCAAGCTGTCCGCCGCGGTCGCGGACGACGCCGGTGTCGCGGCCATAGAGCAGGGCGGCGCGGATCGGCGGCTCGGGCTTGGCCAGGAAGCGCTCGATATCCGGCCGCTTGGAAAGGATCACGGCCGCCGGGCCCTAGGACCTGGCCTGGTTCGCCATCCAGGCCGCCACTTCGAGCTGGATCTTGCGCGCGCACTCGGCGGCGGCGCGGTCCTGGGCGTCCTGCTGGGCGGTGATGGAGGCGTAAGGCTGGTCGGCGCTGTCATAGGTGACCTGGGCCCGCGCGATGCCCCTCTTCACCGCCGCGCCGGTGCTGGAGGCCACCAGGGTGTAGTTGGCGGTCAGCACGTACTCGTAGCGCGTCGCCACATTGTCCACGCGCACGCCCCGGGGATAGCGCGTCTCGGAGACGGCCAGGTCCATGCGGTACTGGGGCGCTGCGCCCTTGTCGCGGGCCAGGGCGTCGTCCAGGTGCTCGCGGATGAGCTGCCCGGTGCGGCCGGGCGGCGTCATCACCTGAACCGAGGCGAGCTGCGCCGTCACCCCGGGGGTTCCGTAGAGGGGCGTGAAGCCGCAACCGGCGAGCCCCACGGCGGCGGCCAGGAGGACTGCAGAGACGACGGTGCGGTTCATGTCAGCTCACCCGGCGACGATGTTGACGATGCGGTCCTTGACGACGATCACCTTCTTGATCGCCAGGCCCTCAAGGCGCCGCGTGATCTCGGGATCGTCAAGCACGATCTTCTCAACCTCGGCCGGTTCCAGGCCGGCGGCCACCGAAATCTCGCCGCGGCGCTTGCCGTTGACCTGCACCGGCAGGACGCGCACCGCGTCCTGGGTCAGGGCGGCGTCGAACTCCGGCCAAGGCGCGGAGACCACCATGCCCTCGCCGCCGATCCGGGCCCAGGCCTCTTCGGCCAGGTGCGGGGTGAAGGGCGAGATCAGGCGAGCGAACACGGACAGGGCCTCGTGCCGCGCCGCGAGCACCGCGGGGGCCGCGCCCTCGGCGGGGAATTCCTTCAATTTGTTGAGGAATTCGTACATCCGCGCGATGCCGGAATTGAACCGGAAGGTCTCGATCGCCTCGGTGACGCCCTTGATCATGCGGTGGGTGACGGCGCGCAGCTCGTCGGCCTTGGGGTCGGCCGCCAGGGCAGGGGCGGGGCCGGCCGGCTGGCTGTCGAACTCGTTCCAAACCCGGTTGACGAAGCGCCAGGCGCCTTCGACCCCGGCTGCCGACCACTGGGTGTCGCGTTCCGGCGGGCTGTCGGACAGTACGAACAGGCGCGCGGCGTCGACGCCGTAGACCTCGAAGATCTCCTCCGGGGCCACGGTGTTGCGCTTGGACTTCGACATCTTCTCGACGTCGCCGATCACCAGCGGCTCGCCGGTCTGCAGGCTGCGCGCCAAGCGCTTGCCGCTCTCGGCCAGGATCTCGACCTCCTTGGGCTCCACCCACTCGCCGCTTTGCTTGCGGCGATAGGTCTCGTGGGTGACCATCCCCTGGGTGAACAGCCCCGCGAAGGGCTCGCGCACCGACAACATGCCCTCGTCGGCCAGGGCGCGGGTGACGAAACGGGCGTAGAGCAGGTGCAGGACCGCGTGCTCGATGCCGCCCACATACTGGTCGACCGGCAGCCAGTAGTCGGCCGCGGCCTTGTCGATCGGCGCCTGGGCCTCGGTGTCGGTGAACCGCGCGAAGTACCAGGAGGAGTCGACGAAGGTGTCGAGGGTATCGGTCTCCCGCGTCGCCGCCCCGCCGCACTCGGGGCAGGTGGTGTCCTTCCAGGTCGGGTGCCGCGCCAGGGCGTTGCCGGGCTTGGAGAAGTCCATGTCGTCCGGCAGCACGACGGGCAGTTGATCCTTGGGCAGAGCGACCACGCCGCACTTGGCGCAGTGGACGACCGGGATCGGGCATCCCCAGCCGCGCTGACGGGCCACCCCCCAGTCGCGCAGGCGGTAGACGGTGGCGCCTTCGCCCTGGTCCTGCTGCTCGATCTTGGCGATCGCCGCGGCCTTGGCGGCCTCGATCTCCAGCCCGTCCAGGAACTTGGAATTGAAGATGGTCCCAGGGCCGACATAGGCCTCATCGGCCACAGCGAAGGTCGCCGCGTCCTCGCCGGGCGGCAGGACCACCGGGTTCACCGGGAGGCCGTACTTGCGGGCGAAGTCCAGGTCGCGCTGGTCGTGGGCCGGGCAGCCGAAGACCGCGCCGGTCCCGTAGTCCATCAGGATGAAGTTCGCGATCCAGACCGGCAGGCGCCAGGTCGGGTCGAGCGGGTGGACCACGGTCAGGCCGGTGTCGAAGCCGATCTTCTCGGCGGTTTCGATCTCGGCTTCCGAAGCGCCGCCCTTGCGGCACTCGGCGATGAAGGCGGCGACCTTGGGATCGGCGGCCAGTTGTTCCGCCAACGGATGATCTGGCGCGACGCCCACGAAACTGGCGCCGAACAGGGTGTCGGGACGGGTCGTATAGACCTCCAGCCCGGCCTCGAAACCGGCCTGCGGCTGGCCGCCCCAGCCGAACTTCAGGCGCAGGCCCTTGGAGCGGCCGATCCAGTTCTCCTGCATCAGCCGGACCTTGTCGGGCCAGCGGTCGAGGGTCTTCAGGCCCTCGATCAGCTCCTCGGCGTAGTCGGTGATGCGCAGGAACCACTGGTTCAGCTTGCGCTTCTCCACGATCGCGCCGGAACGCCAGCCGCGGCCGTCGACCACCTGCTCGTTGGCCAGGACCGTCTGGTCGATCGGGTCCCAGTTGACGACGCTTTCCTTGCGATAGACCAGGCCGCGCTTCCACAGGTCCAGGAACCAGTCCTGCTGCTTGCCGTAATAGGCCGCGTCGCAGGTGGCGAACTCCCGAGACCAGTCGATCGACAGGCCCAGTTCCTTCAGCTCGGAGCGCATCTTGGCGATGTTGTCGTAGGTCCAGCCGCGCGGATCGACGCCGCGCTCCATGGCGGCGTTTTCCGCCGGCAGGCCGAAGGCGTCCCAGCCCATCGGGTGCAGCACGTTGAAGCCGCGAGCGCGCTTGTAGCGGGCGACGACGTCGCCGAGCGAATAGTTGCGCACATGGCCCATGTGCAGTCGCCCGGAGGGATAGGGGAACATCTCCAGGGCGTAGTATTTCGGCGTGCCGGGCTTGGGCGGCCCGGCGCGGAACACGTCGGCGTCGGCCCAGGCTTTACGCCACTTGGGCTCGGTCTCTTTCGGATTGTAGCGGGCCATGGGCGTCTTCGAAGGTTCAGAGAAATGACGGACGGCGCCGTTCGTTGCGCCGCCCCGGACTAGGAAGGCGCATCCTGGAGTCTTCGAATGCGCCCGGCTCGGGGCTTAGCCGATGTTCGACAGCCGAAGCTGCCGCGCCTTGGTAAGGATCGCGTTCTCGAGATCGGTCTCGGTCTGGCCGGCCGCCGGAGCGTCCACCCAGTTCCCGGTCGCGTCGCGGGTCTGCTTGAACACCGCGACGTTCAGGCCGTCGGCGCGCAGGCGTGAATCCAGGATGTAGACGGTGCACTTGAAGCGCTCGTCCGGCTTTTCCGGGTTCACGTACCAGTCCGTGATGACCACGCCGCCGTAAGGGTCGGCCGAGGCCAGCGGCATGAAGGACAGGGTGTCCAGCGTCGCGCGCCACAGATAGCCGTTCACGCCAATCGCCTGCTGGTTGGAGCTGGCGGTCGTTTCGGACTTGCCGCCGATGCCCAGGAAGCCGCCGGATTCCTTCCGGCCGCCGCTCGAGCAAGCCGCCAGGGCCGACAGGCTCAGCACGAGCACTCCGGTCGTCACGCCACGCACCAAATTACCGCGTACAAACGGCATTCATCGACTCCCAGTCGTTCTTCCGCGCCGGTTCGCGCCGCGGCGCCGCCCCCTTGCAGCCGCGCCCTCTATAACAATGCCCGTGGAACCGCCAAACAGGAATCGCGTGTCTCCGCCGCCACAGGCCGCGATGATCTGCCTGCGGGACGGGCAAAGCGGTGGCGGAGTCGGTTGACCTGAAGTCGCGGGGGACTTTAATCGCCTCAACGGTCACGCCGCTTCATGGCGCGGCCGGGGCTTAGGGGCCATATAGGTGGGTATGTCCAAGCGGTTGGTCATTTCGGCGATCGGCGCGGCGCTCCTCGCGAGCGGCGCTACGGCCGCCCATGCCCAATCGGCGGCCGGCAGATCCGCCGACTTCTCCGTGCGCAGCGAAGCTTCGACCAACGCCCAAGGCGGCAAGACGTTGAAGTGGGAGCGCAAGGGGCGCTGGGGGGTGTCGCTCAATCTCGATCAGCGGGACGAGCGCGGCACCCAATTGAACGACGTCCAGGCCGGGGCCTATTTCCGCGTCACGCCGAGCCTGCGGGTCGGCGGCGCCGTCGCCCTGGGCGAGGAAGAAAGCCCGACCTTCAAGAAGACCGAGCCGCGCGACGCTGCGCCGCGGGTTCGTCTCGAGACCGCCTTCAAGTTCTAGGGCGCGTTAGCCGAAAGCGTGTGCGTGCGGCTACGCCGCTCGAACCATCTGGCCCTAAAAGGCTCTGAGGGCTTCCACAGCCGCCAGTCCGACCAGGCCCGCAGGCAGCAGCCGGCGGGCTGTTTCGTCATTGACGCCGCCGAGCGCGTAGACCGGGCCGCCGGCGGCGCGGACCAGCCGGGCCAGGCGCAACGGGCCGATGGGCTCGCCCGCCGACGGGCTGCGTGAGGCAAAGATCGCCGAGACCACCACGGCGTGCGCCCCCGCCCCCAGGGCCCGCCGGGCCGCCAGCGGGCTGTGGGCGGCGCAGGTGACCAGCCAGCCGCGGCGCTTGAGATAGGGGATCCGGCCCGCCAGGCGCTCGGGCAGGTGGACCCCGTCCGCGCCGACCTCGGCCGCCAAGTCCTCGTCCGCGCCGATCAGCAGGCGGAGTTTCCGCGTCCGGGCGATCTGCAGGAGCTTGCGCGCCTGCGCCGCCGCCTCAGGGTCGCCGAAGGTCCGATAGACGATGGCCGAGCCAGGCGGCAGCCGCCGCGCCGCGGCCTCGATGTCCGGCGTCCGGTCGGGATCGGTGAAGAATAGCAAGGAAGGCAGGGGCTTTCGCGAGGAGGCTCGCCGCCCTATGGCTTGCGCCGTTCGCGCCAACGTCCAGAAGCTTGCCGAGATGACCGTTCCTCCCGCCCTCGCCGATGTCCTAGCCCGGATCGCCCGCGCCGCGAAGGCGTCCGGCCGCGCGGCTTCCGACGTGACCCTGGTGGCGGTGTCGAAGCAGCAGCCCTGGGAGGCCGTGCAGCCAGTCCTGGAGGCCGGGCAGAGGGCGTTCGGCGAGAACCGCGTGCAGGAGGCCATGGAGCGCTGGACGCCCCATCGCGAACGCATCGAACTGCGCCTGATCGGGCCGCTGCAGACCAACAAGACGCGCGAAGCGGTGGCCTTCTTCGACGTGATCGAGAGCCTCGACCGGGAGAAGCTGGCCCGAGTGCTGGCCGAGGAGGCTCGGAAGCAGGGCAAGGCCCCCAGGCTCTATGTCCAGGTCAACACTGGCGAGGAGCCGCAGAAGGCCGGGGTGACGCCTGCGGAGGCCGATGGTTTCATCGCCGCCTGCCGCACGACCTACGGCCTGCCGGTCGAGGGCCTGATGTGCATCCCGCCGGCGGCCGAGCCGCCCGGCCCGCACTTTGCGCTACTTGCCAAGATCGCGGCCCGCAACGGGCTTGCGAAGCTCTCCATGGGCATGAGCGACGATTTCGAAACCGCCATCCGCTTCGGCGCCACCAGCGTCCGCGTCGGCTCGGCCCTGTTCGGGGCTCGGGCGTACTAACGGGGGAGCATCCGACGCTCAGCCCTCGACGATCGCCACTGCGTCACCCAGCTTGGCGACGGCCAGCAGGTCCAGCATGTCTTCGCGCGAGAGCGCGACGCAGCCTTCGGTCGGGGCGTAGCCCGGTCGGGCCAGGTGCATGAAGATCGCCGAGCCGAGCCCTGGAACCGGCGGGTCGTCGTTGTGGGCCAGCACGCAGACCAGGTCGTAGACGTCGTCCTCGCGCCACATATGCTCGGCGCTGGCCGGATGCGGCAGCTTCACAGCGCGGTTGTAGGCCGGGTCGCCCGGCGCGTCGCACCAGCCGTCGTCGCGCTCCAGGGCCTTGGTCGGCAGGCCGGTCCTGGGCGCGCCGCCCTTGTCGGGCCGGAACAACACCCGGCGGATTGGCCAGGTCCCCAGCGGCGATTTGCCGTCGCCCTCGCGCTTGTCCTCCGCGGCGACGACCCCGCCCTTGCCTAGGGCGCAACGGGTCACGCGACCGTTCAACTCGAAGCGTCCATCTGACATCGCCGTGAAGATCATGGCCTAGGGGGTCTCCTCAGGTTGGCTCTTTTGCCCGATACGGTGCATGTTCGCGCTTATGGCTCAACGCAAGACCCTCCTCGTCGTCGACGACAACGAAGAACTCCGTGGCGCTATCGCCGAACAACTGCAGCTTTCCGAGGATTTCTCGGCCATCGAAGCGGCCACCGCCGGTGAAGGCGTCAAGGCGGCGGTCGAAAATCGTCCGGACCTGATCCTGCTGGATGTCGACCTGCCCGACATGAACGGCCGCGAGGCATGCCGGCAGATGCGTGAAAAGGGCGTCGCCGCTCCGATCATCATGCTCACCGCCGCCGATACGGACGAAGACCAGATCTCCGGCCTGGAATCCGGCGCCAACGACTACGTGACCAAGCCCTTCAAGTTCCAGGTACTGCTGGCCCGCATCCGCGCGCAACTGCGTAGCGCCGAGCAGTCGGAAGGCGCGGTCTTCCACCTGGGCGCCTACGAGTTCCGCCCCTCGGCCAAGATGCTGATCGACGCCAACCAGAAGAAGATCCGCCTGACCGAGAAGGAAACCAACATCCTCAAGTACCTCTACCGGGCCGGGGAAAAGCCGGTCTCGCGCGAGGAACTGCTGGCCGAGGTCTGGGGCTATAACGCAGGCGTCACCACACACACCCTGGAAACCCACGTCTATCGCCTGCGCCAGAAGATCGAGCCCGATCCGGGCAATGCACGGCTCTTGCTGACGGAGGCCGGCGGCTACAGATTGGCGCCCTGACGGATCGAACCTGGGGGCGGCCGATGGCGAAGAAGTGGACGGTGGGCCGGGCCTTCCCGCTGATGCTGGGGGCTGCGGTGCTGGTCGGCGTGGTCGTGGTCGGCCTCAGCAGCTACCAGCGCCGCGCCGTCGCGCTGGAGGCCTCCACCAAGGCAGCCAACCTCGCCGCCATCGACGGGCCGCCGTGCCCCAGCCTGACGGCCGCCGAGTTCGACGCCAAGCCCATCAAGCCGAAGAAGGCCTTTGTCTTCAACGAGGTCCGCTACGACCGCCGGTTCGGCCATGTCGACTGCAACACCGTGGCGGTCGGCAGGGGCAACGCCTATGAGCCGGTCTGCCAGTTCTCCAGCCCCGCCCTGCTGGCGGTGACCACGCGCAAAGGCCAGTTCTTCTTCGCGCCCGGCGTCGGCAAGCCGGTCACCATCATCACCCAGGATGGCACGCCGCGCTGCGTGATGGACGGGAACTTCCGGCCCGAGCTCTCTTGAGCGCCGAGCCGCCGATGCGGGCGGTCCTGATCGGGGCGAGTCACGCTACGGCGCGCTGCACCTGTTCCTGGACCATCTGGCCGCCGCCCTGGAAGGGCGCGGCTACGAGGTCGCGCTGATCGACGTGGTCGCCGAGACCGACCGGGCCGCCGCCTTCCGGCGGGAGGCCGCGCGACCCAGCGATTTCGTCTTCAGCTTCAACATCCTCGGCGACTATCGCGACCCCGAACGGGCGACAGCTCGATCTAGATTCCAAAATCCGCGCTGACCGGGGCGTGGTCGCTGGGGCGCTCCCATTCGCGGACGTCGTCGTGCACGCGGGCCGAGGCCGCGCCGCTACGGAAGGCCGCATCCCGCAGGCCCGGGGTCACCAGGATGTGGTCGAGCCGCAGGCCGCGGTTCGACTTGCGGAAGTCCGCCGCCCGATAGCTCCACCAGGAGAACAGCTTCTCCGGTTCCGGGATCGCCGCCCGCGGCAGGTCGAGAAAGTCGAGGCTGGACTTCAGCCTGGCGAAGGCCTCCAGCTCGATCGGGGTGTGGCTGACGATCTTCGACATCTGCTTGTGACTCCAGACGTCGAACTCGCCAGGCGCGACGTTGAGGTCGCCGACGATGGCGAGCGGCGCCTTGGGGTCGCGGCCCGCCATCTCGGCGGTAAGCTTCTCGAAGAAGTCCAGCTTGTGGTCGAACTTCGGGTTGACCTCGCGGTCGGGAATGTCGCCGCCGGCGGGGATGTAGAAGTTCTGGATTTCGACCCCTGCCACCTTGGCGCCGACACAGCGGGCGTGGCCTTCACGGCAGACCTGCAGCGGAGCGACGTCCTCGATCGGCAGGCGCGAGGCGATCGCCACCCCGTGCCAGCCCTTCTGGCCGGCGATCCTGATGTGCGGCAGGCCGACCGCCTCGAAGGCGGCGCGAGGGAACTCTCCCTCCTGGCATTTGATCTCCTGCATGCACAGTACGTCGGGCGCCTGCTCGTCGACGAAGCGGGCGACCTGCTCGACGCGAAGCCGGACGGAATTGACGTTCCAGGTGGAGAGGCGAAGGCGCATAGGGGCCGTACTTAAGGCTCTTCGGGCAAAAAGAAACGCCCGGGCACTGGAGAAGCCCGGGCGTGAAGTGTGTCTCTCATGCCGCCGCCGGGAGGGGATAGGGTCCGGCACGGAAAGGGCGCGCGATCGCGCAGGCCCAATGTGGCTTTAGTGCCACGGCTAAAGACAAAAAGTCAAACGGAAATCACGCGACATATTGCGTGTTGCTCAAGTGTCACATTTTCCCGCGGCCGACATTGCGCGGCCGGGGGTCTTTCAGGACGAACAACGAGGCCGGCAGTCCCGAGGTTCTCGTCAGGTTGGTCAAGCGGATCCGCGTCGAGGCGCCTTGGGCGTCGGTGACGGTCCAGCCGATCAGGGCCAGGGGCGAGTCCGAGAAGGTGAGGGTGATCTGGCCCTCGGCCTGCTTCTTGCCGTCCCGCGCGGTGATGGAGAAGCCGTCCGCCATCTTCGAGACCCGGGTGATGTTGATCCCCTTGTCCAGGCGGATCTGGCGCGACAGGAAGATCGACAGCGGGGTGGCCATCAGCGGATAGGCGTCGAAGGTCTTCAGGCGCGAGTCCGCGATCGAGACATTGCCGCCGTCTGACACCACCAGCAGGCCGGAGGGCTTGTCGTACTCGAACCGGGCCTTGCCCGGACGCTTGATGTAGATCGAGCCCTGGGTCACCGAGCCGCGGGCGTCGGTCTGCACGAAGCGGCCCTTGGCTTCGGTCAGGTCTTGCAGATATGCCGCCGCCCGGTCCGCCAGGGCGCGGTCGGCCGCCGAGAGCGGCGCCGCGGGCGCACGCTGCGCCAGGGCGGGAAGCGGAAGGGCGGCCAGCCCCAGCGCGAGGGCGCGTCGGGTCAGTCGGGTCATTCGAAACAGCTCCGTTTTCGACGCCCTAAGCCCTACAGAACCGCGGCGCCGTCAATAGGGCGCAAGAACGGCGAAGCTCGGCCGTCGTTCCATTTACGCAGGTCGATCTCACATGGCGCGTCGGCGCCAAGACGTCGATGGCCGGGGCCTTGAGGTCTCGACATGACGAACGGGGGAGATGCGGTTCGTTTGAGTTCTAGACTCGAGTATGCTGCGGCGAAGCCGGATCGAACCTTCAGGAACCCATGAGACGGAGGTCCGTTCCGCGCTGGTCGGCGCAGGTTGGGGTGACGTGGCGGAAGCGCCAACCGCCTCGGCGCCCACGACATCGTGAGCACGCCGATTGGGCGATAAGGCGGGGTAAGGCCCCGGAACACGGGCGGATCCGGCCGCTCACGCTTGTGCCATTTTAAATTCGTCCATATCAAAAACGGGTTCGGATCGGTGTTCCGCCAGGGCGAACTCAGGTTCGGTGACGAAGCGTAGGCAAACAGAAAAGGGCGCAGCCTGATGGGCTTGGCCATACCGGGTCTCGAAGAGGCCCCGACGAAACACGCCGGACTTTTGGCTTGGGTACGTGACGTAGCGGAACTTGTGCAGCCTGACCGGGTCCATTGGTGCGACGGGTCGGACGAGGAGTGGAACGCGCTCACCGCCGAGCTGGTGAAATCCGGAACCCTCAAGGCGCTCAATCCGCAGAAGCGCCCCAACAGCTTCCTGGCCGCCTCCGATCCCCGCGACGTCGCCCGGGTCGAGAGCCGCACCTTCATCTGCTCGGAAAACGAGATCGACGCGGGCCCGACCAACAACTGGGTCGAGCCCGGCCAGATGCGCGCCGACCTGACCCGGCTGTTCACCGGCTGCATGCGCGGCCGCACCATGTATGTCGTGCCCTTCTGCATGGGCCCGCTCGGTTCGAAGATCTCCGCCCTGGGCGTCGAGATCACCGACAGCGCCTATGTCGCGATTTCGATGCGGGTCATGACCCGGATGGGCAAGGGCGCGCTCGAGGAGCTCGGCGAGGACGGCTTCTTCGTGCCGGCGCTGCACTCGGTCGGCGCGCCGCTGGCGCCCGGCCAGGCCGACGTGCCGTGGCCCTGCAACGACGACAAGTACATCGTCCACTTCCCCGAGACCCGCGAGATCTGGTCCTACGGCTCGGGCTATGGCGGCAACGCCCTGCTGGGCAAGAAGTGCTACGCCCTGCGCATCGCCTCGGTCATGGCTCGCGACGAGGGCTGGCTGGCCGAGCACATGCTGATCCTGAAGCTGACCTCGCCGAAGGGTGCGGTCCGCTATGTGGCTGCCGCCTTCCCCAGCGCCTGCGGCAAGACCAACATGGCCATGCTGCAGCCGACCATCCCCGGCTGGAAGGCCGAGACGATCGGCGACGACATCTGCTGGATGCGGTTCGGCGACGACGGCCGCCTCTATGCGATCAATCCGGAGTCCGGCTTCTTCGGCGTCGCGCCGGGCACCGGCGAGTCGACCAACAAGAACGCGATCGACGCCCTGCACGCCAACACCGTCTTCACCAATGTGGCGCTGACCGCCGACGGCGACGTCTGGTGGGAGGGCCTCACCGACACCCCACCCGAGGGCCTCACCGACTGGAAGGGCCGTCCCTGGACGCCGCAGTCCGGCGAGCCCGCCGCCCACCCGAACGCCCGCTTCGCCGTCCCGGCCGACCAGTGCCCGGTGATCGCCAAGGAGTGGGACGATCCGGCCGGCGTGCCGATCTCGGCCATCCTGTTCGGCGGCCGCCGGGCCAGCGCCGTGCCGCTGGTGACCGAGGCCTTCGACTGGGCGCACGGGGTGTTCCTGGCGGCCAATGTCGCCTCGGAAGGTACTGCCGCGGCCGAGAACAAGGTCGGCGAGCTGCGCCGCGACCCGTTCGCCATGCTGCCCTTCTGCGGCTACAACATGGGCGACTATTTCGGCCACTGGCTGAAGGTCGGCGCTGGTGCGGACCCGGCCAAGCTGCCGCGCATCTATTTCGTGAACTGGTTCCGCAAGGGCGCGGACGGCAAGTTCATCTGGCCGGGCTACGGCGACAACAGCCGCGTGCTGAAGTGGATCGTCGGCCGCCTGGAGGGCGAAGCCGACGCCGTCGACAGTCCGATCGGCCGCGTGCCGACCAAGACCGCCCTCGACCTCTCGGGGCTCTCGATCGGCGATGCGGCCCTCGACGTCCTGCTGTCAGTCGACCCCGAGGTCTGGGCCGAGGAAGCCGCGCTGATCCCCGAGTTCTACAAGAAGTTCGGCGATCGCCTGCCGGCCGAACTCTGGGCCCAGCACAGCGCTCTCGTCCGTCGCCTCGGCGTCCTGGAACCCGCGGAGTAGGTGCATAAACTTCTCCCTCCGCCTCGTGGGGAGGGAGAAGGCGCCTAGGGCGCGGCCCCCACCAGCACTTCGCGCTTGCCGGCGTGGTTGGCGGGGCTGACGACCCCTTCCTGCTCCATGCGTTCGATCAGCGAGGCGGCGCGGTTGTAGCCGATCTGCAGGCGGCGCTGGACGTATGAGGTCGAAGCCTTGCGGTCGCGGGTGACCACGGCCACGGCGCGGTCGTAGAGGTCGTCGCCCGAGCCGCCGCCCTCGTCGCCGAACATGTCGCCGTCCTCGCCGTCCTCGTCGCCCCCGGCGGTGACGTCCTCGAGGTACTGCGGCTCGCCCTGGGCGCGCAGGAACTTGGCCACGGCCTCGACCTCCTCGTCGGAGACGAACGGGCCGTGCAGGCGGGTGATGCGGCCGCCGCCGGCCATGTAGAGCATGTCCCCCTGGCCGAGGAGCTGTTCGGCGCCCTGCTCGCCCAGGATGGTGCGGCTGTCGATCTTCGAGGTGACCTGGAAGGAGATCCGGGTCGGGAAGTTCGCCTTGATGGTGCCGGTGATGACGTCGACCGAGGGGCGCTGGGTGGCCATCACCAGGTGGATGCCGGCGGCCCGGGCCATCTGGGCCAGGCGCTGCACGGCGCCTTCCACGTCCTTGCCGGCGACCAGCATCAAGTCGGCCACCTCGTCGATCACCACGACGAGATAGGGCATCGGCTTGGGGTCGATCCGCTCGCTCTCGTAGATCGGCCGGCCGTTGTCATCGAAACCGGTCTGGACGGTGCGCTCGAAGTGCTCGCCCTTGGCGGCGGCCTCCTTGGCGCGCTCGTTGTAGGACGCGACGTTCCGCACCCCGATCTTCGACATCAGCCGATAGCGGTCCTCCATCTCGCGGACCGTCCACTTCAGGGCGACGATCGCCTTCTTGGGATCGGTCACCACCGGCGCCAGCAGGTGCGGGATGCCGTCATAGACCGACAGTTCCAGCATCTTCGGGTCGATCATGATGAACCGGCACTGCTCGGGCGGCAGCCGGTAGAGGATCGAGAGGATCATGGCGTTGACGCCCACCGACTTGCCCGAGCCGGTGGTGCCGGCGATCAGCAGGTGGGGCATCTTCGAGAGGTCGGCGATATAGGGCTCGCCGCCGATGTTCTCGCCCAGCGCCATGGGCAGGGCCTGGGTCGAGCGCTCGTATTCGCCGCTGGCCAGCAGGTCGCGCAGATAGACCGTCTCGCGCCGGGCGTTCGGCAGCTCGATCCCGATGGCGTTGCGGCCCGGCACGACCGAGACGCGGCAGGCGGCCACCGACATCGAGCGGGCGATGTCGTCGGCCAGGGCCACGACCCGCGCCGACTTCACCCCCGCGGCCGGGACCAGCTCGTAGAGCGTGACCACCGGGCCGGGGCGGATCTGGTCGATGTTGCCGCGCACGCCGAACTCGGCCAGCACGTTCTCCAGCAGTTGGGCGTTCTGGCGCAGGGCGCCCTCGTCGAACATCGAGGCGCGCGGCTTGGGCTTGGCCAGCATGGCCAGCTCGGGCAGGGCGAAGCCGCTGGTCTTGACGAAATCGAAGGCGCCTTGCGCCTCGCGCAGTTCGCGGCCGGATTCCTTGGGCGCCGGCTTGGGCTGGCGGATGGCGACCGAGTTGCCGCCCGGCTCCGGCCCGACGTCGTCGAAATCGTCGTCCTCCGCCGGCATGGGCGCGGCGGCGGGGGCCGGGGCGGGCTTGGCCTTGGCCTCTTCGGCGGCCTTGGCGCGGCGTGCGACCGAAGCGCGCACTGGCTTGGCCGGGGCGGCGGGCGCGGGCTCCTTCTGCAGGGCGGCCTTCAGCCAGACGAGGCTGGCGGTCAGCTCCTCGCGCCTCACCCCGACGGCGAAGCCGAGGCCCGCGCCCGCGGCGGCCAGCAGCAGCAGCGCGGCGATGAGGGTCGCGCCGGGGATGTGCGCATAGCCCAGCAGTCCCGAGATTCCGTGCAGCAGCCCGTCGCCCCAGAAGCCGCCGAGCCCCTTGGCCAACGGCCAGGCCGCCGGCGCCGGGGGGGCGGCCAGCAGGCCGGCCAGGGCCAGCACGCCCAGCGCTCCGATGGCCGCGCGCAGCCGCACCTTGCCGCGGGTCTGGTCCGGCTGCGGCGTCGTCGCCCGGCCCAGGCCGAACACCACCATCAGCAGGGCGCCGATGCCGGCGGCGACGCCCAGCGACTGGATCCCGATGTCGGCGACGGTGGCCCCGGGCGCGCCCAGGGCGTTGGTCGGAGCGATGGTCGAGGCGGCGTTCAGGCTGGGGTCGGCGGCGTTGTAGGTCGCCAGGGCCACGGCCAGGGCGATTCCTGCGGCGGCGAGGATTCCGCCCCTCAGCCGCGCCACGGCGGGGTGGCTCCAGGCCAGGCCTGCGACATGCAAACCCAGCTCCAGCCCCGTTTTCCGCGCCGCACGCGCCATGTTCGAACCCCTTGTTCCTTGGATCGCCTATCTGGCCCGCCGAGGGTTAAGGGGCGTTTACCAAGCCCTGCCGCGCCTGCGGCTCCGGACGCGGCGAAAATCCCGTTTCCGTTTTCGGCGAGCCCCTCTAGGTTCGCAAACCATGTGGAGCATGCCTCGAAACGTCCTGCGTATCGTCGCCTTCATCCTGGCCGCGTGCGCGGTGGGCGGCTTCGTCATGGGTATTCGCAGCACGCCTGAGCGCGCGCGCCTGCCGGGTGAGGGGGCCGCCGGCCCGGCCCTGGAAGCCAGCGACGCCCGCCCGCTGGAGGACCTGGTCCTGACGCCTTCGGAGCTGCCGCCCGAACAGCCGAAGGAAGAGGAAAAGCCGGAGGAGAAGGCGGAGGTCGAGCCCCCGCCGGTCATTGCGCCGCCGTCGCCCGAAGCGCCCAAGCCCGCGCCTGCGCCCGCCATGCCCTCGGCCGACGAGGATCACGTGGGCGACCTGATCGACGGCCTGACCCCGCCGCCCGAACAACCGCCCTACTAGGCCGGCGCGGCCCGTCGAAGCGTCAGGTTGATCCGCCCGCCGCCCGGTATCAGCCGCGACGATCCGGGCAATATCCGGTCCACCCCGTGGTGATAGAGCCTGGCCGCGCCGGCCAGCAGGCAGACGTCGCCCGAGGCCAGCCGGACCGAGGTGGTCGGGTCCGACCGCTTGAGCCCGCCGATCCTGAACATCGCCGTGTCGCCCAGCGACACCGACAGCACCGGAAAGCGGAAGTCGGCCTCGTCGCGGTCCTGATGCAGGCTCATCCTGGCGGCGGCGTCATAGAAGTTGACCAGGCAGGCGTCGGGCGGGACGGCCGGATCGGCGAGCTCGGCCCAGAGCTCCAGCAGGATGGCGGGAATTTCCGGCCAGGCCCTTCCCGTGGCGGGGTGCTGCGGTTCGTAGCGATAGCCCTTGGCGTCGGTGGTCCAGCCCAGTTTCCCGAAGCTGGTCATGGCCACGCTCATCGGCTTGCCGCCCGGGGTGAGCTGGCGCACGAACGGGGCTTCCTCGGCCTTGGCCAACACCTTCTCGACCAGCACGCGCTGCTGCTCTGGCGTCAGGCGGCCGGGCAGCAGGCGAAATCCGCTGGTCGTCGAAAGGCTCATGGGGCCTCATATAGGCGAAATGCGCCGCCCAGACCTCATGCCGCCGCTGCGCCTTCGACGGCTCACCGCCGGCGAGCGCCGTCTCTGCGAGGAGGTGTTCGCCGACGAACTGGACACCGATCTCGTCCGCCTGCTGAGCCTGCCGGTCTGGCCCCGGCCGTTCGTGCCGGGCGGGAGACTGGTGGTCTGGCCGGCGACGTCGGCCATGGCCGACTTTTCGCAGGCGCCGCTGTGGTTGCGTTCGGTGCTGTTGCACGAACTGGTGCACGTCTGGCAGGCCCAGCACGGCGTCTTCCTGCCTTTCGCCAAGCTTCGCGCCGGGGACGGAAGATCCGCCTACGCCTACGATTTGGACGACGGGCGGGGTTTTTCGCAGCTCAATATCGAGCAGCAGGCGATGGTGGTGCAGCACGCCTACCTGGCCGCCCGCGGGGGCGCGGCGCCTTACGCACAGGCTGCTTATGCAAGGATCTTAGCGGCTTGGCCGGCCCCCTTGGGCGGAAGACCCCGCAAGATATAGGGGCATTACGCACTTGCAGGGGACGCGTCCGATCCCATATCGCGACTCGACGCCGGCGCCCCTGTGGGTTAACCGGCCGAGCCCTTATTCGAACCGGGGATGCCGAGAAGAAACGGGGTGCTTCAAACGAAGGCCCTCAAACCGGCGTCCGCCATTCAGGAGCGAGCAAGACTCGATATGAGCAAGATCATCGGCATCGACTTGGGCACGACCAACTCGTGCGTCGCGATCATGGACGGCAAGCAGCCGAAGGTGATCGAGAACGCCGAGGGCGTTCGGACCACGCCTTCGGTCGTCGCCATCCTCGACGACGGCGAGCGCCTCGTCGGTCAGCCGGCCAAGCGCCAGGCGGTGACCAACCCGGCCAACACCCTCTTCGCGATCAAGCGCCTCATCGGCCGCCAGTACAACGACCCGCTGGTGGAGAAGGACAAGGGCATGGTGCCCTATGAGATCGTGAAGGGTCCGAACAGCGACGCCTGGGTGAAGGCGCACGGCAAGGACTATTCGCCCCAGCAGATTTCAGCCTTCATCCTGCAGAAGATGAAGGAAGCCGCCGAGCAGCACCTCGGCGAGAAGGTCGAAAAGGCGGTCATCACCGTCCCGGCCTACTTCAACGACGCCCAGCGCCAGGCCACCAAGGACGCGGGCAAGATCGCCGGCCTGGAAGTCCTGCGCATCATCAACGAACCGACTGCGGCGGCGCTCGCCTACGGCCTCGAGAAGAACGACGGCAAGAAGATCGCCGTCTACGACCTCGGCGGCGGCACCTTCGACGTCTCGATCCTGGAGATCGGCGACGGCGTGTTCGAGGTGAAGGCGACCAACGGCGACACCTTCCTCGGTGGTGAAGACTTCGACATGCGCGTGGTCGAGTACCTCGCCGACGAGTTCAAGAAGGAAACCGGCGTCGATCTGCGGAACGACAAGCTGGCACTGCAGCGCCTGAAGGAAGAAGGCGAGAAGGCGAAGAAGGAACTCTCCTCGACGAGCCAGTACGAGGTGAACCTGCCCTTCATCTCGATGAACGCCTCGGGCCCGCTGCACCTGAACATCAAGCTGTCCCGCGCCAAGCTGGAAGCCCTGGTCGAGGACCTGGTCGCCCGTACCGTCGGCCCCTGCGAGCAGGCGCTGAAGGACGCCGGTCTGAAGAAGTCCGACATCGACGAGGTCATCCTGGTCGGCGGCATGACCCGCATGCCCAAGGTCGTCGAGACCGTGAAGGAGTTCTTCGGCCGCGAGCCCCACAAGGGCGTGAACCCGGACGAAGTCGTCGCGCTCGGCGCGGCGGTCCAGGCCGGCGTTCTGCAAGGCGACGTGAAAGACGTCCTGCTGCTGGACGTGACCCCGCTGACCCTGGGCATCGAAACCCTGGGCGGCGTGTTCACCCCGCTGATCGAACGCAACACCACGATCCCGACCAAGCGCTCGCAGACCTTCTCGACGGCGGACGACAACCAGTCGGCGGTGACCATCCGCGTGTTCCAGGGCGAACGCCCGATGGCGCACGACAACAAGATGCTCGGCCAGTTCGACCTGGTCGGCATTCCGCCGGCCCCGCGGGGCGTCCCGCAGGTCGAGGTGACGTTCGACATCGACGCCAACGGCATCGTGAACGTCTCGGCCCGCGACAAGGCGACCAACAAGGAGCAGTCGATCCGCATCCAGGCCAATGGCGGCCTCTCGGACGCGGACATTGACAAGATGGTCCAGGAAGCCGAGGCCAACAAAGCCGAGGACGAAAAGCGCAAGGCGGCGGTCGAAGCTAAGAACCAGGGCGAGGCGGTGGTCCACTCCACCGAGAAGGCCCTGGCCGAACATGGCGACAAGGTCTCCGGCGCCGACAAGGAAGCCATCGAGACCGCCCTGGCGGACCTGAAGTCTTCCCTGGAAGGCGACGACGCCGAGGCGATCGCGGCCAAGACCCAGACCCTCATCCAGGCTTCGATGAAGCTGGGCGAGGCGATGTACGCGGCCCAGCAGGGCGCCGGCGAAGAGCAGCCGGCGGCTTCGAGCGGTGACGAGGACGTCGTCGACGCCGAGTTCGAAGAAGTCGACGACGACAAGAAGAAGTCGGCGTGACGTTCAGCCCCATGGCGGCCCTTTGCGCCTTGAGCGAGGGGGGCCGCCCCAGGGGCGACGCGGGGTCGCGGGCGGCCTGGCCGGAACAAGCCTTGCAGCCGGCCGCGAACCATCCCACCTCAATGCAAGATCAATATTTGAGCGCCTGACATAGCATGCGGGATTATTACGAGATCCTCGGCGTGGAGCGCGGCGCGGACGCAGCAGCCCTAAAGGCTTCGTTCCGCAAGCTCGCCATGGAGCACCACCCCGACCGCAACGGCGGTTGCGAGGAAGCGGCCGGGCGATTCAAGGAAATCAACGAAGCCTATTCCATCCTGTCCGACCCGCAGAAGCGGGCGGCCTATGACCGCTTTGGCCATGCCGGCGTAAACGGCGGGCCGGCCGGCGGCGGCGGCGCCCAGTTCCACGACATGGGCGACATCTTCAACGAAGTGTTCGGCGACGTCTTCGGCGACATGTTCGGCGGCCGCGGCGGCGCGCGTGGCCGTAGCGGTCCGGCCCGCGGCCAGGACCTTCGCTACGACCTGGAGATCACCCTCGAGCAGGCCTACGCCGGCGCGGAGGTCGAGATCACGGTCCCTGCCTCGCTCAATTGCGAAACCTGCGACGGCACGGGCGCGCGCCCCGGCACCAGCCCGACGACTTGCGGCGGCTGCGGCGGCGCCGGACGCGTGCGCGCCAGCCAGGGCTTCTTCTCCATCGAGCGCGCCTGCCCGCGCTGCGGCGGCTCGGGCCAACTGGTGCTCGACCCCTGCGAGGACTGCCATGGCCGCGGCCAGGTGCGGAAGGAGCGCACCCTGCAGGTCCGCATCCCGGCCGGCGTCGACGACGGCGCCCGGATCCGCTTGACCGGGGAGGGCGACGCCGGCGCGCGCGGCGGCCCGCGCGGCGACCTCTACATCTTCCTCTCGGTGCGCCCGCACGACCTGTTCGACCGCGACGGCCTGGACCTGCTCTGTACGGTGCCGGTGCCCATGGCCATCGCCGCGCTCGGCGGCGAGATCGAGGCCCCGTGCCTGTTGGGCGGCGAGAACTGCGACGGGAACTGCAAGATCGAGGTCAAGGTGCCGGAAGGCGCCCAGACCGGCCGCACCGTACGCCTGAAGGGCCGCGGCATGCCGTCCCTCCGCTCGCGCGAGCGCGGTGACCTGGTGGTCGAACTCTTCGTCGAGACGCCCACCAAGCTGACCGCGCGCCAGAAGGAGCTGATGCGTGAGTTCGCCGAGATCTGCGGGGAGCAGCAGCATCCCAAGTCGGCCAACTTCCTCGGCAAGGCCAAGCAGTTCTGGGAAGACGTTACGGGCGGCTGATCCGGTGCAGGACACGCTGGACCTTCCGCCGACAGACGGACGCAGGGCGCGGACCCACGTCAGCCGCGCCCGCATCCTGACGGCGATGATCGACCTCTTGCAGGACGGTGAGAGCCTGCCCTCGGCCGAGACGGTCGCGGCGCGGGCCGGGGTCGGCGTACGCACCGTCTTCCGGCTGTTCAACGACGTGGAGGGCCTGCATCGCGGCCTGCAGGAGATCATGGCCGAGCGCCTGGCGCCGATCCTCGCCGAGCCGGTGCACGGGACGCTGGTCGAGCGCCTGGACCAGCTCGTGGCCCGGCGCGCCATGGTATTCGAGCAGCTCGCGCGGCCCAAGGCCTTCGCCGACATGAACCGGGCGCGCTCGCCGCAACTACAGGCCACCCACAAGATTTTCGTCGCCCGCCAGCGCGCCTTGTTGTTGGGCCACCTGGCGGCGGTCCTGCCCGACGACGCAGACCTGGCCGAAGCCCTGGACCTGGCGCTGAGCTTCGACGTCTGGCGCCGCCTGCGGGAAGATCAGGGACTGTCGGCCGAGCGGGCCGAGCGGGTGATGCGCCGTATCGCCCGGGCGCTGGCGCTCTAGTCGATCAGGACGCGGATGTCGGGCCAGCGATAGCTGACCTCGTGGGTGACGCCGCCGGGCCCGGGCTCGCGCCGCGGCGCTTCGCCCTTGCCGCCGAGATGGTCATAGAAGCCGCGGGCCGGAATGTTGTCGCGCAGCACCGAGATCATCAGCGAGGTCGCCCCGTTGGCGGCGAACACCCGCGCCAGGCCTTTCACCAGCGCCCGTCCCAGGCCATGGCCCTGGGCCGTCTTCAGCAGGTAGAGGGTGGTGATCTCGGCCTCGCCGAGCCGCTTGGCGCGGGACGGGCCGCCGGCGGCGTATCCCACCAGGCCGTCGCGGTCGGCCACCGCCAGGGTCGCCTCGTGGTCTCCAGGGCGCAGCAGCGAGGCGCGAAAGCGCCGCGCATGAACCGGAATCGACATGCGGGCGAGATAGGAGTCGGGCAGGAGCCCCTGATAGGTCTGCCGCCACGCGGTCACGTGCACGCGCGCCAGCTCTTCGGCGTCGTCCGGTCCGGCGGGAAAGATCACGTACTGCAAGGCCGAGCTCCTACTCGATCAAAGCTTGGAACTCCGAGGCCCCGGTTCAAGGGGCGCGCCGCCTCGACTCCCTCTCCTTCATGGGGAGGCAGAGCGCACGACTTCGCCGTCACGGCGATCGCCCCAGGGCAAAGCAGGGGCTGACGGATCGCGCGGGCGCCATTAGCCTCCGCCGCACTCATGAACGCCCCTTCGCCGACCATGCCCGACCCGACCGGCGCCACGCCGGTCATGGCCCAGTTCTTCGAGGCCAAGTCCCGCCAGCCTGATGCGCTGGTGTTCTTCCGCATGGGCGACTTCTACGAGCTGTTCTTCGAGGACGCCGAGAAGGCGGCCGCGGCGCTAGGCATCACCCTGACCGCTCGCGGCAATCATGGCGGCGCGCCGATCCCGATGTGCGGGGTGCCGGTGCACGCGGCCGAGGCCTATCTCGCCAAGTTGATCCGCTCGGGCTTCAAGGTCGCCGTCTGCGAGCAGATGGAGGACCCGGCCGAGGCCAAGAAGCGCGGCTCCAAGTCCGTCGTGCGGCGCGACGTGGTGCGGGTGGTGACGCCCGGCACCCTCACCGAGGACGGCCTGCTCGACGCCCGCGGCGCCAACCGGCTGGCGGCGGTCGCTGTCCGCGGGGGCGGGGCGGCTGTGGCGACGGTCGAGCTCTCCACCGGCGAGGTGGAATGCATGGCCCTGGGCCGCGACGGCCTGGCCTCGGCCCTGGCCGCGCTCGGCCCGTCCGAGACCCTGGTGCCCGACCGCCTGTTCGCCGACGAGGGGCTTTCGGGCGCCTTCAAGTCGGCGGGCGGCCTCATCCAGCCCATGCCCTCGGCGCTGTCGGAACCGTCCGCTTCCGAGGCCCGCCTGAAGCGGCTCTACGGCGTCGAGACCCTGGACGGGTTCGGCGAGCTGACCGGGGCGGAGGTCTCTGCCCTCGGCCTCATCGCCGCGCACCTGGAGACCACCCAGGCCGGACGGCTGCCCGCGCTCACCGCCCCTCGCCGGGCCGGCGAGGCCGACGTCATGGCCATCGACCCGGCCACCCGCGCCAGCCTCGAAATCGAGAAGAGCACCTCCGGTTCGCGCGACGGCTCGCTGCTGGGCGCCATCGACCGGACGATCACCGCGCCGGGCGCGCGCCTGCTGGCCTCGCGGCTCGGCCGGCCGCTGTTGGACCCGGCGGCGATCGACGCGCGCCTGGACGCCATCGAATGGTTCTGCGAGCGCCGCCCCCTGCGCGCCAGGCTGCGCGACCAGCTTCGCGGCATGGGGGACATGGCGCGCGCGCTCTCGCGCCTGGCCCTGGGCCGAGGCGGTCCGCGGGACCTGGGATGCCTGCGCGACGGCCTGGCGAGCGGGGAGGCGATCTTCGGCCTCTTCGGCGCCCCCGAACCGCTGGAGCCGCCGCCGCCTGCCGAGATCGCCCTGGCGCTGGCCGCCCTGCACCCGGTCGCCAATCCGGAACTGGCCGAGTTCCGCCGCATGTTGGCGCAGGGATTGGGCGAGGAATTGCCGGCCCTGGCCCGCGACGGCGGCTTCGTCGCCGCCGGCGTTCGCGCCGAGCTCGACCAGGCCCGCGCCCTGCGCGACGACAGCCGCAAGGTGATCCTGCAGCTCGAGGCGCGCCTGGCCGCAGAGAGCGGGGTCTCGCTGAAGATCCGCCACAACGCCGTCCTCGGCTATTTCGTCGAGGCCACGGCCAAGGCGGCCGAGCCGCTGATGAGCGCCCCGCTCAACACCACCTTCATCCACCGCCAGACCCTGGCCAACCAGGTGCGCTTCACCACCGTCGAGCTGGCCGAGCTTGACGCCCGCATCGCCCAGGCGGCGGAGCGGGCGCTGGCCATGGAGGTCGCGACCTTCGAGGCCTGGCGCGAGAGCGCCATCCGCATCGCCGCAGCCATCCAGGCCGCCGCAGAGGGCGCGGCGCGGCTGGACGTGGCCGCGGGCCTTGCCGAATGGGCCGACGACGTCGGGGCCGTGCGCCCGGTGGTCGATCGCTCCATGGTGTTCGAGGCCGAGGCCGCCCGCCATCCGGTGGTGGAAGCCGCCGTCAAGCGGGCCGGCGATCCCTTTACGCCTAACGACTGCCGGCTGGACGGCTCGGGCGCCGCGGCGGCGCGGCTCTCCATCGTCACCGGCCCGAACATGGCCGGTAAGTCGACCTTCCTGCGCCAGAACGCCCTGCTGGCGGTGCTGGCCCAGGCCGGCTGCTACGTCCCGGCCAAGGCCCTGCGGATCGGCGTGGTGGATCGCCTCTTCAGCCGGGTGGGGGCAGGGGACGACCTCGCCCGCGGCCGTTCGACCTTCATGGCCGAGATGGTCGAGACCGCCGCCATCCTCACGCAGGCGACGCCGCGCTCGCTGGTGATCCTCGACGAGATCGGCCGTGGCACCGCGACCTATGACGGCCTGGCCATCGCCTGGGCCTGCGCCGAGGCGCTGCATGAGACCAACCGCTGCCGGGGCCTCTTCGCCACCCACTATCATGAGCTGGCGGTGCTGGAGGAAAGGCTGGCCTTCGTCTCCAACCTCTCCCTGAAGGCCAAGGAATGGAATGGCGACCTGATCTTCCTGCACGAGGCCGGCCCCGGTCCTGCCGACCGCTCCTATGGCGTGCAGGTGGCCAAGCTGGCCGGCGTGCCGCCGGCGGTGGTGGTTCGCGCCCGCGAGGTGCTGGACCGGCTGGAGCGCGAGGCCGGCGCACCGGCGCACCTCGACGACCTGCCGCTGTTCGCCGCCAACACCCCGGCCGCGCCCGAGCATTCGGGGCCGAGTGAGGTGGAAGCTGCGCTGGGGGGCCTGGACCTCGACGGCATGAGCCCGCGTGAGGCGATGGCCGCCCTCTATCGGCTTCGGGAGATGCTGCCGTGAAGGCGATGATGATCGACGTGGACGGCGTGATCGTCGCCCATCCCGATCCCAGGGGCTGGTCGGTCAATCTTGAGCGGGACCTGGGCCTCAAGGTCGAAGTCCTGCAGGAGAAGTTCTTCGCACCGAACTTCGAGGACATCGTCCACGGCCGCGCGGCCCTGCGCGAGCGGCTGGCCCCGGTGCTGGCGGAGATCGCGCCGCACCTCACCTGCGACCAGCTCTGCGATTACTGGTTCCGCGCGGACAGCCACCTCGACCACGAGCTGCTGGCCGAGTTGGCGGAGGTGCGGGCCCGCGGCGTCGAACTGCATCTGGCGACCGTGCAGGAGCACGAGCGGGCGGCCTATCTGTGGGAGACCATGGGTTTGAAGGACCGCTTCGACGCCATGCACTACGCAGCCGCCCTCGGCCACGCCAAGCCGGCGCCCGGCTTCTACGCCGAGATCGAGGCGCGGACTGGGTTCGCGCCGCAGGATCTCTTCTTCATCGACGACAAGGCCGCCAATGTCGAAGCCGCCCGGGCGCGGGGCTGGAAGGCCGCGGTCTGGACGACCGGCCGCCAGCGCCTGGCCGACCTGCTCGCGGAGGCCGGTCTCTAGGCTGCGCGCCGAGCGCCCTGGGAGGCCAGGCGGAACCGCCCCACCAGCTCGCCGAGGGTCTGGGCCCGCAGGGTGAGGTCCGCCGCCGCGGTGGCGGTCTCGTGCACCATGCCGGCGTTCTGCTGGGTCACTCGGTCCATCTCGTTCACCGCCGTGTTCACCTGGGCCAGGCCCGTGGCCTGCTCCTGGGCGGAGGTGGAGATCTCGGCGACCAGTTCGTGAACGTCACTGACCTGGCCGACGATGCGGCTCAGGGCTTCGCCGGTCTGTCCGACGAGCTGGGCGCCCTGGGCCACCTGCTGGCTGGAATCGGCGATCAGCGTCTTGATCTCCTTGGCGGCCTCGGCCGAGCGCTGGGCGAGCGCCCGCACCTCGGAGGCGACGACTGCAAAGCCCTTGCCCGCCTCGCCGGCCCGGGCCGCCTCGACCCCGGCGTTCAGGGCCAGAAGGTTGGTCTGGAAGGCGATCTCGTCGATCACCCCGATGATGTTGCCGATCTTGGCCGAGGACTTCTCGATCGCGCCCATGGCGGTGATGGCGGCCTCGACCACCGGAGCGCTCTGCTCGGCCGCCTGGCGGGCCTCGGCCACGGCGCTGGACGTCCGGCGCGCGGTCCCGGCCGAGCGCTGGACGGTGACCGTGATCTCCTCGACCGCGGCGGCGGTCTCTTCCAGCGAGGCGGCCTGGTTCTCGGTGCGGCGGGCCAGGTCGTCGCCCGAGGCCTTCAGCAGGCCGATGGTGCCGGTCATGCTGCCCACCGCCTCGACGACCGCGGCGATCGCGCCGTGCAGCTCGTCCACCGCTCCGTTGAAGTCGTCGCCGAGCTTGGCGTAGTCGCCCGGCAGCTTGGCGTCGATGCGGCGGGTCAGGTCGCCCTGGGCCAGGCCCGAAAGCGCGCCGGCCAGGGTCTGGACCACCCGGGACTGTTCGGCCGCGGCGGCGGCCTTGTCGGCCTCGGCCCGGGCGCGGTCGGCTTCGGCGGCCTTGAAGTAGACGTCCAGCACCAGGCTCATGTCGAGCAAGGCGCCCTTGATCAGCGCCCCGAGCGTGTCGGCCAGTTCGTTGGCCTTGCCCTTGCCGCCCAGGCCGCGCGGCGCCTTCTCGGCCACCACGGCGCGGACGAGCTGCTCCAGCACGAGGGCGTAGCCGCCGATGTACCACTGCGGCTCCAGGCCGATGCGGGCGTGGGCCGCGCCGATGGCGTGGACGGACTTGGCGTAGGCGTTGGTGAAGTCGGCGGCGGCGATGCCCTGCCAGTGCCGAAGCTGGGCGTTCTGCGCGGTGGCTATGTGGCCGTCGTCGTGGAAATGGCGGCGGGTCTCGGGCGTGGCCCGCACCTGGTCGTAGAAGTGGTCGAGGGCGGCGGGCAGCTTTTCCGAAACCAGAGGCTGGGCCGCGCGCAACGCGCTCCGCGTCCGGGCGTTCATCTGCATGAACTCCAGGCGCCGTTCCAAGCTCTCGCCAGTCATCACTCAACTCCACGCGTACGGATTATCCGCAGTCCTGAAGCTGTGCAGTTAAGGATGGGTGTGCATTTCGCAGTCTTCTCGCCCGCCAGTCGAATTGGGCTCTCGGCACGCGCCTGCGCCGTGATTATATCGCGCTCATGCGGCCTCGCCTTCGTCCTACCCGCCTGGAACATGTCGTCGATGGCGTGAGGCTGCGCGCGCAGCTCTCGTCCGCGGCCCTCGACGCCCTGGGCGACGAGGCCGAGCAGCGCCGCCGCGCCCTGGACATCCTCAAGCAGGCGCTGTTCCGCGGCCGCATGATCGCCAAGGAGCGGCTGGAGAACGGCGCCGGCGGCATCGAGACCGCCCGACTGCTGGCCGGGGTGACCGACGAGGTGGTCACCGCCCTCTACGACTTCACCACCGTCCACGTCTTCCGCGCCCGCAACCCGACCGAGGGCGAGCGCCTGGCCCTGCTGGCGGTCGGCGGCTATGGCCGCGGCGCGCTGGGGCCGTTCTCGGACCTCGATCTGCTGTTCGTGCGCCCCTACAAGCAGACCGCCCACACCGAGAGCGTGATCGAATACATGCTCTATGCGCTGTGGGACCTGGGCTTCAAGGTCGGCCACGCCTCGCGCACCGTCGAGGAGTGCCTGAGGCTCTCGCGCGAGGATTTCACCATCCGCACCTCGATCCTCGAGGCGCGGCGCCTGGTCGGGGACGAGATTCTCGCCGAAGAACTCGTCCGCCGCTTCCGCGCCGAGGTGGTGAAGGGCACGGCCGCCGAGTTCGTCGCCGCCAAGCTCAAGGAGCGGGACATCCGCCAGGAGCGCGCCGGCGCCAGCCGCTATCTGGTCGAGCCCAACGTCAAGGAGGGGAAGGGGGGCCTGCGCGACCTCAACACCCTCTTCTGGATCGCCCAGTACCTGCATCCGGTCAGCCAGGTGGACGGCTTCGTCCAGCTCGACATGTTCGACCGCCGGGAGGTGGCGACCTTCATCAAGGCGTTCGACTTCCTGTGGGCGGTGCGCTGCCACCTGCACTTCGCCACCGGCCGCGCCGAAGAGCGCCTGACCTTTGACCTGCAGCCGGAGATCGCCCGCCGCATGGGCTACGGCGACCGGGGCGACGCGCCGGCGGTGGAACGCTTCATGCGGCGCTATTTCCTCATCGCCAAGGATGTCGGCGCCCTGACCCGGGTGTTCGCCGCCAAGCTGGAAGCCGAGCAGATCAAGCAGGAGCCCAAGGGCCTTTCCCGCCTGCTCCCGGGGCATCGCCGACCCAAGCGCAAGAAGCTCGATCCGGGCTTCCACGAGGAGGGCGGCCGCCTGAACGTCGATGGGCGGGAGGTGTTCGAGACCGACCCTGTGAACCTGCTGCGGCTGTTCCGCCTGGCCGACCAGCGCGACCTCGACCTGCATCCCGACGCCTTCACCGCCGCCAGCCGCTGCGCCGGCCTGATCGGCTCGAAGGTCCGCCGCGACCCGGCGGCGGCGAAGGTGTTCCTGGATATCCTGGCCCACGGCCGAGATCCCCAGCGCACACTTTCGGTGATGAACGACGCCGACGTGCTGGGCCGGTTCATTCCCGAATGGGGCCGCATCGTCGCTCAGATGCAGTTCAACATGTACCACTCGTACACGGTGGACGAGCACACCCTGCGGGCCATCGGGGTCATCGCCGACATCGCCGCCGGCCGACACGAGGAAGACCATCCGCTCGCGACCGGCGTCATGCCGCTGATCGACGATCGCGAAGCCCTGTTCCTGGCCATGATGCTGCACGACACCGGCAAGGGCGGAGTGGGGGGGCAGGAAAAGGCCGGCGCCCGTTCGGCGCGCCAGGCCTGCGAGCGGCTCGGCCTCGACCGCAAGCGCATCGAGATGGTCGCCTGGCTGGTCGAGCATCATCTGGTGATGAGCGATTACGCCCAGAAGCGTGACGTTTCCGACCCGCGCACCGTGGCCGACTTCGCCCGCATCGTGGAGACGCCCGAACGCCTGCGCCTGCTGCTGGTGCTCACGGTCGCCGACATCCGCGCGGTCGGGCCGGGGGTCTGGAACGGCTGGAAGGGCCAGCTCATGCGCGAGCTCTATGGGGCCACCGAGGCGGTGTTCCGCGGCGGGCGCGGGTCGGATGCGGCCGCCGCCATCCGCCGGCATCACGAGAACTCGGCCTATGACGCTCGCGTGCGGCTGATCGCCGCCGACGGCGCCGCCGACGCCTGGGTGCGCTCGATGGAGGACGCCTATTTCACCTCGTTCTCCGACGCCGAAATCCTCCGGCATGTGGCTCTCGAAGGGAAGGCGGCCAAGGCCGGCGGGGTGGCCGCCGAGGGGTCGATCCGCAACGACCTGAACGCCGCCGAGATCGTCGTCGTCGCCGCCGACCGGCCGCGGCTGTTCGTCGACCTGGCCGCTGCGGTGACCGCGGCGGGGGCCAATATCGTCGGGGCGCGGGTGTTCACCTCGCGGGACGGCAAGGCCCTGGACGTCTTCTACGTCCAGGACGCCACCGGCGCGGCCTATGGCGAGGCCGACCCCAGGGCGCTCGGGCGCCTGAGCGCGGCGCTGGAAGCCGCCGGCCGTGGCGAGCTGGCCAGGGCCGAGCCTCGCCGGGTCACCGACTTCGGACGCGCCGCGGCCTTCACCATCACCCCGACCATCATGCTGGACAACGACGCGTCGGAGCTTTCCACCGTGATCGAGGCCTCGGGCCGTGACCGCCCCGGCCTGCTGGTGGCCCTGGCGCGCAATATCGCCGACGCCGGCCTCTCGATCCTTTCGGCGCACATCGACGGCTATGGCGAGCGGGCGGTCGACGCCTTCTACGTCACCGAGCCGGACGGCCGGAAGATGAGCGACGCCAAGCGGATGGCGGCCCTGAAATCGGCGATGATGGCCTCGCTGGTCGAGGCCGAAGTCACCGCCTCCAAACCCCGCGCCAACCTGCAAAAGGCCCGGGCCAGCGTCGCGCGGTAGGCGCCATCGCCCGCTCAGTGTCATCCCGGCTTGCGAAGCAGGACCGGGACCCATGAACACCGAATCATGCAGGACGTGGCGTCGATCTTCGCCAGGCTTTCCATCCTCGGCGCGTATGGGTCCCGGCCTTCCGCTTCGCTCCAGCCGGGATGACACTGAGTGGGCGTCCCTCGGTTCGCCCGCCTGCACGCGCCCGTCTCTTGACCGTGCCAGATGGCCGGAGCACACCAACGCCCGTGACCGCGCCCGCTGCCTCCCCGCCCAAGAGCGGCCTTATCCGTTCGTCCCTGCTGCTGTCGGGCCTGACCCTGATCAGCCGTTTCATGGGCCTTGCGCGGGACCTGGTGCTGACCGCGCGGCTGGGCGCCAGCGCGACCATCGCGGCCGACGCCTACTACACGGCGCTGGCTTTTCCGAACCTCTTCCGCCGCATCTTCGCCGAGGGGGCCTTCTCGTCGGCCTTCGTGCCAGCCTACACCAAGACCCTGACCGGCGAGGGCCAGGCCGAGGCCGACCGCATCGCCTCCGACGCCCTGGCCACCCTGGCGGCGGCGACCATCGCCCTGACCCTGGCCGCCCAACTGGCCATGCCCTGGCTGATGTACGTCATCAATCCGGGCTACGCCTCGGACCCGGTGAAGTTCAAGCTTGCCATCGTGCTGACCCAGATCAGCATGCCCTACCTGCCCTGCATGGCGATCGGGGCCCTGCTGTCGGGGGTGCTGAACGCCCATCGGCGCTTCATCGTCACCGGCATCTTCCCGACCATCCTGAACCTGGTGATGCTGGTGGCGGTCATCCCGCAGACCGACCCGATCCGGGCCGCCTTCGCCGCCTCGGTCGGGATCCCCATCGCCGGCGTCTTGCAGGCCGGCCTGCTGTGGTGGGGCGCGAGCAAGAGCGGAGCCCGCATCCGCTTGCGCTGGCCCAAGCTGACGCCGGAGATCAAGGCGCTGATCTCCCTGGCGGTGCCTGGCGCGATCGCCGCCAGCGCAGTGCAGATCAACATCTTCATCTCCGGCATTCTGGCCTCGCAGGTGGCCGGCGGCCGGGCCTGGACCGAGGTCGCCGCGCGCCTCTACCAGTTGCCGCTCGGGCTGATCGGCGTGGCGGTCAGCGTCGCCCTCTTGCCGCGGCTCTCCAGCGCCGTGCAGGCGAACGACCATGAGGACGCCCAGAACGCCACCGACCAGGCGGTGATCTTCTGTCTCGCCCTCACGGCTCCGGCGGCGGCGGCCTTGATCGCCATGCCCTATTTCCTGATCGACGGCCTTTTCACCCGCGGCGTCTTCACCGCCATCGACGCGCGCGAGACCGCCTGGATCCTCCTGAACTACGGCTGGGGCGTGCCGGCCTTCGTGTTGGCCCGCGTGCTTCAGCCGGCCTTCTTCGCCCGCGCCGACACTCGCGCCCCGATGCGGTTCGGCCTGATCTCGGTGGCGGTGAACATCGCCCTGGGCCTGGCGCTTTTCCAGGTCATCGGGGTGAAGGGCATCGCCGCAGCGACCAGCGCGGCGGCTTGGATCAACGTCGCCCAGATGGCCCTGCTGCTCGCCAAGCGCGGGGACTATTCCCCGACCAAGGCCGCCTGGGGCCGCATCACCCGGATCGCCGCGGCCAGCACCGCCTTCGGCGCCCTGCTGGGCTTGGCCTCCTATGAGCGCGACTGGATCGAGGCGCCGCTGAGGGGGATCAACCTCGCCGGTCTCGGGGCCAAGGAGATCGCCGTGCTCGGTGTGGCCGCCGCCGGCGTGGCCGCTTACGGCCTGCTGTTGCTGGCTTTCCGGGGGATCACCGTCACCGAGATCAAGGCCGCCCTTCGCCGGCGGCCGGGCGATGCGGCGGTCAGCACCGACCTCTGACGGGCTTGCCCTCGCGCGCTGCAAGGCTTATTCGCGTGGGCCATGGCTTTGCGGCGAAACATGTGGCGATGGCGTAGCGCCTGATCACCGCCCTTCCGGCGCGGAATGCGCGCGCCTGCCTGATCCTCTTTCGAAAAGCCTGATTCCATGACTGACCAAGCTCCTCCCGCCTATTCGGGCCCGCGCCGCGTGCTGTCCGGCGTCCAGCCCTCCGGCGCCCTGCACCTGGGCAACTATCTCGGCGCGCTGGTGAAGTTCGCCCGCCTGCAGCACGAGGTGGAAACCTTCATCTTCGTGGCCGACATGCACGCGATCACCGTGTGGCAGGATCCGAAGCTGCTGGCCGGCCAGGTGCGCGAGATCGCCGCCGCCTATCTCGCCTCGGGCCTGGACCCCAAGGTCGCCACCATCTTCCCGCAGTCGGCCGTGCCCGAGCACGCCGAGCTCGCCTGGATCTTCAACTGCGTCGCCCGCCTCGGCTGGCTCGACCGGATGACCCAGTTCAAGGAGAAGTCGGGCAAGCACAAGGAGCGCTCGAGCGTCGGCCTCTACACCTACCCGGTGCTGCAGGCCGCCGACATCCTGCTCTACAAGGCGACCGAAGTGCCGGTGGGCGACGACCAGCGCCAGCACCTGGAGCTGACCCGCGACGTGGCCGCGAAGTTCAACCACGACTTCGAGGTCCCGGGCTTCTTCCCGCTGCCCGACGCCCTGACGCAAGGGCCTGGTGCGCGGATCATGTCGCTGCGGGACGGTTCGGCGAAGATGAGCAAGTCCGATCCATCGGACAATTCGCGCCTCAACCTGCTCGATGACGCCGACACCATCGCCCAGAAGGTCCGCAAGGCGAAGACCGACCCGGAGCCGCTGCCGGAAACCCTGGACGAGCTCAAGGCTCGGCCGGAAGCGGAAAACCTGGTGGGTATCTACGCCGCCCTCGACGGCCGTTCGTCTGCGGACGTGCTGGCCGAGTTCGCGGGCCAGGGCTTCGGCGCCTTCAAGCCCAAGCTCGCCGACCTGGCGGTGGAGAAGCTCGGTCCGGTCAGCGCCGAAATGCGCCGGCTGATGGCCGATCCCGCCGAGATCGACAAGGTTCTCGCCGCCGGCGCCGCCCGTGCGCGCGAGGCCGCCACGCCGACCCTGGCCGAGGTCCGCAAGATCGTCGGCTTCTGGGGCGCCTGACCTCTAACCCCTCGTGTCATCCGGTCTTGCTTCGCGAACCGGGTGACACCTGGGGATGGACTTGCCGAACGGGCGAGTCCAAGCCACCGTCTCCCCATGAGCCAGCGCAAGTTCCTCGTCATCGCCGACGACAGCCCGGAATTCCAGGCGGCGCTGCGTTTCGCCTGCCGCCGGGCGCGCTCGACCTCGGGCCATGTGGCCCTGCTGCGGGTCATCGAGCCGGCGGTGTTCGAGCACTGGAGCGGCGTGCGCCAGGAGATCGAGCGCCAGGCCCGCGAGGAAGCCGAGGCGATCCTCCAGAAGATGGCCGAGTTCGTCGTCGCCGAGACCGGCATCCCGCCGGAATTCATCATCGTCAACGCCGAGAGCACCCGCGCGGCGCTGCGCAAGGTCATCTCCGACGACCCGTCGATCAAGATCCTGGTCCTCGCCGCTGCGGTCGGTGGCCGCGGCCCCGGGCCGCTGGTTTCCTCGATCGCCAAGGACGGGGTGAAGTGGGGAACGCGCAAGGTGCCGGTGACCGTAGTCCCCGGCGACCTCACCGACGAAGAGATCGCCGACCTGGCCTAGTCCCTCTCCCTCACCGCGAAGGGAAGAGAGACATGCTTCGATCATTTTTCAGGTCGTCATCCCCGGCTGGGTAAGCGCGCCGGGGATCCATACGCATCAGCCTTTCCGGCGGCTTTCGGCGCATATGGATCCGCTGGGAGGGATAACTTGCGATTCCGCGCTCAAAGCGCCACATCTTGCCCATGTTCATCCAGACCGAAGCCACGCCCAATCCCGAGGTTCTGAAGTTCCTCCCCGGCCGCGAGGTGCTTACCGAAGGCTCGCACGATTTCCGGAGCATCGAGGAGGCTCAGGTCTCGCCGCTGGCGGCCGACCTCTTCGACATCGAGGGCGTGACCCGGGTGTTCTTTGGGACCGACTTCGTGACGGTCGGCAAGGGCCCGCACCACGACTGGCCGCACCTGAAGGCGCCGGTGCTGGCGGCGATCATGGACCACTTCACCTCCGGCCGGCCGCTCTTCGAGGAGACCGCCGAGGCCGGCGGTCACGACGAGGCCGAGTATGAGGGCGAGACCGCCCAGATCGTGGCCGAGATCAAGGACCTGCTGGATACCCGTATCCGTCCGGCCGTGGCCCAGGACGGCGGCGACATCCTGTTCAACCGCTTCGAGCCCGAAACCGGGGTCGTCTGGCTGCACATGCGCGGCGCCTGCTCCGGCTGCCCGTCGTCCTCGGCGACCCTGAAGGCCGGGGTCGAGAACATGCTCAAGCACTACGTGCCCGAAGTCACCCGCGTCGAGCAGACGCTCTAGGGGACTTTGAGTGAGGGTTTTCCGAACGACCGGCCCGGCGTCATGATCGTCCTGGCCGTCGATACCTGTCTGTTCGCCTGCTCGGCCGCCGTGGTCGAGGATGGCGTGACCCGCGCCAGCCGGATCGAGCCGATGAGCCGCGGCCACCAGGAGCGCCTGGCGCCCCTCGTCGCCGAGGTGATGGCGCAGGCGGGGATCGCTTTCGATTCCCTGGATCGGGTCGGCGTCACCGTCGGGCCGGGCTCCTTCACCGGCCTGCGGGTCGGCCTGGCCTTCGCCAAGGGGCTGTCGGCCGCACTCGACATTCCCGCCGTCGGGGTCGGGTCGCTGGAAGCCCTGGCGCGGCCGCACCAGGGCCGGGTGATCGCCGCCCTCGACGCCAAGCGGGGTCAGGTCTATCTGCAGGGCTTCGCCGACGGCGTGGCGGTCAGCGCGCCCGACGTGCTGGCGCTCGAGACCGCGGCGGCGCGGGTCGCCGAGCTTGCGCCGGACGTCCTGGTCGGGACCGGCGCGGCCCTGCTGGCCGAGGTTCGGCCCTCGGCGAAGGTGATCGGGATCGACCACACCGACCCGGCCGCCGTCGCCGCCGTCGCCGCCGCTCGCCCGCCGTCGCCGCCCCGGCCGCTCTATCTCAGGGCTCCGGACGCCAAGCTGCCGGGCGGCCGCGACCCGTCATGACCCTGCGCCCCGCCGACGCGGGCGAGGCCTGGGCCCTGGCCGAACTGCACGCCCGCGCCTTCGACCATCCCTGGCCGGCCCAGGACATCGCCGAGCTGCTGGCTTCGCCCGGCGCCTTCGCCCTGGTGGCGGAGGATGAGCGCCTGGCCGGCTTCATCCTTTGCCGCGCGATTGCGGGCGAGGCCGAGATCCTGACCCTGGCGGTCGATCCGGCCGCGCGCCGGCGCGGACTGGCGCGGGCCATGGTCGAGGCTTGCGCCGGTTTGGCGCGGGCGGCGCAGGCGGACGTCATGTTCCTGGAGGTTTCGGCAGGAAACCTGCCGGCCATCGGCCTCTATGAAGGCGCCGGTTTCGTCCAGGTGGGGGTCCGTTCCGGCTACTACGACCTGGGGGCCGGCGAGCGCGCCGACGCCCTCGTCATGCGGCTCGAACTTGGCCACGGGTCCTAGTCGCCCTATCCTGCCGCCGAGTTACCTGAGGAGACCGTTCGTGGACCGCATCGAGAGCCTTTGCATCGAGAAGGGCATGCGCATGACCGAGCAGCGCCGCGTGATCGCGCGCGTGCTGTCGGCCGCCCACGACCACCCCGATGTGGAAGAGCTGTATCGCCGCGCCCACGAGGTGGATCCGCACATCTCGATCGCTACGGTCTACCGGACGGTCCGCCTGTTCGAAGAGGCCGGAATCATCGCCCGCCACGACTTCCGTGACGGCCGCTCGCGCTACGAGGAGGCCACCGACGTCCACCACGACCACCTGATCGACATGAAGAGCGGCAAGGTGATCGAGTTCGTCGACGAGGAGATCGAGGCCCTGCAGGAGGCCATCGCCCGCAAGCTCGGCTATAAACTGGTGGACCACCGGCTCGAGCTCTATGGCGTGCCCCTGGAGGAATGAGGCGCGCTTGCGCCGAGCTGTCCACAGCCTCATAACGCGCCAATGACCGCTCCTGCGCCCACCAAGCGCCTCTACATCAAGACCTACGGCTGTCAGATGAACGTCTATGACAGCGAGCGCATGGCCGATGTCCTTGCGCCGCTGGGCTATGGCGTGACCGATAGCCCGGACGAGGCCGACCTTGTCGTCCTGAACACCTGCCACATCCGCGAGAAGGCCACCGAGAAGGTCTATTCCGAGCTCGGCCAGATCAAGCTGATGAAGCAGGCCCGCGCCGAGACCGGGGCGAAGATGACCATCGCCGTGGCCGGCTGCGTCGCCCAGGCCGAGGGCGAGCAGATCATGCAACGCCAGCCGGCGGTGGACCTGGTCGTCGGCCCGCAGGCCTATCACCAGCTTCCCGAGCTGATCGCCCGCGCCCACCGCGCCCGCGGCGAGCGCCTGGCCGCGGACTTCGCCGCCGACGAGAAGTTCGACGCCCTGCCGACCGAGCGCAATCCGGACGGCGTCACCGCCTTCCTCACCGTGCAGGAGGGTTGCGACAAGTTCTGCACCTTCTGCGTGGTGCCCTATACCCGGGGCGGAGAGTGGTCGCGGCCGGTGGAGACGATCCTGGCCGAGGCCCGCGACCTGGCCGCCAAGGGCGTGCGCGAGGTCACCCTGCTGGGCCAGAACGTCAACGCCTATGCGGGCGAGGGCGGCCTGGCGGGCCTGGCCCGCAAGCTGGCCAAGATCGAAGGCCTGGACCGCATCCGCTACACGACCAGCCACCCGGCCGACATGGACGAGGCGCTGATCGAGGCCCATGCCGAGCTGCCCCAACTCATGCCCTACCTGCACCTGCCGGTGCAGTCGGGGTCGAACAAGATCCTCAAGGCGATGAACCGCGCCCACACGGCCGACAGCTATCTGCGTCTGGTGGAGAAGATCCGCGCGGCCCGGCCCGACATCGCCATGTCCGGCGACTTCATCGTCGGCTTCCCCGGCGAGCGCGAGGCGGACTTCGAGGCGACGCTGCAGCTCGTGCGCGAGATCGGATATGCGGCCGCCTTCACCTTCAAGTATTCGCGTCGCCCGGGCACCCCGGCCGCGGCCCTGCCGGGCCAGGTGGAGGAGGCGGTGAAGGACGAACGCCTGGCGCGCCTCAACGCCCTGCTGGACGAGCAGCAGCGCGCCTTCAACGCCGCCCAGGCGGGCAAGGTGCTGCCGGTGCTGTTCGAAAAGCCCGGCCGCCATCCCGGCCAGCTTTCGGGCCGCAGCCCCTACCTGCAGGCGGTGCACGTCGAGGGGCCGGATCGTTTGATCGGACAGATCGTTCCGGTTCGCATCGAGGTCGCCAACAAGATGAGCCTTGCCGGGGTGCTCGAGATGGAGACCGCGTGAGCAGGCCCGAATACGTTCCCCTGTCGGACGCCGCCCTGCGTGCGGTGGCCGGCGAGGCCAGCCGGCACGCGGCGCTCATCGAAGACGCCTTCAACGTCCTGATCGAAACCCCCGGCGGCGGCGTCTCCATCGACGGTGACGCCAAATCGCGCAACGCCGCCAAGCAGGCGGTCTCGGCCATCGCCGCCCAGGCCGACGCCGGCCGCGAGGTCGGCGAGGCCGACGTGCGGGTGGCGATCGGCTCCGCGCGCTCGGGCGCCGGCAAGTCGCCGGCCGGGCTGCCCACGGGGCGCCGCGGCCAGGTTTCGCCGCGCACTGCGGGCCAGGCGCGCTATCTGCAGGCCCTGGCCAATTGCGAGCTGGTCTTCGGGCTTGGCCCGGCCGGCACCGGCAAGACCTTCCTGGCGGTCGCCCATGGGGCGGGCCTCTTGCTGCGCGGCGAAGTCGATCGGTTGATCGTTTCGCGCCCGGCCGTCGAGGCCGGCGAACGCCTCGGCTTCCTGCCCGGCGACCTGACCGAGAAGGTCGATCCCTACATGGCCCCGGTCTGGGAGGCGCTGACCGACATCCTGGGCGCCGAACAGTTCCGCCGGCGGCGGGAGAAGGGCGAGATCGAGGTCGCGCCGATCGCCTTCCTGCGCGGCAGGACTCTCAGCCACGCCTTCGTCATCGTGGACGAGGCCCAGAACACCACCCGGCTGCAGATGAAAATGGTGCTGACCCGGATCGGCGAGGGCTCGCGCATGGCCGTGACCGGCGACCCGACCCAGATCGACCTGGTCAACCCGGCGGACTCGGGCCTGGCGCACGCCGTGGGTCTGCTGGAGGGCCTCGAGGGCGTGGGGGTAAACCGGTTCTCTGCGGAAGATATCGTGCGCCATCCGATGGTTGAGCGTATCGTCAGGGCCTACGACGCCGATGCGGCCAAGAGCGGACGCGCGATTTGATCGACATCGAAATCGAAGACCAAGCCTGGAGCGATGCGCTGCAGGACGTCGAGGATCTGGTGGAGGACGCCGCGCTGGCGGCGCTGGCGGAGATCGATTTCGGGGGCGGGGCGATCACCCTGCTGCTGACCGACGACGAAAGCGTTCGCGAGCTGAACGCCCGCTTCCGCGGCAAGGACTACGCGACCAACGTCCTGTCCTTTCCCGCCCCGCAGAACCCGGAGGGTCACCTTGGCGACATCGCGCTCGGCTATGGGGTCTGCGCGCGCGAGGCGGCCGAGCAGGGAAAGCCGCTCGCCCATCATCTGCAGCACCTTGTGGCGCACGGCGTGCTGCATCTTGTAGGATACGATCACGAGACCGACGCCGAGGCCGAACAGATGGAAGGTCTTGAGCGCGTCATCCTGGCCGGGCTGGGGGTTCCAGACCCCTACGCGGCTGAGCAGGGAGACCATGACTAACTCTTCGGACGGGATATCCAGTCCGCCCGAATCCCCCAGGCGCAGCCGGGGGCTTCGGGCGTTGCTTCGCAGGCTTCGCCGTGTGGGCGAGACGCCAGCGCCGCCGGTCAGCGCGCCGGAGGCCAACGACATGGTCGAGCAGGCTGCGGCGTTCCAGTCCATGCGCGTGGCCGACGTCATGACGCCGCGCGTAGACATCGTCGCGGTGGAGCTTTCGACGCCGTTCGCCGAGGTGGTCGCGCGGTTCGCGGAGTCCGAGCACAGCCGGATGCCGATCTATCGCGAGACGCTGGACGACCCGGTCGGCGTGATTCACGTGAAGGACATCTTCCGCCTGCTGGCGGGCCGGGGCCAGCGTCCAGGGCCGCAAGACCTGATCCTGCAGAAGCTGCGCCGCGAGGTGCTGTACGTGCCGGGCTCCATGCGCGCGGCCGACCTGCTGCGGCGCATGCAGGCCGAGCGCAACCACATGGCCATGGTCATCGACGAATTCGGTGGCACCGATGGGCTGGTGACCATCGAGGACCTGGTCGAGGCGGTCGTCGGCGACATCGACGACGAGCACGACGAGGCGACGGTGGTCGCCGTGACGGTGCGCCCCGGCGGCGTCTACGACGTCGACGCCCGCGCGCCGCTCGAGAAGCTCGAAGCCGTGATGGGCGAAGACCTGGCGCCGGACGATCTCGACGAGGAGATCGATACGGTGGGCGGGCTGGTTTCGGCCCTGGCCGGGCGGGTGCCGCAGCGCGGCGAGGTGATCCCACATCCGGCCGGCTACGCGATTGAGGTGCTCGAGTCCGATGCGCGGCGGGTCAAGCGCGTGCGTTTCTCTCCGGCGCCCCCTGTCGAAACGGCGCAAGAGGCGTGACCTGAAACTCTCCTCGTCCTCGACCTGGCGTCTCCTGGCGGTGCTGGGCGGGCTGGCCGCCGGCCTGGCCCACCCGCCTTTCGGACTGCTCCCCGGCCTGCTGGGCTATGGCCTTTTCATGCGCGCCGTGGAGACGACGGGCCCGAGGCCGCTCAGATCGTCCTTCTTCCGGGGCTGGCTGGCCGGGCTCGGCTATTTCGCGATCAGCGTCTGGTGGATCACCGAGGCGTTCCTGGTGGATGCGGCCGCCCACGGCTGGATGGCCCCCTTCGCCCTGCTGTTCATGGCCGGCGGCCTTTCCCTGTTCTGGGGGGTGGCTGGGTTGCTCTATCGCGTCGCCGACGTCAGGGGACCCTGGCGGGTGCTGGTCTTCGCCGGGATCGTGGCCCTGGCGGAGTGGACCCGCGGCCATGTCTTCACGGGGTTTCCGTGGAACCTGCCCGGCGAGACCTGGCGGGCCGGAGGCCCGGTCTCGCAGGCTTCCGCCCTGATCGGACCCTATGGGCTCACTTGGGTGACGGTGGCGGCCGCGGCGGCCTTCGCCCTGGCGTTCGACCGGGGCGGCCGCGCCGCCCGCATCCTGCCGCCGGCATTGGCGGCGGCGGTCCTGCTGGCGCTCGCGGGCTTCGGCGCATGGCGCCTGCAGGGCGCTCCGCCGGTCAGCGACGGCGCGCCGCTCATTCGCATCGTCCAGGCCAACATCGACCAGAAGGACAAGTGGCGGCCGGAGAATCTCGACGCCATCATCGACACCTATGTCAGCCTGTCCCGGACGCCCGCCGGCGCTTCGCCCCAGATCGTGGTCTGGCCGGAGGGCGCTCTGCCAGCGGTCATCGACGACCTGCTGGCGCCCGGAAGCCCTTATGCGGCGCGCCTGGCCTCGGCGGTGGAGCCGGGCCAATCCCTGCTGCTGGGCGCCAATCGCGCCGATTACGCCCCGGACGGAGGGGTCGACTACTTCAACAGCCTGATCGCCCTGCGCCGCACCGCCGTCGGGCTGCAGGTGACGGGCGTCTATGACAAGCATCGGCTGGTCCCCTTCGGGGAATTCCTGCCGTTCGGCGAGCTCGCCACCAGTCTCGGCATCCGAAGCCTGGTCCATATGCCGGAGGACTTCACGGCCGGGCCAGAGCCCGGACCCATGCGGGCCCGAGGCATGCCGCCCGTCCAGCCGCTGATCTGCTATGAGGCGCTGTTCCCACGCTTTGCCGAGAACGCCGCCGTGCGGGCCGGCCTGCGTCCGCGATGGCTGCTGAATGTTTCGAACGACGCCTGGTTCGGCGCGACCAGCGGCCCGTGGCAGCATCTCAACATCGCCAGTTATCGCGCCATCGAGAATGGCCTGCCCATGGTGCGCTCGACCCCGACCGGCGTTTCGGCGGTCATTGACGCCTATGGCCGCGCGCCTGCCGAGCGCCGCCTGGGGCTTGGCGCTGTCGGGGTCATCGATGCGCGCCTGCCGCCCGCGATTTCAGCCACACCCTACAATTTTATCGGCGAAACGGCCTTCGCCATGATGTTGCTCCTTTCCTTAGCCATTGTCGGATTTCGACATTTAGGTCGGCGATAAAGAGCGGAATTGACGATTTGGTCAGGTTTTTGACGCGTCAGTCGAGGCTCGGCAAGGGTGAGCCCAAATGGTCAAAGACCCGGACACTGTCCCCAATCCTATCGATGTCCATGTCGGCCTGCGGATTCGTCTTCGGCGCAAAGAACTCGGCGTAAGCCAGGAAAGGCTGGCCGAGGCGATTGGGCTCACCTTTCAACAGGTGCAGAAATACGAGCGCGCGGCAAACCGCGTCTCCGCTTCGAAGCTGTACGAAATGGCCCGCGCTCTGGACACCTCCACGGCCTATTTCTTCGAAGGCCTCGCCGACACCAAGTCTACGGCGCCCAGCGAGCCGGCTGGCGGCCAGGCCCACATGCAGGCCTTTCTGCTGACCTCCGAAGGTGTGGAACTGGCCAACGCCTTTCCGAAAATCGCGCCGGCGCGGGTGCGCCGCCGCATCCTCGATCTCGTCCGGGCGATGGTCGATGAAGAGGCGCAGGCCGAGGACTAGTCAGGGCGGCACCTTCAGCCGACGCGCGACGCCGCTTGCGGGATATAAAGATTTCCTTATAGGTTCCGACCAACGTCCAATATGGCGCCGCCATGGGCCGCGGCGCGCCCGTTTCACCGGAGCTACCACTTGAGCCGTTCGTCCTACATCTTCACCAGCGAAAGCGTGTCCGAGGGCCACCCCGACAAGGTGGCCGACCGTATCTCCGACACCGTGGTCGATGCGTTCCTCGCGGCCGAGCCCGAGGCCCGCGTGGCCTGCGAGACCCTGGTGACCACCAACCGCATCGTGCTGGCCGGCGAAGTTCGCGCCGGCAAGCCGGGCGCTTCCAAGGCCGAAAACAAGGCCATGACGAAGGAAATCCTCGCCAGCCTGGAGCCCAAGGTGCGCGCCGCGGTGAAGGACATCGGCTACGCTCAGAAGGGTTTCCACTGGGAGAAGGCGAAGTTCTCGAACTTCCTGCACGCCCAGTCGGCCGACATCGCCGTCGGCGTCGACTCGACCGATAAGAAGGAAGAGGGCGCGGGCGACCAGGGGATCATGTTCGGCTACGCCTGCGACGAGACCCCGTCGCTGATGCCGGCGACCCTGCAGTACTCGCACGACATCCTGCACAAGCTGGCCGAGGTGCGTCATTCGGGCGAATGCGAAGCGCTCGAACCGGACGCCAAGAGCCAGGTGACCCTGCTCTATCAGGACGGTCGCCCGGTCGAGGTGCTGAAGATCGTCGTCTCGACCCAGCACAAGAAGAAGATCGGCGACCAGACCGCCAATTCCAAGCGCATCGCCGCCCTGATCCGGCCCTATGTCGAAAGCGTCATTCCGGACGGCCTGATCACCAAGAAGACCAAGTGGCACGTCAACCCGACCGGCCGCTTCCTGATCGGCGGGCCGGACGGCGACGCGGGCGTCACCGGCCGCAAGATCATCGTCGACACCTACGGCGGGGCGGCTCCGCACGGCGGCGGCGCCTTCTCCGGCAAGGACCCGACCAAGGTGGACCGTTCGGCGGCCTATGCCTGCCGCTATCTGGCCAAGAATGTCGTCGCCGCGGGCCTGGCCCGCAAGTGCACGATCCAGATCAGCTACGCCATCGGCGTCTCCGATCCGCTGTCCTTCTATGTCGACCTGCACGGCACCGGTCAGGTCGATCCGGCCAAGCTGGAACTGGCTCTGCCGCAGATGATCGGCGGCGCGACGCCGCGGGCGATCCGTGAGCACCTGGGCCTCAACCGCCCGATCTACGCGCGCACTGCGGCCTATGGTCACTTCGGCCGTACGCCGGACAACGAAGGCGGCTTCTCCTGGGAGAAGACCGACCTGGTCGAGCAGCTCAAAGGCATCGCCTGACCCTGGCGCGGCGGCCGGCTTTTCGAGCCGGCCGTTGCGATGTAGAGGGCGGCGATGGAAGACGCCGCTCACCCCCTCCTCCGGTCCTACGGCCGGATCAAGTCACGTCCGATCAAGCCGCGCCAGGCCGCGCTGGTCGAAACCCTGCTGCCCTCTATCCGGCCGCCCGAGGGGCCGTTCGACCCTCGCGAACTGATGCCGGGGGCCGCGGAGGCCTGGCTGGAGATCGGCTTCGGCGGCGGCGAGCACATGGCCAGCCAGGCGGCTCGCCGGCCCGACGTGCTGATCGTCGGCTGCGAGCCGTTCCTCAACGGCGTGGCCAGCGCCGTGCGGCACGTGGACGAGCAGGGGCTTTCCAACGTCAGGATTCACGACGGAGACGCGCGGGAACTCGCCGCCCGGATGCCGACCGGCTGCTTGTCGCGGGTCTTCATCCTGTTCCCGGACCCCTGGCCCAAGGCGCGGCATCACAAGCGCCGTATCGTCCAGCCGGAGATGGTCGCCGAACTGGCGCGGCTGCTGAAGCCAGGCGGGCGGCTGCGGTTCGCGACCGATGTCGCCGGCTACGCCGACTGGGCGCTGGAGCGCATCCTGGCCTCGCCGGACTTCGACTGGACAGCCGAGCGCGCCGACGACTGGCGGGTTCCGCCGGCCGACCACATCACGACACGTTATGAGGAAAAGCGCCTGGGCGACTGCGAGCCGGTGTTCTTCGACTTCGTGCGGCGCTGAGGGTGACGGCGGGCGCGTGGCCCGCCGCCTCATTTCGACTTACTGGCCCTTGCCGGCGGCCTTGGCGCGCTCGATCCCCTGGCGGATCAGCTCACCGGTCTCTTCCGGATCGGCCCAGCGGACGATCTCGACGCGCTTGCCCTTCTCCAGGTCCTTATAGTGCTGGAAGAAGTGGGCGATCTGCTCGGTCAGAATCGCCGGCAGGCTGCGCCAGGAATCCACGCCGGCGTAGAACGGGTGCAGCTTGTCCACCGGAACGGCCAGGACCTTTTCGTCGCCGCCGGCCTCGTCGACCATCATCAGGGTGCCGATCGGACGCACGCGGATCACCGCGCCGGGAACGACCGGAGTCGGTCCGACCACCAGCACGTCCATCGGGTCGCCATCGTCCGACAGGGTGTGCGGGATGAAGCCGTAGTTGCCGGGATAGTACATCGCCGTATGGAGGAAGCGGTCGACCATGATGGCGCCGCTCTCCTTGTCGAGCTCGTACTTCACAGGCTCGCCGCCCTGCGGAATTTCGATGATGGCGTTGACGTCGTACGGCGGGTTCACGCCGACGGGAATCTTGGAGATGTCCATAGGGAGGGAAGGACCTTGCGACACTGAAAGTTTTAGCGCCGCGTCTGTGAACCATTCGGAGCCTCACGAAAAGGGGCGCCGACCCCGATCGAGCGCGAAAGCTGCAATTCGCTCCGCAAATGCGCCCGCCCCGCGGGGGGCTGACAAAACGCAGGTCCCGCGCTATATAAGCCTCACATCGTCCGTTAGCGCTGGATAGCGCATACGAGCGGCAGGCTTCGGCCCAGCCGCTTTTTTGTTGCCGGAGAGCAGCCAAGCTTATGCGTGGCAAGACCGCTGAAGACCGCCGACTCCTGGAACTTCTCGACCCCGTCGCGGAGGCCGCAGGTTATGAGATCGTGCGCCTGCGCCTGATGGGCGGGGACAGCGCCCGTCGCCTTCAGGTGATGGCCGAGACGCCGGAAGGCGAGATGGTCGTCGAGGACTGCGCGCGGCTGTCGCGGGCGATCTCCGAAGTCATGGACGCCGCCGACCCCATCGCCGGGGAATATACGCTGGAGGTCTCGTCCCCCGGCGTCGACAGGCCGCTGACGAGGCTGAAGGATTTCGCCAACTACGAAGGCCATGACGCGCGGATCGAGCTCGACCGCGTGGCCGAGGGGCGCAAGCGCTTCCGCGGTATATTGGCCGGGGTCGAGGGCGACGCCGTGGGCATCGACCTGGAAGGCGAAGACTCCACCGCCATGATCCCGTTCTCCTGGATCGTGGATGCTAAACTCATCCTGACCGACGCGCTGATGAAGCGCGGCGCGGACGAACGCGCCGCCCGCCTGAGCGCCGAGGCCGATCAAGAAACACCCGAGTAAGAGGACGCAGACCGATGAGCCTGACCGGCATTTCCGCCAACCGGCTTGAGCTGTTGCAGATCGCCGAGGCCGTGGCCCGGGAAAAGTCGATCGACAAGGAGATCGTCATCGAGGCGATCGAGGAAGCGATCCAGAAGGGCGCCCGCGCGCGGTACGGCGCCGAGCACGACATCCGGGTACGCATCGATCCCAAGACCGGCGAGATGACCGTCAAGCGCGTCATCACCGTGATCCCCGACGACGCCGTGTTCGAGAGCGAGGACGGCCTGGCCGAGGAGCCGGTGGGCGTGCGCCGCCTGGCCGACGCCCTGCGCGACGACAAGGACGCCTTTGTCGGCAAGACCTACGAAGAGATCCTGCCGCCCTTCGAGTTCGGCCGCGTCCAGACCCAGATGGCTCGCCAGGTGGTGACCGGGAAGGTCCGCGAAGCCGAGCGCGAGCGTCAGTACGAAGAGTTCAAGGATCGCGTCGGCGAGATCGTCAACGGCGTCGTCAAGCGCGTCGAATACGGCAACACCGTCGTCGACCTGGGCCGTGGCGAAGGCATCATGCGCCGCGACCAGTCGATCCCGCGCGAGAACTTCAACATCGGCGACCGGATCCGCTGCTACATCTACGACGTCCGCCGCGAGACCAAGGGCCCGCAGATCCTGCTCAGCCGCGCCCATGGCGGCTTCATGGCCAAGCTGTTCGCCCAGGAAGTGCCGGAAGTCTATGACGGCGTGATCGAAATCCGCGCGGTGGCCCGCGATCCGGGTTCGCGCGCCAAGATGGCGGTGGTGTCGAACGACTCCTCGATCGACCCGGTCGGCGCCTGCGTCGGCATGCGCGGTTCGCGCGTGCAGGCGGTCGTGGCCGAGCTGCAGGGCGAGAAGATCGACATCATCCAGTGGAGCCCGGACGAGGCGACCTTCATCGTCAACGGCCTGGCCCCGGCCGAAGTGTCCAAGGTCGTCATGGACGAAGAGGACGAGCGCGTCGAAGTCGTGGTGCCGGACGAACAGCTGTCCCTGGCCATCGGCCGCCGCGGCCAGAACGTCCGCCTGGCCTCCCAGCTCACCGGCTGGCAGATCGACATCATGACCGAGAGCCAGGAGAGCGAGCGCCGTCAGCGCGAGTTCACCGAGCGCACGGCCCTGTTCCAGGAAGCCCTGGACGTCGACGAGGTCATCGCCCAGCTCCTGGTCACCGAAGGCTTCGCCTCGGTCGAGGACGTGGCCTATGTGGACGCCTCGGACATCGCGGCCATCGAAGGCTTCGACGAGGACACCGCCGAGGAAATCCAGACCCGCGCCCGCGAGTACCTCGAGAAGGAAGCGGCCGAGTACGACGCCAAGCGCAAGGCCCTGGGCGTCGAGGACGGTCTGCTGGAGATCGAGGGCGTGACCCTGCCGATGGCCGTGGCCCTGGGCGAAGGCGACGTGAAGAGCGTCGAGGACCTGGCCGGCCTGATCCCCGACGACCTGCGCGGCTGGTTCGAGACCCGCGACGGCGAGCGCGTGCGCGAGCCGGGCATCCTCGAAAGCTTCAATCTCGACGCCATGGACGCCGAGGCCCTGATCATGCGAGCCCGTATCGCCATGGGTTGGGTCGAGGTGCCGGAGCCCGAGCTGGAGCCGGAAGCCGAATACGCCGAGGGCGAGTACGAAGCCGCCCCCGAGGAAGAAAGCCCGGAGGCGTAAGACCTGGTGACCGCCCCCTCCGTCAACGCGGCCGCGAGAGCGACGCCCCGCACCCTCGCCCAGGCGGCGCGGGAGCGGCGGGATATCGTCTCCGGCCAGGTGATGGGGGAGGGCGCCCTGGTTCGCTTTGTCGCGGGCCCCGAGGGGCTGGTCGTTCCCGATCTCGCCGCCAAGCTGCCCGGACGCGGCATGTGGGTCGCCGCCGACCGCGTCTCGGTGGAAACCGCGGCCCGCAAGGGCCATTTCGCGCGGTCCGCCAAGGCCAAGCTGGCGGCCCCGGCCGACCTCGCCGATCAGGTCGAGGGCCTGCTGCGCCGTCGGCTTCTGGAGAGCCTCGGGCTTGCGAAACGGGCCGGGGAGCTTATCTCCGGATACGAAAAGGTCGCCGCGGCGCTGAACGCCGGTAAGGTGGCCTGGCTGGTCGAAGCCGCCGACGGCGCGGCGGACGGCCGCCGCAAGATCCTTAATGTGGCCCGCAAGTCACCTAACCCCCCTCAGGTCCTCGGACTCTTCAACGCCGAGGAATTGGGTTTGGCCTTGGGGGCGGAGAATGTGATACACACCGCCTTCCTTGCGGGGCGCGGCGCCGATCATTGGACGAGAGACGTCCGGAGATTGGCTGGCTTTAGCCCGCTCCTTCCCGAGAGTTGGCGCGAGGAGAGGCCTTCTGAGGCGGGCGGAACCTGACACGGTTTCGCGCGCCTAGAGCTATTGGAATGTCCGTGGTCGGGGCCGCCCCGATCGATATGTAAAGCGAGCGCATGAGCGACGAGAACGACAACGGCCGGACGCCCGGAGGGCGAGCTCCCCTGACCCTGAAGCCCCGTGGGGCCGGATCGGTCAGTGCGGGCACGGTGAAGCAGAGCTTCAGCCATGGCCGGTCCAAGACGGTGGTCGTGGAGACCAAGCGCCAGCGCACGCATGCGTCGCCGGCCGGGAACCTTGCTGCCCCGTCTTCGGCTGAACGCCGCGCTTCCTCGCCGCAGTCCGCCGGGCCGCGCCCGAGCCAGGGACCGTCCGGCGACGGCTCCGGCCTTTCGGCGGAAGAACAACGCGCCCGTCAGCGCGCGATCGAACTCGCCCGCGAGCATCAGGCCCGCCAGGCGGCCGAACAGCGCGCCCGCGAGGAACGCGCTCGCGCCGAAGCCGAGGCCGCCCGCGCCGAGGCTGCGAAGGCTGCCGCCGCCGCCAAGGCCGAGGCCGCCGCTGCGGCCGCCCCGCCGCCGGCGCCTGCCGCTCCGGCTGCGTCCGCTCCCGCGGCGCCTGCCGCGCCGGCCGCTCCGGCTCAGGAAGCCCCCCGTGCGGCGGCTCCGCAGGCTGCTGCGCCTGCGCCCCGCGCCGAGGCTCCGGCCCGCCAGGACGCGCCGCGGTCGGCCCCCGGCCAGACCCGCACCTACGAACCTTCGCGCGAACGCCGCGACGATCGTCCGACCACGACGACCTATCGTCCGGAGCGGACCCGCGAGCCGGGTCGCTACGAGAATATGAACTTCGGCCAGCGCGCGCCGCGCGCCGATGCGCCTCGCCCGCCCCGCGACGATCGTGGCGGTCCGCGCGGCGATCGGACCGGTGGCGGCCGCCCGCAGGGCGACCGTCCGCAAGGCGATCGCCCGCGTCCCAGCGGCGAGCCCGTCCGCTATTCGGCCCTGTCGCCGCGCCCCGCGCCCGGCGGCGGCCGGCCCGGCGATCGTCCGGGTGGCCCGCGTCCGCCTCGCGGCGCGGCTCCCAACGCTCCGCCTGCGACTCCTGAGATTCAACGTGCGACCCGTCAGGCCCCGCGGCCCGGCGGCGAGGCCCGTCGTCCCGACGATGAAGAGGATACGCGCCGCAAGACCCCGACTGCGCCCAACAAGGCGATCAGCCGGGTCAAGGGCGCGGCTCAGCGGCGCGAAGGGCGCCTGACCATCCAGGCCGTGGCCGGTGACGACGAGGGCGCCGTCGAGCGTATGCGTTCGCTGGCCTCGGTCCGCCGGGCGCGCGAGCGTGAACGTGAGAAGCGCAAGGGCGGCGGCCAGGAACAGGCCCGCGTGGCCCGCGAAGTCGTCATCCCGGACGTCATCACGGTGGCCGAACTGGCCAACCGCATGGCGACCCGCGGCGTGGAGATCATCAAATTCCTGATGCGTCAGGGCGTGATGCTCAAGATCAACGACGTCATCGACAACGACACCGCCGAACTGGTGGCCACCGAATTCGGCCACACCGTCCGCCGCGTCTCGGAAGCCGACGTCGAAGAAGGCTTCCTCGGCGAAGAGGACGTGGACGATCATCTGGTCCCGCGCCCGCCCGTCGTGGCGGTCATGGGCCACGTCGACCACGGCAAGACCTCGCTGCTGGACGCCCTGCGTTCGGCGGACGTGGCGGCCGGCGAGCACGGCGGCATCACCCAGCACATCGGCGCCTACCAGGTTCGCCTGGCCAGCGGTCAGGCCGTGACCTTCCTGGACACCCCCGGCCACGCTGCGTTCTCCGCCATGCGGGCGCGCGGCGCTGACGTCACGGACATCGTGGTCCTGGTGGTCGCCGCAGACGACGGCGTCATGCCGCAGACGGTCGAGGCCATCCAGCACGCCAAGGCGGCCGGCGCCCCGATCATCGTGGCGATCAACAAGATGGATAAGCCCGACGCCAATCCGCAGCGGGTGATCAACGAGCTGCTGCAGCACGAGATCGTCGTCGAAAGCCTCGGTGGCGACACCCAGGTGATCGAGGTCTCGGCGCTGAAGAAGCAGGGCCTCGAGAACCTGATCGAGGCGATCCTGGTTCAGGCCGAGATAATGGACCTGAAGGCCAATCCGGACCGCACTGCGGACGGCACGGTCATCGAGGCCAAGCTCGATCGCGGCCGCGGCGCGGTTTCGACCGTGCTGGTCAAGCGCGGCACCCTGAAGCGTGGCGACATCGTCGTCGCCGGCGCCAATTTCGGTCGCGTGCGGGCCCTGCTGAACGAGCGCGACGAGCAGCTCGATGCGGCCGGTCCCTCGGTGCCGGTGGAGATCCTCGGCCTCGATGGGGCTCCGACCCCCGGCGAACCCTTCGCCGTGGTGGAGAGCGAGGCTCGCGCCCGCGAACTGACCGAATACCGGACCCGCCTGAAGCGCGAGAAGGCCGGTTCGCCGGTCGCCGCCGGCGTGACCATGGCCGACTTCATGGCCAAGCTTCAGGACAAGAAGGTCTCGGAGCTGCCGGTCATCATTAAGGCGGACGTGCAAGGCTCGGCCGAGGCCATCGTCGGCTCGCTCGAAAAGCTGGCCACCGACGAAGTCCGTGCGCGGATCATCCTCTCGGGCGCCGGCGCGATCAGCGAAAGCGACGTCACCCTGGCCAAGAGCTCGGGCGCGCCGATCATCGGCTTCAACGTCCGCGCCTCGAAGCAGGCGCAGGCGCTGGCCGAACGCGAGGGCGTCGAGATCCGCTACTACGCGATCATCTACGACCTGATCGACGACATCAAAGGCGTGCTCTCGGGCATGCTGGCGCCGGAACAACGCGAGACCTTCCTGGGCAACGCGCGGGTCCTGCAGGTGTTCGACATCACCAAGGTCGGCCGCGTCGCCGGTTGCCGCGTCACCGAAGGCGTGGTTCGCCGTGGCGCTCGCGTCCGGATCATCCGCGAGGACATCGTGGTGCTCGAACTCGGTACGCTCAAGACCCTCAAGCGCTTCAAGGACGAAGTCGCCGAGGTGGGCTCCGGCGTCGAGTGCGGGATGTTCTTCGAGGGCTTCCAGGACATCAAGGAAGGCGACGTCATCGAGTGCTTCAATCTCGAAGAAGTGGCCCGCAGCCTCTAGATCGCCGTCTTTGGCGCGAAGATCAGGCCCCCGGGAAACCGGGGGCCTTTTTCGTGGTCGGGCCCGTTCATAGTACGCGTCCGGCTTGTCGCAGGGCCCGTAGCTTGGGATACGACATGCTCCGCCATCCGCAACAACCGGTCCGCTGATGAGAAACCTGCTTTTTGCGTTCGCCGTCTTCGCGCTGGCCGCCTGTGCGACCACCCAGCGTTATGACGCGGCCGCCGACGTCCATGCCCTGCTGGTGTCCATTCGCGACAACGACAAGGCGACCTTCGACAAGCACGTGGACCGCGAGGCCCTGAAGCGGCAGGTCGAGTCCCGGATGCTGGCCGAAGCGCGCAAGACCGGCGGCGACGAACTGGCGGCCCTCGGCGCGCTGATCGCGCCGGCCCTCGCCGAGGCCGCCAGCGAGACGTTGATCCAGCCGCGGACCTTCCGCGCTGTCGCCGAGTACTACGGCTATGGCCCCTCGACCCCGATCCCGAACTCCCTGGTCATCGGCGGCCAGTTGAAGACGGTCGGGGAGGGCCAGGTGTGCGCACCCCGCAAAAAGAACGGTCCATGCCTGCTGACTTTCACCCGCGAGGACGGGGTCTGGCGGCTCTCCAGCTTCGATGGCGATCTTTCCATGCTGCGGACCAAGGGCTGACGGGCCTAACTCCTCGCGGCGACCTTACGGGAGGAGCGCATGGGCTACGCATCGGCGCTGGCCGCATACGAGAAGTTCCGGTTCGACGACGGCCGATGGGCCCGCGACGTCTATCGGCGGGGGGTGGGGCCGGCGGTCATCGTCATTCACGAGATGCCAGGCCTGCACCCGCAGGTGATCCGGTTCGCCGACCGGGTGGCCGCGGCCGGCATGACCGTCTATTGCCCCCATCTGTTCGGCGAGCCGGGCCGGCCGGCGAACCATCCGCTGGGCGTGCTGACCATGCTGGGCGGGGTCTGCATCCGCCGCGAGTTCAATGTTTGGGCCAGCGACCGGTCGAGCCCGATCGTGGACTGGTTGCGGGCGCTGGCGCGCAAGGCCCACGCCGACAGCGGCGGCAGAGGCGTCGGGGCGGTCGGGATGTGCTTCACCGGCGGCTTCGCCCTGGCGATGATGACCGAGCCGTCGGTCGTCGCTCCGGTGCTGTCCCAGCCTTCGCTGCCCTTGGGCGCCAGCCGGCCGGAGAAAGCGGCTGGCGTCGGCGCTTCGCCGGCGGAGGTCGCCTGCGCCCGCCGCCGCTTCCAGGACGAGGACCTCTCGATGATCGGCCTGCGGTTCCACGGCGATCCCTTCGTGCCGGATGCGCGGTTCGAGACCTACCGGCGCGAATTCGGCGATCGGTTCGAAGCGATCGAGATCGATCCGAAGGACGCTGCGCCTGGCGGCCTGAAGCATCCGCACTCGGTGCTGACCATCAATCTCGCCGAGGAGGGGCCGACCAAAGCAGCCGAGGCGCGGGTCATTTCGTTCTTCCGCGAGCGGACCGGAGCGGCGTGAGCTTCGGGGTGGACTTCGCGTCGTGGGACGCCTAGAAGCCCGCCCTTCTCCTGAGCCGCCGCGTCCGATCCGCGCGCCAGGGTCGTAAGAGGCGCCAGTTCAATGAAACGTACAACGTCCAAGGGCCGCCCCAGCCCGGTGGGCCCATCCCAGCGCCAGTTGCGCGCCGGCGAGCTTATTCGCCACGCCCTGGTGGAAATCCTTCGCGAGGAAGACTTCGAGGACGAAGCCCTGGTGGGCGTCTCGGTGACCCTCACCGAGGTGCGCATGAGTCCTGACCTCAAGCACGCGGTCTGCTTCATCGAACCGCTCGGCGGCGAGCATGCGCCGGAGGTGGTCAAGGCGCTGAACCGCCACTCCAAATTCCTGCGCGGCCGGCTGGGGCGCGAGATCGACATGAAGTTCACGCCGGACCTGAAGTTCCTGCACGACGAGAGCTTCGACGAGGCCGAGCGGATCGGGCGGCTGTTCGACGACCCGAAGGTGCGTCAGGACCTGACGCCTCAGCCGCCCTCGGACTCCTGGAAGGATGAAGACTGATGGCGCGTCGCCGCAAGGGTGAGGCCGTCTCCGGCTGGATCAACCTGGATAAGGCCTACGACCTGGGTTCGACCCAGGCGGTGAGCCGCGTCCGGCGCATCTTCAACGCCCAGAAGGCCGGCCATGCGGGCACCCTCGACCCGCTGGCCACCGGCGTGCTGCCGATCGCCCTGGGCGAGGCGACCAAGACCGTCTCCTTCCTGATGGACGCCGACAAGGCCTACCGGTTCACCATCGAATGGGGTCGGACCACGGCCAGCTTCGACCGGGAGGGCGCGACGACCGCCACCTCCGATGTCCGCCCGAGCGTGGCGGCGATCGAGGCGGTGCTGCCGGAGTTCGTAGGCGACATCCTGCAGGTTCCGCCGGCTTTCTCCGCCGTGAAGGTGGATGGCGAGCGCGCCTATGACCTCGCCCGCGCGGGCGAACAGGTGGAGCTGAAGGCCCGGCAGGTCTCCATCTACGAGGCCCGGGTGATCGACGCTCCGGACGCCGATCATGTCGAGATCGCCGTGGAATGCGGCAAGGGCACCTATGTCCGCGCGATCGTCCGAGACATCGCCGAACGGCTGGGCGCCTGCGCCCATGTCAGCGCCCTGCGCCGGACGCGGGTCGGTCCCTTCGAGGAAGAAACCGCGATAACGCTGGAATTGTTGGAAGATTTGAGCCATAAGGCCCGGTGCATGGAGGCATTGCTTCCGGTCGAGACCGCCCTGGACGACATCCCGGAGCTGGCCGTGACCGCCGAAGACGCCTTCAAGCTGAAGCAGGGACGACCGATCGTTCTGGTTCCCCGACAGGTGGAAGCGCTCAAGGCCCGGCTAAGCCCCGGGACGCGAACCGTTTCAGCCATGGACGGCGGATCGATCGTGGCGCTCTGCGAGATGCGTGCGGGCAAGCTCGAGCCCTCGCGGG